>JAMLHL010000016.1 GCA_023957125.1 Chitinophagaceae bacterium
CGCTACAGAAAGGCTCCAGATCGCTGCCATCCGGCCGGCAGCGCCAGATGCGGGTGCTTTTGCCTTTCAGTTCCACGCCTTCTTTGGTTGTGATATCAAAACTCCTTCTCGCATCGGTCATATACAGCCAGCCGTCGGGTCCCATAAAAGGACCGCCAAAGGCCGCGGCATTGGCATGCAATACCCATCCTTTAAGCAACACCTCTCTTTTATCCGCCACCCCGTCGCCGTCTGTATCCGTCAGCTTCCAGAGTTCCGGCGCCGAAGCCACATACAAACTGCCCTGGTAAAAAACAGCGCCCTTAGGATAAGTAAGCGAATCGGCAAAGATGGTGCTCTTATCAAATACTCCGTCGCCATCCGTATCTTCTAACAGCCGGATATGATAAGGTGGTTTTTGCAAATGTTCTTCGGTGGAGAAGGTTTCTCCCGTTGATTCGCACAAAAAAAGCCGCCCCGAGTTATCGAAAGAGGCAAACATGGGATAGGATATTAAAGAAGGATCCACCGCCTCTTCAATCGTAAAGCCTTCGGGTACCTGGATCCCGTGCAGGTCACGGGCGCCTTCGTGCCGAAGATTGCATCCTGCCAGTGAGGCAATGACTAATAAACCCGCCAGGGCAGGCTTCCACAGGCTTATGCTCATGCGTTTAATGAAATTGGAACCGGTCATTTTTGTGCTGCACATCATATTTGTATTATATTTTATGAATCATTATTTTTTCCGTAGTACCCGGATTTTTACTCTTTTACAAATCAGCCTTCATTTCTTTATTTTAATACCTCCCTGATCGCGTTCATCAATACTTCCTCCACATCCGGAGATACAAAAGACTGGGTAACTTCATATCCGCCCTGTGTATAAGCTATTTTAGTTCCGATATACCGCGGTCCATATTCTTCATAGGCGGCCGTACATACCTGGTCACCAGGTTTCATGGTTTGTGCTGCCAACTGGTATTCTACGAAGGCCTCCCCCGGCAGGTTCAGCAACCAGGTTTTTCCGATCCTGAGAGAAGACACCACCGTTTTTTTCCCGGCTGCCATCCGCTCTGCCCAGGCAAGCCGGATAGCTACATCATATTTTTCATTGGGCGTCAATTTTTCATCTTCCATACTGGCTTTCAACTCATCCACCACCAGGTCATGAGCAAGCGGAAGGCTAACGGGGATACTTTTCCAGGCTATATCTTTTGCGGATATCCGTGTTTTTTGGGTTGCCGCCCATGCTTTTTTCATACCGGCTTCCATCCGGTCGGCCAGTATGGGGCGTAAAGCAGGAGAACCATCATTGTATTTTCCCGCCGCTATATTACCGCCTGCACCATTAAAGTGGACGCCGGGTACGCCTATCGCCTTCTCAAACGCATTTCTTCCAATTCCTACAAAATCGCAGGTTACATCTCCCGTGCCATAATAGCTTTGCGGGTGAGTAGCATAGAAAGTGAGCACTACAACCGGTTTTTCTTTATTCCAAAAGCTGACACATTTCAGCCAGGGATCAATTACTCCTTCGGGAGCCGCTATCGCAGCGGGATCTGTAGCGCTGCTATACCGTACGATGGCTACTTTGCCATCCTCCCCCAATATCCTGCGGGTGGAAGCTACTTTTTCAACCCGGGCTTCCCCAAAGCCGATATGGGTAACCGGCTGCGCGTTTTGTACCGCTTTTTTCACAGCCAATGCCGTCTGTTGCAGTACTTTGAGATAGAAGGCATTTTCAAACCGGGTGCCGCCCATACCATATTTTTGTAAAATTTTCTCTACGGTAAAATCACACCGCGGCGCGTCATGCTGATGTAAGGCATGTACCGAAACACGGTCAACCGTTGTACCGGCCGCTTTTGCCAATTGTTCCTTCCATACCTCCAATCCTTCATTGGCTATTCCTATCCAGTCCACCGCACATACAACAACAGGCTGCTGATCAGAGAGAAGGACGATCCCCCGCACAGTCAGGGAATCCGTAACAGAACGGGTTTTAGCATAGGCCACCGGCGTACCTATGGGCGGCGTGGCATCCGCGATGAAAAAACCTATTCTAAGGGTGCCCGTTTGCGACCGGACTAATAGCGGGAAGAAATAAAATACAGGCAGGATCAATATCAGTCCCGGCCTTCTGCACTTCATTACCAAAATTTCGACTAATAAGCCCATATTCAATTAATTATTTTGAACCTCCGACGTTATTTCCAATAAGCCCAATTCTTTGGCAGGCAGAATGTAATTCATTTTGATGATCCCATTCTGAAAGGTCTGAAGCAATTTCTTTTCCCTGGCATTAACCAGGTAAATTTTTCCTGAAGACGGGAGTCCATATTTATTTGTTTCCATCGTAAAGCGAACCGGCAAATCGCTGCTGCTTATACTGGCGAGTGCAATGCCCACCGACCCATCCTCTGCTTTCCACGCCGAAGCATACATGAGAGGGACTTTCAATTGAAAGGCAGTAACTTTTTCCTTCTGCCCCGCATAGATGGAAAGCCTTGATATGGGAATGGTTTTTTCAGGAATTTGAATATCCGGCGCAGGCATAAACGTTCCATGCAACAGGTATTTCAAATTCTTGTACCTGGTTTTTGCAATATCCAGCAGGTAATTGATTGCTTCACTGCGGGCGGAGGAAAGCGTTTCATGGTAGTTGGCAATCGTTGGCTGCATTCCCCACACAAAGGACCGGGCCTGCTCCATCAAAAACTGTTCATTAAACTGTGCATCTAAAAGCTGCTCCGTGGTTGCCGGGCGGTCTTTTTCGGGCCATAATTCGTCATAAGGAGGAGTTACCAGCGAGGAATAACTCCCAAAGGTTATTGCATAAGGATGATATACCGCCTGAAACAAAGGAATGGTAGCAGCGCCTCCAACACCGGCATACCTTTCCTTACTTACCGCCAACGTAAGAAAAACATTCAAATAGGGAAGCCATCCTTCTCCCCCACCTTCTCCTGCCAGCGTAATGTTTCGGTCGTTCATATTACCCGACCGGATTTTTTCTGCTAACAGTCCAAAACTGTTACTCCAGTAATTTCCACCGCCATGGCTATGACCGTGTTTCCGGTTGTAACACATTAAATTAAGACAGGCCTGATCCATATATATTCCACCCAGATTGTATTCATTGATGGCTTTATCAGCGAGGGAAGCATATTTATGCCTCCAGTAATCCGTAGCCATACACATCGGGGTCAGGGAATGTCGGGTAAAAATATTGAACACATGCGCTTTTGTATCTCCATTGATATCTCTCACCGCCCAACGGGAAGCGCCCTCTCTTTCGAAGCTTTTTGTGGAAGTGCCCCATTGGTAGGAGTTCATATAAACGATGGCATTTATATCTTTTTTCGCTGCTTCCAGGACGGCCCTTTTGAAAAGTTCTTCTCCTTCTCTGGGAGGAAAATATTCAGGAAACCCGTCATCGTATGCACAGCCGTGCCACCAGTGCCACAGAACATTCACCGGCAGTCCCAACCTGTTCTTCAGATCCTCCGCGGGTGTCAGCACATTCCCCGACCGCCCCCTGTTCCAAATCCATAAGGCAGTTTCATTGGCCCATGAAAAATCTGTTGCATTTTTGAACCTGCTTTCTCTGCACCATTTTTGTTTTGTGCCCCAGTCCCGGTATATCATGGCAACATCCTGCCAGTCGCCTTTGAAAACGCCCACAACAGCATGATAAGGTAAGGTATACGATTGTATGGTTGAATCATACGGGGGAAAATTATCCATCCGGTAACTCAAATTGCGTCCATCGTCAACCGATATCCCAAAATGCTTGACATAACTCAAAGTATCATCTGCCGCAGCATAGAAACCGCTTTTGTCTTTATTGTATAAAGCTACAAACTGCATGGACAGGGGACCGGGATAACTCCAGGAATAATTTTTGGGATTACTTCCTGCGGCTCCCCGTGGCGATTTTATCAACTCCCCCATCCACTGTGGAACCGCCAGCTCTTCATTTCCCATATCCTTTATGTTTGCTATTTTGGGGAAAGAGACTTTACTCATCTTATATCCCTGCACTCCTGAAATGGTAATATGCCACCTGGAAAACTGATCGTCTCCGTCTGTATTTACAATAACAGTCACTTTAAAAGAAGGTTCCGGGATATTGAAAAAATCGCTCCACTGCAATGTAGCCGTTTTATCACCTGTTTTAATAAACTGAAATGTCTTCGCCTTGCCAATATCAAGGTTTTGAACAGCGCCATTTTTTTCCAGCAGTATTTCCCAGGGCGAACGCAACCCGTTATTACTCCCATCCAGCATTTCAGTTCCATCTCTTACATCTGTCAAAGCTAAAAGGGAACCGGTACCGGCATCAAATGTGATAGCGACGGTTTTACTTTTAATAACAATACTTTTTTCATTTCGAATCTCATTTGTTCGTCCGGCAAAAGAAAAAAGCAGCAATAACCCTACGGCGGTTGGTATCCATTTCAGTTTATTAATATTCATGTTAACCTTACGTTTATATTTTCGCCGCCCGGCAAATTCGTGATAATCCTTCTAAATGTAAGCGTTAATCTTTTTATCCCCTAACCGTAATCCCACATTTTCTTAAAAAATTACCGGTAATTTTCTGAACCCGTTCATCGGGTCCATGTGGACGGCCTAAATGCGTGTATGGAAAATTAAAGCCCGGCGGCTGAGATAACCCAATTGACCAGAAAATTGTCGCTGCATTGAAAACCCAGTTTCCTTTAGGACCCGGATAGATGGTTGAAGCATAAGATGAAGTGGAATAATCCGCCCGCATAACCTCGCCTGCAGCAAGTATTTCCAAGCCCGGCACATTTTGTGGCGGATCGCTGGCAAATTCCCAACCTACCAGGCCGGGAATACGATCCCCATTTTTCATTCCCGTGCCTTCAAAAATCCAATGCTTTTCATTTTGTACAATCCAGTCCCCGGTACCATTTCCCGGATAAGTGGTTCGTCCGCCTACCATCAATGCCTGGCTTGGGCCATGCTGTTCCCAGTGTTCATGCAATACATCATAGCCCCATCCCGAACTCATCTGTTGGAATATCTTTCTGTCTTCCCCGATAATCCCGCCAAACATACCGGTACGACGCATTATCCGGGAAGGGCGTCCTTCATCATTCAACTGATTCAAGGGGATCACCGCGGTTACCGAATCGCCGCATAAGAAGCCCACGTTTAACCCACTTTTAATAGCAGATTGCACATTTTCATACATTTCGAGACTCCAGTATTCATCATGCCCGACCGAAAAAAAACATTTTGTACGATTTAATCCGGCATTGTTATTATGCGTATCCACATTGGAGCAATAGGTAACGTCATATCCGCTCTTTTCAAGCCAGTAACAAAATGGATATTCCCATAACAGAAATTCTCCCGAACCCTGAGACAAAGGCTGGTCAACCACCTGGGGATACCAGCCATACGGTCTGTCGCTGCTTATCCATGTGGTAGCATTCCAAACCCGTACCGGCGGATCGGTATCATAAAGAGAATAATTATCCGGCCATTTGTTATAAGCCTGCCAGGTATTATCGCTTGTTTGTACCAGGATATCGGCTTTGCGGCTATCCCTTACCACAAAAATAACATAGCTTTCGTAACGGTGTTCCTTACACGAAAGTTTTCCCAGATAAACGCCGCTCACCCAGTCTGCCGGAATCTTTAACGAAGCGGTTCTTTGCCATTTACACTCCCGCAATCTGTGTTCCCCCACCGGCGGCGTGGGCTGGGGCTTCACGGTAAAAGGCCCCAAAGTCGTCATGTGGCGCCCTCCTTTACCTCCGTAGTATCCCATCCGGTAAATATTGATTGACACCGTGGAGGGCTGATCAGTGCTTACGAAAATACCTAAGTCCTCTCCAGCGCTTACGCTTGTGTGAGAGCAATACCCTTCAATAATTGATGACCTGTAATGATCAGACCGCACATAGGCCAACTGCCAGTCTGTAGTGCCCTTCTTCCTATTTTCCCGGGCAATGATGCCCGCTTGAAATGATTCCTTCGGAACGCTCTCCGCGGCAACCCATTTCGTCCAGGGAGGTAAGGTTCCGGCCATTCCTATAAGCATAGAGTTTCTAAGAAGATTACGCCGGGTGAGCCGATTGTTCCTTTTCATAAATGGCTTATGGTCGTTTTAATTTTAACCGGACAATTTGCTTCATCCAATCCATCCTCCCAAGATAAAAAAGATTATCCAATCTTTTTGCCCAATGCGTATTTCACTATTATTTTCTCAGGGAGAAAGTATTTAATAACTCTTTTTATACACCCTTACATAATCCACTATAAACACATCGGGGAATACAGTGTATTTCAGGTCCTCCATTTTACCGGGGATCTCCATGCTTAAAATAATATACTGATCAATTTGGGATATCCCTTTTGTGACTTCATAAAACTTATAGCCGTCAATATAAAAAATGTATTTTTCGGGAGTCCATTCTAAAGCGAACTTGTGAAAGCCTTTGCTTACTCCTTTCAGGTAGCTCTGCATGCCGCGCGTGGTATGTTGGTCGGGACCATAAGGTCCCCACCATACATTATGCGAAACAATATCAGTACCGAGTTTTTTAAAAAATTCCATGATATCAATTTCGGCCCCAAACAGGGAAGGATCATCTCCATTTGAAAGCAGGGGCGATTGCAGCCAAAAAGCGCCCCATACCCCGGGGGAATGCTGGAGTTGCGCCCTGCATTCGAAATAGCCATACCTGGTCATAAACCTGTTCTGTGTGCCCACTGCACTGATCAGCATACTATCGCCTTTTTTCAAAGCAAACAGTTTAAGGTACCCGTTTTCTACTTTCACGGCTTCCGGGGATACAAATCCCAATGCCCGGGGGCCAATGCCCCGAACACTCCATTTTGTAGTATCCAGCTTATCGCCATTAAACTGATCCTCCCAAAACAACTCGTATCCCAATTTTTTGGGAGTGTACTTCTTGTTTGAAACAGGTCCCTGCGCGGGTCTCTGGGCTAAACAATTAAATCCTGCTAAACATAATAGCGTTACAAAAAAATAATAATACTTCATCCCGTATTTACTTTACCTACCTATACGATTCCGTTAGCTGTATTCTAATTTTTCTTTTTCGAAAATAAGGCGCTTCCGAATGACAAAGAGAGGTGCAAAACCTCCACATACCCATGAAGGGAGAATAAACATCAATTACAATACCTGGCTTTTAAATAAAAAAAGATGAAGTGCTTCATTACAAAACAACTTCATCTTTTAATGTGTTTTACATTTCCCATCCCGGATTTTGTACCAAATTGGGATTCAACAATATATCTTCATAGGGCAGGCCCCAGAGATACGACTTCTCGGCGAAATACTTTGTCCACAACCGTTCGCCTCTAAAATCATTAATCACCTTATTACATCCGAAAATCGGATCTGTTCCGGCAGCGGTTCTCCATCTTCTGACATCAAAAAACAATTGTCCCTCGCCGGCCAATTCGCGGAATCTTTCCATCCGGATAAGCGTCCTCAAACTATCCTGTGTCAATCCGGATACATGCGGCACATTACCTCTGTCCCTAATGCTGTTCAGCGCGTCGTAAATTTCCTGGGCGGGGCCGGACGTTTCATTCTTTGCTTCGGCCCAAAGCAATAAAACGTCTGCATATCGAATCAAAACAGGATTCGTGGGTGATTGCCGCATCACCGGATTGTCATCACCCACATCAATGTATTTTCGCCAGGGGATACTGGCTTTGGAATTGTCGTCTAATTGATACGCGGGGTAAGGAACATCGTTTGCATGTTCGCTATACGGCCAGTTCATCATATAGGTTATTCCCTGGTTGCCAACCACCAGTGAACCGGGCATAATAGCAGTAGCTGCCAGACGTTTATCCGCATCTTTAAACTTGTTTTGATACCAGGGTATCAGGTCCAGTCCATATAAATATTGATTTGCATAGTCACTTCCCTTAGGCATATCTGAAATATCAATTATAGAACCATCCTGATTAGTATAAGAAAGGACAGTTGACCAGGACACACAGGCTTCAGACCAACCCGAAGAATTAAGAGAGCGTCCGCCATATTCGAAATCCAGTATACCTCCAAGCCCAGGATATGCAATAGCTTCAACGCCAAAAATCACTTCACTGTTGCGCTCTGTTAAGAAATTAAAAATATCCGGAAAATTGTCTGCCAGTGCATAATTATAGGGAGAATGTTGCAATTTCTCCAATTCAACGGCTGCCTCACTGAACTCTCCATTATACAGGAAGGTTTTACCCAACATTGCCTGTGCAGCGCCCTTAGTTACCCTGCCTTTATCTGAAGCATCCGGATAGTCAACAGGTAAGGCGGCAATAGCGTCCATAAAATCATTTTTAATGAATGCTACGGTTTCCTCCGAAGTATTGCGGGGCAAATAAGAGTCGGCAGGGTTTATAGGGTGCTCTAAAATAGTTACACCTCCAAACAGCGCCCAGAGGTTAAAATAAGCAAAGCCCCTGAAAAATTTTGCTTCTCCAAGGAACCGGTCTCTTAAAGCCGGGGTTACTTCGGTATTACCGTCAAGTCCAGCTATCGCATCGTTTGCTCTTGCAATAATGTGATAGTTAGATCTGTAGGAGCGCCAAAAGTCGCCATTATCCGCATCTACGCCTTCTTCTGATATCCATCCCTTATTGTTGTAATTATAGCCATCCGGTCCCCAATAAGTAAAATTAAAAATTGCGTTCATATAAAATCCGTTTGCGCCACCACCGCTAAACGCACTGTAAATCCCGGTGATGCCCATTGTCGCATTTTTATCATTGCTCCAGATATTGGAACTCGAAATTGCGCTTTGCGGACTGACATCAAAAAAATCCTTTTTGCAACCTGACAGGAAGAAGAAAATAATTCCTATGTAAAATATCTTTCTTGTCATTTTTAATAGTTTTTGTATTAGAAACTAAGGTTTAAACCGATTGAAGCAGTTTTCATTAACGGATAAGTGTTTGTCGGATTATCCCCTCCCGACGCATAACCATCTGCTTCCGGATCCATTCCCCTATATTTGGTGACCGTGAAATAATTCTCAAAATTTACATAAATCCTGAACCTCGTTAGCTTAGCTTTCTTGATAAAACGCTCCGGGAGGGAATATCCCAACTGAAGCGCCTTTATCCTCAAATAATCTCCGGGGCTTACAAAATAATCATTGCTCTGAGAATTATTGATCGTATTGCCGGCAGTATAAATTTTAGGTACCGTTGTACTCTTATTCTCAGGCGTCCAGGATTCGAGGAATCGCTTAGGATATCCGTATCCTCCTATCATGGCTTGGAGGCTCTCGGTTAATCCCGCTACATATTTGTCCACTTTCGCAACTCCCTGACCCAACAAATAAAAATCAAATCCTTTATAATTGAGGTTTACATTAAACCCATAGGTCCACAGTGGATTGGGGTTGCCATTGTATATCATATCCTCATTATTAAAGACTTTATCTCCGTTGTTATCTTTTAGAAGCAAATCCCCCGGCCCGGGTATAGCGCCGGTCCAGGTGTATCCCTGAGCCAGCAGGTCGTCTATTTCCTTTTGATCCTGAATGATATGATCAACCGATCCCATATAAAATACACCCAGCGGCTGTCCCTCTGTCCAAACCTGTGGTGTCGGACCCACTTCTTCCCGAACATCGGGGCCTTTGTATTTTACGATCATGTTCTTATTGTAGGCGCCCAAAGCTCCTATGCTAATTCCAAGCTTATTAATTTTTGCCCGGTAATTAAGATCAAATTCAAAACCTTTGTTGTCAACTTGCGCAGCATTTACGTAAGGAGGATCGAGGATACCGTTTATGTTGGGGATAGGAAGCTGGGTGAGAATTCCATAAGAAAATTTATCATAATAATCAATCGAAGCGCTTAACTGATTAAACAGGTCGAAATCAAGGCCCACATCGAAAACCCGGGTTGTCTCCCACTTCAAATCGGTATTAACAAGCGCGGTTGGCGTTAACCCCTGCGCTATTGCATCATTAAAGCTGTAATTGCTCACTCCATATACATTCTGCCAGGCATAGTTGCTTATCCCATTATTCCCAAGTTTCCCCCAGGATGCTCTCAACTTTAAATAGTTAACCTTATCCCCTATTGCATTATTCCAGAAGTTTTCTTTGGAAAGTATCCATCCGGCTGAGAAAGAGGGAAATCCTCCCCATCTGTTTTCAGGACTAAATCTTGAGGATCCGTCAAAGCGAACATTTGCTTCAAATAAATATTTACCGGCAAAATCATAATTAAATCTGCCGAAATACGAACGCATCCTGTATGCCTGTCCGCTCCCGCTTGCCTGCGGTAAATTTGACGCCGCATCCAAAACCGGGACATCCATACTAATCAGATCAATTTTTGAAGCGCCGAAATAAGTATAATCCCATTTTTCCTGGTTAAATCCCCCCATGAGTTTTAAGTTGTGCTTTTCTAAAGACCTGCTGTATGAAGCATACAAATCCCAAACCTGCCTTTGTGTTTTTGAAAAAGAATTACTAACAGAATTATGAAATGCACTTGAATTTAATACTTTATTACCCGTCTGAAAATTCCACAAATCCAGAGGTTCATAATTATAGGAAGAATTTGTAATTGCCGCATCAATAAAATAATCCCCAACTACGGTTAAACCAGGAAGAGGAGTAAGAATGCCGTACACCTTCTCGGTATAATTCTGCAGGTTGGTCTCGCCGTTATTTTGATCTATTTCCGCAAGAAGATTTCCTGCCTGGGTATCTAATCCGCTGGACATGGCGCCCCCGTATCTTCCATCCGGGTGCCTGGGCAATATACTTGGATTGGGATAGACGATAAACAAGGAAGATGTTATATCAGGTCCATGCTTAGAAAAATTACCGGTCAGGATGTGACCGAACCTGAGCCAGTCATTAACCGTATAATCCAGACTATTTCTAAAATTATACCGGGTAAGGCCGCTTTTGGGCATCAGCCCGCTATTATTAAAGATTCCTACAGAGGTATAAAAATTAATTTTTTCGCCGCCTCCACGTGCTGAAAAGGTGTTGTTGGTCAGATAATCAGGTCTCACTACCACATCGTACCAGGCAGTATTGGGATAATTTATAGGATCCGTCTTAGATTTCGTTCGCCATTCGTCAATCCGTTCCTGCGAAAATGATGGGGTAAGTCCTGAATTATTTTGAATACGGTTGACCAGTGTCATATAATCGCCTACGTCACTGATGATATCAAACATCTTTGTAGGGGATGTTCTTCCCAGGTATCCGTCGTAATTAAAAACAACTTTTCCTCCAATATCTTTGCCTGATTTTGTAGTAATCAGAATGACGCCATTGGCTGCCCTGGACCCATAAATGGCCGCTGAAGATGCATCTTTCAAAATTGATATTGAAGCAATATCATTCGGATTGATCATATTCATATCCCCGGGAGTCCCATCAATAATTACCAATGGACTGGCGCCGGAATTTAAGGTACCGGTACCCCTTATTTTTATAGTTGCCGCATTGTTAGAAGGAGCGCCGTTATTTTGATTTACAAATACCCCCGAAGCCAACCCCGACAAGGCCGTGGACACATTCAACAAAGGGCGGGATGTCATTTCCTTCGACTCAAAATCAATGCTGGACACCGCGCCTGTCAAATTCACTTTCTTTTCTGTACCATATCCCACCACCACTATTTCGTCAACAGCCGAAACGAAGGGACTCAGGCGAATGCTAAGACTTGAACGATTGCCGGCTACAACTTCCACAGTTTCAAATCCCACAAATGAAATAACCAGAATTGCATCCGGCTCCGCCTCTATGGAAAAATTACCGTTAGCGTCCGTTTTCGCACCAACATTAGTGCCCTTAACGAGAATTGTCGCCCCTTCCAGCGGCTGCCCCCGGTCGTCCGTTATTCTACCGGTTATACTGACTACCGTTGGCGCCGGATCCGGCGCTTCCGGTGACATCAAAAATCCTTTCTCTTTGATAATGACCATGGTATTCAAAATGGTATAGGTCAGCGGCTGGTCCTTAAAACATAGATCCAGCGATTGTTCTAACGAAGCATTGTCAACCCGGATACTGATGCTTTTGCTCTTTCTTAAAAGACTCCGGGTATAAACAAAAGTGTACCCGGTTTGCCGGTTGATCTCCTTAAATACTTTTTCAAGAGGAACATTCGTTTCAGACAAACTTACCTGCTGGGAAAATACCCCGGCACTGGCGCTGAGGCAAAAGACAAATAATAAAACAGTTGTCAGGTTCATAATCAAAAGCGTTTTAAGCAAACCCTTTTGTACCGATGGTTTTAATTGGCGATAAACTAAAAATCGCATAGTTTTGTTTTTGTTTTGGTTAAACAATAAAAGACGCTCGAATCGTTTCGAATTGGATTGACCAGAATATTGCCCGGAAGTGTAGCAAGCGCTTCCGGTTTTATTTCCGGTCAACCAATCTTTTTTGGTTTTGATTTCATCTGCATGTTTTTAAATTTTTAAATTATTGGGTGAATACCTGGCCGCCGGCAGAGTGTATCCCAAATTTCCACTCAATCTGTAACATTCCGGTCGGCGAAACCCTGACCGGTAGTGAGTTCTGCAGGCAGGTGTTACCACCGACCTGCGAAAATCCGGAATGCAGCACTAACCGACAGGAAACATCTTCCTGTATATTAATCCTTCGGTGGTTCACAGATACCTCAGATTTTCACAGATGAAATTCATCTGTGCCTTTCTGTATCATCCGTGAGCATTTCCATGTACCTGCGCATTATGCAGCACTAGGGCAATACCAGGATCTTATTTCCCTCTATCTCAAAACGCACTTTGCCGGTAAGCTCCAGGGCCTTCAACACCACGGAAAGCCTGGTATCTCTCGGTATGGTTGCAAAAAATAAATCGTCAATCTTCTTATCATAAATTACCTCCACATTGTACCATCTCGATAGCTGTCTCGCTATTGTTGCAAAATCCAATCCGTCAAATTTAAAATACCCGTTCTTCCATGCCACTATTTTTTCCATATTTACATCATCCCTCACCTGCATCTTTCCGCCTTTTAGAAGCTGCACCTGCTGCCCGGGATTCAACTTCACCATCTCCCCGTTTTTAATAAACTGTACTGCTCCTTCCAGCAAAGTGGTTTCAAACGCAGGTTCGTCGGAGTAAGCCATTACATTAAAATGAGTGCCGAGCACTTTTATCCGGGCACCACTCACGTCAACAATAAAGGGCATTGAGGGATTTTCAGCCACTTCAAAATACACTTCACCCGTTACCGCTACTTCTCTTTCCGCTCCCCGAAAAGTGGTGGGGAATCTTAGGGAAGAGCCGGCGTTCAGCCAAACCTTCGTACCATCGGATAATTCCACTTTGTATTGCCCGCCATAGGGCGTAGCGATAGTGTTATACAGTATCCTGTCCGCCTTCTTTTCTTCAGCAAGATAGTTCAGGCTTTTCCCCGACTTTATTACCGCCGCATCCCCCTGCCGGGCAAGGGTTCCGTTCTGTATTTCATCGAGCAAAATTTCCGAACCGTTATCCAAAATCAGTACCGCCTTGTCCGTACCCGGTTCCACGTCGTGTTGCACACGGTCTCCGGCAGACTGTTCTGCTTCCGCAATTGATCCCGCAGTCCGGCTGTTAAAGACGAGGTTGCCCAAAAAAATCAAAACCAACGCCAAAGATGCAGCTACCAACGCCGGCTTCCATAATTTTTTTATCAACCCCGGTTTTCTATGCAAAGGAATACCTGCTCTTTCATGAATAGCACGTAAGAGAATCTCCGCGTTTTCGATCTCATTGTTTCCGGGACTCCCTGCCCGGATGTGCTGCTCAAATTGCTCCCTGAGTATATGCTGCAACTCCTCTCCCCCGGTGCTTTCCAGGCAATTCAAAACCCATTCTGTTTCCTCCCTGGTCCAGTCCTTTTTCTCCAGCAATTCCATCAGCCGGCGCTTCAATTCCTGTAGTCTGTTGTCTTCCACTTGCAAATACCTTTCTTTAATGAAAAAACATTTAAATCACGCAAAAAATGCGCGTTAATTCATATCCGTTCTTTCAGGTAAATACGAAAAGATTAAAAAAGCGGGGGGATAGAAAGAAAAAAATATTTCCGATAAAAAACATTTTACACGGTTAAGCCCTTCTTTACCGGAAAGTATATCCATGCCGGAACAGCAAGTAACCTCATAACCCCGTTGCACCAGCGAGCGACATAAAAGGGTATTTCCATAGCAGAAATTCTCCCGATCCTTGTAAGAACGGCCGTTCCGCCACCTGCGGGTATGTTCCGTAAAGACGATCAGGGCTTACCCGGGTGCGGCTGCAAATTACACAGAAAGGCACAGACAGATTCTCTCCGTTAATACCTGAATACTTTTCCTTCCACCATTACTTCCTGGGTATTTTCATCAAAAGTAGCTCTTGAGCCCCTGCGAATGGCAGCAGTTGTCATAATATTGGCTATAGAATGATAATACCCTGCCTCAACCGGCGCATTGGGTTGTTTGCGGCTGCGAACACAGTTCATCCAGTTCAATACATGATTAGATGTAAGATTGTCGCCACCCGTATCCGCTGAAGCCACCACTTTCTCCACTTCGGATAGTTTCATTTCCGGCAGCAAATTGGGTTGCATTCCCATAGCGGAAGCGGCCTTTTTTCCCAAACCACCCTTCGGAGATACGGTGTTAGTGATCAGGTTCAGTTCGCCGCCGTTGGAATAATAAATTTCAGAAGGATCGTCATCTCCGTTATGCATTCTGGACGCAAAAATAACCTGGAAGCCGTCAGATGGGTCATTAAGCGGTCCATAATCAAAAACGGCGGTAGTGGTATCCCAGTTTCTGCGCCCATCCTTCCATACATAGATGCCGCCGTTGGCCACCACACTGCGCGGATGAGGTAATCCGGTAAACCAGTGTACGGTATCAATCTGGTGGCTCATCCACTGGCCTGCCGCACCTGATGAATAAGGCCAAAACAAACGGAATTCTAAATATTTTCTCGGGTCAAATGCCTCATAGGGCCTGTTTAATAAATAACGCTTCCAGTCCGTATCTTCTTCTCTCAATTGTTTTATCAATGCCTCCCTGCGCCAGCGTCCCGGCTGATTTACATTCCATGTGAGCTCTACCATTGTAATCGGGCCAAACCTGCCTGATTTGATAAACGCATCTGCAGCATGATAATTGGCACCGCTTCTTCTCTGTGAGCCTATCTGGATGATCTTACCTGATTCCTTCACCGCCTTTAAGGCAGCACGGTTGTCTTCCATGGTTTCTGCAAAAGGTTTTTCCACGTAGGCATCGCAACCGGCTTTTACAGCTTCGATGGTATGCAACGCGTGCTGGAAATCAGCGGTGCTGATAAACACGGCGTCCACCAGTTTTTTGCTGTACAATTCTTCATTGTTCCTGCAGGCAACTACATCGTGACCTATCTTTTCTTTCCAGATCGCAGCGCCTTCCTCCCTCCTTTTCTTCCAGATGTCTGAAACAGCTACCAGGTCAAAATTCAGTTTTTTGTAATGATTCAGAAAACAGGGAATGTGTGAGCCACGATGGCGGTCTGAAAAACCTACAACGCCCACCCTTACCCTGTCGTTAGCCCCGATAATCCTTTTATAGCTTTGCGCAGTCCATCCTGCATTTGCAGCCAGCACACCGGCGCCTGCCAGGGAAGTTTGTTTAAGGAACGAACGACGTGATCTTTTCATGTTTTTTATTTGATGAGTGGTGGATAAAGATAAGTAATAAAGATAAATAAAATCTGCTTCCCGATGACGGATTGCACCGGCTGGAAGTGCATCCAGGATTTTCGTTCCATCTGTGGCATTCCGGCCGGTGAAAGACACCGACCGGTAGCGGGTATATCTCCCGGTATCTCCTGTAATTTATTTTCCGTATAAATCCGGGCAGCAATACCGAGGTCATTACCGGGAGGTTAAAAAGACGGGGGGATAGAAAGCAAAAAAACAATGCCGGCGGATTGTATGGCATGGGGCGCCTGCTCCCGGATGTATTCTTTAATAAGCCTCATGGCGGCAGTAAGATACTCTTTGACCGTATGTTTTGAAATGTTCAACTCCAGCGCCGCCTCCTCATAGGTTTTCCCTTTCAGCTTGCATAATTCAAAAACCTTCCTTTTTTGGGGAGATAACTGCTTAACAGCCTGCAACAATAATTGCAGGCGATTCTCTTCTTCTCTTTCTTTTCCGGTATCAATTAATTCATCGGCAAGGCTCCCTTCATCCATCAGCAGCGGTTCGGCAATGGTCCGCTTCAGGTGATCTATACATTTATGGTAACTGATAACAAATAGCCATCCTCCGATATTCAGGGAGGGATCCAGGGTCTTTCTTTTTATCCACAGGGCAATAAACACTTCCTGGAGAAGGTCTCTTGCTTTGTCCTGATCCTTTATGAACTTAATGATGTTTGAGAAAACCGGCCGGTGATATTTCCAATACAATGAATCAAAAGCTGATGCATCATCCTCTATCAGATTGCTCAAAAGCTGTTGTTCGCTGGTATTGTATTGTTTCATATAACCATTCATTCAACGGATGAAACCGTGCGCCGCACGTCAAAGATGGATGAGTGTGAGATAAAGATAAACAATAAAAATCCGGAAACAAAAAAGATCAACCTGGTTTTCGTATCTTTTGAAACAAAAAAAGCGATCCTACCGTTAACGTACACTTTCTTCATTCAATAAATTTTAGCGCGGGCCTACGCACTACCGTTTGCAAAAGAAGCGCCCCCTGAGCAGGATTTTCATGGTTTTTATTCTATAATTGTGGGGACAGCGCAAATTTTCGCCGGCGGGTACCCGCAGCCGCCTGTAGTACGCACTACCGGTCGGCGTCCCCTCCGACCGGAATGTCACAAGGGGAGCGAAAATTTGGACTGTACACGAATTGTGGCGTTTTCTCCGTAATTTCCAGTATTTTTATCCGGATTATATTCCTTTTGTCGCAGATGGAGCGGCCCTACAAAAAACCATTCCGACAACCTTTTTTTATTTTATACCATTAAAAATTAAAAATGAAACGGATCAACAACTTTTTATTATCTCTCCTTTGTTTGTTTGCCGTCAGCGCCTGCAACAGCGGCGGCAGTTCATCGGAAGCCACGGACACTCCTGCTGCCGACAACGGCAGCGTTGCTGGTTTTAAATTAGGCGTTCAGATGTGGACGTTCAGGATGTTCCCTTTTACGGATGCGATCAATAAAGTGGACAGCGCAGGCATTAAATATATAGAAGCCTTTTTTGGGCAGCCCCTGGGTGGCGATATGAAAGGAGAATTTGGACCTGATATGGACGCTGCAACCCGTGACAAGCTCAAATCCTTATTGCAATCCAAAGGGATCAGCATTGTAGCAATGGGAGTTATTTCTCCAAAAGACGAAGCCGAATGGATCAAAGCCTTCGACCTGGCAAAAGATTTCGGATTGAGTTATATCACCGCCGAACCTAAGAAAGACCAGTGGGATATGGTGGACAGCCTGAGCGGCGCTTACGGTATTAAGATCGCGATCCATGATCACCCGCGTCCGAGTCCCTATTGGGCGCCCGATTCTGTACTGGCAGCAATGGAAGGACACAAAAACATCGGGGCCTGTGCAGACATAGGTCATTGGGTGCGTAACGGGCTTGATCCGGTGGCGTGCATGAAAAAATTAGACGGACATATTTACGGAGTTCATCTGAAAGACGTGATCAAAGCTGATGACACCAAAGCCGCAGATACGGTGGTGGGTAAAGGAATCATTGATTTGCCGGCGGTTTTCGCAGAACTGAAGAGACAAAGTTTCAACGGGATGCTTTCTATTGAACACGAGTCCAACTGGTACCATAACCTGCCGGATGTTATTGAAACCCGGGAATATTTTGAAGCCCAGGTAGAGAAGCTAAACTAATTTGATGGTTTCGGGTTGGGGAGTTTGGAGGACAGGGGGCAGGTTGCAGGTCTTGACCAACCTGACAGGTTAAGCTCAAGACCGGTCTTCATTTGTTGAGACAGTCTTTTTGCTGATCAGAACAACCTGTCAGGTTGGGTTTCAAGCTTTCAGTTTGGAGTTTGGAGTTTGAAGTTGGAGGAGGGGGCAAGTTGCAGGGCGCAGGTCTTGACCAACCTGACAGGTTAAGCTCAAGACCGGTCTTCATTTGTTGAGACAGTCTTTTTGCTGATCAGAGCAACCTGTCAGGTTGGGTTTCAAAGGGTTATTAAAATATTATTCCTCCAACAACCCGTAAAACCGGCTGCTGGCCGTGTCGGCAATATTTCCGTCCGGGGTTTTATAAATGAAATAGGCCGACATCTCCTCCTTTTGTTCAATAAAATCCATTGCCTTTTGTAATCCCATCGTCATCAGTACATTATCGTAAGCGTCAGCCGTGATGGCATCTTTAGCTACCACGGTAACACTGACCAACTCATTTTGGGTAGGATAACCGGTACGGGGGTCTATGGTGTGGCTGAATTTTTTACCTTCACTCTCATGGAATTTCCTGTAATTACCGGAGGTGGTTACGGCGCCCTCCGAAATACGGATCACCCTTTGGATCACCGTTTGTTCAGATCCCCTCTTCCCCGGAGCTTCTATACCAATTTTCATTTTTTCTCCGTCAGGTCGCTTTCTTCCTTTTACTCTAATTTCTCCTCCAATCTCCACTACATAATCCCTGACCCCCTTTTTTTCCATAAAATCCGCTACTACATCCACACTATAGCCCTGCGCAATCCCATCCACATCAATGGTAACACAGGGTTTGATTTTTATAAGACGATCCCCTTCCGGCTTTATTTTGCGGGCGCCAACACATTGCAGCAAGGACCGGACCCGGGCAGAGTCGGGGAACTTTTTTACCGGTTTGGCGCTAAAGCCCCAGGCCTGCACCAAAGGTTGTATGGTAATATCGAATAAGCCATCAGACTCCTTCCATACTTCTGAAGATTTTGCTACAACCGCCTCTAAATGAGGATCAATTTTTATTCCCTTTTTTGAGGCATTAAACCTGCTGATCGTTGAAAACGGTTTATATATGGAGAGTGAACTATCCAATTGGATCAGAATACTGTCTATCTCCCCCTTTTTCACCACACTATCCGCAGCAAAATAGGTTACGTGCCAGGTGGTGCCCTGGGCAAAGCCTCCTAATTGAATTCTGTGAATCTCCTGGTTTGCAGAAAATCCGGAAAGGACGTTAACAGCTTTAAACAACAACAATACAAGCCAAACCATCGTCAAATATAGGGTATTGACTGTTCGGGAATCGTTAATTATTGCAACGGAGAAGAGCGCTCCTGTTGCTAACGAAAACTTTCCCCGATAAAGGCCAACGCGTCCGTAATACCGGTTCGCCAGTATTTCCAGTTGTGAATGCCATCACGTACCCGGTATTCGTGCGCCACCAGCTTTTTTCGCAAAGCAATGTGGAGCAATGAATTTCCTATAGACAAAAAATCATCATCGCCACAATCAATCCAATACCGTACTTTGTTAAGTTCCGTACCGGATTTCTTGTCCACTATTGCCAAAGCGGAATTATCATACCAGGCTTTGGTTAATCTTGCCTTGCCTTTCAACCCCCGGCCATACAACTGCCCAAACATACGCTCCCATTGCCCGTCGGGCATTTTCACCAGTTCCTCATCACTGAATACAGCCGCACTTAAAGGCGCTGCAGCGGCAAAATAATCCGGATATTTCAACGCATACATCAACGTTCCATACCCTCCCATGGAAAGTCCTGCAACACCCCGGTACCTTTTTTGTGTTTTAATCCGGTATGTCCTTTCTACAGCGGGGATAAATTCCTTCATGAAAAAATCTTCATAGTTTTCTTTCCCGTCATAAGAATTGATATACCAGCTCGAATCGCCGTCAGGCATGATTATGATCATCGGGGGAATGGTTCCATCAGCAATTGCCATGTCTGCATACCGGTTGATCTCGCCAAACTGGAGCCACCCCGTATTATCATCCGTATAGCCGTGCAACAGGTAAACTACGGGGTAAGTTCTTTGTGACGATTCATAATCGGGGGGAAGATAGACCGTATAGTTTACCGGCCTGCCTAAAACAGCGCTGGAGACGCTAACCTGCTCAATCACCCTTCCGTTTTGCTGGGCATTTACAACAGAGGTTGTACAAAAAACAAACAGTAGAAAAAACCAGTATCTCATAAACCAGGTATTATAAAAAGGTTATAAACAGCACCCCCGGTCTCTGTCGGTAAGGACACCGGGGCGGAGGCATCTTTCGCCCACTTACCGGACAATGAAATCCTGACCGGAGGCAGCCCCCCCACGCTCTCTCCGGTATGGACTCCCATTTGGCTCCCAAAAGCTTTCTCCCAATCGTATTAATCTTAAATCTTAAATCTCAAATCACTGCGCCGGCGTAAAAGTATAACCGAGCACTCTTTCTTCATAGTTGGCCAGGGTATATGCCACCAATGTGCCATTTTTACGGACAAAAGTGTACCGAAACCTGTCGGCATTTTGTTCTTTCTTACTGGCTTTCCGGAACCAGCGCTCCAGGTCGAAGCGGGTGGTATTATAAATTTCTATCTTTTTCAGTTTCGCTTTATTCAGTTTCTTTTTGTTATAATCCGTATTTCCTTCCACCGGTTCGAATATAGCGGGCCGGTATAAAAAACTGCTCAATACCCGGTTGTTGTCAAAAGATACGGAGAGCGTATCTCCCAAATAACCATATACATACCGTTCTCCGTTGTTACTGATGTTCTTTTTAGCCGGTTCTCCGAACAACTGAACAGTTTGCGCCGGTGTTGTAACCCCTTCTTCCAGTTGATGCACCTTCTCTTCCGGGATAGGGTGATAAATAGCAAAAGGGGTATCCGCCGGATTGTATCGTTTACTGCACCCCGTTAGAGCGATCAGTATCGCCATGGACGGTACTAAGTATTTCGTCATTTAAAATTTATTTAATGTTTAGCTATAGGTTACGCACTCCTTCATCTCTTTTTCGGTATAGGCCAATCCGTATTGTTTTAAAACCTCATCGGGCACACCATTCCACTGGTTGGGCTGGTTGCCTTTATAACCGATGTCTTCAATACCTATTTTGGATGTATAAAACCCGGTACTGGTAAGGTTGCGCATCAGGGTAAAAAAGGAAATACCCTGCGACATTTCGGGTCTGGCTTTTTTCGGATAGGCAATATCGTCCACCACCCCGATACGCTGTGCCGGATCACTGTCTTTAAAATTTTTTCCAAATCTCCGGTAACATTCGCGGTCTATCCAACGCAGCCCGCCACGCATCGGCACCTGGTAATGCGGCATATCCTTGACTATAAATTCTATAAAATCCGGTACACCCGCATCGGTGGCGCTGCCGCTGACCTCATCTTTGGGAATGATAATATCGGCCAGGATAGCAATGGTCGCCATTTCGTGTTCGGTAAAGAAGGTACCGGCAATAACCTTGTTGTAATGCTCAATTTCCTGCGGCTGCCGGTCAGGTCCTGCAGCCGTATTGGAACTTCCGCCATTAACGGTTGCTGCGCCACTTTCGGGCTTCTTTTTATCTGATAATTTACAGGCGTCAAATAAAACAGTGGAAGACAATGAGCCCAGTCCGATTATTTTAAGTGATTTTCTTCTGTCCATATAAAATATTTTTTTTGTCGTGTTTGGGAAAGATTACGCCTAAACGAATCAGAGATTCTGCTTCTTTAATTCATCAATGATATATTCAGATGCACGCATGGAGAGGGCCAAAATCGTCCAGGTGATATTTTTATCCGCCTGCGATGTAAATGCGGCTCCATCCACCACAAACAGGTTTTTACAATCGTGCGCCTGGTTCCATTTGTTCAGCGCGGAAGTTTTCGGATCATCACCCATACGGGCCGTTCCGCCTTCATGGATGATCTTCCCCGGCGACTCCAAACCGTATTTGTTTTCCGGGCCATCTTTGTCGCCCCAGGTAATTACAGCACCCATGTTGTGCATGATCTCCTTAAAGGTCTCCTTCATATGTTTGGCCTGCTTCACCTCGTAATCACTCCACTTTACATTGAACCTCAATACCGGGATACCGTATTTATCCACCACATTAGGGTCAATTTCACAATAATTATCGTACCGGGGAACGGCTTCTCCCCGCCCGGCCATACCTACCGAGGCGCCGTAGAAAAAACGCTGATCTTCTTTTAATGAAACGCCATAGCCACCGGCTTCTTTTTTCTTCCCGTTTACTTCATGTTTGCCATTCATATTCTCGATACCAAAGCCAAAACCATAAGCGGGCATTCCCATCCCTCCCCAATATTCAATATGATAACCTCGCGGAAAGTCCAGCTTTTTATTATCCCCCCACCAGGGTGAGTACACATGCATGCCGCCAACACCGTCTTCATTATAGCGTTTCCGTCCGAAAAGTTTCGGGAGATAGCCTCCTAACGCGGCGCCGGTAGAGTCGTGCAAATACCGGCCTACCACCCCGCTTGAATTAGACAAGCCGTTTGGATGGCGCGCCGATTTGGAGTTCAGCATCAGTCTGGATGTTTCGCAGGCGCTCGCCGCCAAAATCACTACTTTGGCATTCACCTGGTATTCATTCATATCTTCTTTACTCACATAAGATACGCCGGTAGCCAAACCTTCATTATTAGTGATCACCTCCCGGGCCATCGCATTGGCTATAATATCCACGTTACCGGTTTCAACAGCGGGATTTACCAATACCGAACCCGAAGAAAAGTCTGCATAAAACTGGCAGGATCTGGAACACTGACCGCAATATACACATACGCCTCTGCCATGAATGGGCTGGGTCAACATAGAAAGCCTTCCGGGAATGACAGGCACGCCGGACCGGGTGGCGGCATCTTTTATAAAAAGCTCGTGCAGGCGTGGCTTGGGCGGCGGCAGGAAAAAACCGTCCGGATCGTTTTCAAGCCCTTCGTTGGTTCCAAAAACACCGATAAGCTGATCTACCCGATCGTAAAAGGGCTTGATATCTTCGTACCCGATCGGCCAGTTTTCACCCAGTCCGTCAATACTTTTTCTTTTAAAATCTTTCGGACCAAAACGAAGGGAAATCCGTCCCCAGTGATTGGTACGTCCTCCCATCATTCTCGCCCTGAACCAGTCCCATTCGGTTCCTGCCACATGGGTGTAAGGCTCGCCTTCTATTTCCCATCCGCCATAGCACGCATCAAAATCTCCAAACGGACGGTATTTCGTACTGGAGCCGCGCCGGGGCGATTCATAAGGCCATTTGAACTGGGTAACATTCTTTTTGGGGTCAAAAAGAGCGCCGGCCTCCAATAAACAAACTTTTATCCCGGCGTTTGCTAAAATGTAGGCAGCCATCCCTCCGCCAGCGCCAGAGCCCACGATGACCACATCATAGCTTTTAGGATTAGTTTTAATTTGAAAATCTCCCATACGTAAACAGGTATTAAATGGTTTTAAAGTTTATATTATTCAATGTTGTATCAGGATATAAAAAACCAGACCTCTTATCTTTATTCCATATTTTGTAAACATGTCCATTCTGATCGGGGTAGATATTGGCACCTCAAATATAAAGGTAATTGCTTTTAAAAATGATAACCAGATAAGGATATCTGAAAAATCCTCCTGTGATATTATATTATCTACTCCGGGGAAAGTTGAACAATCGCCTCAATTGGTTTTACGAACGGTGAACACCCTTTTAAAATCCGTAATTACCCAATTGAAAGGAGCAACTATCGAGGGGGTCTGCTTTAGCGCTGCAATGCATAGTTTGCTGGCGGTGGACAAGGAGAACCACCCCTTAACCAATGCCATTTTATGGAGTGATATCAGAAGCCGGGAAGAAGCGCATCACTTAAAAACATCAGGCATAGCTGAAACCTTGTACCAACAAACGGGAGTACCCATACACCCGTCTCTGCCGCTTTGCAAAATAATGTGGCTTAAAGAAAATTCACCCGACCTGTTTGCCCAAACGTATAAATTCATTTCCTTAAAGGAATATCTTTTCTTCCAGTGGTTTGGAAAATATATCGTGGATCATTCTATTGCGGGAGCAACGGGCATGCAGGATATCCATTCTTTACAATGGAGTGAACCCGCGCTATCCATAGCAGGCATACAGAAAGAACAGCTTTCTCAAATAGTACCGGTAACCCATATTGAAACAAGGCTCACCGATCCTTACAGGAACTATTTCGGTATCGGAGAAATCCCCTTCATCATCGGCTCCAGCGACGGCTGCCTGGCCAATTTGGGCAGCGGCGTCCTCGGACCGGACAAAGCCGCGCTGACCATCGGTACCAGTGGGGCGGTGCGCACTACTACATCCTCCCCTATCCTTCATGATAGCGCAGCATTATTTTGCTATCCATTGTTAAAAAATCAGTTCATCAAGGGGGGCGCCGTTAACAATGGTGGAAATATTTTAAGCTGGTTTGGGAGAAACTTCCGGGACGACCCTTCTTCGCCGGGCAAGGATTTAACTTCCCTGATCAACCAGGCGCATGCAGTAGAAGCAGGTGCAGACGGCCTGATTTTTTTACCTTATTTATATGGAGAAAGGGCGCCGATCTGGGACGCGAATGCCAGGGGCGTTTTCTTCGGGGTCAGCGCTATGCACCACCGGGGTCATTTTGCACGAGCGGTAATGGAAGGTATCTGCTTCGGATTGTATGATGTTTTTTCTGAGCTCCTTCAGTTTGAAAAAAATATCAAAACCATCTCTGCCAGCGGAGGTTTTGTGCAAAGCGATCTCTGGGTGCAGATGATCGCCGATATTTTTGATATAGAAGTAACGGTCAACGACCAGGCGGATGCTTCAACTATCGGGGCAGCACTCACAGGATGGTACGCCATCGGCGCCGTCAACCGTATGCAGGATAGCGGACGCAATGCCGGGGAGGGCAGGGTGTTTTTACCCGACAAGAATAAACATCATATCTACAGGAAGAATTTTGAAATTTTCCGGTCCCTCTATGACGCTCTGAGAAATGAATTCCCCAAACTTAATGTCGGCGGAGCGGGTAGTGAGCCGTGAGCAATGAGCCAAAGCTGATGGCTATTTTTAGTTAGGGAGGAGGTGCACGTCGCAGGTTACAAGGCGCAGGGCCGGGAGTCACCCCCAGCAACTTGCGCAACTACAAACAGCTATAAAGTCGCCGTGAGGCGACAAGAAAAGGATGCGAAGCGAAGACTCTTCGCATAGCGGTGTTTAGTTGTTCATGAAACCTGCAACCTGAAACCTGAAACCTGAGACCTGCATCCTGCACCCCGCCTACCAACCTTCATATTATCCGGGCATTCTGAAAAGCAGCGACTACCTGATCCCTGCTTATACCTTTGGTTTTAATATACCTTCGGTTACTCACGGGAATGGTAATACGATTATTTTTGGAGGAAAACGACAACGATGATTTTTTTTGCAGGTTATCCGTTACCGCCACTTTTTTTGCATCTAATTCAAGTTCCAGTTTTTTAGCTCCCGAAATATGCCAGTAAACCACATACAAATTTTCATGCCGTTCAAAAATAAAAGCGCGAACATCCCGGCTGTTATTTGCTACATTCATAATCTGATCGTAGGGCTGCAATTCAAATTCATTTTTTTCATTGATGAGTAAGATATGTTCCTGCTCCAGTTGCTGAAGCGATCGTTTTTGCTCTTCGGTGAGCCGGTCATTGACCCTTACCTCCTCCCACCTCCTCATCACTTCAAAATTATCCGCTGTTCTGGGATGCTCGTCAAAATGTTTCAAATTGGTTTGCATACTGATAGGGCAATCCCAGGCGGCTGCCCTGCTGGCAACATACTCCAGCATGTCGGGCTGGGTACCTACCGTTTTTTCATCCGGAACCCAATATCCCAGCCATCCGAAATTAATATGCGTGAAATTCTCCTTCATTCTCGGGGCTTCCGCCGCAGGATGTCTTCTGATTTCTTCTTTCAATACTTCCGGGCGGAAAACATCAAAAGCATTTCCCCGGCTGAGCATGTGCCAGCTGAAATGCGTTTTTGCCGCTCCTTCCGCAAACAACGGTTGGGGGGTTAATCTTTTGTGAACACGCCATTGCGCTCTGGACACATTAAACCAGAAAGGGGCGTTCACGCCTTCCGATCCGTCGTAATAACAGAATTGAAATCCCGCATCGTAAATATCCGCAAGTTTTTCAGCCACCTCGTCCTGGAGATCGTTGTCCTGGTTGATATACACACTTTGTGCTCCGAATTCACTCACATCCAGCACTCCCAGCATCAGACCGGTGGGGTGCCCGGCTGCCTTCGTATGGAAAGCGCCTCGAACACAACCGGTGATCTGGTAAGGCCGGGTATTTGTAAAACCCTCATAAGTGATCAATTCGGTACCGGCCTTTAAAACGCGGCGACCGTTTGCCATTTCGATAGCGCCGGGATCCTGATCCACCATAATAGTCGTATCTTCTTTATCCAGGGGCGCAGCGAGTGTAAATATTTTTACCAGGTTTAACCGGCGATCGGGAACGGGGGTGACATATTTACTGTCCAACCCGACAAAGGAATGAAGAAAATGAAATCCCGGAATGATGCCTTCATCTTTAATTTTATTTAATAACGTACGCAAATCCTCTTTCCCGTTTGGATAGAGTGTCTTATTCCATTCATAATCACCGATAAGACGGTAGCCCCTGCTCTTTAAAAAAGCCGGGTAATAGATACTCATCGCGCGGAAACCACCCATCTTCGCATATTTCAGATGTCGCTGCAAATTTCGTGGGTTGATATCTGCCGTCCAGTAATATGAATATTTATATTCTTTACTTCTCCTGCTCTTTACGCCCGGAGCCAAATTGAAATCTTCTTCTATTTTGGCTATATTATCCAACAGTTGATCCGTGGCGCAGGTGATCAGCGCTGCGCTGGTTCCCTTCAATTTCGCGTCTCTTTCGGCGCCCGCTTTAAGAAGATAGTGATCGTTTTCTTTTTCAGCGATTATCCTGGCATAGGGATCGGTGGACAACAGGTTGGTGGCCACTTTATCGTCCCAAACCACCTGCAGTAAATCTCCGTAATGACTACGTTGCCGAAGAGGTAATTGTAAAAACCATATCCGCGTTGCAGGAGGGGAAATAATGAGTACCCCGCCGTAGCCTTCCTGATCTGCAATGAGGTCTTCAATCTTAAACTCAATGTACTGCGGTTTTATATTTACAGCAACCTTTATGCTGTCGGGAATTAACTCATAACCAATAGTAAGTTTGTTCCCTTCTTTCCGGATGGCGTTCGCTTTAAAAGTCATTTCCTGGTTGGCATACGCCAACTTTACTTCATTTTGATAAGGCCGGGCCTGGATCATCGTGCTTATGGGAATATTTTTGCCGGCAACCAGGCATTCCTCACCGGTGGGCTTATACAGCAGGCTCTTTACAATTGCATCAGCCCCGATCACCAACTTCATCTGGTCATTCTCAATGATCACATCGTCTTCTCCGGGTACTATAAGGGTGCCCGGTGGAGGGGCTTCGCTTTTATCCGGGCCGGCGTTACCCCCCTTTTTTTCCACAGCAGCAGCCCGTGCAGCATACCCCGCAACAGCAAGCCCTCCTATGCCCGCGGCTGATCTACGAACAAAATCTCTTCTGCTAAAATTATTTTCTGACATAGACTGACTGGTTGTTTTATTAGTTCATTTTTTTAAAATTTTACCAATTTAACGATAGTTATCAAAAACACCGGGAATGTATCCTGAATTTTTGCTTTATCTGCGGCATACCGGCCGGTAACGGGAAAGATCCCTACCGGCGTGGTGTCCACCAACCAGCAAAAGCGATCATTGATTTTTCGGTGGGTGAGGACACCACACCGATAGTGAAAAGACGCCCACCGATAGCGAAAGGAAAGCTGGCCCTATGCAAACTGCCTGAAGAATACCAGTAGGGTGGCGCAAAGTTTGATTCAGAAAAAACAGATGAATTTCATCTCCTGTCGCACTACAAGGATTCCCCTACTGGTGTGGTGTCTCCACCCACCAGCAAAAGTGATCATTGATTTTTCGGTTGATGAAGACACCACAACGGTTAGAAAAGACACCTACCGATAGCGAAATACGTTCAAAGGTGCATACCACCCTATAAACTATCGGAAAAAAAGTGCTGCTTTACGCCACACCGGTATGGTGTTCATACACCAGCCGAAGTAATATCCATAAAGAAATCCAACCGTTATTTTTTTATCCCATCATTCCAAAGCCTCCATTCTGAAAGCAGCCACATCAGGCGTATGATGCTCTTGCTTCATGATTGTTTCCATCTGTTTCACTATATCAGGATGCTGCGCCGCTACATCGTGCTGCTCCCGGATATCCACACTTAAATCATACAAGGCGGTTTGCAGCGTTCCTTTCTGTATATTCAATCGCACCGCCTTCCATTTTCCCATTCTTACAGCCTGCTGACCGCCATACTGGGGAAATTCAAAATACAGATAGTCGTGTTTTTGTTGAAGATTGTCTTTCCCTTCTATGGTTGGCAACATGCTCAATCCATCCACATTTTCAGGCACGGGGATATTCAACACATCGCACAGCGTAGGCATCACGTCTATCGTAGCTGAAATAAGATCCGATCGTGAACCTGGCTTTACTTTCCCCGGCCAATGAACAATCAGGGGTACCCGAATTCCCCCCTCGCGTACAAAACCTTTTCCCCATCCGTATTCTCCCTTGAAAGGCCCTGCGCTGTTAAAAAAAACAGGGTCCACACCGCCATTATAAGTAGGACCGTTGTCGCTGCAAAACATAATGAGGGTATTGTCATAAACACCTTCTTCCTTTAATTTTTTTACGATGGCTCCCACCTGTTCATCGAGCGCAGAGATCATCGCGGCATACGTGGCATGCGGGTACCGGCATGGGAAATAAGAGTCGCCTAAAAAAGGCTTCTCTTCTCCAAACTTTTTATGGTAATAATCCACCCATTTCTGAGGCGCCTGCAACGATACATGCGGCAATGGCGATGGATAATACAGGAAGAAAGGCTGGTTCTTATTTTTGGCTATAAACTGCAATGCGGCGTTTATTAAAAAATCAGGAGCATAATCCCGCTGCTGATATCCGGCATAATTTTTAACGTCAAGGGAATCGAGATCAGCTGGAAATTTTACATTGGGGGGAACTATTTTATTACTGAGCGGAACCCGGTAATTATTCTCCCACAAATGACCGGGATAATAAGTATGATCCTGCCGCTGACAGATGAAACCGTAAAAATAATCGAACCCCTGATTGTTAGGCTCTCCTACCGACATCGGGGCGCCAAGGCCCCACTTGCCTACCATGCCGGTAGCATAACCCGCATTTTTTAACACCTTAGCAATGGTGATTGTAGAATCCGGAATCGGTAACTGACCTTCTAAAAACGGGTTTTCTTCCATCTTCTTAAAGTCCCACACGTCTCCTCTTTGCGTCCATTCGTCATTACCCCGGATATAGGCCTGTCCCGGATTTTTACCGGTCATCAGTAAATACCTTGATGGGGCGCATACCGGAAAAGCATAATGCTGGGTAAACAGCATCCCGTTTTTTGATAGCGCGTCTATATTGGGCGTTTCTATTTTTTGCTGACCATAACAACCCAATTCCCCATAACCGAGATCGTCAGCAAGAATGTAAACGATGTTGGGTTTATGGGAATTTTTTTGTGAAAACGAAAGTTGTCCCCAACAAAGGGCAGCTGCTATCAGTAAGATTTTCACGCTCTTCATCTCATAAAAGAATTAATGTAATAACGACGGCTACATCGGTATTATCTTCTAAAATTATCTTTACAAGCCGTACAAACGCCTGCAGGTCTCCGGCCGGTCCCTTCTATTTTCGTCAAATTATCACCCAAATCCCGGCGATATTTATCAGCTAGCGCGTTGAGTTGTTCAACTATATCAGGATGTTGTTCTTTCAAGTCCCTTGATTCTCCCGGATCTGTACTCAGATCAAATAAACCAAGAGGCACATCCACTTGCGATGTTGGGCCAGGGAACCCGTCACGACCCGGCAGATGCCCCATATAACTCCTTGCCTTATGAGGAAATACCAGTTTCCACTGACCTTTCCGGATTGCTTCGAGATCGTTTCGGTTATAATAATAAGCAAATTCCGTTCGCGGATTAGCATTGGGGTCTCCCAGCAAAAGAGGAAGAATATCTATCCCGTCAATTTTCTGTTTGGGCAGCGGCGCATCTGCTATCCTGGCAAAAGTGGGGAGCAAATCAATGGTAGAAGCAATTTTATTACAAATCACTCCGGCCGGTATATGTTCCGGCCAGCGTACAGCACACGGTTCCCGCTGTCCACCCTCGAAAGAAGTACCCTTACCTTCCCTCAATCCGGCAGTATTTCCCGCATGGTTGCCATAATTCAGCCAGGGACCATTATCTGCAGTAAAAATTACCAGCGTGTTTTTATCAATACCTTCTTCCTTCAAAGTTTTCAAAATCTCTCCCACCGACCAGTCCACTTCCATCATCACATCACCAAACAAACCGTTCTCACTCCTGCCCAAAAAAGCGGGTGACGCCGCTATAGGAACATGCACCATAGAATGAGCAAAATATAGAAAAAAAGGATGCTTCTTGTTGTCCTTTATAAACCGGGTTGCATACCGGGTATAGGTTTGCGTTAGTTGCCCCTGGTCTTCCAGGGTACGAATGTACTTTTGCACCTGGTCGCCTTCCAGCAGTGGTAAAACCGGGTAGCGATACCTGTGATTACCGGTATCGTTTATCATCTTCCCGTCGTAATGTACCGGCCACATATCGTTAGAATAAGGCAAGCCCAAATATTTATCAAATCCAAAATAAGTTGGGAGAAAAGGCGGCTTACTGCCCAAATGCCATTTCCCTACCATACAGGTATTATACCCTGCCTCTTTCAATATGCCTGCTATCGTTTCTTCCTTCGGATTCAGGGCAGTTGTTTCCCACGGGGCAAAAGCGCCATACATACCGATCCTGTTTGGGTAGCAGCCGGTAAGAATTCCCGCCCTTGAGGCGGTGCAGGTTCCCTGTGCGGAATAGAAATTGGTAAACCGCATACCCTCCGCCGCCAGTCGGTCTATATTTGGGGTAGCATAACCAATACCCATGTTAAAGCCGGGATCACCATACCCCATGTCATCCATAAAGATGACTATGACATTAGGTTTCGGAGATTGGTTCTTTTGCGCATAGAGGTGAGCTGTGCAACAAAACAAAACGAGGATAAAAAGAGACTGTTTCATACATCTACCAGTTGGGGTTTTGGGATAATTTGGGATTCACGTCCCGCTCTTTTTGTGGAATAGGCCACAAATAATCACGTGTTTTGTCAAAGGTTTTTTCGAAAGATTGTATTTCGATCGTTTGCAGATCTCCATCCTCGTCTGTATAAGTCATACCATACAGTTTTCCGGGGATCACGTCTTCCGCAATTTTCCACCGACGAATATCTATATATCTCAATCCTTCAAAGGCTAATTCTACCATTCGTTCGTGCCTTACGATGCTTCTCATCTCTTCCTGCGAACCCACACCTGGCAAAGGAGGCATGTTAACATCGGCCCGTTGCCTTACCTCATTGATAGCGTCCACCACACTTTGGTCAATCTGGTCAGCCTCTATTTTAGCTTCAGCATAAGTCAGTAATACTTCGGCATACCGTATCAGAATTATATTTATACCACAATTAGCAGGCTGTACGAGGTCCTCTTTATTAATATACTTTTTCACATTAAAACCGGTTGTAGTAGCCAGGTAGGTAAATCCCACGGCGTCCGCTGTACCGCTTCCGGGTCTGGAATCATAGGTTTTATTATCCGGCAACTCGTCTCCCAGGGTATAAACAGAATAGCTTAAACGGGGATCCCGATTTTTATACGGATCGTAAGGATCAAAGCCACTCGTTGGATCCGCGATGTCTTTTCCATTATTCATCTGGTAAGCGTCCACCAATTTCTTCAGCGGAACAAAAGTGCTACCGCTCGCCTGCTGGCTATAGGGAGCCATATAGCTGAATGCATTATTCCGGTAAGTGTCTTTTACAAATTCTTTGTCCAATATCACTTCCTGGTTATTCTCAGCAGCATAGCTAAATAAGTTTTGATAAGACGGATACAATCCATATACGTGTAAATCCATCACCTGCTTAGCAGCCTCAGCAGCTTCCGGGTAACGCCCGGCGTACAACATAGCGCGAGCCTTGAGCGCAAGCGCAGCGCCTTTGGTTATCCTTCCTTTGTCCGTTTGAGCGTTTGGCAAAACACCGGCTGCATCGGTGAGCTCTGCAGCAATAAAATCCCAGACTTTGGCAACGGATTCCCTGGTCAGATTCCTGCTTTCGTCCAGGGTGATCTCGGTGGTTACCAGAGGCACATCCCCAAATAAAGAAGCCAATCTGATATACAAATAAGCCCTTATGGTTTTTACTTCCCCTTTCAAAATCCCGATCCTGTTTTCATCAGTTGCTTTCACTTTATCCACATTTGCCAGGAAAGCATTTGCCGAATGTATCCCGGCATAATCATTTTGCCATTCACTCAAAACAATTCCATTCTGTACATCTGTTTGACCTCTTTCCACCACCGCATTTACGGCAAAAGGTATATTGGTATGTCCAATATCTGACATGCCATCCCATGAAAAAATACTCACTCCCTCAAGATAAGTATAAACGGCGTTTGACGCCAGAATGGCATCCTTATCCGTTTTCCAGTAGATTTCGGTTGAGATGCGGTCGTTAGGAACCGTCTCCAACATATCTTGGGAACAGCCTGAAAACGATGCTATTACGATAATAGCATAAAATATTTTTATTGAATAATGCATTGTTTTAATTTTTTATTATTGATACATCTGTAATCCATCAGAATTGAACATTAATACCAAATGTATAGAGCGATGTTTGAGGGTAATAATTGGCACGACCCGGCATCGTTTCAGGGTCAAGATTCCACTCATTCAATTTAGAAGCAGTGAGGAGATTGGTTCCTGAAACATACACGCTCAAACGCTCGATAAAGGCGCTATGAAGAATAGCGGAAGGTATCTGATATATTAACTGGATATTTTTTAAACGCAAATAAGATCCGTCTATCAGCATCCTGTCTGAGGATTGAATATTAAGCAAACTGTATTTAGTAGGTCTTGGAAAACGCGCATTGGGGTTTTCGGGCGTCCAATAATTATTGGCATATATTTTATCGGTAAAACCTTCCTGGTTACCCATTTCGGCCAATGCTCCGGATAAACGCGTATATACTTTGGCTGCTCCCTGGAGCAAGAGGTTAAGTGTAAATCCCTTGTAGCTCAGATTAAATGAAGATCCAAAAGTGTATTTGGGAAAAGAAGGACCTAAGTAGGTCATATCTTCGGCATTGATTTTTTCATCGCCATTCAGATCAATAAACTTTACATCTCCCGGCTTAATACCCTGGGCAATGGTGGGATAATGATCAACCTCATCCTGGGTTTGAAACAGTCCATCCGTCTTATATCCCCAGAAAGAATTAATAGCATACCCTTCTCCCGTAATGAATTTCGGGTCTGTATCTGATCCCGATATATATGGACCCGTTCCTTCCAGGCTGACAACGTTATTCGTATTAATATTGAAATTCAAATTAGCATCAAATCCTACCCGGCCAAATTTCTCATGAGCCCCTATCAGAAATTCCCATCCTTTATTGGTAACAACGCCGGCGTTTTGAGCCGAAGCCTGTAATCCCAAGGTACCGGGAACAGGTAATACCAGTAAAATCCCATCCGTTCTCTTGTTGTAATAATCAATACTCAACGAAAACTTACTGTCCAGTACCTGTGCGTCAAGTCCAACATCCGTTTGTGTAGTCGTTTCCCAGGTAAGATCTTTATTGGACATTTTTAATTGCGTATAACCCTGAACGGGAACGCCGCTAAATGAGTAGGTAAGTAAATCCAAAGTAGGATAATAGCTGTAAAGATTAACCGCCTGGTTACCCGTCTTACCCCATGAACCTCTAATTTTAAATTCGTTGACATAAGTACTCAGATTATCCCAGAAATTTTCCTGGGAGAGGCGCCAACCTGCAGAGAAGGATGGGAAAAGACTATACCGGTTATCTCCTGTAAACCGGGACGATCCATCGTATCGTGCATTAGCCTCAAAGAGATATTTGCCGTTGAATGCATAATTGAGGCGCCCGAAGTAAGAACGCAAGCCCCAGGTAGAATCTCTTCCATCATTCGTTTTGGTGGCGTCATTGATCCCCTGGCCAATTGATTGAACGTCATTATTGTAAAAATTCTGACGGAAAGCGCTCAGGTTATTACCATCGTTCTTTATTTGTGAATAACCCAGTAAAACTTCCAGGTCGTGTTTGTCCTTTATGGTAGTGGAATAATTCAGGAGATTATTCAGGGTATATTCGCGACCCATGTTTCGAGTTTCCGTAAGATTATTCAGAGGTACACTTACCCTTACAATGTCAGGATTATAATAGTCTCTTATTTCATAACTGTTCAGAAAATTTTTCCCGGCCAGCATGGTTAAGCTTGCCGCAAACTGTGTGGTAAATTTCAATCCTTTTACAATCTCCCAATCACCTTTTACATTTCCGAGAAAATAGTCTCCGGTGATTCCCGAATAACCGCCAAGCTCATTTTCAACCAGCGGACTGCGTCCCTGCGGACTCACACCATACGTACCATCCGGATACCTCGGCACGGTCCACTGAGACGCATGCAGCATGATATTAAAAACATTAAACTGGTTAGCAAACGACAAGTCTTTATTGTTGCGATAATTAATATCGGTACTGATGTTTATTTTTGAGGAAACCTTAAAATCGGTATTAGCCCTGACTTCGTATATTTTCGAATCGGAGTTAGCAATAATTCCCTGTTGATCCTGATAGCGAAGACTCACCCTCCCTTTAAAATTTTCACTTCCACCACTGATTGATACAGAATTGTCTATCTGGGGAGCGGTCCGCAGCATGGTTTCAAACCAGGTATTAGGTAGGGGATATTTGTACCTGTCGGTTGCATTGAGATATTCCTGTATCTGTTCTTCGGTAAATTTCGGGGCGCTTCCCACGTTGACAAATGCCGCATTTTGCTCTCTCATATAATCTTCAAGGTCCATGTGCTCCGGCTTATTATTGGCCTGCTGCAACGCATAAACGCCATTGTAAACTACCGTAGTTTTTCCTGTTTTGGCGCGTTTGGTGGTAATTAGTAAAACCCCGTTTGCCGCTCTCGAACCATAGATAGCAGTGGAAGAGGCATCCTTTAACAAAGAAATGGTTTCTATATCAGCAGGGTTGATATCAGCGAGTTGCTGCTCAATACCGTCCACAATAACCAGGGGGTCATTAGAACCAATTGTAGTAATACCTCTTACCCTGACAACCGTATTTGATCTTCCGGGGCTTCCTCCCTGATCCAAAACGGTAAGACCAGGCATCTGTCCCTGTAACGCCTGTTGTACGTTGGACACCGGCCTTCTTTGCAGATCTTCACCTTTAACGGTACTAACCGCGCTCGTTAAACTCACTTTTTTTTGTGTTCCGTAACCCACTACCACTACTTCACTCAAGCCGGCATTAACCGCTTTTAAGGTGATCTGAAGATCGGTTGCTTTCGTCACCGCTACTTCGCGGGTTTCAAATCCCACAAAAGAAAACTCCAGGTAATCGCCCGTATTAGCTTCAATGATAAATACGCCATCCGCGTTGGCCACCGTAGTATTATTGGTTCCTTTCACATTTACAGTGGCGCCCGGCAACACGTTTCCCTGTTCATCAGTGATCTTACCCCTGATGGTTACAGGAGGTATCTCCAAAGGAGCGGTTTCGGATATTTCCGCCGCATGTCGCTCCTTTCTCCCAATTTTGCCGAGCCCCGCTTTTTCGCTGATCACTATTGTCTTTTCTTCAATAGTATAATCGAGCCCTTTCCCGGATAACGCCACGTCAAGCGTTTCCTCTACGGTAGCCTGGCGTACATCAATGGTAACTTTGCCCGCATTTTCAAGTACCTTGTAATTGTAAAACACGGCATACCCGGATTGCTTCCGGATCTCTGAAAACACCTTTTTAAGAGAAACGTTTTTCCCCGAATAAGTGATACCCTGGGCGTTGCCTGCAGCGCTCGCCTGCAGGCATGCGATGAGCAAAATAACGGCAATAAGTTTCATCCGCAGCAATACTTGTTTGTTCGTTATCAAGTGAACGCCTGCCTGAAATAACTGACCCGAAAACACTTTTGTTTTTTTAAGGATCAGGTTGATAACACGCAGCGTTTGGTTAACGGCGCCTCCCCATAAAGGGATCGGCTGATAATCTCTGAAATGCATAACTTTGCTTTAGTTTGGATTATAAAATACCTGTTCCCGTTTTCCGGGAAAGTAATTAGCCTTACGTCGGGTTAATCCAAACTCTTTCCCGTTTCCGGGATTGATGCCGGGGAGCGCTTCCAACACTTCCCGGTTTTTTTTGGATTGCCCATATAGGTTTGTTACGATTACTTCATTACAATCACCTTGCGACCTTCCACCCTGAATTTCACACCGCTTTTTTCAAGCACTTTTAATACGCTCGACAGCCTGGCATTCCGTTGTATATCACCTCCGAAACGCTCGTCAGGAATTTCACCATCCTGGTATTCCACATCTATGTCGTACCACCTCGCTATTTGATTCATAACTGTTGTAACGCCCGAACTGTCAAACGTGAAGAATCCGTTTTTCCAGGCGATCTCCATATCTGTATTCACATCTTTTGTTACTTTAATCCTGCCATCCTTAACAACCTGCGATTGGCAGCCGGGTTGTAAAACAGCTTCGTCCTTACCTTTTTTTACTTTTATCCGCCCCTCTATGAGCGTGGTTTTAACAACGCTTTCATCGTTATAGGCATTAATATTAAAATGGGTTCCCAATACCTCAATTTCACCTCCATCACCCGACAACGCATTGACCTGCACAATGAAAGGCACTCTTTTCTCCCCATTATTCATTTTCCGTGTAAGATGAGCCACTTCAAAATATACTTCTCCGGATATCTCCACTCTTCTTTCGTCGCTCGTAAAAAATGCGGGGTAACGGATAGAAGACATGGCATTCAGCCAGACTTTGGTACCATCGGCCAACACCAATTGAAATTGCCGTCCCCGGGGGGTTGACAGGGTATTGTATTTCAAATCATTTCCCGAACCGTTTTTCCCGTCATACACAATCTCGCCGTTACGACTGATCACGCTCGTATTGCCCTGGATGGCGATGGTGTCCTGCCCGAGATGATCAAGCACTATTTTTTGCCCGTTATCTAAGGTTAATATGGCCCCGCTGGTTCCGGGGCTAATATCATTTTCAGCTAACCGAAACGAATCGGGCGCCGTAGCGGTTTCTCCCTTTTCTCCCCATATCAGGTAGCCGCCCGCTATCACCAGAAAAAACACCGCCGCCGCAGCCGCCCAACGTTTCCACACGCTTAATATGCGTGCCTTTGTGTACGTCTGCTCTCCGGTAGTATCCGACTCCAGTATCCCGGTTATCATACTCTCTTTCCGGTCGGGAGTGTATTTTGCCAGGGTTGCTGTTTGGTATGCCGCCAGCAACGATTCTATTTCGCCTGCTGTTGCACCATCATCATACTGCCGCAACAGCCCTCTTAATTCATCCAGCTCGTCCATAGAACCTTCTCTTGCTATTGCTCTCCGCAACAGGTATGCTAACCGGTTTGTATCCACATGCTAACGTTTAAAAAAGTACGGTTTATTACAGGAACAACCCAAACAAATCCCGCCCTGTATGGTAACAGACTCACGAGTAACAAAGTAGTACCTATTTCAATAAAAAAAAATGATTAACAAGATGGCCGCATCTACCAGTAAACCATAGCCTGCGTTTGAAATTGCCTCGCGGATATTCTTCAGTGCAGGGGTGAGGGTATTTTTAACGGTGCTCTCAGAAAGCCCTAATTTAACAGCTATTTCCCCGGGCCGCAGTCCCGATTCACGACTGAGGCGGTATATTTTTCTCTGCTGCCCGGGCAATTTTTCAACGGTTTGTTTGATCAATCCTGAAAGCATCGTAAACTGCGTTGCCTGCTCGGGTTCAAATTGAACCGGATCCGGTGCTGCCACCTGCAACTGCCCGACCAGCTTTTGATGCATTTTTATATTCCGCAGATAAGTAAAACCCAGGTTATAAGCGATATGGAGCGCCCAGGACCGGAAACGCTCAATCTCCGGAAGTTTGTCACGATGAAGCCATATACGCAAAAAGGTTTCCTGCACCAGATCGTCTGTAGCAACGTCCGATTTTGTGACTGAATACAAATTTTTCCGGACCAATTCCACGTACCGTTGAAAAATTTCCCGGAAAGCCGCTTCATCTCCTTCGGCTATCTTTAATTGCAATTCCTTTTCAGTATAAGAGCCCGGGATACTCAACTTGTAAAATTTAGATTTGCATCGAATATACAAACAACCTCTCTTCTATCGGAATCGTAAATTTAAATACTTTTTCAGAAAACATTACAGGCTCCCCGGTAGGAATGATACCTGTGCAGGTTTTGTAAACGCCTGTATCCCCTCGCCGTGCCTGGTTGGGAGACTTCGCACTTATAGAATGTTTTCAGGAAACTATGCCTCCAAAATAAGTAAGACAATCAGTGCAAAAAAAATAGCGCAGTTGTTTCATTGTTTCGCTTTATCGGGCCATAGGCTGTTCATTATTTCAACCGTCTTTTCCACCAAAACTGCTCCTCCTTCTGCTCCTACCACATTGCTTTGGCAAACTGCACTATAACCGCCGCCACGGATGGCTTTGGCGGTAGGCAAATAGGTACCCGGACCGGCCAATTGAATGACAAAGGTTTGTGTAGCCCTGCTCCTTGCCTGGATCTGGATGCCATAATCCGTAAAGAGTTCAAACTGGTTGGTGCAAACGGCCGCGTCGCCAATCCTCAGAATATGGATCTCCGTTTCATATGAGAACTCATTCCTGTTCTGTTGTTTTTCATACCGTTTCAGTACGTCGCCAAACCAGGTCATTTTAGCATAAAGCTGGGGCGCTTTCTGGGGATCTGCCGCAATTTGTGCCGCGCAATCATCCCGCACCTGTCTTGATGAGTCTGCTTCTTCTTTGGTGATGATACGCATGGGCAATTGCAGCTTTTCAGCCCGATGCATAAAGGGAACATCGGTGTGCCTGTCATCTTTTACAACCTGGTAGGTTCTCTCCACTGCTTCTACAACCCGTTGCGCGATATCGTCCATCCGCGATCTTTTCGAGAGCTGCTGCATCCTGACATCTGCAGCTTTTCTATACATGATGTGTGGAGACTGATCACCGGCGGCCCCGATCCAGGTGAGCACATTCAGTTGTACGCCAAATTTTTGTTTTAGCGCTACCCGCACCGGATGCCAATAATCGGCATTAACGGTATGCAGGTGTTCAAATTCCTGAGCCGGGCAGGCCACATCTATGCTCATGGCAATCAGCCTGCTTTTGGAATCCCAGAAAAACATGGAATGGATGTCGTGATCTTCATATCCTTCCAGGCTTTGAAAATCCCGCCTCTCCGTATTGCCATACATTACAGCAGTACCATCCTTATATACGGCCCTCCGGTTATAGCCTATTGCCGCACGATACAAGCCCCATGTAACGCTTCCTCTATCCCTGTTATTCCAGGCCTTTACAATGGCATCTGCTACCCGGTGGGTAAATAGCTTCCGGTAGTCCTTCGCACTGGTCACACCTTCGGGGATAGGGTAAAGAAATGAGGACTCATCTGGATCGTCTTCCAATACGGGAGCAGTATGAGTATGAATGGCGCTCAGGATTATCTTACGGGTACTGAAATTCGGGATACGTTTTGCCACTTCCTCTCTCAATTCGTCGCGTAGCCGTGCGGAAATATACACCAGGTCGCAGGATACAAAAACAGCCGTATCTGAAGGCGTGTTTCCATTCTTCGATTCAATGGCCAATACCTCTGCAAACAGCGGGGTATCCGCTTTCTCGGCAACACGCAGATAAAACTGACCCATTAAAGCCACGGGAAGCACAGGACTAATATCGGCAGTGGCAGCCCCAACATACATCTGCTGTGTTTTTCCTGAACTTATACCTAAACAGTTCAATAAAAGTAACCATAGCGATAAAAGCAATAAATTCTTTTTCATTCTTTCATTTTTTATGTTTTTAACGGTCGGATGGGACTCCGCATTTAAATATTCCCTTGTGAAATGATAATTGATCACCCCCGTTTCATGTAACCAAAATAGGTTGTTTATTTTAAATCCGGTAAAATAATATTTGTCCGACGCTGAGTATATTTACAACGGATTAGACGCAATAAGCGATGCAGAGGTGAAAGCGCTGAATAATAAATTTTTAGCCGCTTTATTCCCGGCGTCATAACATGGTTTGAAAAAGAATGGACAGAGGGCAATGCGGCGCAAGATGCCGGGTGCGTACAAGAATGACCTCATCATTTGTTTATTTTCCGGTGGGTGATGACACCACACCGATAGTGCAATTCTCTTCGATGCGTGAAGACAACTCACCGATAGTAAATTTCTTTCCGGTGGGTGGAGATACCACGCCGATAATGAAGGACTGATCTCTCCTACTGGAGGATGTCGCCACCCGCCGGTTTCAAACGCCCCTTTTCCCCTACTGGTGCGGTGTCGCCACCCACCAGCACAAGTGATCCTCAGGCAAATTACATTTGCATAATATTTCACTCATAAAAAATTTTAACACTCATGAAAATACAAGGTTTTTTCGGTGGGTGGAGACACCACACCGATAGTGAGATTCTTTTCGGCGGGTGATGACACCACACCGATAGTGAAATTCTTTTGGATGGGTGGAGACGACTCCTCGATAGTAAAACTCTCTTCTGCGGGTGAAAACACCACGCCGATGGTGACAATTTTTCCCGGACACATAACCCGGCCATGTCGCTCTATTTCAGTTTCAGAACAACATCAGCTATATAAGGCAAATGATCCGAATAATGAACCCGGGGCGTCCTCACTTTATTTACCTTTTTGATTGATGGAGGGCTGATCAATATATAATCAATCTTTTTAACAGGTACCCGGTCTGGAAAGGTGAATATTCCTAAAGTATCAGTGGTACGCAAATGCCGTTGCAACAATTGTATCTCATCCGTATCAGGGGTAGCGTTAAGGTCGCCAGTAAATATTACAGGCAACTTATTTTCTGATAGATAATTAAGGGTTTCATTCACCTGTGAAGCTCTTGTTGCTTTATCATAGGCAGAATAGTGGGCGGTGGCAAAAAGTATTTTCTTTTTTTTCTTTATCTGTACGGTTGCAAAAAGCATGGAAACAGACTCGCCATTGGGTCCTTTTTTCAGGAGTTTTAATACCTTAGACTCCACTTTTTCTATCGGGTATTTGGAAAGTATTCCTACACCATAGGCACCACCCTGGTAGTGAAAATGTCTTACAAAAGCATAATACATACCGGTAATTGCTGCCAGTCTTTTCATCTGGTCAACTTTTCCTGAGCGTTCGCATATGCTGTCCACTTCCTGCAAGCCTGCCAAATCGAGCTTCATCTTTTTAATGAAATACCCCATTGAGTCAACTCTGTTTTCTTCCAGTGCGTTAGCGCCATGGTGGATGTTATACGACAATACGCGTAACTTTTGGGCGTAAACATGGATACATGTGAAACAAAACATTACGAGACCTATAGTCAACCTTACCGGCTTCATATGCATTCCATTTGATAACTATTTAAGTTCTACCAAAGCACTTACCGGCAGATGATCCGAGAGTTGTACCTGATAAACAGTAGCGTCAACTTGGGCCCACTTATTTGCAGGATAGCAGAAAATATAGTCAATAGTACTTTTGGGCGATTTGGCGGGTACGGTTGGTTCCCATTTAGATACCCTTTTCCATACACTCATTCCTTCGGCAATTTCTATTGAATTGGGCTGGGCATTAAAATCGCCGGCCACTATAACCGGGTATGGTCTTGCCAGGAGCACTTCATTCAGCTTTTTAACCTGTACCTGACGTTCTTCGGAATTTGTATAATCCAAATGGGTGCTTGCAAAAGAAAAGTATTCTCCCTCTCTGAATTCAATATCTGCAACCAGAACTGCTCTTTGCTCTTTCCCGTTTTTGGTTTTGGGCAGATATACCCGTTCCACTTTCGCCAACGGATATTTTGACAATAAAGCAATTCCGTAATATCCCCCGGCGTAAGGGATAGTTTTCCCATACGCGGGGATCAACCCTGTGTAAAAACCCAATTCAGTAGCAAAATCCTTTCCATGCTGCATAGGCGCCCGTTCTCTATAGGTACGACAGTCCACTTCCTGTAGTGCTACAACATCGGGATCTTGCTCTTTTATAAAGGCAGCTAATTCTTCCAGGGAAGCGAGTTCTCCAAAACGCAAATTATAGGAAAGCACTTTCAGGTGAACAGGATTTTGTGTGGTATCCAAAGCGCATGGTAATGACAGTACAGGACAGGTGCTAAGTAACAACATCAGAAATCCAATCCATTTGATAGCTTTCATAGCTGATCAGTTATAATACGATTTTAAATTAAAACCTTCCTACTTCAATATTTTAATATTGAGATAAGAAGGTTTTTATGTTCAACTTGTCAAGATCACGTCTTTTTTAGTTTCCATCATTTGTAGCGCCATTCTCCCAACCCGGATTTTGTGCAAGATTGGGATTAAGATTGATAGCGCCTATTGGAATAGGATAAAGATATTGTTTAGGCCCCCACACTTTTTTGGAATCATTATTAGTGAACCAGGCGAGGTAATAACCACTCCCATTCCCGGCCGGGTGGATCTGTATAATCTCTGCTGCGGGATCTGTGCTTACCTTCACTTTGTATGGATTCGGATTATTAGAAAGCGCCGTTGCGGAAGTTAACCCCGCGTCATCAGTATAATAAATAACATCATGTGTTCCATTATGATCAACGTCAAGTGGTTTATTAATACCCGAAATATACATTCCTGTCCAACTCTTTTTAAACAAATCACCACTCTTCCAACGCCTCAAATCATCAAAGCGAAATCCCTCAAACAATAATTCGACCGCCCGTTCGCGACGAATTTCCAAAATCACCGGATCACTTATATCGGGGAAATAGGTTTCTCTTAAATAATTGTCTAATACCGTGGGTTTTGAATCAAGCCCCCCGGTAATACCCGCACGATTTCTCAAAGCTCCGATTGTATTCGTCCAGTCCTGATCGGTGAGTGTGCCTTGCTCTGCCTTTGCTTCGGCATAATTCAACAGTACCTCCCCCAACCTTATCAATTGCACGGCCTGGGTGCTTTCGGTGCGACTATCACCGATAGTTGCGTCAACAGACAATTTGATCGGTTGATAACCCAACCTGGCGTATCCGCTGAATACAGGTAAAGCGATGTTTCCTTCACGCACGTAACCCGGATACCGAAGCGTGGCATTCAGTCTCCCATCTCTATTTTGAAACTCTTCATAGAAATCTTCAAACTCCCAACCTGTGCGGTCAGTATATGGTGTCCCATCTTTTTGAAGGTAGGTACAAACAAAAGAGCGGATCAGGTTCAAACCTGTTCCGTAGGTTTCAGAGGTCCACCGCCAGTTGGCATTGTGCTTTATGCCAAGAGAGGCGTTTGAAGCAATAGCCAGTAACGTTTCTGAAACAGGAGGTACGTCACTCGTAAACAATTGCCTGTAGCTACTGTTCAATGATTTGCCGGATTGCTGCATTACAACGGAAGCGGCATCTTCTGCACGTTTCAGCCAGGTTTCAGCCGATGTGCTGAGATTCAGGTGATGATATTTCCGGAACGTCCCTTCAAATAAAGCAACCCGTGAAGCAAATGCGTAAGCCACCCACTTTGTCACCAAGGTGCTTTGTTGAGCATCAGAAGTTCTGGTAATATTCTGAGCGGCAAACATCAGGTCTTCATAAACCTTCTCCATTACCAGTTCACGTGAGTCGCGGGTCCCGTAAAGGATATCTTCTTCACCGGGATCCAACGGATGATCCACCCAGGGCACATCCCCGAAACGCCGCACCATTCCATAGTAGAACCAGGCACGAAAAAAACGGGCGAGTCCTGTATAATTATTTCTCACATTTTCAGGAATAACAGGATTGGTATTATTAACAATAAAATAATTGAAGTTGCGTAATGCAGACCAGGACCACCCGGATGAATTATTTTCACTATACGAATTGATTAATGTAAATCCGCTTAGGGTATTGGTAGCTCCATAATCAACCAGCGACTGTTCAACAATGGATTGATCCGTAGCATCGGGTAAGATGTCGTAAAACGACATTGAATAGGCCTTCAGACCTTCCTCAGAACTAAAAATAGCGCCCTTATCAGTAGAGGTTATGACCGGTTCATCCATTTTACAACCGGCACCCATTATAACCACTAATATTATATACCATATATTTCGTTTCATGTGTTTATTTTTTATTGATTTTGATCACATCTTATTTCAATTTTTAAATCTTAAAAAGTCAGCGAAACACCCAGCGAAAAAGTTTTTAAAATAGGATAGCTGTTCCCCGCACCCTGATTATAGCTACTGCTGAGATCAGAATCTGTATTCCCGATTGCTGATGACACGTCCATGAAATTTCTCGTCCACCTGTAAAGGGGAGACCAGCTGGCGATATTTTCACCGCTGAAATATACCCGGGCATTGTTCAATCCCGCCCTTGATATCCAGGTTGCAGGGAGTGTATAGCCTACCTGCAAATTCTTTAACCGCAGATAGGATACTTTTTGAAGATACCTGTCGTTGGGAACATAATTGGTATATCCAAGTGCGCCATTATATTGCGCATAGCGCGGCAAATAGGCGTCTCTGTTATCTTCTGTCCAGTAATTACCCAAATGCCATGCAGGCATTTGATTATATCCCCGGTTATACTGCCCCCAAAATGCACTTTCCGTTGCAGGATACCAGTTTTGTTTTCCTACGCCCTGGAAAAAGGCAGAAAAGAAGATACCGTTCCAATCGGCACTCAAAGTGAAGCTATATTGATAACGGGGTTCTGTGTTGCCGATGATCGTCATATCGCCGGGGTTGTCAATTGTTTGGGCACCTTTGGTAATCATATTATCAGAACTTTTGTCCAGATTCCTGATCTTCAGATCGCCGGCGCGCCATACGGCATCAGCAGACGTTTTAAAGATGGTATTGATATAGTCGCCGGGCGCTGGATCCTCCTGGAATAATCCGTCTGTTCTGAATCCCCAAAGCTCTCCGATAACCATTCCGTCATAATAGTCCGTGAATCTTTTATCGGGATTATAGTATTTGTCAATGGTTGATACATAATCAAAAAGAGCTACCCGCATCTGGTATTTAAAAGGTTGGTCCGATATCATGAACTTATCATGCCATGTGAGGGCGATTTCAAATCCTTTTGTAGTCATATCAGCGTAATTACCCTTTGGAGATCCGGCACCAAAAATATCAGGCAACGTTGGTCCTGCTACATACATATCTGTTGTTTTCCTCAGATAATAATCGCCATTGAAACTCAACTTACCCTGCAACATGCTCAAGTCCAGACCAAAATCCGTAGTGGTTGCCTTCTCCCAGGTAAGTCCGGTCGGAATGGGTGCCGGAGCTTTGGTGCTTTTATTTAACGCCCCATCGAGCACGCGACCCGAATTACCAATACTTAGTAATTCGAGAAATTGATAGGGTGCAATATTACCGTTACCCAGAGAACCATAGGACACACGGAGCTTAATATCCGAGAAAACATTTTTACTTACCTTCCAGAAAGGCTCTTCAGACAATCTCCATCCTCCTGAAACAGATGGAAAGAACCCCCATTGCTGTTCCATTGGGAAACGGGTTGAACCATCATAACGTCCATTAACTTCTAACAAATACCGATCCATCAAACCATAATTCAACCGGAAAAAAGCGCCTGCCGTCTTCCACCTTGTTGCACTTGCACCGGGCGTAATGGAAGAGCCTGTTGCCAACTGGACGCTCTCTGCGCTTTCCAGTAAGAGTTGATTACGCTGAATACTGTTGGCTTTATAAGCTGATGTTTCATAGTTCCAGCCTGCCATCGCTTTTATATAATGCTTATAAGCAAATGTGTTCTCAAATTCTGCATATACATTGGACGCTGTATATAAAGTGTGCCCCATCCATTCGTATATAATTCCGTTCAAATCGCCCGCATAAGACGGGGCGTCTGCATTTGCATTTTGATAATAAGGAACTTTCACTCTTTTCCAGAAATAATCACGATCATTATAGCGGAAGGTGTAGTCTCCATTGATACGCAAAGTATTATCAAAAAAATTTGTATTAAACCCTATTGTATTTCTAAATAAGTTCTGCTTGTTGTTTTGATAATTATTTCCTTCTGCAAAAGCTGCTAACGTAGAAGCCCCGCCGCGGGTATAGGTGCCATCCGGATTGTACATCGGCAAAGACGGGAAGGCAGACACTTCAATATAGCGTTGAATATTGGCGCTGCGGCCCAATGCAGAATAGGGCATGTGATAATTATTGTTGGCAAATTCCATATTGTTCGACAGCTTCAGCCATTTGTAAGCCTTCAAAGATCCTTTTGCCCTGAGGTTATAAGAACGGTAAGTATCGGGATCGAAATTGTATATCCCGCCAAAATCATATAAGCGTCCTGATACAAAGAAATCGGATTTTTCGTTACCACCCGAAACGCTCAGGTTATGATCATGTGTAAAAGTGCGGTCTTTAAAAAGCAGGCTCATCCAGTCGGTATTATCATAATACTCGTAATCGCCATTGGGCAGCACTTCTGTTTTCGGACCTTCACCCGATGCCTTCCAGGCTCTCATGCGCTCCAGCCAGTCATCGCTGTAAAACTGCGTATTGTTATTGATAGAGGTAGGAACGGTTCCCTGGGTATTATAATAAGCCATCCTGAAATGTTCCAGCCAGGTTACCGCATCTGTAACAAACTCCGGTTTTTTTGCTAACGACTGAGAAGAATAATTCCCCGTATAGTTCACAGTGGTCTTTCCTTTGGTTGGTTTTTTCGTTGTGATTAATACCACACCAAAGGAGCCTCTCGCACCATACACGGCTGCAGAGGCAGCATCCTTCAATACACTCACACTTTCAATATCGTTCGGATTCAAAAAAGAAGGATCACCTTCAACCCCGTCAATGAGAACCAAAGCATTTCCACCCTGCCCTATGGATGTTTTACCCCGAACATTGAAGGATGCCGACCGGGTAGGCTTCCCGTCTTCCAGGAACAGATTCAGGTTGGGTACAACGCCCTGCAGGGCCTGTGTGGTATTGGACATAGACCGGTTCTCAAACACCTCGCTGCCGACCGACTCGACAGCCCCGGTGAGATTCACTTTCTTTTGCGTGCCATACCCTACCACCACCACCTCACTCAAGCCGGCATTAACCGCTTTCAGGGTAATCCTGAGATCGGCTTCTTTAGTAATCAATATTTCGCTAGTTTCAAACCCTACATAAGAAAATTCAAGGCGATCGCCCGCATTTGCTTCAATAATAAATACACCTTCTTCATTGGCAACAGTAGTATTATTGCTTCCTTTCACCCGCACCGTGGCGCCCGGCAAGACATTTCCCTGCTCATCTGTGATCTTACCCCGGATGACTACCGGAGGAATTTCAGCAGGAGCAGCTTCGGAACTTACTGCGGACTGCTGCTCCTTTTTGCGGATCACCACAGTTTTGTTAATAATAGCAAAATCAAAGGGCTGATCCGCAAAACAAATCTCAATAGCCTGCTTCACCGGTACGGCATACAGTTCCACCGACACCTTGCGGGCATTCCGGATCAGTCTTTTGTTGAAGAAAAACTGGTAGCCGCTTTGCCGGGTGATCTCCCGGAAAACAGATTCACAGGGCATGTTTTTCGCCCTGAGGGTAATTTGCTGGGCATAACCTCCGGCGCTTACTTTAAAGCAGGCGGCCAATACAAGAATAACAGTGAGCCTCATAATCAACAGCATTTTTTGCACCTGCTGATACTGCCGGAGAGGAAGAAACGGCAGGCGTTGGGTTTGGTTTTTCGTACTGCCACCAGTAAAATAACGACAATACGGATACGCAGTAAATTGCATAACTTTGTTTTTTGGGTGATTAAATATCAGTCTTTGCCGATTGTATATATTTTGACCCATATTCCGGCCGGCAGTGTTCCACCACTACCGGCTTTCCTATGAGCCGGAAAAAACTTATTGCCTGTTGCCCGCAGCAGCGGGTTTGACCTCTACCACACCATTCCGGATGGTTGCCCTGATATCACTATACCGGATAATATCCAGGAATTCCGACAATTTCACATCGCGGGAGATGCCCCCATTCAGGGTATCCGGGGGAATGCCTTGTGGATATTCCACCCTGATGTCGTACCAACGCTCCGCCTGTCGCATCACGGCTTTTACGTCCGCATTTTTAAAATGGAAGACCCCGTTTTTCCAGGCCATCACCAGCTCCAGATCTACATCTTTATTTACTTCAATTTTATCATTTACTTTCGCCTGCTGACCCGGCAGTATCACCACCGGTTCAGCAGAAGCAGTACTCACTCTCACCATACCTTCCAGCAGGGTTACTTTCGTATCCGGCTCATCATCGTAGGCATTGATATTAAAATGAGTGCCCAGCACCTGCACTTCAGCAGAACCGCCCGATCCACGATTTATCTTTACGGTAAAAGGAAGTTTTCCCCCTTTTTGATTTTTAAGCGCAGCCACCTCAAAATAAGCCTCACCGGTCACCTCGACTTTACGAACTCCATCCCTAAAATGAACCGGATAATACAAGGATGACGCGGCATTCAGCCATACTTTCGTTCCATCCGATAAGATGAGCTTATACTGCCGGCCTCGTGGCGTAACAATAGAATTATAGGCAACTAAACCTGCAACATCCTCCTTCCCCGTATAAGTCAATGTCCCGTCCCTGTTGAAAACAGACCGTCCTCCCTGCAATATTATTGTTCCGTCTGACGCGGTATCCAACAGAATCTTTTGACCGTCTGACAAGGTAAGAATGGCACCGGTTTTCCCGGGTGGGGCATCATTGCTATCCCGAACCGTAGCTACCAGTTCCACCGGTTGTTTTTTTGCATGGCTCCCGGAAAGTACGATCCACGCAGCAGCAGAACCCAGTACCAGCACAGCGGCGGCTACTTTCCACCATGAAATTCTCGCAGGCATTTCTATAACGTGATCTTTCTCCCCCCCGGCTATTTCCAGGGTTACCCGCTCAAATAGTTCCTCCCGGAATAAAGCCTTTTCTTCATCCGTCCAGTTCCAGTCTCCCTTTGCTTCCAATAAAGCATACCAGCGCTCTACCGCTTTTCTTTCTTCTTCGGTACACAAACCCTCCCTGTAACGTTGGAGTAAAATGATAGCCTGCTCTTTCGTCATAATTATACAAATAAGCGCTACATATGCTCGCTCTTTTTATAAGTTACACGAACAAGACAATAGTAGTAGATAGAGAAGAAAATATTATTATCGGGATGTATGGTTGGACAGTTTTTGGTTTATAGTTTATAGTTTTTCATTTTGGGTCTTTTGTTTGAGAAAACTATCAACTACCAATATCAGCGACCGGTTCAAAAGAATCCTGATACCAGGTTTACCAACAGCAATACGGTGAGCTCGCTTACAGAAGCACGAAGCGATTTGAGAGCATTGCTTACTTGTTTCCTGACGGTATTCTCCGCTATACCAAGCCGGTCCGCAATTTCTTTATACGACATCTTTTCATTCCGGCTCAAAAGATATACCTCCCGCATTTTGGGAGGCAGACTCGCAACAGCCCCCTCTACTGCATGTTGCAGTTCCCTGTATTCGCAATATAAAGCGGGATCGCCGGCTTCCGTCTGGAAACTGTCAGACAGGGTTTGTAAATAATGATTACGGCTGATATTTTTTTCCAGATAACGGATGGCGATATTGCGAACGCTTTTCAGAAGATAACCTGTCAGCGTACTTTTCAGTTCAATTTCCTTCCTGCGTTTCCAGATGGAAACAAACACTTCCTGAACAATATCGCGGGCGTCTTCCCGTGAGTGGAGGATTTTCAAAACCTGTAACGACAACCGCTCCCAATGCCTCTCGTATATTTCCGCAAACGCTTTTGCATCGCCGTCGCGAAGCAACTGCATCAAAGCATCATCAGTTAGTTTATGATACATAGAAGAAATAAATTAAACAAGCAATAGTCAAATGTATAAAATAAAAATCATAATTCCGTGGAGGAAAAGGGCAGAATAAAAAGCATGTATCGTGCCTACAGCACTCGGTGTTCCATAGACGCCCTTCGTCTCCGGAATAAATTCCGGAGTTATTAAATGCAGTCAGTTCTACAAACTTTCTCGCTGACGCGTGATATCCGCGCCAGGGCGGCAGCGGCCCGCCGTGGGCAGCATCGAACCGCCCACATGAAGCAATGCAATACGAAAATTTGGAATGCTCCTTCTAAATCCCCGCTGAAATTCGTATTTTTACTAAATGGAAATTAAGGAACCAGCCGTTGCCTACGGCAAACAAAAATTTACCATTGAAGAATACCTTGTAATGGAAGAAGCAGCCATTGAAAAGCATGAATATTACAGAGGTGATATCTTCGCCATGTCTGGAGCAAAAATGCCGCACATCAGGATCTCGAGAAACCTGCTTGTTGAGCTGACGAATAAATTAATTGGCAAACGATGCCAGCCATACGGAAGTGATATGCGCATCCATATCAAAGCTAATACGCTTTTTACTTACCCCGATATTTCCATTATCTGCGGAGAACCGGAAACGCTGAACAACGACAACTGGAATGTGGTAAACCCGGCGGTAATCATTGAGATACTCTCTCCATCTACCAAAAACTACGACCATGGTGAAAAGTTTAAGCTATACCGTGAGATTCCCACATTGAAAGAATACATCCTGATGGATGCCGAAAACGTGCATATTGAAATATTCCGGCGGAACGAGTCTGATTGCTGGGAATTGGAAGAATACAACGCAACGGAACAAGCCCTTTACATCAGAACGATTCATGAAAATATTTCCATAGCAGCCATATATACAGGCGTAAAATGGGATGCGTAGCGCATAAACACATTCCTCCTGTCCTGACGAATGGAAGCAGTAATGCGACAGCGACCCTACCAAAGTCAGCGAACGAATGCTAACTCGACAATTCTTTGTAAATTCACACACTAAATGAAACAACGGATTTACATAGACACTTCGGTAGTTGGAGGCTACTTTGACGAAGAGTTTAAAGAAGCTACAACAGCCCTCTTTGATCGGCTTGAAAACGGAGAAATTACTTTTGTAGTTTCAGACTTACTTGACCTTGAGAATTGATAAACGCACCACAAAAAGTTAGGGAGCTACTTCACAACTATTCGGCTGACAAATTCTTTCGTATAGAATTGACTGAAGAAGCAATTAAACTTGCGGGCACATACATTTCGGAAAATGTAGTTGGAAAAACAAGTTTAGAAGATTGCAGACACGTTGCATTAGCAACAATAAATAAGGTGGACGTTTTAGCGAGTTGGAATTTTAAACATATTGTTAATCTGGACAGAATAAAAGGCTATAATTCGGTAAACCTTAAATTAGGTTATCAAATGATAGAAATTAGGAGTCCAAAAGACCTTATAAATTATGAAAACGATTAAAAAAGAAAAAACTTTTGACGCAGTAAAAATGATGCGTGACATTCGGGACAAAATAAGCTCCGAAACTCAGAATATGACTTTTGCCGAATTGAAAGAATATATCCAGACCAAAATCAAAGAAAGCAAATTGAAACCCGTTGGACAATAATGCACTACTGCTTACATTGGTATTGCCAATAGTAGGGCTGGACATCGGAGCAATCAGCAGTGGTAATTCTATTGTACTGCAGTTCGCGGCTTGACGAATAAAGTCCAGTTTTAGTTCTTAATATTTTTTTCGGTGGGTGATGACACCACACCGATAGTGACGGACTGATCTCTCCTACTGGAGGATGTCGCCACCCGCCGGTTTCAGACGCCCTTTTCCCCTACTGGTGCCGGTTTCGCCACCCACCAGCATAAGTGATCCTCAGGCAAATTACATTTGCATAATATTTCACTCATAAAAAATTTTACCACCTTTGAAAATACAAGGTTTTTTCGGTGGGTGATGACACCACACCGATAGTGAGATTCTTTCCGGCGGGTGAAGATACCACGCCGATAGTGAATTTCTTTCCGGTGCGTGAGGATACGACGCCGATAGTGAATGACTGATCTCTCCTATTGGAGGATGTCGCCACCTGCCGGTTTCAAACGCCCTTTCCTCCTACTGGTGCGGTGTCTTCACCCACCAGCATAAGTGATCATTAATCAAGCTATCTTTGTTGAATATTTCACGTATGAAAAATGTTGCCACTTATGAATATACAACACAAAAGACAAGGGCAGATGGAACTGCAGGACGTGTATTTTTACACAGACACCATCGTTGATTTCAAACTTCTGCCCAGGGATGACAATATAAAACTCATTATTATCCAATCCCTCTGTTATCTGGTTGAGCAAAAACTAGTAAAAGTTTTTGGCTATGTAATAATGCCTAATCATATTCATCTGATATGGACACACCTGAAGCAGAATGGAAAGGAAAGCCCCGCAGGTAGCTTTACAAAATTTACGGCTCATCAAATAAAAAAATACCTGTACCAAACCGATCCCCTCAATTTACTTAATTATTCATTGAACAAAATTGATCGTAAGTATCAATTCTGGAAGCGGGATCCTCTGGCTGTGCCATTAAGCACAATAAAAATATTAGAACAGAAACTGGAATACATTCATAACAATCCGGTTGTGGAAAAATGGGCTTTATGCAAACTACCCGAAGAATACCGTTGGAGCAGTGCAAAGTTCTATATAGAAAATACAGACGAATTTAATTTCTTGTCACATTACAAGGATTGATCTTTCGGTGGGTGATGACGCCACACCGATAGTGAGATTCTTTTCGGTGGGTGATGACACCTCACCGATAGTGAAATTCTTTTCTGTGGATGAAGACATCTCACCGATAGTAAAATTCTTTCCGGTGGATGAAGACACCATACCGATAGTGAATTTCTTTCCGGTGGGTGATGACACCACACCGATAGTTAAGGACTGATCTCTCCTACTGGAGGATGTCGCCACCCGCCGGTTTCAAACGCCCCTTTTCCCTACTGGTGCGGTGTCTTCACCCACCAGCATAAGTGATCCTCAGGCAAATTACATTTGCATAATGTTTTTTTCGGTGGGTGAAAACACCACGCCGATAGTAAAATTCTTTCCGGTCAGTGAAAACAGCACACCGATAGTGAAATTCTTTCCGGTGGATGAAGACAACTCACCGATAGTGAGGTACTTATTTCCCCTACTGGTGTGGTGTCATCCACCAGCAAAAACAGATCCAATAAAAAAGAAAAGAACACAATTGCAACATTGAAGCACACAGCTTTCATTTCTCCACAACCGGCCAGCTTGCTCTTTCATCACTCTTATACAGTCCCATCCTGTCAAACGGCACCTGTTTAAAACCTAACTTCAGCGCAGGCGAATTTTTCTTTAACCGGAATTTTCCCAGCTTAGGATCTTCCCGGTTGACAAATAACGGATCGGCTATTTTAAAGCTTTTCGACAAACTGTCTTTAACCCCGGTATCCGGAGCGACAATATTATCACTCATGGTTATATAGGGACGGGCTTTATCTTCAACCGAGGTTTTCCAAAATCCTGCACTTTTATCCCAGGAACCGCCCTGACAGATATTAAGGGAAATAACATTGCCTTTTGGCGCCTTAGGTTCATCATTGATGATGTTTACCAATTTAGGGTACCGCGTACTATACGGCGGCTTATTATATGCAGTACCCAAAATGGTACCCTTTTCCTTTTCTTCCTTAATCCATTCTTCAGGGTGATCGTGCATCCAGCCTAAGCCCCTCGCATCAACATGTAAAGAAGGAAGACAATTAACAAAAATATTGTTCAGTACATTGTTATCCCTGCCGCCGCCAATCATCATCGCACGCGTAACGTTATCAAATACATTCCCAACAATATCCACGCCGCAAAACGCATCATCGAGATAAACACCTACACATCCCTTTCCTTCAAAGCCGGAAATATCGTGGAGATAATTATAACGGATTATATTCCCCCGCATGGTCCAGTTTCTCCCGGCATATATAGCGCCCGCATCATTGGATTCATAACAAACATCAGCTATCTCGTTATACTCCATCAAATGATCATTACCGTTGAAATAGATAGCCATATGCGGAAGATGCTTTATAAGATTGTGAGTGGCGCGGTTGCCAACGCCGTTGAGGGATATCCCCGGAAAGTAAACCCGCTTAATCCTGGCAACGTGATGTATATTATTGTTGTCGGCAAAACATTCCCCAGGGGTTAATGTAACGCGATCACCTGCATGGATCTTTATCCCCCCGGCGCCTACCTCATATATATCGCAACCTACCACGCCGTTGCGCTTTCCTCCATTGATAACAATCCCCTCATCTCCCGCATTCCTGATGGTGCACCCTGCTATTAAAACATCATTACAGTCTTCCATCTTCACCACGGTTTCACGGCAACCTTCAAGCGTCAATCCTTGCAGCGTTAAAAATGAAACATTACTCATGCTTATAATGTTTCTATTTACTGAAATAAAAGTCTTTCCGTTTTTAATGCCGGATGGCGGATAAAAATAGAGGATCCCTTTTTCCCTATCTACATAATACTCCCCCGGCTCATCTATCTCTGAAAGCAGGTTGAACCCATAAAACCATTGACCTAAACGATACCCATATCCGTGATACGGAGGCCTCACTTCTATCATCTTTTTCCCGGTATCAATCTTCGCCACTTTATGCCGCTGTTCGGCCCAGTCCCAAAACCAGTATCCGCTCACCCATGCGTCTTTCTCATCCTTCCATTCATTGATCCGCGGGTCATCATAATTGAACTTACCCACTTTATCGCCTTTGGTTCCCCGTATATCCACAGGATCTTCATTAAGCAGTCCCGTAATTTTTACAAATCCTTTATTAGGATACCGGGATATCCACATCGGTCTGTCGTTAAAAAACAATTCTACACCTCCACCTCCGGGAGAACCAAAATTGTTCACGCCGGTGGCTGAAAGATCTGACTGATAAATTTTTCCACGAACCTCCGGACGGAGCTTCTCCAAAACGGATTCATCTGTAACCAAATTCCATTTTGTTAGTTTTTTGCCTCCTGACAACCGTACTTCATTTCCCTTTTTGCCCCGATAGATAACGCGCGATGCCGCATCGGCACCGCCATCCCGCGCATCCAATTCAAATACCCCCGGCAATTCATAAACGCCTTCCTGTATCTCTACTATTATTTCTCCCTTACCCAGCTTTTTCTGCTCTTTCAATTTACGGATCAGGTTCCTTGCGCCCTCCAATGTTGCCAGAGGACCATCCGTTTTATTATCATTCGCCTGGCTGAACTTCCCGGACCAATTATCATTTCCCGAAGTTGAAATGTACAACTGCAAAACAGGTTTTGGCGATGTATTCACCGGCGTACCTGACACTAATATATTTGCCGCCAGGAGAGCGGTCAATAAAAAACAATATTTCCGTCTTCTAAAAGCTAAAGTTCCGGACAACAATGCACTCATTTTTTTTATTTTAGCCGCCAATGCAATGGTATTTTCAGATAAACCCATAATGATAAATAATTATCCCGTCAATATTATGTTTAATTCCCGAACAATTTTTTACCCGCTATAATAGCTTCTGCTAACTTTTCCCGATGCGCCATCAGATGAGTGGGGTCTTTTGCAAAGCTCACCAGGCTCGACGTTATGTTGTCAGGCACTTTCAGTAAGTTCTTCGCTGTTGCCAGCCACACCTCCTGCCGATCATTCAGATCTCCCATCTTTTCATGTGCATTTACCTGCTGCTGCAGCATCCAAAAATATTCATAGTCTTCAATACCATCCCGCAACAACTCCCACCTCAATGAATTAACGGGGCCGCTGATAAATGGTTCCTTGTTATTATTGGGATCCCGGTTGGGCGGATAAAAAAATCTGCCATCACCGTTTCCCCATTTGCGTCCGGGTGGGCCGCCGGCACGCCAGCTTTGAGGAAGCAATCCTTTGTAAAGCCCACCCGGAAGGGCTTTAGGAGCATACACCGTTATCCAAAACGGTTGATTGGTACGGGCTTTTAAAGTTACAGGCTCCACTACCGGCGGTAACGGATCCGGCCAACTATCCGCCGCGCCGATACTATCGGTCGGGATCTTAACGGGTACATACACCACCTGGTCAATAGTAACAAAAGATGCATTTATTTTAGTTTGATACGGTCCGTCCAAATCACTGCAACTAACGGTTACATTCTTAATATCCTCCGATGGACAGATCACTACCTGCACAGCTTCGTATTCATTACGCGCAAGCCGGACTGAAACGAAATCGCTTTTTTGATCAACAGGCGGCACTGGTCGTTTTTGCCCTATTTTATGAACCGGACCACACCACCATACGTCATCGCTACCATTCAGCCGTAAGCCATAACCGGTATCATATAAAGCCGGTTTCAGGGTATCATTGCGTGATGGCCTGCCCGGCTGGTATTGCCACGAAGGTTTTACATCAAAAATAAAGCTACTGCCGGTCAGGAAAATACAACTCCATAACAAGTTTCGTATAAGCATTATGGTTATTTATTCTTCTTATATTTTTCTATCCAGTTAAACAATGTCGTTCTGCGTATCATATAATCCACTGTAATAGCATAAAGAGGATCCTGCCTCAACTTTTCGAACCTATCCCACAAATCGTTAACCTCCGGTGAGGCAGTCATTTCATCCAGTTCTTTAGAGAAAGCCTCCATGTTTTTGAGTTCCTTCTCACCCAAAGCAGCCAGCGGCAGCGGGAAACTTTTGTAGGCAGTTATGGCTGTTTTATATAACTGCCACATATCATCCAGCTTCCTGACGCGTGCTTTTTGCAAGGGTGTTTCCGCCAGTTGCAATGCCTCCTTCATCAACGAATCTGCCTGCGTGAGGTAAGCGTCCGGTATGCTCAGGGCATAACTTCCAACAGTAAAGGGCAAATACTGGTCTTCCATGATATTCCATTTTGAACCATAGATATCCTCTGTCCAGAATTTCTCCCAGATTGCATAATACGCTTTCAATTTGGACGCTGCTTTTCTTCCTGCAGCAGCAATATACCAATCATCCAGGAGACTGTCCACATCCTGATCGGGATTCCACAACAACTTAGCCAATACCCAACCCTTGGGACCTTCTCCAATATTCGGATACAATTCGGCATAATAGTGGCTCACATGATTTTTTGCACCCCAACTTAAATACCGTTGCATCTCGTGAAACCACACCCGGGGCGTCATATAATTCAACCCCCAGGCATAATCATACCAGCCCAATACCGGCGCTACCTTGCTCCAGGCAAGCGTTAAGACTTCTCCTTTTTTTCTCAATCCGGGATTGGCCCATCGCATCCTTTCGTAGGTAATCAGGGGCACTATGTGAGCATCTACGTTCACGCCGGAAGGAGGATCAGCCAGGTTATTATATGCCAGACAGCCCAATAAAGCATTGGGATATACCTCATGAACTTTTGCCGCCACTTCATTTGCCCACTTGAAATAATCGTCTGAAACATTTTCAAGTCCCAGGTAGTTTTTGGTTCCGTTACGACGGGCAAGCGATGCAGGCGACTCGTCGTATTTTCCCTGTGTATCGTTTATACCCAACGAGTAAGTATAAACGCCCGGGTGCTTTTCGAAATAATGTATGATTTCCTTCGCTGCGGTATCTGCAATGCCTGTCGCGGAAAAATTAGGCTGCCAGGTTCTCGTGTCATGATTGTTTTTGGGAATATATCTCTTGCCGTTGATCAAAGGGTAAAATTCAGGATTGGTCTGACCAAATTTCTCCGGAGGAAAAAGATGGTTCAGATTTTCGCCGAATGCAATCCGGCTCCGGCACCTGTTAAAACGTCCCCATTGAGACCAGGAACCCGGCATGGATAGTGAGCGGGAAAGATAAACAGGCTCCTCTTTTACTTCAGTTTTCGGGATAACCAGGTCGTCATGGACGGGAATTTCTATGCCCACATCCGTAGCCATTAACCAGCGTATGCCAGCAAAACGCTCCAGGAAATCATACACGCCAAACTCGGTACCCCAATCGCTGCCCCCGAGTATCATAAAATTATCGTTGTCAATTCCTTTTAATAAGAAACCATCTTCGTCCAGGTGGCCCAGGTCTATCTGCTGTTCTTTTACATAAGACGTCATTCCAATATGAATGTTAACCACATTTTCTATTGTGCTGTTACTAACCGGAAGGGTGGCCCCGGTACTTTCCCTGATGTAGTGCTGCATGATTTGCGCCGCATTTTTCAATGGTTCACCAGCATCGGGCGCAATTATGATTGCAGCATGGGGGCTATGATTTTTCACCAGGATCATAAATTCACCGGATCGCCTGCACGAAACCAATGACAAAAACGCCAGCACAAAAACCATTGCCTTAACGGACATATGCTTATTACTCATTCTGATTTCGAGTTTTGTAATACTTTTTTAAACCAGCAATCTTTTTATAACCCGGGTAATAAATTTCCCATGCTGCCTATCTTGCGCGTGGTGATGTGCTTAGATTCACGAAATTTTATTCGCTCCCCGCAAACAGGTAGTCTTATGAACAATAATTAACCTCTGCTACACCTCCAGGGTGAGTATATCCGCGATAAATACCTCTTTTACTTCTTCAACAACTCACTCTCCGTCCAGGAGGTTTTTCGGTCTTTATTCTCTTCTCTCAGTTTCTTCACTTCATCAGGTTTGACTATAGCATTTACTCCATTATTTTTCTCCTTATTAAATTCCCAGCGTACATAGCTCAGCACAGAGGCAATCCACCAGTCGTTGTTATCGTTCATGGCCGGCATTTCACTTGAGTAGGTCTTCCCGTCTATCGGACCTTTTAATCCATTCAGGAGAATCCGGATCGCATTGTCTTTTTCCGACAGTTTTATAAACCGTGCTCCCGTCAGAGCCGGCGCCGTCATCCCCTGTCCCGGGGTTTCCATCCCCTGACCTTCATTTCCATGACAATTAGCGCAGAAGGTTCTGAAGGTAACCGCGCCGTTTAAGACCATTCTCCTGTGGTTCTTATCCATATCTCCAAGTCTCTTTGATAAATTTTTCACCAACTCATTTTTGGCTATCGCCTCTTTTACCGACGTAATCATTTCGTTGTCGCTATTCCGGCTTGCTATTTCTTTTACAATGTCCCTGGCAGCATCAGTGCCGGACCGGGACATGGATAGCAACACCTGCACCCGGACATCGTAATCAGGATCATTCTTTAATTTAGCCACTTCATCCACTAATCCCGTATCGCCCGAAACCAAACCGGGCTCGCTTATCCACACGGCTGTTTTCCTCACTCTTGCATCCTCATCATTTAAAGCATGATCAAGCGTTGTCCTGTCCATAGCATCCAACCCGTCCAGGGTCCACAAAGCATGAATACGCGCCAGATGGTTGTCTTTACCTGAGGCGCCGGTTGCAATATTTTTCAGTTCCGGTACAACCGTTTTATCGCCGCGGCTGACTATTAATTTCTGGGCATTATCGCGCCACCAGCCGTTAGGATGTTCCAGATACTGCAACAATTGTTCACTCGTTTCATTCAGCATATTTGGTTTTGGGGAACGTTTCCCGCCCTTATACACTACGCGGTAAATACGTCCCCGATTAATGTTTTTAGCAAGCCCGAAACTATCAATCTTATTTCTCAAAAAAGATCCCGGGTTGGTCCAGCTCCCCTGCTGAATAATTCCGCGGTACATATCCACGATATAAAGATTGCCATCGGGACCTGTAGCCGAATTTACGGGTCTGAAATTCATGTCCTGAGAGGCAATAAATTCCGCACTGTCGTAAGCATTTCGCAAGGTCGTTTTTCCCATATTGTGCTCCACTTTAGCCCTGCGGATAATTCTGCCCACCGGTTCGCAAACAATATAATCTCCCACAAGATCTTCCGGCAGCGCATCTCCCCTGTAGATAGACTGTCCGCAGCATCCGGTAAAATGATTAAGGGTATTATCAGGACGGAGCCGCTCCGGGCCGCCCTGCACATCGGGGGTAGCCATTATGGGCCATACCTGCTGGAATTCGGCATCGAAGTTATCTTTGAAATTAAGCTTTCCGTAAACGGGGTTGATCTGAAAATCCTGTACCGGCGTTTCTCCCCCTGCAGCGGAATAATACAACCGGCCGTAATTGTCGTGCGTAATCCCCCATTGTCCGCCGCTGTTGTAAATGGAATCTACCTCCATTTTACCATTTCTATAACGGACACGGATAGGTTCATAAGTCATGTACATCCAGTTATCAATATTCCAATCCAGCCCACTGCGTTGGTGCTCCATATTGGCATCACTGGTAGAATAGGCGTCATTCTTATATACGACTTTCTTTACATCGGCTTTGCCATCGCCATCGGTGTCTTTATAGCTGGTAATGGTGATAGAATTGGTTTCATTCACCAGCAGTTCGTCCCCTACTGTCTGGATCATCCGGGGGAGCAGGAGGCTGTCCACAAAAACGGTACTCTTATCCATCTTTCCGTCGCCATCCGTATCCTCCAACAGCTTGATGCAGCTTATCGGTTGCTGTTCCCCGGTAGCATCCGCATCCCGCATATACGTAAGCATTTCCGCTACATACAAACGTCCGTTACCGTCCCAGGCAATAGCAACGGGTTCTTTAATCATGGGTTCACTTGCCACCAGTTCGATCTTATAGCCGTCCGGCAAAAAAATCTTTTTCATACTCTCCTCCGGCGAGAGGTAATCGGCAGTAGGATGCGGATTGAAAACGGGTTTGGGATTTTCGTCATTCGGGGAACAAGCGGACAGGACAATGAAAAACAAAGTGAAACATACCAATAAAGGATTTTTTTTCATCTGTATCTCTTTTTTTAAGTAAATGGAACTTCGCCAATAATCATCGCCCTTGTACGACAATAATCTATCACGCGCCGTTTCATTTTAAAACCGGTTTTTAAATCGTTGAAAAAATGAGGGTGCAAATGGGTTATATCCGGTGCTGTTTTTTAGGGTTATCCGAAAAGAGTGGGAAGGTACACCATCTGCTTTAAAACTTTTTGATTTTTTTCGGGGAAACCAGTTTTCACATGGTTAAATGCTTCTTATCATTCGACGGTATTATGAGGAGGGAATCGCAATATGCTTTTGGGGTAACGATTGGTATCGTGTATGATGGATGGACTCCAATCCTGATATGAAAATGTGCTTCATCGAATTTAACATGAGTCACCAACCAGGGAGCTATTTGTTCCGTAAACCGGCTTCTTTTTCTTTTTTTATATTGAGTGGAAACCACTGTCTCCATTGGTTTTACCACAAGCGTTTGCCGAAGTATAACTTTTTTCCGGGCTGATGGTCGTTTCTCATATTGGCTTTTATTGCCAAAATAAGTCATCTTTTCTCTTTAGAGGACGTTTCTTAGTTGCAGGATACACGTTAAATGGAAATTTCAGTGAAAGTATACCACCGTTTCAGTTCAAAGGGTACCAGTGTTTTTTTAGGTTATAATGGCGGTGTAAATTTAGTTGTTTTTTCTTTTTCTGAGCGACTCCACCTATTTGAGATATACAAGTCTCTAAAATATAAACCGTAACCTTTCGCCAAAAGAAAATTTGTAGTACACAAACCGGAACTCAAAAATTTAGAGAACCACTACAGACAAGACTTTACACCTGAATAGCTGCAATATGGGCTAAGGTAGATTTTCCCCTCGTGATACGGAGATTATGCCTATAAAGCACATTATGAATAAAATCAGAGAATTACACAAGGGTCCAGATGAACCTTTTATCATAGTGATACTTTAAGCAGGAAGCTAATCAAATACATCCCTCACTGCCGTGAGATATTTCATCTTATTCTGCGTATCTGGCTCCAGGTAGGATCCTTCCCCCCATTCGTTCCATGAATTGATCGTGATGATCCGCTCACCGGGAGGTCTTTCCATTGTTATTGCTTTGGCTCTTGCCAGAGCTTTTTTAAACAGATAGGGAGTATTATCCGTTATTACGGCACCATAAGGATAATCGCGCCGTTCCATCCAATCGCCGGCATTCCTGCATCTGGGTGATGAATCCCAGCCCATACTTATATTGAGGTGATAGGGAACCGGTATGGATGCTGCCGGTTTCTCCAGACCGTTTGCGCCACCGCCATTTTCTATACTGCGAAAATACTGGTCGGCTGCTACTTCGTACTTTGTGGCAGGAAAAGAAGGTAACACATTGTGATGGATCCATACGTAAGACGTTGTGCTGTTCATCTTCAGGTTATTAATGGCCACATCCATATAGCTATTCAATCCAAACAACACACCATTCAGATGGAGATCCTTAAACCCGGCTGCTTTAACCTTTGACCGGAAAAGATCGATAGCTTCAGCAGCTTTTTGAACATCTCCTCCAAAAGTTTCGATAAATGTATGAATCTGATAGATAGAAAAATAAGGACAGCCATCGATCAACCAATAAGAAGGATGTCTAAAATATTTCTCTATTATATAATCCATGATCTCTGAAAAGGTGGCCCGGGTTACAGCACCTTTCATGTCACCTACATCATGATTACACCACATGAGCGCGAACTTAATATCTGTATTATTGTCTGCCCCCAGGAAACCTTCTTCCAGCGCTTTATGAAGATATTTTCCATGAGGCTGGTCAAAATAATACCAGTCGAAAATAAAGGCATCAATACCATGGCTGGCAGCCGCCTCTATTTTTTGGTACATCACGGCGGGTTCATTTTCATTTTCGTATCCCCACAGCGGAACCTTAGGTTGCTGATGACCATTAAAACGGGGTTTAGCAAACTTAATGAGCTGCCATTCGGATTCGGCTACAGGTCCCCAGTTGGGAAAATAATACGCAGCCACCGATACATCCCCTTCAGGAATGTCTATCGGTAATTCGGGCTCCGGATCAATGGATTCCACAGATGATCTGCAGCTTGTTAAGATCAATACCCACACGGTACAAAGGAAAATAATACATTTCGTTACAGTCCAAACAAGCGGGTTCCTGATTGGACCATTGTTCAGCTTTAAAAAGATCAGATTCATCTTCTACTGTTTTAGTAAACAGTGATTAATCAGGGTTTGAATACTTTCTTTACCGCTTCCAGGTACCCATACCCGAACATCGTACACGGCTGCAGGTAGCTCGTTTCCGTCCATTCGTTCCAACTGTTGATAGTGATCAGCGGAGCCTGTTTCGGGTGAGCGTCTACGTAAGCTTTTGCATTGCGGAGCGCTTTCTCAAAATTGCTAGGAGTATTGTTTTTAACAATACCACCCACCTGCATTTCAAACCTGGGGTTATTGTCCCAGCCTACAGATACATGGGGATAATATGGAATAGATAGATCTTTGTCAATCTTTTCCCACTCTTTTACGGCATCAGACTGTATTTCGGGGTAGTCGCGGTCAATGTTCAGGAAATGGACATACTGATAATGGGTAGCACCGTCAAACTGTAAGGTATTAATAATATTGAGCTGAGTGCCGATATTATCTCCTGCTATGCCGGTAATATTGCCCTGCATATTATTGCGTAAAGTGAGCTGTAAGTCTAATCCTTTAAAACCTACTTTTTTTACTTCGGCCCGAAACCAATCCAGAGCGTCTTTGGCTTCCTTCAATCCTCCCATACCGTCTATAAAAGTTTGCAACTCGTAGATCATAAAGCTTGGCTTGCCATCCACTGTATAATAATTCGGCTGGCTAAAATATTTTTCAATCACCCGCTTACAAATGTTTTCAAACTCCTTACGGTTCACACCGCCTTTCCATATAAGGCTGTTATTGGGTTGTCCTGCCAAACGTTTATCCCATGTCATATTCACGTCATGATTAGCCCACATCAGGTAAAACTTCATGTCCTTGTTATTAGTCGCTTTCAGAAACCCATCGTTCAGGCAGCTTTCAAGAAAAGGCATACCGTCGTACCAGTACCAGTCATAAATAAATACGTTCACTCCGTGGCGTGTAGCTGCCGATATCTGCATTTCCATTACATACGGATCGGCCTCATTCACATATCCCCAAAGGGGATAACGGGGCTGCTCATGACCCGGGAATTTTGCTTTATTCGACTTTACCGTTTGCCACTCTCCCATACCTTCCGGCCAGAATATTTTTGCACGATCATCGGGATGATAGGAGGGCCATACAAATGCGGCAATATCATACTTCTTTTGAGCGTTGGCGATTGCCGCAATAAGCACAATTAAACAGGCAATCAACGATGTCTTTTTCATTCTTTATTTTTTTCTTTTTTTTCAAAAAGTTCCATCGGCATATTATAAGGGCCTTTTTCTATATCTTCCGGGATCAGGTCGTCATGCTTTTCGGGATCTTTGGAGAATACGCTTCGAACGGCATCCAGGTAGCCGAATCCATGTTCGCGATAGGGCGCCAGATAATGCCCTTCGCTCCATTCGTTCCAGTTGTCCAGTATGATCATCCTGCTGCCCAGTTCATCTTTCGAAAAATTCTTCTCAATAAATGCTTTCCCTTTCCGGAGCAGTATTTCAAAATCTTTGGGAGCGAGCTTCCACACGCTACCCTCATCCTGCCATCCGCTCCACGCCTGTGTAAAAGTGACCACCTGCGGCATCACATCGTGCAGGCTTTGCATCTTTCGAATCTGTTCCATCTGGCTCTCAATGGCAACTTCGGGCGAAGGACTATTAGATACATGCCAGCAATACTGGAACGTATAATCCAGCCCCATGGCTTTAAAACGTGCAAGTGATGCAGGCTGAAAACCACGCTCCTCCCCCATGATGATCAAACCGTCGAACCCTGCTTTTTTGCAGGCTTCCCGCATGAGATTGAGCGCTGCATTTGCTTTTTTGTCTCCCCCGAGATCGTCTGAAATAAAGAGCGGACGATAGACATAGAGTACCGGCTTGTTGTCGATCTTCAAATAATTATCCCGCTTAAAAAACTTCTCGATCCAATAAGGCATCAGGTTTTCCATCAGGTCTTTCTCGTCGGTAATACCGGATGTTCCTTTAGATTGGTTTTCCCACATGATCGTGAACTTCATCTGATCGCCGTACTTTGATTTAAAGAGCGCCTCATCAAAAACACTTTTTTCAAATTGGGTAGTGATGGGACCATTCTGGCTGGTACGATACCAGCAATAAATAAAAAAGGAAATACCATGCTCCAACGCCCATTTGGTTTCCCAATCGGATATCTCAGGGTTATCCTGCGAGTAGATCCCCAAAGCCGGTGTACGCTCCTGGTGTTTATGTACCACCTGGTTCCAAAGTTCGTGGCGCCCGGTTTCCCACAACGGGCAGTTATGTGCTCCCACCAGTATATCGGTTTTGGCAGGCCTCGGCGCAGGAATATAAGCCTGTTTTTCTACCTTGCGGGCAGACATCACCACTTGGTTGATCGTTGAGCGTGCGAATACCTCTCCACCGACAAGTACTTCCAATGTAAAATCTTTTTGCCCAGGGTTCAAACATTCTACTTCCCACCGGTGATTTTGAGCAGCATCACGCACAAGCGTGATCGTTTCCTTTCCCCGGCGGGCAACGTCACCCGGAAGAACCAGGCGGCACTCATATTTCAGTTTTTCAGGATTTTCGATCACCACGTTGAAATGAAATGGCCGGTTTGCCCTGATAATGGGCTGATCTGATTGAAAGCTATTACGTTTGATGTTGATTTTTTCCTGTGCAGCCAATTCAAAGCAGGATAAAACCGAAAAGATAATCGATAAACATACATATTTCATGACGGATCGTTTTATTTATTTTCCTGACCAAATACAGTTTTAATCGCCTGGAGATATTTCATTTTATGCACAATATCGGGTTCCAGATAGCTCCCTTCCGTCCATTCATTCCATGAATTGACAGTAATGACTTTTTGATTATGCTTATCCATCATTTTTTTTACGTCTATGAGTGCCTGTTTAAAAGCATCAGGAGTATTACCTCCAATAATGTTGGTATAAGGATAACCAGAATTATTAAACGGGGTATTCTGATCCGTACGTGGTGATGGATCCCAGCCCACCGATGCATTTGGATAATATGGTATGGGAAATGTGGCTATTGCTTTTTCTGCATATTGCAGATATGCTTTTTTCACAATATCGTAGGGAACAACCTGGTCATTCAAAGGCACATGATGAATCCATACATACGAGGTGAAAGAATTAAATCCTAACTTTTTTACCAAAGCAGCAGGATCTGTAACAGATCTCTCTCCCGGGAGTATCGGGTTCCCCCAAACAACAGCATTAAGGTTCAGGTCTTTGAATCCGGCTGCAATTGTTTTTTTTCTGAACGCAGCAAGCGCTGCCGCTGTTGCGTCCACACTGCCAAATGACTGCTGCAGTTTACTTAATTCATAAATGGAAAAATAGGGTGCCCCGTCAATGAGCCAATAAGACGGGTGTTTAAAATAACGTTCGATAATCATATCGGTCATTTTATCCCAGGTGGCTGGCGTAATTGTTCCCGGATATAAAATTTTATGCGGCTTACCCTGTGTATACGGATGAATATCTTCCCAATCATGGTTAGCCCACATCAGGCTGAACTTTAGTAAATGGTTGTTCTTTGCTTTCATAAAACCTTCCTCTAATCCTCTCTCTAAAAACGGACCATCATCATAATAATACCAGTCAAATATAAAAGCATCTATCCCATGAGATGCCGCAGCAGCAATTTTTTTTGCCATTTGTTCTGGATCTGCCTCATCTGTATATCCCCAGGCAGGAACTTTCGGTTGGTCATGATTTGCAAACCTGGGCTTTGCCGCTTTCACCAATTCCCATTCCGTCCATCCCTTTCCAAAATATGCTTCATTGCGTTTGTCCACGTGATAGTTAGGGAAATAATATACTCCTACCTCGTAGTTATCTTTCTTTTTGTTATTAGATAATATCTGGCTATCGGCGAGTCTGCTTTACAATAAGTGCTATTGTTACAAAGAAATTATCATCCATTGTCTCATATTATTATTTAATATTTTACGAATTGCATCTAACCAGCAGTATTGTTCCCAATGTCGAGCATATCCATCCCCTTCATCAAATTCATTCCAGGCATACATCAGGATTACACCTGCTTCAGCAGCATTTGTGTACTACCGGTCCAGTGTGATTGCATTTTGAATACTTTGCGATCTGATCCGAGTACCATCTTTGCATAACCATCCAGGGAGTATAATAAAATTCCATAAAACAGATCTTTCAATTCTCGGCAAGTTGCATCCTACTGTAACAAGTATAACAGCTTTTCCTAAACTGCATATTTTCCCCATCCACTGCCCGATCACTTTTAAGACAACCAGGTGAAGATATACCGCCCCGTTATAGGGAGCACCGGTTTCAAAATCAGCTGCAGCTAGCGTAACAACTAATTGCGTCTGCATATAAACTGTCTGCAGCAGCAACTGCATTTAGGCCGAAAACCCCATCACTACTATATAAGGATCAGGAACACCCGCAAAGCCTGCTTAAATTTCTCAACGCTGTAAGCTGCGGAAGCAAGGGTCGCCGTAGCCGAAAAAACATATACCAATGGTCTTCCGTTCAATACCTTTTGATAATTATTTTCTTTAAACCTTTCTACCAGCCATTTGGCATCTTTGTGTGTAATCAAAAAGTTGGTACCCAGTATTACACACCATTTAATGTCCTTTTATATGTACTTTTAAGATAAAGTTGCCTGGCAGTATCCAAACCACTGCCGGAAGGATACCAGCAGAAAGCCCAGTAGTCAGTCACCTGCATGCTTTGCGTAAGCAATTTCTGATCCATGATAGCCTGTGTAGTGCCCCGGCGCACCGAATGAATCATGATGAATTATTTTACTAAAGAATGGAGCCAGTAATGCTGATGCGGACCAATATACGCTCTACTTCTAAGCGGCACGATTTAAATCCCCTACCCACCCGTCCCAGCGAATGGCACCTACAAGGAGGTTGCTCTTTTTCATTACCCCGCATTACAACACTGGTGATCTTGTCTGTTAAAAACGGCAGAGCAATCAAGTACATACTTGAAAAGCGAACAGTTTCAATTGTATTCTCCTTTTAAGATTTCTTTAATGGCATCTAAGCTGACATATTATTCCGAGCATTAGGACATATCCATCCTCCTTCGTCCAAACTCATTGGGCATACATCAGCGCTGGTAGGCTCTACCCGCTGATTTGTTCATCATTGTCCACCTTAACGCATTGCTGAGGTTATCTGCAATTTGCCCGGGTGTCCCATCACTTACCCACATCCATCGCAGAAGAAACTGTCGTCCACGATACCGGGTTATCAATACGCGGTTTGGTATTGTGTTCCGTAGTTGCCCGGTACCACTTTTCGCCCCGTAGCCTTATGCACCTTCCCATCCAAGCGAATCAGCACGGGGAATGACCGGGTAATACGGCTCTCCGTGCACTTGCCCGTCCAACTGATGTATGCACTCATTGCATCAATACCTGAAACTATCCGCCATTGCAACAGCAGCTGTAACAGAAAATTCCATCACTACTATATACGGCTCCTCTATATTGCCGCCTTACTCGGAATTCTCGGTTGGCGAGCTCATGCGGCTTAGTCGTTGTAGAGAAAAGACATGCACCACCAATGGTCTTCCATTTAATACCTTCTGATAGTTTTCTCTTTAAACCGGTCAACCAACCACACCGCATCCGTGTCATAATCAAACGGGTTAGTACAGTATTACACACCATTTAACATCATCGGTGTTTACTGGTGGAGTAAAGCTGCCTCGCCGTATCCAGCCCGCTATGCGAAGGATACCAACAGAATGCAATAATCCAGCCCTGCATCACTGGCATAAGCTATTTTCATATCCATATCACCGTTGGCTCCCCCTGCACTGGATGGAATCATGAAAATTTCGTTATAAAATGGGGCACAGTATTGATATTGATTTGGACCCAGCGCACTCTACTTCCAGCCCCGCAGGGTTCAAATCCCCTACCCATGCATCCCATCGAATAGCGCCTACAAGCGTATCCTGCCTGTAGGAGGAAGGAGTTACACGATATAAGAAAACTAGATACAACAAAGCATTATACATAACAATGCCTTACTCATAGTGGACATTATAACAGCGGTTGAATGAATTATTGATAGCCGGGAGTTTTTCAACAAGGTTTGGATTATTTCCCGTACGGATAAGCGTAACCGGCAAATAATAATTTTGCGGATAAATGCAGGAAGTGCAACAGTCCCGTCCACATTTTGAATAATCAATAATTTGTATTTGCCAGTAGTATGTCAGGATATACTGTAACCCGAAAAATTCCGTGAAAGATCGGTAGCAGCAGTTCTCCACCGGCGCAAATCAATGGCGATGTCTACCAAGCAGTTCCACTTTCCTTTTTCGTGCCTTATCTTATCCTGGTCCAGCTGAGGCTAGCAGTTGCAGTCCTGCCCGTTCTCTGAGGATTTGATTAATGACTTGCATCTAATGCATCGTCCGACTTCCCAAGATATAAAAGGCAGCTTCCGCATAATTCAATAAGACCTCCCCTAAACGGAATACAATAAAATCGGTAAGAAGAAGTATTGGCCCAATCCCGTTAGATCCTATCAGGTTATAGCTCTCGTCCAAATATTTCATTACCAAAACCGGTGGTCTTGTTTTGAACACCATTAGCCAGGACACCATTGTATGATCCGTCCGTCTGGATCGTACCATCGGGCTTAAGTATTCCCTTTTATGATAATCCAGCATCAGTCTGCAGCATGATGTATTCTGCGTATATATAGTTGCAAAAGAATCTGTCCGGATCCTTATCCCCATAATTGTTCCGTAGTCCACAATCCCTGCTGAATGGCATTCGGTCCAGCGTACCGGAACGTCCATCAATATATTTAAACTCCTCTGCCATTTCTAAGTAAACTGCATTTTGATTACCCGATCCCCAACCATTAGGTACAGGGCATTAGAAAAAAATCATAGCCCCATCCGTTTCCTCCATTTCCCATTCCATTATTTTCATCATGCCGCTTTACCAAAATTTGCTCCGTATTATTCTTATCAAAGAAAAAGATTCTAAAATTTGTCACACTTTGTCATCAGGATATTTTTTATGCAATGAATAAACATGGCTGTTTATAATCTGCTCTGCAGCATTATACGCCTCCTGATAATAGGTAGTGAGCGCCCGGGAACTCTATACCCACCACTCCTTCTAATTGTACCGTTAAACTGCGCTAATGCTTCCGGCCTTATAAAGCCTGCATTTTAAAGCTAATGCAGCATATTTTGTAGGTCTGCCGAGATCATTAGAGGTTTCCGGAAGATCATTTGAAAATCCGTTGACTTCCGGACAACACAAAATCATATATCTCCCGCTCTTTAGCACGTTTCGGATACAATACATCCTGCGGGGGTATTCAGATCCTGGACTTCGATAATTAAAGGAATACCACCATAACGCTTTACCATTTCAAAATAATTATACGCTCTTAAAAACCTTGCCTCTGCTATTCTCCTTTTAGTCAGCCTCCGGCAGTGATTCCGGCACCGTTTGAATGAATTGATTCAACACGAATAACCTTATATGCGTTTTCCCCACCATTCTAACAGACCACCGTTAATTTTTAAGTGCCCTGATTTATATGGATACGCATCACTAAGCCATGCACGGTCAGGATTCATCACTTACTTCGTTGATCCACATGAGTTGCAGATCCGCACGTCCCCTTCCTAAATTATCAGGAATTATCCAGTAGAAACATTAGTAAAAACATAAGTTTCCGCATAACATTCAGTAAGGTATGCATTAATTAATGCCGGATCTTTCCACACCACATCATCAGAGATCATGTCTAAAGGCACTTTATCTAACACGCCTTTTTTTACAGGATACATTTTATTATAAAGAATATTAAATATTCCAGTTGCAATTCTCATGACTTATTTTTTTACGATTATTGCTATAGAGATATGTTCACGCCAAATGTTAACGTCTTTTTGCTGCGGATAATAATACCCCGAATTACCGGATGGCGCTTCCGGATCCGTACCATACTTGCTTTAACCCGTCAAGCGTTATCAAATTATTGCCGGCAACATATATCCTTACCTGCTTTAATTTAACGGTTTCTAACCATTGCCTGGGCAGGTTATAGCCGAGGGCAACATTCAATCTCCTTATCCGGCTTTCTTGTAGTAACTAATCTGATGATAATCCATTAGTGGCTACTCCTCCTAACCGTGGTACCAGCATTGGGATCATTGGTTTGCTGTGTCCATCTCAGATCATAAACGATAGCAGGCAGTAGGGTCGCCATGTGTTAATACAATATAGTTATAGTATCCAAACGCTCCTGGAACAGAAGGCGGAAAGATCAAAATCTTTGTATTTTATATTACCATTGAAGCCCAGCATCCAATGGGGAACAGTGCCCTTCCCCCTCTTCTACCTGAATGGCAGTCTAACGTACCGTCTCCATTCAGCCTCCGTATACCATATATCACCCGGACGAAGTGAAACATTTCCCTGGTTATCCTGGTTAAATTTTAACCGTTGATCTGATCTGGCTGGTAAATAACCCGTTGGATAAATAACCATAACTACGATCGGTCCACCTTCCTGATTTTCCATAAATTCTTTCCTGGTCAGATCGGAATACTCCAACTCCCTCATAGCTGATCCCCACTTTGCCCTTGACCAGGAAATATTCCCGTTCACATCCATTCAAAGTCTTTACTTCTCCCTGATGTGCCTAATCTTAATTCAAATCCCTGTCATTTTAAACTGTTATATTTTCAGGAGGGAGGTCTGCTCCAAATGTAGTCGGCAAAAGTAAGTAATTCTCGTAGCCGGTATACCTTTACGCTCTCGGTAAAAAATATCACCCTCCCCATATAATTTTCTATTCCATAAAGAGAAAATCAACCCGGCGTATAAATACGATTTTCTCAGGTTAAATCGGGTTTGCCAAACCGCTTTCGAAACAATGCCCTGCTGAACTCTGTTGTCTAAGATGTATATAAGCCCGTACTGATATCCGGTGAGATACTGAAAAGTGCCGACCCGTCATTACCCGATTCTCCATAACTTGCTCTAAGTTTCAAGTCACTTAAATTATCACTTATCTCCCTGATGAAGTCTTCCTCGGACAGCCTCCATCAAGGAAAACACTGAAATAACCCCATCTCTTAACAGGAGAAACTTTCGCGGAAGCATCCACGCTCTCAGGAATGTAGTTTCCACCAGATATTTTCCTTATACGAATAATTAATCCTGCCTACATAACTTTTTCTTCCCATTTCGGATGCCGAACCATTATTTACCATACCGGAGGTACTACCCGCAAATAACTGGTCTATGGCAGGAGTAAGAAAATTAATCCTGCCCACACTTACATAATCACTACTATAGTCAATCGCCTCATAAAGAGCTAAAGCATTTACATGATGGAATCTCGCGAGTGCGATTGTAGCTCAGCGAAAGCTGACCGGTTATCACCCGGCTCTTATTATGACCTGAAAGCGAAGCCGTTGAGCCTAATGCACCCGCTAATGTATAGGTATCACTTACAGGATCGTAGGTATCGAACTGTACAGGTCTCGTAAAATGCTTATTATTACCGTAATCCTGTACAATATTCAGAAATGCCTTAGCTGATAATCCCTCGACAGCATTAGAAGTATAATTTAAGGCAATAGCCCATCTTTAAATTTTGAGATTCCGTGTTATCATATCCAGCTATCTCACTATTGGTAATGACGTGAGCGCCTCTGTTACCTCCACCGTTAGCAAAAGAAATTTTAGCGGGGTCCGGTAACGTCTCAGGCGGATATATGGGCAATGTGGCCCAGTAATCCTGCTGCCACCGTATTGCTCCGGCATTTACGGCCCGCCAGGAGTACAGCTTTCAAAAATGGAAGAAACATCCAGCTGAAAGACAGGTTATCCGAAATTGCCGCGTCAATAGATTGAATATTGTACCTTTTATAATCTCCCCATTCTTCTTCCATATTGTCTGCTGATCCAGGAATCCTATTAAGCCATAATGACTGATCCTTTCACTTCACTCCCCTTACAGATAAATTATGTTGTTGCTGGGAAGCGCCCGGTCCTGATCGGCTCACGATGCCAATTGTATTGAGATACAGTGGATCTGTGCCATTATAGTATTTTTGAATCTGCTCTTCCGTAAAAGGCACCTGGTCAGTAATGGCTTCGATTGGAGCCATGCTTCAGATTTCATCTCGGCGTACTGTCCTGCGCTGGAGGTTTGGGCATTATAGTAATACCCTGCATCGTTGTAGAATTTAGCATGATAACCGGCTTACTGTTATTTCCCCGCTTCAGGGTAACTAATATTACGCCATTCCCCGCGCGAGCTCCGTAAGCAAAGGCCGCTCCGTCCTTCAATATGGTAACAGATTCAATTTGGTTAGCATCTATATTATTAAAGCGGCTCAACTCCGTCTACAATAACAAGCGCCCCGCCAAAGCCCCTGATGCTTAAACTTGCCGCATCCAGACCCCGGCTGTCCGCTGGATTGTAAAATCAAACCAGGAAGCCGCCCGGCTAAGCTATTAGCAGTACTCGCTACGGGAGCCGCCGCTAATTGTTCTCCCTTGACGGAAGCAATGGATCCCGTAACCGTTTGCTTTTTGTGTTCAGCTATCCGGTAACAACTACCTCATCAAGCCCCACAGCAGCTACTTTCAGCACAATAGACTGCAATTGGGCTATGTCCAGCGGCGAATCTCCCTCGATTCATAGCCAACCATGGTAATTTCAAGCACATCATTGTTCTCTGCAGCTAAGGAAAAGGAACCATCCGCGGCAGTGGTAACACCGATCGTTTTGCCTTTTACCTTTACGCTTACTCCCTCTAACGGGCCGCCATTCTCATCGGTAACCCTGCCCCTTACTTCTACTTGCTGTTCAAGTTCAGCTTTGCTGGGAGAAATAACCACCATGTATTCATTAACCAACTTATACGCCAGCGCATTACCTAATACTTCCTGCATGATTTCGGGAAGTGTTGCATCCTTCACATGAACATTCACCCTCCCCAGTTTCTGGATGTCTTTTTTGAGATAGAAAAAACGATAATTGCTCTCTTTTTGAATCTGGGTAAATACCCTACTGGCTTCCACCTGCTCAAGGCTCAGGGAAAACTTTTCCTGGCCAAAACCATTGGCAGACACATGTAAAAACGGGAGGAGCAGGAAGAGGGCGGTAAGTTTCATAAACAGTAAAAACTTAAGAAAAGAACGCGGAGGAAAATCCTGCAGCAGATTTCTGCAATTTTTCATATTTTTGTTTTGAAAGTTAAAGAAGTGAACAGGTCTTCCTTCAGTTGTGCCTGTTCAATTGTCTGAATGTAACTTCAAAGAGGGAGAGTACCAGTCTTCCTCTTTTTCGTTGAAATCCGGCTATCCCGGGGGACTGTGAATGATCATAAGCATTATTTTGATTTATATTTTGCGTGTTTTCTTTACCGGATATAAATCTCCTTCCCTTTTATCTCGTATTTAAAATTGACCATCATCTGCAAAATCTTTAAGGCCTGTTGGATATCCACCTTATCAAAATCACCCGTCATTAAAATCGTTTTCATCTTTTCTGTTTCAAAATAGATGTGCACATCATACCACCGTTCCATTTTAAGAGCTACCATTTCAAAAGGCTCATCCGTGAAAACCACCTTTTCTTTAACCCAGGCTGCTTCTTCCGGCATGCCCGTTTCTTTAATATCGGGCACCACTGTTTTTACTTCATAGCTGATCCCTGCAACTTTTGGACGAACCTCATCTCCATCTTTAACCAATTGATTGTTCTTCAAAGAAATCTTTTCGCTGGGCAGGAGGATCACCTTTTTTTCTTCATTCCCTTTCAAACTCACTTCCACCTTCCCTTCCACAACGGTGGTTTCAATGTCTTCCCGCGTATCATACGCTTTCACATTAAAAACCGTACCCAACACTTTCACCATCATCCGATTGGTATTCACTAAAAAAGGATGCGCCGCATTTTTGGTTACTTCAAAAAAAGCCTCCCCGCTTAACCACACTTCCCTGTTGCCATGTCCAAAATTTTTGTTGTACCTCAACCGGCTGCCGCTGTTTAAATGAACCGTGGTACTGTCGGGCAACAACACCATTTTTCTAATCCCGTTACTGGCCACCACCACCGAGTCTCCTGTTTGCACCTCGGCCACCTCTATACCTGTTTTCTCTCCTTTATCCCAAAGCCACCACCCGGTAAACACTACCAGCGCTGCTACCGAGGCCGCCGCTAACATCCGTCTCATGGTAAAAACCTTTCCTTTAACAGGGCCGATTTCCGGAGCCTCAATATGGGTTTCTTCCCGGTATTCATTCAACTTCCCGACAATCTTCTCCCATCTTTCTTCAATACTGCGCTTATCCGCTTCGGGATTTTTTCGCCAGAAATCTTCTATCATTTTCAACTGATGGGGCGTTACCTGCCACGCCTCCAGCAATCGTTCAATTTCCGCCAACTCGTCTGCTGTGGCCTCCCTGCTCAGCTTTTTTCCTAACAAAATAAAAAACCTGGCTTCTGTCATGTTCTGTGTTATAAACTATATAGACACCGTTCAAAGAAGTATCCCCTATATGAAATTGATTTTTTTTGCGAGGCAGCAACCGGCCCATACGCGAGCGTCAGGCACAGCATTTATAATCTATAGAATTTTTCCAGCCAAATGATCTTACTCTGCACGGCGGCCGGATAAACCAGGAAGCAGGATCTCAGATCTGCAGGATCCATCATTTACAGGCTTAGAACAATTCTAAAGTTCACCAAATCAGCGTCTTGCGCCCCATAGCACTTTCCAGCCTTCATAGCAAATAACTCTTTTCAGCCAAATGCTTATTATCTGCCGATAATTTAAGAAATTTGCGCTTCTCTCTTTAAAATTTAAGAAATGAGCAATATTTCCACGACATTGTTTGATAAGGTATGGAATGCCCACGCAATCAGAAAAATTGAAGACGGTCCCGATGTGCTTTTCATTGACCGTCATTTTATTCATGAAGTAACCAGCCCCGTAGCTTTCCTGGGGTTAGAGAAACGAGGACTGAAGGTGATGTTTCCCGAAAAAACCTTTGCCACCGCGGATCATAATACACCTACCGTCAATCAGCACCTGCCGGTACAGGATCCGCTCTCTGCCAACCAGCTAAAAGCCCTGGAATCCAATACCGGAAGGTACGGGATATCGCACTGGGGACTGGGGAACCCTAAAAACGGGATTGTGCATGTGGTAGGCCCGGAAAATGGTATCACCCAACCGGGGATGACGATCGTGTGCGGCGATTCCCACACATCCACCCACGGCGCCTTTGGCTGTATTGCCTTTGGGATCGGCACTTCTGAAGTGGAGATGGTGCTTTCTTCCCAATGCATCATGCAGCCCAAACCCAAAAAGATGCGGATCAGTGTAAACGGGAAATTGGGGAAAGGCGTAACGCCCAAGGATGTGATCCTCTATATTATTTCAAAACTCACTGCGGCAGGCGCAACCGGTTATTTTGTGGAATACGCCGGGGAGGTGTTTGAAAAGATGAGTATGGAAGGACGGATGACGGTGTGTAATATGAGTATAGAGATGGGCGCACGCGGAGGAATGATCGCTCCCGATGAAACCACTTTTGCTTACATCAAAGGAAAAGACAGGGCGCCCGAAGGAGAAGCATGGGAGAAGGCAATGCTGTATTGGAAAACATTGAAAACCGATGAGGGAGCCGTATTCGATAAGGAATATCACTTTGACGGCGCTGGTATAGAGCCGATGATCACCTATGGAACCAACCCCGGAATGGGAATAGGGATCACCCAACAAATTCCTTCCGCCGATGATGTGGGTGGTAATGGCGCCAGTTTTAAACGGTCTCTTAACTACATGGGCTTTCACGAAAAAGAGAAAATGCTTGGGAAAAAAGTGGACTATGTTTTTATAGGAAGCTGTACCAATGGCCGTATAGAAGATTTCCGTTCGTTTGCTTCCCTGTTGAAGGGTAAAAAAAAGGCAGATCACATAACGGCCTGGATTGTGCCCGGTTCACACGTAGTGGAACAACAGATCAGGGAAGAAGGGATATTGGATATCCTGCTGGATGCGGGGTTTCAACTGCGGCAGCCGGGCTGCTCGGCTTGCCTGGCCATGAATGACGATAAAATCCCCGCCGGGAAGTACGCCGTAAGTACCAGTAACCGCAATTTTGAAGGCCGGCAGGGGCCCGGATCGCGAACCATGCTTGCCAGTCCGCTGGTTGCCGCTGCCGCTGCCATTACCGGAGTAGTAACAGACCCGCGGGAATTGGTGGAGGGGTGAGAGGGGGAAGGTGCAGGGAGCAGGTGTGAGGTTGCAGGTCTCAGGTCTCAGGTATCAGGTATCAGGCAACAGGCAACGGCCAACCTAATACCTATGACCTGATACCTAATACCCCATCAACTCCTTTGCGTCTTTGCGTGACATTTCTCTAACGATGAGGTTTCAGCTATCAGCTATCAGTTTCAGTCGAGCCAAAAACCAAAAACAATAAACTCTCAAACTCCTAACTTCATATGGACAGGAAAAAATTTCTTTTATCGTCGTTAACTTTAATTGCAGGGGCTAAGTTGTCGTTTCCCACTCCGTCTGCCCGGATCTCGCGGTTTGGGATCGTAACGGATCTGCATTACGCGGATCGCGCCTCCTCCGGAACCCGGTACTATCAGCAGTCGCTGCCCAAACTAACCGAATGTGTTGAATTGATGAACGAACAGAAAGTGGATTTCCTGGTTGAATTAGGGGATTTTAAAGATCAGAACACACAACCGGATGAAAAAGAAACCCTGCATTATCTTGAAACCATAGAATCCGAATTTGGGAAATTCAAAGGTCCCCGGTATCATGTGTTGGGCAACCACGACATGGATTCCATTTCCAAAGAGCAGTTTCTGAGCAAGATAACGAACACCGGCTTTGAAGAAGCAAAAAGCTATTACTCTTTTAATAAAGGACCTCTCCATTTTATTATACTGGATGCCAATTACACCCGTGAGGGCAAAAGCTATAGCAAAGGTAACTATGACTGGAAAGACAGTCATATTCCGGATGAGCAATTGAACTGGCTGAGAGATGATCTTAAAAAACATAAGCGGCCTACCGTAGTGTTTGTCCATCAGCAATTAGACAGTTCGGCTTTTGATGCGGCACATCACATTTACTGTCCTGATAATGCAGACGAAATCAGAACCATATTGGAAGAAGCGGGTACCGTATTAGTGGTCTTCCAGGGTCATTATCACGAAGGCAGTTTCAATACCATCAACGGTATTCCCTATTATACTTTAAAGGCAGTAATTGAGGGCGATGGCGCAGCAAACAACAGCTATGCTATTGTGGAAATAGAACAAGGTGGCAGGACAGTCATCAAAGGATATAGGAAGGCTGTTTCGAAAGATGTTTTTTCTCCGGCACGGAAAAGAAACTGATCTTCAACATTACGGCATCCCACAACTACAACAGGTAAGAAACCCGTTTTTACAATATTTTTCGAGGCCATGCCTCTCTTTACCTTCTGCCGGCTGGTGGACACCCGCCGGCAGGTACAATACCATCCCTCAGCGGAAATCAGCACGTTGTGCGTCACCCTGCCGAAACAGCCTTTAAGTCTAGTTAATCGTTATCTTTACTCAATATTTTAACAATGAAACCGATTACAACAAAATGGATGAATTCTTCCCAGAGATTATTCGGCAATGGTTGGGTGAGCAACGAGGTTCAAGTAATGAAAATATTGACACACCAACAGAACAAGCTGCCAATATCTGTGGAGCAAGCCAGGCGGCAAGTGCAGCGGCTAAAACAACAGAGCCTCTCAATCGTAAAGAAAGGACACAATTCAACGCTGCCGTAAGACCTCTTGAAGAAAGTGCCTTGACAACCTGGTCGCAAACCAACGGTTTGTGGATTCGTGAGCAAGATTTCAAACAACAATATTTTTCACGAAAGATCGGTGCAGGGGCAGAACAACAAGTTTATTTGCATCCAAATGGTCGTGAGGTAATAAAAGCCAACACAGGTACTTATCATGGTAACTGGTTAGAGTTCTTCAACCGATTGCTTTGTCATGCTATACTTTTTCCAGCGACAAAATATACGACCGTTGGATTTACAACTATTGAGGAAACTTTTACAATAATTATTCAGCAGCAATTTGCTTTACTTACGGAAGGTGCGACACGTTCAACAGTTGAGCCGTATCTCAATCAACATGGCTTTAGCAGGACAAAGAATGATGATTACTACAACCCTAAGTTAGGTATCATCCTTGAGGACTTACATGACGAGAATGTGTTTTTGTTGGAAGGACAACTACTTTTTATAGACCCCGTAATTTACTTTGAGACTGTTGACATGGCACTTGATAAAAACGTACTCTTTAGATTCCCGTTCGGTTGAATAATTAAGGAGACATCACTCAAACACCTCCGCTGCGTTTATAAGTTTTTTGATATATCTTGCTATATAAATTATTAATCTCATGCAAAAAAAAGGTAGTAAAACCCGGAGAAGTTTTATTAAGAATACCGCTCTGGGTGCGGCAGGTTTCATGATCGTGCCACGAAATGTTTTGGGGAAAGGCTTCATTGCCCCGAGTGATAAATTGATCATCGCCGGTGTGGGCGTGGGTGGAAAAGGACGCTCAGACCTCTCTCATTTTCATGAAAGCGGAAAAGCAGAGATCGCTTTTTTATGTGATGTAGATGACCGCATGTCGGAAGATTCGAGAAAGAGATATCCCAAGGCCAAATATTATAAAGACTGGAGAGAATTGTTCGATAAGGAAGCCAAATCCTTTGACGCAGTTTCCGTATCCACCCCGGACCATACCCATGCGGTGGTGGCAATGGCAGCCATGCGTCGAAAAAAACACGTGTATGTGCAAAAACCATTGACACATGATATCTGGGAAGCGCGCATGCTTACGGAAGCTGCAGATAAATTTAAGGTAGTTACCCAGATGGGCAATCAGGGGGCTTCGGGCGATGGCGTCCGCCAGATGCAGGAATGGTTTGATGCCGGGATAATAGGCGATGTTCATTCCGTATTTATCTTCACCAACCGACCCATCTGGCCGCAGGGTATTCCCTGGCCTTCGGAAAAGCCGCCGGTTCCCGGGGAATTGAATTGGGATCTGTGGCTGGGTACCGCCCCCTATAAGGATTATGTGAATAATTTGATTCCCGGAAGCTGGAGAGGCTGGTGGGATTATGGCACCGGCGCTTTAGGCGACCTGGGATGCCATCTCATGGAAGCGCCGTTCCGGATTCTGGGGCTGGAATATGCTTTGGATGTACAGGCTTCGGTAACCAGTGTTTTTACCGCTTTTGGGCGACGTGGGTATTTCCCCGAAAGCTTTCCACCATCCAGCCATGCTACCCTTACTTTCCCTAAAACCCCGAAGACGAAGGGGCAGGTGATCATGCACTGGATGGACGGCGGTATAAAACCCGAACGTCCGGAAGAATTAGGCGCTGATGAAGTATTTGGTGACGGAAACAGCGGCATTTTATTTGTAGGCACTAAAGGCAAAATGATGGCCAGCGAATACGCGGCTAATCCACGGCTGCTACCGCTTTCCAGGAACAGCGAAGTGAAAGTGCCCCAAACCCAACCCCGGGTTAAGGGAGGCGCAGAAGGGCATTATGCACAGTGGGTGGAAGGTTGTATTGCCGGATACGGTAATATGGAACTGAGTTCTCCGTTTAAAAAGGCCGGTCCGCTTACCGAAGCTATATTAATGGCCAATCTGGCGATAAAAGCGGCGGATACACCCAAGCCCAGAGCCAACGGAAGAGGAAACGATTACCCGGGCGCAAATATGAAGTTGTTGTGGGATTATAAAAACATGCGGGTTACTAATTTAGAGGAAGTGAACCGTTTTGTGAAACGGGAATACCGGAAAGGCTGGACAATTGATTATTAATTTTTTGACGGCCGCGGATTTTTTTGCGGCCGTTTTCTTACCTTTCAAACAAATTTTTAAAAGTGAAAAAAGCAATCTTCTTTCTCGCAGCAACATTAATGATTGTTGCCTGCAGCAGCCAGTCCAAAATTAAAAGCAGCAGTAAAAGCAGCGGAAAATGGATCAGCCTCTTTGATGGGAAAACATTGAATGGATGGAAAGAGAGCGAAGGACCTTCTTTCAGTATTGAAGATGGAGCGATTAAAGTGGCTGGTAAACGATCTCATCTTTATTATGACGGACCGGTAAACAACCATGATTTCAAAAATTTTGAACTGAAGTTGCAGGTGATGACCCGTCCGGGCGCCAATTCCGGCGTATATTTTCATACGAAATTTCAGCAAAGAGGTTTCCCCGACGATGGTTTTGAAGTGCAGGTAAATAATTCGCATACCGACTGGAAAAGAACTGCCGGTCTTTACGATATCAAAGACACTTCAGCTACTTTTGTTAAAGACAACGAATGGTTTGAACTATACATTAAAGTGGTGGGAAAACATGTTATCACCAAAATCAATGGGCAAACCATTATTGACTGGACAGAGCCTGAGGGGGCGGCAGCTCCCAAAGGACATCCCGGCCGGGTAATTTCCGATGGTACTTTTGCCCTTCAGGCGCACGACCCCAAAAGCGTTATCTTTTATAAAGATATTATGGTGAAGCCGCTTCCGTAATTCCGCGGGGCGCATTTCAAATGGGTGGGGCAGTTGGCAACAGTAACATAATGAACCGAGCCTACGGCTCTCACGAAGTCTTTCCTGTTTTCAAACGGGTCGAAACCCGTTCTTACAATATTTTTCGAGGCTACGCCTCTCTTTAAGGTCTTGCTTAGCCTCCTCCTCAGCGGAAATCAGCGCGATCCGCGGGAGACTTTTGGATAGCCTCAAATTGGAAGACACCTGCCCGCAGGGCAATATACCATCCCTCAGCGGAAATCAGCGAGATCTGCGGGAGACTTTTGGATAGCCTCAAATTGGAAGACACCCGCCCGTAGCGCAATATACCATCCCTCAGCGGAAATCAGCGAGATCTGCGGGAGACTCTCCTTCTCAGCCGGTATAATTTAATTAAAAAATTAACCGTAACTTCATTACAGGAACAGGCCTAAACTATCTGTAATGACCGGAAAAGAGATATTTGCCCTTCAGGAACAGGTCGCTTTGTTTGGTGATCAGTCTGCCTTCAAACAATTGTTCGGGCATTTCTATACCGGACTTTTCCAGTTTGCCATGTCTATTGTTAAAGAGAAGGAAGTAGCTGAGGAATTGGTAGAAGATTTGTTTGTGGTTATCTGGAATAAGCGTTCTACCATTACTCAGATCACCAATTTTAAGGTCTATCTCTATGTTGCCATACGAAATCGCTGCCTCAATGTTGTTAATCGGAAGATGAATACACGGGTTGTTGGTCTGGAACAGGCCGATATAAAGTGTAACGTATCCGTTCCCAATCCGGAAGATATATTGATTGCTTCGGATTTGCTCCGCAGGGTCAATAAAGCGGTTCAGGCGCTTCCACCGAAATGCCGGATGGTATATAAGCTTGTTAAAGAAGACGGTCTTAGTTATAAAGAAGCGGCTGAAGTGTTGGATATTTCCCCTAAGACAGTGGAGCATCATATTGCAACGGCAGTCAGGAAGATTGCCGCGGCGCTCAATATTAATTTTGCCACATGGCAGGAGTTTTCTTCGTCTTCCCGGCTTTGAGGAGTCTGTTCTGTTCGCCACGCCTCCGCTTGTCACTCCGAGCTACGAGGAGTCTGGCTAACGCCATAGTGGAAACAGATGCCTCAATACTCCGGCATGACCGGCAGGGGTGCATTGGTTAGACTTGAGTGCAATAGTCCCATCGTCATTCCTCGGTTTGTCACTCCGAGCTACGAGGAGTCTGACAAACGCCTTAGTGGAAACAGATGCCTTGAATCTTCGGTATGACCGGCTAACATCGTGAGTATTGGTCTTTCATGAAAACTGGTTATCTTCATAAGGCTAACCGACTATTATGAATTATCATCGCTGTTATTACATCTACATTCTAACCAACTACAACAGAACTGTACTTTATACCGGAGTAACCAACGATCTGCCGCAAAGAATTGTTGAGCATTATCTCTCACGCGGTGACCCTAAAACATTCACCGGTAGGTATAATGTTTTTTATCTTTTGTACTTTGAAGAATTCAGGTATATATTGGATGCAATCGCAAGAGAAAAGGAAATAAAGGGATGGAGCAGAAAAAAGAAGTTGGCATTGGTCTTACCGTTCAATCCTGATATGAAGTTCCTCAACACGGAACTGTTTGACGAATGGCCACCAAAAGACATGTTTCATAGAAAAGACTTAAGATAGGGAATAGTAAATGAGTGGAAGCAGACGCCTCGGTTTCTCGGCATGACCGGCAGGGGTGCATTGGTTAGGCTTGAGTGCAATAGTCCCAGCGTCATTCCTCCGCTTGTCACTCCGAGATACGAGGAGTCTGGCTAACACCATAGTGGGAAACAGATGCCTCAATACTCCGGCATGACCGGCAGGGGTGCATTGGTCAGGCTTGAGTGCAATAGTCTCATCGTCATTCCTCTGCTTGTCACTCCGAGATACGAGGAGTCTGGCTAACACCATAGTGGAAACAGATGCCTTGAATCTTCGGTATGACCGGCAGGGGTGCATTGATTAGGCTTGAGTGCAATAGTCCCAGCATCATCCCGCCAGACACGCCGAATTCAAGAGACGTCTAACCACGCCGGGGTACCGTGGTGTCACAAATTTGACGTATTTTCCCACCTGAAAGAAACCGGAAAGCCATGCGTAAAACTATTGCTTTTTGCCACCGGGCAGGCGCCATCCTCACTTTATTATTGTATGCCATCCATCTAAATGTCAGCGGACAGTCAGCAACAAACAGCAGTCCGTTTCCATTGGAGAAAGGCTTTGCATCCCCGCCAGATTCCATTCAAACCAGCATCTACTGGTACTGGATATCCGATAACATTTCGAAAGAGGGTGTGGAAAAAGACCTTGAAGCCATGAAACGGATAGGGATCAACCGCGCTTTCATTGGCAATATCGGTTTGAGCGAGAATGAATCGCGCTACGGGAAGGTTAAGATATTTACCAACGAATGGTGGGAGATTTTACATGCCGCTCTTAAAAAAGCTACAGAACTTAATATTGAAATCGGCATTTTCAACAGCCCCGGCTGGAGTCAGTCTGGCGGCCCCTGGGTAAAGCCAGAGCAGGCAATGCGCTATTTATCTTCTACCAAAACCATTATACAGGGCGGCAATACAATACAGCGGCAGCTCCCCGCGCCCGAAGGTTTCCAGGATGTAAAAGTGATCGCTTTTCCCGCGCCTGCGGGGTATGGAAACACGATCAATGATCTGGAGCCTGTAATCACAACCATGCCACAGATTCCAAACAGCGCTATCCTGTTTGACAAAAATACCGAAAACGATATCCCCGTCGCCCGGGGAGCGAAACTTAGTATTGATCTAAAATGCACCGATCCCTACACTGCCAGAAACATTGTTATCTATCCCGCCCACCGGAATATGAAGGTAGAAGTGGAATTGCAGGCCGGGCAGGGAGATGCTTATCAAACCATAAAAAAGTTTACGGTAGACCGAAGCAACAATGAACTGCATGTGGGATGGGAAAAATATGCCCCGGTAAGTGAATCCTTTGCAGCGGTGAGCTCCGATGCATTCCGGATTATAATCACCCATCAATCGGGCGATGCCGGTATTGCCGAAATAGAATTATCTTCTGTTCCCCGGGTGGAACGTTACGTGGAAAAAACCCTGGCAAAAATGTTTCCCACACCCCTGCCCTACTGGAAGGAATATCAGTGGCCACAACAGGCACGGGTAACCGAAAAGGAATTGCTCATTAATCCTGCCAACGTCATTGATCTAACGGCCTGTATGAACAAGGAAGGGCAACTCAACTGGGCAGCGCCGAAAGGGCAATGGATTGTGTTGAGAACAGGGATGCTCCCCACGGGAGTTACCAACAGCCCGGCTTCCAAAGAAGGAACCGGCCTGGAAATTGACAAGATGAGCAGCAGGCATGCAGCCGCGCATTTTGACGCTTATATGGGCGAGATTCTCAGGCGCATCCCTGAGGAAGACAGGAGAACCTGGAAGCTGATTGTGGAAGACAGTTATGAAACCGGCGGACAGAACTGGACGGATGATTTTGTATGGCGATTTAAAAGCCAATACGGGTATGATCCCGTCCCTTATATTCCTGCTATGTACGGCAATGTGGTAGGAAGTCAGGATCAGAGCGACCGTTTTCTTTGGGATCTGCGGCGCTTTGTTGCCGACAATGTAGCCTATGAATACGTGGGTGGTTTGCGAAAAGTAAGCCATCAGCACGGGTTGAAAACCTGGTTGGAAAACTACGGACATTGGGGCTTTCCGGGCGAGTTTTTACAATATGGGGGGCAATCGGATGAGATTGGCGGAGAGTTTTGGAGTGAAGGCGATTTGGGAAATATCGAGAACCGGGCAGCTTCTTCTTCAGCCCATATTTACGGAAAAAGAAAAGTGTCTGCGGAATCTTTTACGGCTGCCGGGAAAACCTTCGCACGTTACCCTGCCCTGATGAAGCAACGGGGTGACCGGTTTTTTACAGAAGGGATCAACAATACCTTGCTGCACGTATATATACACCAGCCTTATGAAGATAAGAGACCGGGAGTAAACGCCTGGTTTGGCAATGAATTCAATCGCTTTAATACCTGGTATGATGATATGGATATGTTTATCGCTTATCTGAAGCGCTGTAATTTTATGCTGCAACAGGGTACCTATGTAGCCGATGTCGCTTATTTTATCGGGGAAGACGCCCCCAAGATGACGGGTATTACCGATCCTCCTCTGCCTAAAGGCTATTCATTTGATTATATCAATGCCGAAGTAATTGAAACAAGATTGTCGGTTAAGGATGGCAGATTTGTATTACCCGATGGGTTGTCGTATAAAATATTGGTTTTACCGAAATTGGAAACGATGCGTCCTGAGCTGCTCAAAAAGATCACGGAACTGGTAAAACAGGGAGGCGTTGTCCTGGGTCCCGGGCCCGAGCGTTCTCCCAGTTTGCAACGGTATGGAGCAGCGGATCAGGAAGTACAGGAAATGACGGCCTTGCTTTGGGGAAATATTGACGGCGTTACCAATAAGATGAACCCGGTGGGTAAAGGGATGGTGATGAACGGCATGGATATGCAGGAGGCGCTTGATTTTTTACATGTTATTCCCGATTTTAAAACCGCAGAGGATGACCCGGTATTGTTTATACATCGTGCTTTAGACGAAGGCGACCTGTATTTCATCTCCAACCAAAGCGATAAAAGAGTGGAGCTTAGCCCCGCGTTCCGGATCACCGGAAAGCAACCGGAACAGTGGAATGCAATGAATGGCGCCATCCGTGATCTTCCGTCCTATACTGTATATGAACAGGCAACCGTCATCCCCTTAGCCCTTGAAGGATATGAAAGTATGTTTATTCTGTTCAGAAAAGACATGGATGGATCACAACAAAACAACACGTTTGAAAACTTTCCCTCTCCGCAAAAGTCAGTTACCGTAACCGGTCCGTGGAAAGTGCAATTTGACCCGGCTGCCCGCGGACCTGTCAACCCGGTGGTGTTCAACCAATTGTCGGATTGGTCCACCCATATTAACGACAGTATTCAATACTATTCCGGCACGGCATATTATACCAATACCTTTAAAATCAAAAAAAGCAAAGCCGGGGAACGGGTGGTACTGGATCTTGGGAAAATAACGGCAATGGCGAAAGTGAAAGTAAACGGGCGGGAAGCAGGGGGAGTGTGGACGGCACCCTATTCGGTGGACATCACCGATGTAGTACATAAGGGCAGAAACTCCCTGGAAATTAAAGTGGTGAATACCTGGGTTAACCGGCTGATCGGCGACCAGCAGCTTCGGGAAGACGAGCGAAAAACCTGGACGATCATTAATCCATATAAAGCGGACAGTCCGCTGCAAGCTTCCGGTTTGTTAGGCCCGGTAACTTTGCAATATATAGGGAACAGGTAGTTATAGGTTGCAGGTCTCAGGTCTCAGGTCTCAGGTCGTAGGGGCGGAGGGTGCAGGTATCAACTGAAGTTTTGAGTGTAGGGTTTTTAGTTTGGAAGCGGGATACAGGGTGCCGGTCGCAGGGTACAGGTATCAGGGTGCAGGTATCAGGTTATAGGAAAAAACCCAAAACTAAAAACTTCAAACTTCAAACTGAAAACAGGAACGCTGATGGCTGACAGCTGAATGCAAGTTCCAGCCAATCTCAAATCCGGACTCAATCCAGGTTGATCCTCTTCATCTTAGGCGCTAAAACATGCATGATCAGCCATGCTACAAGATAAGCCAGCGCGCAAATGGTAAACATGATATAATAGCCCGTTTCAAGATGGTTCAACGCCTTATAATGGTCAAACAGCTTCCCGGCCAGAAAGGCGATGAGCATACCGCCCAGTGCCCCCGCCATGCCGCCCATACCTGTTACGGAAGCCACTGCTTTTTTCGGAAACATGTCGGAAACAGTAGTAAAAATATTGGCCGACCAGGCCTGGTGAGCAGAGGCCGCAATTCCTATGATAATGACCGCTAAATACATGTCTGTCCGGCCCAACAGTTGGGCAAAGAATACAGGCAATACAAAAAGCGCATAAAGGAACATAGACAGTTTCCTGGCTTTGAATACCGGCATATTTTTTTTAATCAAATAAAGCGGGAGCCAGCCACCAAAGATGCTGCCCACACTGGACATCGTATAAACCAACGCTACCGGGAAGGCAATCTGGGTGCCGGTAAGACCATATTCCGCCTGCAAAAATGCGGGCAACCAGAAAAGATAAAACCACCAGATGGGGTCGGTCATAAATTTCCCCAAAACAAAGGCCCAGGCCTGCCTGTACTGCAAAAGTTTGAGCCAGGGTACACGTTCTGCCTTACCGGCAGGGGTGCCTGCATCCGGTTCTTTCTCGTCAAGATCACTGTGGATATAATCATACTCGGCTTTTGAAAGTCGCTTTTGTTTTGCAGGAACTTCATAATATATAAACCAGAAGATCAGCCAGATAAAACCAATCGCCCCGGTAATGATAAAGGCTTCCTGCCAGCCCCATTTTGCAGCAATAAAAGGTACCGTAAGCGGCGCCAGGATGGCGCCAATATTAGTACCCGAATTAAAAATGCCCGTAGCAAAGGCACGTTCTTTTTTGGGAAACCATTCCGCCGTGGCTTTAATGGCAGCCGGGAAGTTCCCTGCTTCACTCAATCCCAAAAAGGAACGGGCCACTACAAACCCGAAAGTGGACCGGACGATGGCATGCCCAATGGAAGCGATACTCCAGAGGATCAACGACAACGCATAACCGATTTTTGTTCCTAACTTGTCAACCAGTCGTCCTGCCAGCAACATGCCCACAGCGTAAGACAACTGAAAAGCAATAACAATATCGGCATAATCCGACTCTGTCCAGTTAAAGGTAATTTCCAGGTCGGGCTTCAAAAGACTGATCACCGCCCGGTCGAGATAATTAATCGTCGTCGCAAAAAATATCAGCGCGCAGATTGTCCAGCGATATTTCCCGATCTTCTCATTCAGCCCGGCAGCGGTTCCCATTACAGTGTTAGTTTGTTTTGATTCCGACATGCATTACGTTGTTTAATAGAATAAAAAATTATAGCCATGGAGCCGGGGCTCATTTTCAAATAAAGACCGGTTAAACCGGGCTATTCCAACCCGGCTCACCGTTCGATCACCAAAGTATTTATTAATTACCTTAAATCCAAAAAATGCATTAAAGTTTTTTCAATTCGACGCTATTTCAATTCATTAATAGCACAGACATCCATATCGCCATAATCCAGGTTTTCGCCCGCCATGCCCCAGATAAAGGTATAATTGGAAGTGCCTGCGCCTGCATGAACAGACCAGGGCGGAGAGATCACAGCCTGCTCATTCTGCATCCAGATATGCCGGGATTCCGTGGGCTGCCCCATAAAGTGGCAAACCGATTGTCCTTCCGGAACTTCAAAATAAAAATACACTTCCATCCTCCGGTCATGGGTATGCGCTGGCATGGTATTCCATACACTGCCCGGTTTCAATTCCGTCATCCCCATCTGCAACTGGCAGGTTTCTACAACAGACGCCACCAAAAGTTTATTAATAGTGCGATGATTGGAGTTTTCCAGCGAACCGGTGGTTACTATTTCCGCCTCCGCCCGGGTTACCTTTTTTGTAGGATAGCGATGATGTGCCGGCGCTGAGTTAAAATAAAACTTCGCCGGATCAGAAGGATCCGCTGAACTGAAATTTATTTTTTCTGTGCCTTTACCGATATAAAGCGCCTCTTTGAAATCAAGATCATAGGTGTCCCCATCGGCCTGAATTTTCCCTTTTCCTCCCACATTGATAATGCCCAGTTCTCTCCTTTCCAAAAAATAGTTCGCTTTCAGATTATCCGGGTTGGGTAATGCCAGCGCCGATGAAACAGGCATGGCGCCACCGGTAATAAAACGGTCGTAATGACTCAGCGTCAAATGGATCTGATCCGCTTCAAAGATCTTTTCTATTAAAAAATGTTTCCTCAATTGTTCCGTATCCATTTGTTTTACTTCCTGAGGACCCGATGCATACCTGTTTTCCCACTGATTGTTCATCATTATATTTTTTACTTTTTCAATTTATACGTATTAAAATCATTACCCTGCTATTCATTGAGATACCAGTCTTTGTATCGCTTCAGCGCTTCCAGAAAATAATAATCCGCATAGATCAACGGCACATCTATCTCGGAACCCAGCACCAAAGCGCCCGTACTATGCTTCAACAAAAAGCCGCCATTTTCTCCCGCTTTTGCTCTGTAGCCGTCGCCTGAAAGCGACACCAGCATTTTCTCCGCCGCTGCAATATATTCCTCTTTCTCATTGCCACTGGTATATCTTCCGAGTTCGAGCAGCGCGGAAGCCATAATAGCCCCGGCTGAAGCGTCCCGATCGGCAAAAGGGATTTTAGGCGCATCATAGTCCCAATAGGGAATTTTGTCCTCCGGTAAATTGGGGTGATGCAATAAAAATTTGGCAATGTTGCGGGCCTGCTCAAGATAGCGAATATCCCGGGTAAAGCGGTACATCATGGTGAATCCATACAAGCCCCAGGATTGTCCTCTCGACCAGGATGAGCAATCGGCTGCGCCCTGCCAGGTGGCTTTGCGGAGAACGCCGCCGGACACCAGATCATAATCCACTACATGCCAGCAACTATAGTCGGGCCGGTAATGATTGAGCAGGGTAGTATTGGAATGAACAACGGCAATTTGTTTGAATTTTTTATCTCCTCCCTGCTCCGTTACCCAGTTCAACATCTCCAGGTTCATCATGTTATCTATAATCACCGGGCATTTAAAGTATTTATTACCATTCCAGCTTTGAATGGAATTAACGGCGGGCCGGAACCGGGTGGACAGCGATTGGGCGGATTGAAAAATAACCTTTTTATAATCTTCCTTCTTTGTCAGCCGGTAAGCGTTTCCAAAACTGCAATACATCATGAATCCCAGGTCATGGTTGCCGGTATAAGTTTGATTGGGGCGGATCACTTCCAGCGCCCTCTCCGCTTCTTTTTTTATCACTTCATCTCCGGTTTCTTCAAAAATATACCACAGCGACCCGGGATAAAATCCCGAACACCACCACTGAATATTACGCGATATAAGGGTATTATTCTTTTCATCATACGATTGCGGCAATTGATTGTCCGGCACTAATGTCATCATATAACGGTACTGGTTACGCGCAAATTCGTAATTATCCTTCACCAGCCGGCGCATTTTTTCCTTACCGGCGGCATTTTGCGCCTGGGAAAACAAGACCGCAAAAATCAAAGCAATGGCAAGTGTTGTTTTTTTCATGATAATCAATAAATTAAAATTTGTTATTCAATTCAACTGCAACCTCCATGAAGGTATTATTTATGGATCTTATAAGTAATGGATTTTTGAGTCGCTGGTTTTTTCGCGGTGAGTAGGATGCGGCTTATTTCCTTTCCTCCCCAGGAATGTTTCAAGCCCTCCTCTTCGGGCGTTTTTAGCGCCATCGTTTCAACCGATGCCGTCCATAGCTTAGCATCGTAATCAAGAATCATTTTACTTTGATCGGGAAGAGAAAAGAGTATCTTTCCCGGGGTGGACAGATCCGTTGCACAAACCGTCATGAAAGTTTGGGTCAAACCCGCCGGCTTTGCATTCATCACATACCGGTCGCTAATGATAATCTGGTTTTTGGATTTGTCCATTTTCACGGTTCGGATCCAGGTTTTTAAACCTGCAGACTCCGGATATGCGCCCGCGATATCCGCGCTGAACAGCGTGTATCCTTTTCCCTGCCGGTACGTTATATCTCTCGCAGCAAATTTTTTCCCCGGCGATTGTTCGTACCCGTTAACCACCGGCAGGTTGTGATAAGCTGACGTGTTGAACCAGAGTTTATACCGGTCTTTTGAGAAAGTTCTGGCGGTATAGGTTCCCGAGCCTACGTCAATGATCACCGGCTGCCCGTTGGCATACACCATGAAGTCGCCCACATCGTTGTGATTATGACTTTCACCGTTGTGCCCCGCATGGGTAGCAACAAACAAACCTTTGCCGGAGCGCGAAGCCATCAGCCGCACATCATTGAACCACACATCCCCTATATCCTCCTGATCGTAAGCAGCCGCAGCGCAGTCTTTTAAAGCCAGCATATCGTACAACCCTCTCGAACGGTGAAACCTGCCCGATGCTACTTTTTCTTTAAATGAATGGAAAATCCGGCTTCCGAAATTTATCATCAACGGGTCGCCGGAATCCCGGCCAAACCTGTAGATCATCAATCCCCCGGGATACAGCATAGGATGTGCGTCGGCCACATTAATATAATAGCTGTCCGCAATATGGGTCTTATAAATATAAGCGCCCATCTTTTGAATAAAAGGATCTTTATAAATATTTACTTTTCCACCGGAAGCATCATACAGGAGATTCAACGCATCAAACACACAGGCTCCGGCGGCAGTCCAATAAGAAGGACCTTCATCGCAACCGGCGTCCTCTCCTAATCCGTTCAGGTACTGATCTATTATTTTAACGGCAATATTGAGTCCCTGAACCCGCCTCGCTTCATCTTTTTCGATCAATAAAAGAGCGGCTATATAATTAGATGCGATCCAGGGCGCCCAGTTGTTCACGACAGAATTGGGATTACCGCCACCCATCCAGCCATATTTTGCGGTAACCATAGGCGTTAGTATCCGCCTGGTAATTTCATACCGGATGCGCGGCCGGACCAACTTAGATACGGCATCCAACTTATTTCCGGTAAAATAATCGGTCCAGGCCAGTAAAGCGCCCGTTTCGGCAGCAAACAGGTCCACCACCGGATCTTCCACATCGGGCAGGCCCACCCCTGCTTTTTGGATACTTACATGAGCGCTGACACCCCAGAAACTCTCTTCACAAATTGCCCATATCCCATCTATGATCTGATCCATAAAGCGTCCTTTCCCTTCAACAGACTCGGCCAAGACGAGGCTCCACAATTGATTGCGGTTACCAAAAGACATCTTCTCATAATCACTCCGGTTGCCATTTCGTTGAAACTCCAGCATCACGGTTGCAGGAATATTCCTAAACGGCATTTTCATATTGGCTTCTCCTTCTCTGATCAACCGGGCGATTACTGAGTCGGGCAAATATTGTCTCCATGCCTCCTGAGTTTGAGGAAACGGTTTGAATGGATCTGTTGATAAAAAGTTCATTCCCCCGGTTTGCCGAACAGCTTTTTGCAAAAGATCGCGATGCGTTATCTGAGCCTCTGCTCTTTGAGCAAATATCATCCCCGCTAATACCCATAAACCCATTGTCAACGCCTTTGTTATTGATCTCATAATAATTATTTAACAGGGTTCCAAATCAGATGAATACCGGGTTACCTCCCCATCCAGCCGCCATCCACGGTTAATATTTCGCCATGCACATAATCCGATGCGGGAGCGCTGAGAAAAACCACCGGGCCGCAAAAATCATCCGGTTCGCCCCATCGTCCGGCGGGGATGCGGTCGAGAATAGCTTTATTTCTTTGCTCATCGTCTCGCAACGCTTCGGTATTTTGGGTGGCGATATATCCCGGGGCGATGCCGTTTACATTCACGCCTTTTGAAGCCCACTCATTGGCCAACGCCTTAACCAGTCCGGCCACGGCGCTTTTGCTGGCCGTATAACCCGGCACATTGATACCTCCCTGGAAAGAAAGCAGGGAGCAGGTGAAAATGATCTTCCCGTACCGGCGTTCCAGCATTTTTTTTCCAAACTCACGGGCAAGAATAAACGATGAATCGAGATTAATGGCCAGTACTTTGTCCCATGCGCCATCCGGATGCTCCGCCGCGGGTGTACGCAGGATAATACCCGCATTGTTGATCAAAATGTCTATCTGCGGATGGACTTCATTTACCTCTTCAATAAACCGGTATAGAGATTCCCTGTTGCCCAGGTCAACCGAATAAGAAGCAAACCGTTTGCCCACATTTTTCACCGCTGCTTCGGCTGCGCTTCCCGGCTCAAGCGTGCCGGAGGCGCCAATGATGTCTGCACCTGCTTCCGCAAGCGCAATAGCCATGGCTTCTCCTATACCCCGGGAACACCCGGTAACCAAAGCTGTCTTTCCTGAAAGATCGAAGCGTTTATTGATTGTCATAATAAATGAATGTTGTGTTATATAACCGCCGGTGCCGAATGTTTCCGGTCATTCGTGCATTTGTCGCGAATTTAATGGATATTCAGCGGCGTTTTCAGGTTCTCACTGAACACTTTCAAATAATCAACCCAGGCTTTTTCGTCCGGGAAATAACCACTCCGGTTCCAGGCGCCGCCCTGGTAATAAACAAAGGGCTCGCCTGATTTTAGCCTGGCTATGGCCAGCAAATGATCCATTTTATTTTCAAAAGATACGGTTTCATGTTCGGGAACGATCACCCCTACTCCTACTTTCCCGTTGTCCACTTTCCCGTCTGCCTGATCCCAATAGCTTACCAACCGGTTTTCCCGGTCTATAACCGGGTGACCGTCGTCCTTATGTTTGGTAACGCCGGTGGCTACCGTCAGTACGGATCCTTCAAACTGATAGACGTCGGTTATCTTATTCAAATTAGATCCGGCATCTAATGAAATCGTTTTCATTTGCTGCACCATTTTTCCGTCCACCATCCAGGGTTGGTATATTAATTGAAAGCTAAAACGCAGCGGCCCCTGATCCAGGATTTTATACGACGAATAATTGGCAGAGAATACCAGTCCCTTATCCGTTAGCGGCGCCGAATTGCCGGCACCGAGAGTGAAGCCCACACTGTAAGCATCCAGGCCTTCGCCATGATCCCTATGATAATCATCTGTCTTATACCATTTATTAATGACCAGGGATGAAGTTTTTTTTAGCCACAGATCTATCCCCTTGGCATTGTCCGGGCGGGCGTCCAAAGCGGCGCCGTACATCCGGAAAGCAATCCGGTCATTTTCCCAGGCAAAATCATCGTACCGTTCGGGTACCTGCCGGCCATAAGTTCTTGGGGTATAGGAAGCCGGAGTTCCCTTCTCAATTAAAAAACGCCGGCTCGCATTTGCCGGTATATCGGTTTGAAAAATCAAAAACTGAGGGGTTGCTTTTCCGTTATAGATCACCTGAGAGGGAGTTTCGGCCTGCGTATCCGCCAAGCGGACGATCACCTGATCCGGCGTTATATTTTTTAGTTTTTTTTGAATAGCCGTCCAGTTTATTTCCACCGTTTGCGCGAAGCGGGCATGCGGAGACTTATTGGTTACGGTGAGGGGGAAAGTTTTGGGATTATTATTTGCGAAAGACCGCTCATAACCGCGATGGGTATTCATTGCCGGAGGTTCCGCAAAAGTCATGCTCCCATTCAAACAAAAAATCTGAAAAACGATCCATAGTATGCGCCTATTCCAGCTTAAGGATGGAACCAGGGAATTGACGATCTTATATTTCATGCAACGATAAAATTAAACAGGGTGAATCAATATATGGCATATCGCAGCTAAAAAAAATTAATTTTTTTGCAAATTATGAAAACGATTTCATTTTATTTCTATATTTTTGATTTTTATTATTTGTAAACCACGAAACAATTGCTTATGCTTCTATCCTCAAACACAATACCACACAGGGATCGGTATATTATTTTGGTATCCATAGGTCGGACAGCGATTTTTCACTTTCTGAGTTTGATTATGAAACCGGTACCAATTATGGTTCTTAAACAGCAGAAATACCGGCCATTTTTTTTAAAAATATCTTTATTGGTGACCCGACACTTTCCCATTTAAAAAACGACGGGGGACTCACAAATCCTGCCCGATCAATCAATCGTTTGTCTGAAAACAAAAACTGTTTATAAATCGAAAAATTCATCACTATGCTCATTGAAAAAACAACACATGCTATCCGATCAATCAGGTATTGGGCGCTGATTATCGTTGCATTTTTATCCCCATTTTTAGGTTCAGCCCAGACGAAAACCATAACAGGTACGGTGATAGACGAACAGGGAAGCCCTGTAGCCAATGCTTCGGTAATGGTAAAAGGCGCCTCAACCGGAACAAAAACCGATGAATCAGGAAACTTTTCCATTCAGGCAACCAGCAAAGGAGTTTTGGTGGTTTCTTTTATCGGTTATGAAAGCGCCGAACAAACTGTAGGTAATGAAACAAATCTTACTATAGTTCTAAAATCCACGGTCAGCACACTTGAAGATGTGGTAGTGGTCGGTTACGGAACCCGTACCCGGCACGATGTCGGCGGAGCGATATTATCCGTGGATCAGAAACTTCTGAAAGACCGTCCGGTAACCAATACCTTGTCTGCCCTCCAGGGCACCACACCCGGGCTGGTGATCACCCGCACCAACGGACAGCCCGGACGTGAAGGCATCAGCGCCCGCATCCGGGGGATCACTTCTTTGGGAGCCGGCAACTCGCCCCTCGTTATTATAGACGGCGTTGAAGGAGATATCAATTCCTTAAATCCGAACGACATTCAAACCATATCGGTTTTGGAAGACGCGGCATCTGCATCCATCTATGGCGCTAAAGCCGGGGGTGGGGTAATACTGGTAACAACCAAGGGCGGCCGCATCAATCAAAAGACCTCGTTTGATATCACTTCTATGTACACCTGGCGCACGCCCTATGCACGTCCGGAGTTGATCAGCTCAAGGCGACAGGCAGAACTGCAGAACGCGGGCAGAGAATTTGCCAACCAGAATAAAGACTTTACCGAGGAACAACTGGAATGGCTCGACGATCCCAATGTTAACGAAGTTTGGAACACGAATAGTAATGCATGGGATTATTATTATAATTACAACCTCGAAGATGTTTTAATGCGCAAGCAAAGCCCGCAGCGGAATATCAACCTTTCGGCCAGCGGCGGCGGAGATAAGTCGGCCTTCTTGTTTTCTATGGGGTATATGGATCAGGGAGGAGTATTCAAATTCGGACCAGACGACTACAGCAGGTTTAATGCCCGCGTGAACTACAATACAAAGCTGTCTAAGATTTTCAGTTTCGACAGCCGGCTGTCCTTTGCAAAGGAAGTGATTGACGCCCCGCCGGTAGGAGTAACCGGGCAAGGCTTGATGTATAATGTATATTCCATCCGTGCAGCGCGTAATCCTATTTTCACACCCGGCACCAATGAAACCATGTATGCCTTTATAGGCACGCTCTCGAATGCTTACCCCATTCTGAAAGACGGCGGCTACGATAAGGAAAACAAGTACAACATGAACGGAGTATTCAGCCTGTCGGCAAAACAGATTGCAAAGGGGCTGGACCTGAAAGCCGTTTATAGTCCGGGAATGGTTTTATCCGAGCGTACTATTTTCAACAGAACCGTACCTCGTTTTACCATAGACCAAAACATGAATCCTGTTCCCGGTACGCCGCTTAATCAGACCAATTCTCTGAACAAAACAAGACCCTTTACCATCAACCAGAACTTCTTCGCTACCGCAGACTACGACTATAAAACAGGAGAACACAGTTTTCATCTATTGGGCGGGTATGAGTTCAAATCCTATAAATATGATTGGGTGCAATCCATTCAGCGGGCATTACTTTTAAATGATTTTGCCACTTTAAATTATACCACTTTACCCAATGCAGATGTTACCAATGTGGGGGATAATATTCAGGTGAATACCTGGGTTTCCTATTTCGGAAGACTATCCTATAACTACGCCAGCAGGTATTATTTTGAGGGTACGCTTCGCCAGGATGGTAGTTCCCGTTTGGCGCCGGGACACAAATTTCAGACGTTTTATGCGGGTAGTGTATTCTGGCGCTTGTCGCAGGAAAACTGGTTTCAGAATGCCTTACCCTGGGTTAATGAGTTTAAAGTGTCGCTATCGTACGGTACAGCCGGCGGAGCGCAAACCCAGGATCCAAATCTGAACAACTATGATTTCCAAAGTCCGCTGGCAAGAGGATATTATCCTTTCAACGATGCGCGAACCGCATATTTTTATCAGAACAGCCTTCCCGCAGACAGCAAAGCCTGGGAAATTATTTCAACCGCCAATCTCGGATTTGATTTAGAGCTGCTCGACAGAAGATTGCGCATGCACTATGATTATTTCATCAAAAAGAACAACAATGTGTTTGTGGGGCAACAACTTCCGGCGCTTTTGGGTGTAACGCCCAATCAGGCTAATCTGGCTGCCGTTGAGGTAAAAGGTTGGGGTGTTGCGGTTAACTGGAACGACCGTTTCAAAAACGGTGGCTATTTCGTATCCGCCAACCTCAGCGACGATAAAAACAAAGTGGTGAAATACGATGGTTCGGTTTCTTATAATATCGGCATCAATGCCTCAATTCCGGGGCTGTCCACCAATTCTATTTTCGGCTACCAGGCAGATGGATATTTTGATACGCCGGAAGAACTCCAGGGAGTGCCCGTAAGAACGCCGGCCACGGGAGTGGGCGATATTAAATTAGTGGACATTAATAAGGATGGATCCATTAACCAGGGCATTAATACGGCAGGCGATCATGGCGACCTGGTTTACCTGGGCAACACCAATTCACGCTATGTATTCGGGTTTAATGCCGGGGCAAACTGGAAGGGCTTCGATATCTCCTTCCTGTTCAATGGCGTTGGAAAAAGAAGCCTCTTGCTGGAACCTTATGCCACCATTGCTTTTTATGACGGATGGAGATTGCCCTGGGCTATCCACCAGGATTACTGGACCCCCGACAATCCCAATGCTAAATTTCCCGCCATTCGTTTGAGCGACCGGGTAAACGATGTGGTTTCTTCCCATTGGGTACAGGATGCCAGCTATATCCGGCTGAAGAATCTGCAGATCGGATATACCCTTTCAAAAAACATCCATAAAGTGAACGCGTTAGGCGATATCCGTATATATTTTTCCGGACAGGATCTCTGGGAGAAAACCGGGATGTGGTTTAATTATTTCGACCCTGAAAACACCGACAAGGTAACTTTTGGTTATCCGCTCTGGCGTAGCTACGCATTAGGATTGAATATAAATCTTTAAGTTTCGCGTGAAAAATATTTGTAAAACGATTAACACAGTGAAAAATGAAAGTGCACATAAATAAAAATAATCTGTTCGTCATAACTGCTCTTTTTGGAACAGTTGCCTTATCAGGCGGATGTACTAAAGAACTGGAGCAGAATACAAAAACAGTGATCACAGATCCGGTTTTCTGGAAAACGGAAAGCGATCTGATCGGAGGTACCAATTATTTATATACCAGTTTGCCTGCGTTTGATACGCCCCTGGAAGATCTCAACAGCGATTTCTCCGTGGACGTTTTCGGGGCTTCTTTAAATACAGTTAGTGACGGTTCCCGGGTTGTTCCTTCCAGCGATGCACAATGGAATAATGCGTATGCCTTTATCAGGGCCGCCAATAACGTTATGGAAAAATCCGCAGGCATAGCCGACGGGCCGATGAAGACCTATTGCATAGCCCAGGCCAGGTTTTTCCGGGCGCTGGCTTATTATCGTCTGGTACGGGCTTATGGCGACGTTCCCTACATCGGGCGAACCATCACCGGTCGTGACGACGAAGCCATCTATACGCCAAGAACCGACCGCAGGGCTGTGATAGATTCCATCTACGCCGATCTGGATTTTGCCGCAGCTAATTGCCCTCAGGCCGATGAATTGCCCGGCAGCACTTCCTCCGCGGGATCTGCAGGCAGGGAATATGGCCGCATAACCCGTAGCGCCGCGTTGTCGCTGAAATCAAGAGTGGCATTGAATGAAGGAAGCTGGCAAAAATTCCACGGCGAACCGGAACTTAAGGGAGAAAAAGACCCGGCAAAACATTTTACCATAGCAAGGGATGCAGCACTAACCGTAATGAATGAGGGTAAACACAGTCTGTACACTGCAAGCGGTGAATTAAGTTTCCAAAATCTTTTCAGGTATCCGGGAGAAACTTACGCCAATAATAAAGAAAACATCCTGGCCCGCTTGTATGGACAAAGCTTAACAAATATTGTATCGAACAATGGCGGTTATATGCGTCCTTATTTAACAGACGGACGGAATGCCGCAACCCGCGCTTTTGTGTTAACCGCTCTTTATTCAGACGGTCTGCCGGCAGGAAAATCTGCCCTGGACTCCAATGGAATTGAAACCGGTCTGCTCACGGATTACCAGAACCGGGATCCCAGACTGGTACAGACCCTGTTTAAAGTAGGAGATCCCTATGCTTCTATTTCAGGATCCAGCCCTGTTTACGGCAACACTTATTATTATCATCAACAGAAGTATTGGACCGGGCAGGCGGACTTTTTAAACAGTCCCAACCTGTTCCTGGATTTCATAGCAATACGTTATGGAGAAGTACTGCTTAATTACGCGGAAGCCGTTTACGAATTAAATAATAGTATATCCGACGATGATCTTGACAAATCCATTAACCTGCTGCGAAAGAGAGCAACCAATAACGATAATGCCAAGTTGCCTTTGCTCACCAATGCCTTCGTATCCGGTAATGGTTTAAATATGCAGGAAGAAATCAGGAGAGAACGTTCCGTTGAACTGGCTTATGAAGGTTTCCGTTATTGGGACCTGATCAGATGGAAAACCGCAGAAACGGAATTGCCCAAACCATTGGTTGAACGTAAATATTTTAGCACGCTGGATTATGGCGGGAGTACCGCACCCACCATGCTAAACGGCTATGTTCTGATGCAAGCCGCCGAGAAAAGAAAGTTTGATCCGCAAAAGGACTATTTGTGGCCATTGCCCTCAGCACAAATAGGGCTGAGTAATAATACGTTAACCCAAAATCCTAACTGGTAAAAATAAACAGGTATAAAAAGGGGAGCCAAAAGTCTCCCCTTTTTTCTTCGCTAATTCCAATGTTCAAAAAAGGACAATATATTCGCCACTTATCCGAAAAGATTTTTTATTGTACCGCCATGAAACCTCAGAATAAGCCTCTCAAACAAAAAAATTCCATACGTGAAATTGCAGAAGCGCTGCAATTATCGCCGGCCACCATTTCAAGGGTATTAAATAATCATCCTTATGTACATGAAGATACCCGAAAAAAGGTGCAAAGGATGATACAGGAAAAGGGATACCAACGAAATGTAATGGCATCCGGCCTGCGTACCAATAAAACCTATACTATCGGATTGATTGTACCGCGTATCTCCATGTTCTATCACACCCGGGTAATCACCAGTATTCAAAATCAATTATACAAACAGGGTTACAACCTGATCATCAGTCAATCCAATGACCTGGTAGAGATGGAAAAAGAACTTACACGCACCCTCTATGCTTCAAGAGTGGACGGCGTAATCGTATCCTGCACCTTATTCACCAACCATTTTGATCATTTTGACATATTGACCCAGAACAATATCCCTGTAATTTTCTATGATCGTGTTCCTATGGAATCTTATCCGGCGTGTATTATAAAGGGAGATGATTTCAGAGGAGCCTATCTTGCTGCTTCTCATCTCCTGGAGTTAGGAGCCAAAAGAATAGCCTTTATTAACGGACCGTTGAGTTGTAATCTTTACGTAGATCGTTTTAAGGGTTTTGAAGCAGCCATGAAACAATATGGAGTTCCGATTTTGAAAAAACATATATTTTATCACGAACTAACGGAAGAAAATGCCCGCAAATCACTTCATGAACTTTTTGCGCACCCGCCTTTCCCGGATGCTGTCTTTGCTGCAAACGATCTAACGGCAATTACCACCCTGCAGTTTGCAAGGGAAATCGGGATACAGGTTCCCCAAACATTACGTATTGTAGGATACTCCAATGATCCTCGCACCTCCATTACCACTCCTTCAATCACGACCGTAAACCAGTTCCCTGACGAAACAGGAAGAATCATTGTTCGCGAACTGCTCAAACTACTGAAAGCTCCTCAACCTATAGCAGCAGACCAAAAGCCGATTATTGCACCGGTTGAGCTTATACGAAGGATGTCCACCTGATGTTCATGAGCGTCCGGTTATTGAAAACCTCTCCCACCCACGTGAATATCAGTTTGTCAACATGCATATGTCGGCATTAGCAAAGAGGAGTGGATTTCGCACACCACAGGAAATTAATTCCCGGCGCCGGTGATCTGCAGGAAACCGGCTTTTTTCCTTTTGGAAACGTCTAAAACGATATTTCCCTCCAGCACTACCTGCCCCCCTTCTCCGCGAATATACTTTTCCGCATAATTCTTATTGATGATATAGGAATTGTGAATGCGGATGAATATACCGGCAGGTAAAATCTCCTCATAATCCTTCAGTGTCCGGCTTGAAAGATGTTTTTTCTTATCGCAGGTAAAAACATAGGTATAGTTCACGCTTGCCTCCATATAAACAATATCTATCAATTTGATAAATACCAGACCTTCCAAAGATGAAATAGCAATTTGTTCAATTTCCTTTTTCCGCCGAATTACAGGCAGCAACGATCTTTATTTTCAGGACAGTGATTGAGGATCTTATTTTCTTATAATCAACATCAGGACTGACGGGCGAAGCCTTACCCGGAGTTTTCAAGACTATCAATGCCGGCTAATTTAATTTACTCGCGGAATCGCTGCTCATTTTTTACAAAATCTTTTTTATTAGTTTTATCACTAAATTGCAACAACAATCTCGTTCAATTGAACATAAAATGATTTTGCAGCGTACGCTGAAAATACAGGCAACAGAAGTACAAACTAAAAAATAAAATATTTCATAATTAAAACCGGGTTAAAATATGTTTACCAAGGCTAATTGCAGGCAGGGGACGCTGAAAAAGGAGCCTCTGCAAAAAGCAGGGTGCTGCATTTCCTTAAAACAAAACCAACAGCACCGAACCTCGGATAGAATCGTTTCCTCATTGAAAATCCTATGGGCATTGGGTGCTTTGACCTTCCTGTCACCGGTTGCCCGGGCAACACCGGCTTTTGAAAAGGACCGGGATGCGGCGGGAGTTAACGCATTGTCTGAATCTGTGAGACCTGCAGCCTCCTCCGTCTCCGACAACAAACCTTTGGTAACTATCACAGGAACCGTAAGAGATGGAAATGGAAACCCACTCGGCGGCGTGTCGGTAGAAGTGAAAGGAACCACAAGGGGTACAAGCACGAATAACCAGGGAGCTTTTACCATTGACGCTGATCCGGGGCAAACATTGGTGTTTACCTTTATAGGATTCAACCGGGTTGAATCCATCGTGGGGAAAGAAACCAATATCAGTATTACGATGACGGTTTCTGAAGCATCGGGGCTGAACGAAGTGGTGGTGGTGGGATATGGAACCCAAAAAAAGGCAAACCTTACCGGTGCTGTGGACCAGGTGGGTGGAGAGGTTTTTGAAAACCGATCGGTGCCGAATATCACACAGGGACTCCAGGGTGTTTTACCTAATCTTAATATTACCCTGGCAGACGGCAAGCCCTACAGAGATGCAGATTACCAGATCCGGGGAACAGGCTCCATCGGACAGGGCGGCAGCGCACTGGTACTGATAGACGGTGTGGAAGGCGACCCTTCTACCCTCAACCCCAATGACATTGCAAACGTATCCATCTTAAAGGATGCTTCCTCTGCCGCCATCTATGGAGCGCGGGGTGCTTTCGGAGTGGTTTTGATTACCACAAAAGATCCCAAAAAAGGAAGAGCCTCCGTAACTTACAGCGGGAACATGGCGTTTAAATCGCCCACCATAGTTCCTGACCTGGTTACAGATCCGGTTTTATATACCGACATGTTTGTAGAAGCGTATTCATCGTATTACGACTATGCCAGAACGCCGGTAGCATTCCATACCGCCCTTCCTTATTCGCAGAATTGGTACGACGAATTACTGAAACACACTCCCGGCTCGGGACTACCGGATGTAATGGTTGACGACCAGGGAAACTACCAGTATTATGGAAGCACCGACTGGATGGATCTGTTGTACAAAGACCATTTATTGCAACATGATCATAACTTAACCGTGCAGGGCGGAAACGATAAAACAACTTTCCTGATCTCGGGGCGGTATTACAACCAGGAGGGATTATTCCGGTACAACAGCGACGACTACATGGGATTAAACTTACGGGCAAAGGGTTCTACCCAGGTATTTAAATGGCTGAAAGTGTCCAACAATTTCAGTTTTTCAGATAAGAACTATTTCTTCCCCACTACGGTAGCGAACGGTTCGGTTTGGTACAGTATGGGAAGCGACAGCCAGCCCATGAGCGTCATGTTTAACCCGGACGGAACCCTGACCCAGGGCGCAGCTTACGGCGTGGGTGATCTCTGGTATGGAAAAAGCGGGATAACTACTAAAAAAAGAACCCTCAGCAATACCACTTCCTTCAGCACTTCCTTTTTCGATGATCAGTTCAGAGTGAGAGGAGACCTCACTTTCCAGAACAATGATGCAAATGAACTGACAAAAAGAGTACCCGTTCCGTTCAGCACCAAAGAAGGTGTAATCTCGTATTTGGGAGCGGCAACGAACGATTTGACAGAAACGAACAGTACGATAAAATACCTGGCGGCCAATATATATGCGGAGTATGAAAAAACTTTCGGAAACGCCCATTATTTTAAAGGCCTGGTGGGTTACAATTATGAACAATCCACTTTCAATTCGCTCTCTTCGTTCAGAAACGGACTAATTTTCCCGGATGCCGAAAGTCTCGGTTTGGCCACCGGGGGGAGTGTAAAAATTTCAAACGATTATAATAAGTGGCGCATTGCGGGCACTTTTTTCAGGTTCAATTATAATTACAACGAACGGTACTTGTTGGAAGTCAACGGCCGGTTAGACGCATCTTCCAAATTCCCTGAAAATGAACAAATCGGGTTTTTCCCATCGGTGTCGGCGGCCTGGCGGCTTTCCGAGGAATCTTTCTGGAAGTTAAATCCGAACGGTATTTCCAATGTTAAGATCAGGGGCTCTTACGGATCTTTAGGAAACGGCAACGTATCGCCTTACGCCTTTATGGAACTGTTCAACATTCAAACCATGAGCAGGTTGATCAGCGGAAATCTGCAGCAGTCCACCTCCGTCCCTCCTGTTATTCCTGACGGATTGACCTGGGAAACCGCCACCACCGCAGATATTGGTTTAGACCTGGGCTTTTTAAATAACCGGTTGGAATTTACCGGCGATATTTACAATCGCAAGACAAAAAACATGTTTGCCACCGGGGTGGATCTTCCAGGTGTTTTTGGCGCCACCCCTCCGCGGGGAAACTATGCGGAAATGACCACGAAAGGATGGGAGATCAGTTTAAGCTGGAAGGATCAGTTCAACCTGGGTCAAAAGCCATTCAGGTATAACGTAAGAGCTACCTTATCTGATTATAAATCCACTATTGATAAATATACGAATGTTGATAAAAACTTAGGAGCAGTAAACAGCGTTAACACGCCTTATTATGAAGGAATGACGTTGGGAGAGATCTGGGGATTTGAAACCGAAGGCTTCTTTACTTCTATGGAAGATATTGAAAACCACGCTTCGCAAGACAGATTTGCAGCCTCTTCCACCAAAACCTGGCTGCCCGGAGATATTAAGTTCAGGGACGCCAATAAGGATGGTGAAATTTCTACCGGGAAAAACAGGGTAGATGATCCGGGCGACAGAAGAATTATCGGGAATCTTACCCCCCGGTATGCTTTCAGCCTCAATGTAGGTGGTGAATGGAAAGGTTTCTTTGTCTCGGTATTTCTCCAGGGAATCGGGAAGCAGAATTATTGGCCCGGGAACGACAACCTGTATTTTTGGGGACAATACAACCGTCCTTATAATTCGATCCCAAAATCCATGATCGGTCAGATCTGGAGCGAGGACAACCCCAACGCTTATTTCCCCAGATACAGGGGGTATTCTGCGCTACAGGGCAGCGACCGGGAACTTTCGGTGATACAAACCCGTTACCTGCAAAACGTGGCCTATATCAGGTTGAAAAACCTGCAGATCGGATATAATTTTACGAGCAACTGGATCAATACCATCGGTCTGAAATCTGCAAGGGTATATGCTTCTGCAGAAAATTTATGGAGTTGGTCTCCTTTATACAGGCATTCAAAAGATATTGACGTAGCAGGCATCTATGGCCCGGATCAGGATGCCACCGCCGCTTCAGATATAGAGGGAGGAAAAGATGACCATATTGCAGGCGGAGCGAATGTTTATAACTATCCCATTTTGAAGAGCATCAGTTTTGGTATCTCGTTGTCCTTTTAAAAATTCAGAAAATGACGAAAACATTTATTATATCAATTTGTCTGGCAAGCGTGCTGCTGTATTCATGCGATTTGAAAGAAACCCCCGTGGCGGACGTGGACAAAGGCGCCATCTTCGGTTCTGAAGAAGGGTTGAGAATGTACACCAATTCATTTTACAACGCGCTTCCATCTTCCGGAATATTACACAACAACGGATTATCTTATTATCTTTTTACCAACGGTATTCCCAATTTAATAACCCCTAACGGGCTTGATGCGGACAATGCCGGCGGCTGGTCGTGGAGCCAATTAAGAAATATTAATTTCTTTATTGATAACTGTAACAATGAACTGATCCCGCTGTCAACCCGGAATAATTATCTTGGGATCGCAAGGTTTTTCAGGGCTTATTTCTATTACGGGATGATGAAGAATTTTGGCGATCTGCCCTGGATTGATCACGCGTTGGATGTGAAGGATCCCTTACTCACGGCAACCCAGGACGACCGCACTTTGATCGCGGATAAAATTAAAGAGGATCTGGATTTCGCTATTGAAAATATAAATAAGAAAACCGATGCTTCCGCTTCCACCATTACTGCTATGGTTGCAGCGGCTTTTAAATCGCGCTTTTGTTTATGGGAAGGAACATTCCGGAAGTATCATGATGAAGCGGGTCTCAGCTCCTCGGCCAACGACTGGCTCAACGAAGCCGTATCGGCTTCTGAATACGTGATGAACTCGGGCGCTTACTCGATATATATGGGAGCAGGCGTTGATAATTCATACCGGACCTTATTTGTATCCAAAAACCCGGTTGCTTCTGAAGTTCTCTACGCGGTTACTTTTGACCGGTCGCTTGGGATAGTCAGCGCTTTAAATCACAGGTGGACTTCCGTAACCTACGGCGGAGCCGCCTGGCCTACCCGCTCGTTTGTAAAAACCTACCTGATGCGTAACGGTGAATATTTTATGGATCAGCCCGGAGCGGAAGCCATGTTTTATACACAGGAGATGAAAAACCGCGATACCCGTCTTTCACAAACCGTTATATCGCCGGGATTCACAAGAACCAATAGCGGACAAAACGTCAATTACCCCACTAATTTCGCTTTTGCCAGCAATGGCTACCAGGTTATGAAGTTCCTGGTGGACGATATGTCGTTAGATAATATAGACAACAATGAAAACAATTCCATCCTCTTCAGGTACGCGGAAGTTTTGTTGAATTATGCCGAGGCCAAAGCAGAACTGGGTACGCTTTCCGATGCGGATTGGGAAAAAACCATTGGGACATTAAGAGCCAGAGGCGGAATCACAGCAGGGTTGAATCAAAAACCTACCCGGGTTGACAGCTACCTGCAGGAACGGTTTTTCCCCAATGTTACGGACCCGTCCATCCTGGAAATACGCCGGGAAAGAGGCGTGGAGCTTAGTCTCGAAGGATTTGGCTTTGACGATATAAAACGCTGGAAAGTGGGTGAACTGCTGACCAAACCCTATGACGGAATTTATATCCCGGCTTTAGACGTTGCTTACGATGTTAATGACGACGGGGTTTTAGACGTTGTATTCACCAGGGAGCTTAACCCGGCTAACAAAATTCCGGGCGTTTATTATTTCTATGTTGGAGAATTTTTAAGCAACGGGGCGATCAACAACAACGTGTTGGGACCAGACGGACATACGCTTATTGTGCTGAGTCAGAATCAAAGAGTTTGGAACGACAGAAATTATTTCAATCCCATACCTACATCGGTCATACAGATGAATCCGAATCTGAAACAGACTCCCGGATGGGAATAAATCAATCAGAAGTTATTTTATTTTTTCACCAGGTAGGTTACTCCCTCAACTGCCAGATCAGTATGAGGGAATACCTCCCTGGCTTCTTTGGTAAACTCGTCCAGCACCTCGTACCGGCTGCTGAAATGCCCGATAATCAGCCGTTGCGCATTGGCTTTTGAAGCAATGGTTGCCGCCTGACTGGCGGTGGAATGCATCCGCTTCCGGGCCCGCTCCCACTGATCGTCCAGGTAAGTAGCCTCATGATACATAAGCGTTACATCTTTACATTTATCCGCTATGGTTTCATCGTAAATGGTATCGGCACAGAAGGCATAACTGTTTGTTTTTTCAGGCGGAAATGTCAGCCATTCATTTTGAATCCGCTCCCCGCCTTCCGTTATATAATCTTGTCCAAGTTTCAATTGCTGGTAAAAAGAAACAGGAATGCCATAGCGGTCTAATTGCTCCCGGTTAAGCTTACGTGGCTTTTCCTTTTCCCTGAACAGGAACCCCCAGCAGGGAACCCGGTGATTGACCGCAAAGCAACTTACCATTATCTTTTTTTCGTCCAATAACAATCCTTCTTTTTCAAGCGGTACAAAATGCAGGGGGTAGGGCAAGATGGAATTGGCAGACCCAAATTGGATCTCGATAATATCTTTCAGCAGCGGTGGTGAAAATATCCACAGATCTTCCGTCCGTCCGTTCAACCCTAACCCCGCCAGCAAGCCGGGCAACCCGAAATAATGATCGCCATGGAGGTGGGAGATAAAAATATAATTGATCCGGTGACGCCTGATCTTATACCGGTTCATCTGCATCTGCGTTCCTTCGCCACAATCCACTAAAAACAAATATTCGTCATAGTGCACCACCTGCGAGGTAGGATGCCTGTCGTACATAGGAAGTGCGGAATTATTACCCAGGATAGTTACTGCAAACACAATACTTGATTAATAGAGTGAAAAATTACGGCAATTCCGTTAATTGCTGAAATCAAAGAGCGTGGCAGTAAAAACGCCATCCTCTCTTTTCTTAAAAACCACATGCCAGTTTCCGGTATAACGCAAAAGCCGCGGCACGAGATACCCGGCAGTATGCGTCATCTCCACCTGCATCGTCACATCAAAATCATATACACCCGCTTTATAGCTCATGGAATAGTTTCTGGCTATCACTTCCATCGTTTTGGTGGAAAACCAGGTGGTCATTTCGTCAATCACCACCCTGTCTTTTTTGAACCCTTTCAATTCCTCTTTGGCTTTTATGGTAAAAACATAACACCATTCTCCAAGCCGTTCCTCCATATCTATGCTATAATCGTACAAAGCGGCCATACTGTCATCAAAAATGGCTGTTTTGTTGCCTATAAAAGGTAATCCCGGAATCGCTTTTCCCGGGTTAAAAAACAGCATCTTCAATTGTTCCTTATGTTTAGCCATTCCCGATTTACCTCTTACCTGCAATTCCGCTCCTTTCACTATATTGGTTTCCCCGCAAATAGTATCCTTTGCAAAAAAAAGGGAGGCATATAATTCAGGCGTGTAATAATTATAACCGCCTTTCCGGTTGTAAATATCACCGGTTGCCTCTTCCCGTAAAACCTGCGTATGGCGACAACCGTTTTCCGCCCATTGAAAAGTTTTGCTGTACAAAGAAGCCTTGACATTTCCCTTTTTATCCATCATCCGGATATCATTCAGTGAAGTAAAATTCAATACCCTCAGATTGCGGAAAGCCTTATAAAAGCTGGTGTCGTTTTCTACTCTTTTTATAAAGGAAGGAACATCTATGTTGTTCCGGATAACAATCTCCGACAGGGTAATTACTTTTTTGTCTATTTGCAGGGTATCACCGGGCTGCGCATGCAATCCGCCGGCAAACAGCAGCAACAAAAATAAAAGACACCAAAGAGCAGGCATTTATCTGGCAAATCCCATTTTGTAATCCACGCTTATTTTTCCTTTAGAAATATCGTCCAGCTTCCCCTTCATCAGTCTGCGCTTAAAGGGTGTGAGGTAATCAATAAATAATTTCCCTTCTATATGATCGTATTCGTGCAGGATCACCCTTGCCGTAACGCCGTTGAACGTTGTGGTGTGGGGCTGAAACTGTTCGTCCATATATTCAATCGTTACTTCTTCGTTGCGGAAAATATCTTCCCGTATTTTGGGAATACTGAGGCAACCTTCGTTATAAGCCCATTCCTCGCCATCCACTTCTTTGACATGCGCGTTGATGAAAAGCTGTTTGACTCCCGGCTCGTCGGGATATTTCCCGCGTTCTTCCTCTTCCATCCCCGTGAATATCTGTGTACTATCTATTACAAACAGGCGGATGTCGCGGTTAACCTGCGGAGCCGCCAGGCCAACGCCATTGGAAGCATACATGGTTTCCCACATGTCGGCTACCAGTTTCTCCAAACCCGGATAATCAGGCGTTATATCCTTGCACACCTTTCTCAACACAGGGGCGCCATAGGCCATTATCGGTAAAATCATCTGCTATCTCAATTAATGAAGGAATTCATTTTTTGCAAAATTAATCGAATTTCGGCAGAATCGGAACGCCAGGGTACATTCCAAAATTAACCGAAC
>JAMLHL010000017.1 GCA_023957125.1 Chitinophagaceae bacterium
ACCCTCATGGTAATTCAAAAAGGCAATGACCTCCTTTTCAATGTCCACGTCGGCATGGAGCTCGCGTTTGTATTCTATACGGTTAGTCTCGGACATTTTTCAATCGTTTTTTTTAACTAAGAAATAATGTCATTGATATATTTACTATCGACATCAGCTCCACTTGATTGCAAAATCCTTTCAATAAAAGACTCGCTCCAAAACGGATGAGCAATCAATATCCGGCGAACATCTGAATTCAAATAGAAAACCCCATTATCCTCTTCCAAAGTATAATTATCCTTATTTTTCAATATAGTTCTCAAATCCCCATTAAAAAAATTTTGCCAATATTCTTGCCTAAAATTCAATTCAAAACGCTCATCATTAGCCAAACCCGCTAAGTCTAATGCCAATCGCCAGTTCAACAAATTATGATACTTCTGATTATAGTAATCCCTCAAACAGTCATAGCATGAAGAAGTGCAATCTTTGTGATTACTGTTTAATAAGAAAGAGTACAGATTATTATCGGCCCCATTTTGAATTAGCTGACTGATAAAAACTTCCGCTGCGATATTTTCATCTTCTTTACCATTAAGGTAAGAGCAATAACCCGCGCCGTTCACAGCCTTCTCAACCATATAAATTTCATGGGATTTCGTTTCAGGCGAAATCCGATATCCGATATCAAATTCATTGGTTTCAATATCTAAGATACTGCATATCGCCTTACGAATCAAGTAGCCCCATGACAAGAACGCCGCTTGCTGATATATGTCTCCAGACTTGAATTCATATTTGTTTTTGTCGACACCTTTTAGAGAAAGAGTAACAGACTGATTTTCCCGCCCTTCTGGCGTTGACGCAATGTTACTTTCATTTTCTTTCAGTTAAAAAAGTTCCTAAAAATCCCAAACAGAATATCGGGCAACAAAAAAAATATCGGGCAACAAACATTCTATTTAGGCAACAAATAGGCAACAAAAATAAATAAAAAAGGGCAATCAGGCAACAAAAAAGAGAAAGAAAAAAGAATAAAAACATTGAAAAACAAGCACTTAGCAAACAAAAGAAAGGTATTTACTTTCCGATACAAAACTTCCCGAAGATCGTCCCCAGGATATCCCGGTCTGTTTCTACCTGACCGGTTATTTCGCCTAAGTAGTGCAGGCAGCGGCGGATATCCAACGCCAGGAGGTCGCCGGTAAGATGACGGTCCATCCCCGCTTTTATATCGTTCAAACATTCCAGCACTTTTCCCAGCGCTTCGTCGTGGCGTGCATTGGTAATAATAGTGGCTTCCGTGTTTACACTTTCTCCAATGGCTTTTTGGTAAACCAGTTCCTTGAGTTCGTTGATCCCGAAGCCCTCTTTGGCATCAATGAAAGGTGCCGGGGGCTCTCCCTCACTTCCTTCCGCTTTCCTTCTGTGCTGCCAGGCCCTGCACTTATTATATACCGTGATGGTCTTAGACGAATATTCCTGCAGCCAGCCGAATCCTTCCGAGGTTTTTTCTTCGTCAAGCAGATCCACCACGTGTACAATAATATCGGCGCGGGTGGCATTCTGCCTGCTCCTTTCAATGCCGAGGTTTTCAATGCGGTCCGTACTGTGTTCGCGGATGCCTGCTGTATCAATTAACCGAAACATCACCCCTTTGATGTTCAGCATCTCCTCTATCGTATCCCTGGTGGTACCGGCTATCTCACTTACAATAGCCCGCTCTTCATTCAGCAGGGCATTCAGCAGGGTGGACTTCCCGGCGTTAGGCTTGCCGATAATGGCAACGCTCACGCCGTTTTTAATTGCGTTGCCCAGGTGAAAAGATTCTTTCAGGTGTTTTACTTTCTGATACAGTTGATTTACAAGATTCATCAGTTGGGTTCTGTCGGCAAATTCCACATCTTCATCCGAAAAATCCAGTTCCAGTTCAATTAAAGCTGCAAAATGGATCAATTCATCCCTCAATGCTTTCAGGTCTTTTGAGAAGCCGCCCCGCAGTTGATTCAGCGCGGTTTGCTGGGCTGCCCTGGATTGGGAAGCAATAACATCCGCTACCGCTTCAGCCTGGGTGAGGTCCATCTTCCCGTTTAAAAAGGCTCTTTGCGTAAACTCGCCGGGATGCGCCAGGCGGGCGCCTTGTTGTATGCAGGCATCTACAATACGTTGCAGGATATAAGGCGAACCATGACAACTGATTTCAATTACATTTTCCCCGGTATAGGATTTAGGCGCCCGGTAGATAGACACTACCACTTCATCCAGCAGCTCTTCTTTGTTTTTAAGCACTCCCACATGCAGGGTGTGAGAGGGCTGATCCGGCAGGTTTTTACCCGAAAACAGGGCATTTGCAATAGCAATACTGTGTGCCCCGCTCAGGCGTATAATGCCTATTGCGCCCATGCCGGGCGCTGTTGCGGGCGCTACGATCGTATCTTGCCATCCGGCAAATAAATGTGGCATCTTGCAAAAATACGATTTGATGGAAGTAAAAATCCCCGCTGTAAGATAACAGCGGGGATTGTATAAACATGATAATGATAACCTGCTAATTGTCGGCGATCTGGAAAGTAACCGGTTGCTTACGATATGCTTTTACCTTGCGTCCGTTTTGTTCAGCCGGTGTCCATTTCGGACCTTTTCTGATGGCGTTGACACAAATCTCCGCCAGTTTCGTCCCTTTCATCGTCAGGGCTTCCACATCACTTATATTTCCTTCCCTGTCCACGATAAACTGAACCACACAGGTACCGGCTTTACCTGCGTCCTGCAGTTCGTCAATGTACCGGTTGATTTCTCTCGAAATATATTTGGCCCAGGCCTTGTCGCCGCCGGGGAACTTAGCCTCGATTTCCACTTTCTGAAAGACTTTGTCCTCATCGTCCTTGACCGGTGCTTCTACCACGCCGCCTTTGTCTTCAACCGGCGGAGCTACTATACCTAAATCTTTTACCCCTTCCTGGTTGATGGTACTGATGGTAGCCTCTTTCAGTTCTTCAACTTCCTTCATTTCTTCCTCGGGCTTCACTTCTTCGTCTTTTACCACTTTGGGTGGCGTAAACTTCGCCATTTCAATTTTTGGAGGATCTGGTGGCTTCGGAGGAGGAGGTGGTGGAGGCGGCTCCATTGGTTTTTCCTCCTGTATGCTGGTCAGTTCCACATCCTTAGCCTGAATAACCACAGCCTTTTTTGTGCCTTCAATTTTTATTCCCAGAACAGAAACCAATATAAAAAGCGCAGCTACCGAAGCAGTAATAGCCAAAGCTACGGTTAGCCTCTTCCGGTATTTGGTTCTCAGTTCATAAGCGCCGTAATTTTTGTTTCTTCCGTCAAAGATGATATCAAGAAGACTGGCGCTCGGAATTTTACTTACATCCATGATAAGCTTTTTAAATTTATATTAAGATGCAGGGATTCGCAAAAATCCACAAACATTTATTCTATACCATTCGCCTTTTCCGTAGTGGTCAGTATTTCATTTTCCACGGGAGAAATAGACACCAGGGCATATTTTTTCACTTCATTAATAGCCATTTCATCCAGCAGCGCCACCACGTTCTGATAGTTTGCTTCGCTATTGGGTTTAATAACCACTACAAAATCCTCCGGCTTGGTGGATTTCTTTTTGTTGATAATGACTTCTCTTATCTTTTTATAAGTTGAAGTCTGCAACTGGGTGGGATCGTCGCCTTCATAATAATACACTCCGTTATCCTTCCCCAACAGGATGATGAGCGCTCCGGAGGCTTTGATCTTGGTTTGTTCCTCTACTTTTTCCGTGTCTTTAGGCATGATCAACTGCATAGCAGTTGGTTGCGACATGGTAGTGGAAAATATAAAGAAAGTGATCAACAGAAATCCAAGATCCACCATTGGAGTCATGTCCACACGTGTAGAAAGCTTTTTTGCTTTTTTGACGCCGGGCCCTTTTTTACCACCACCGCTATCGGCGGTATCCATTGATGCCATACAACTTATTTTTTAGTTAATACAAATAATAATCACTTCACCTGCTCTTGCTCTAACCGCCGGAACCTTTCCTGATCAACTCTTGCCTGGTATTATATAAGGGAGTACCCGGGGGAGCATCTTCAAAACTGGTTACCAATTGAAATTTATTGATATCATTACGCGTAAATGCATCCAGCACGTTTTTAACTACCGGGAACTTCGTTTCATTATCCGCTTTGATCAGCCAGGAAATTTTCTTCCCGGCATAGGTGGATTTTGCATCCCTGATCCAGTAATACAACTCCCCTCCTGTGGAATCAGGAACAGGAATGCCCGGTTGTTTTACATTCTTCGCCTGTTCGGGGTCCATTGAAAGCAATTCTTTCATCCCTGCAAACGGAACGCCTAAACTGGGTGCATTGGTAAACGCTTTGATATTGGCGGCAGAAAGTCCCAATTGCCTGGTTTCATTCAGGTTATTGGCAATTGACTGGCGCGCGTTGGGATCGTCCATCTGAACAAAAACCCTTCCGTTCTTGTCAATGGTTACCAGAAACGCATCCACCTCGGGTACTTTATCCGCCGAAACCGAACTGGGGGTTGTTACCTCCACCGGTTCCACAGGCTTGAATTTAGTAGCAAGAATAAAAAAGGTCAGGATCAGAAACGATACATCCACAAAAGCTGTCATATCTACCCATGTACTTTTCCTTACCAATTTAGCTTTAGCCATTTGAATAATATTTTAATTGACTTATAAGATGAAATACCGGTCATATTCCATACACAATTCCCCGATTTTATTTGTATTGGGAAGCGAAACTTTGTGTAAGGGTGAATCCTGATTCATCAATACCAAACGTAATGGTGTCAATTTTAGTGGTAAAAATATTATACATGATCAGGGCGAAAGCCGAAGTGGCGATACCTAAAGCGGTATTATACAACGCTTCTGCAATACCTATTGCAAGTTCTGCGGCAGCGCCCGCACCACCTTCTTCACCCAAGGCGCCGAAAGACCGGATCATTCCCATTACCGTTCCAAGCAGGGCCACCAGGGTACCTACGGAAGTGATGGTAGAAAGGAAAACGAGGTTCTTCTGCAGCATGGGCATTTCAAGAGCGGTGGCTTCTTCCACTTCTTTTTGAATAGCCGCTACTTTTTGTTCCGTACTAAGTCCGCCCTCGGTGATCATTTCTTTGTATCTGCGCAGTCCGGCTTTCATTACGTTGCCTACGGAGCCTTGTTGCTTGTCGCATTCAACCAGGGCTGCATCAACATTTTTATTGGCCAGGTGATATTGTACTTTTCTGACAAATTCGGCATTGGAACCTTTTCCGGTTGATTTGGAAATGGAAAGAAAACGCTCAATGGAAAATACAATTACCATCACGAACATGCCGATCAGCACGGGCACGATAATTCCACCCTCATAGATACCGTGGAACTGACCGATAGGACCTTTATGACTGGGCCAAAATCCACCCTCCGGATCTGGCTTGCTAAAGCCGGATGGATCTCCCATAACATATCTCCAGATAATATACCCCACAATAATACACAGAATAGGGGCCAGCCATGAAATGATATTGCTGCTACGCTTAGGTTGTACAGACGTAGATGCTTTCACGGCAGATGCGGTTGCGGTTGGTTTAGTTTCAGCCATAACTCTTGTTTTTTTGAATTAAAGGTTTTACAATTTTTAAAGTGTGTGGTTTTGATTCACAATTCTACACAAAAACAACATAAAATGTTTAAAAGAAGGTAGAAAAATTTATTTGGGAGGCACAATATAGGAAATTTCCAAAATCTACCAACAGTTTTGACTTTTGTTTTTACTATTCCCACCTCTCCTGTATTTGGCTGCCTGCCCGCTTCTCTGAAAAAAGTACTTTCCGTTTACCTGAAAAAATACCCTCATCTTTGGGTTGTCACTAAATTCACTTCCGGAATATCAATCTGAATTTATATGAGTATCAGATCTCTTTTTCTGTTTTTTATATTGCTTCTGACTACAGGAATAGGATTCTCCCAAGATAATAAAAAACCCGCTGCCCCTGCACCGGTACCCCCTGTTGCCGATAAAAGCGGTCCGAAACCTTATGCGGATGTTATTACCGGGAAAGCAAAAACCGACAGCGGGCTGTTCCTGGTGCATAAACTGGAAAATAAATACTTTTTCGAAATCCCGGATTCCCTGCTGAACCGGGACATCCTGGTGGTAAACCGGATATCAAAAGCCGCAGCCGGTATGCGAAATGTTTTTTTTGGATATGCCGGGGACCAAATCGGGAATAATGTAATCCGGTTCGAAAAAGGGCCGAATAATAAATTGTTTCTGAAAAAAGTATCTTATGATGAAATTTCAAGAGATTCCACGCAGGCGATGTACCGGGCGGTTAATAATTCCAACCTGCTGCCCATCGTCGCGTCTTTCAGCGTCAAAGTGTTGCCTACGGATTCTACAGGAACGGTGATTGATTTCACGGATTATATCGCCGGGGATAACGATGTTTTGTTTTTTTCGGGAAATGCCAAAACGGCTTACCAGGTGGGCGGCTACCAATCAGACAAATCCTACATCAGCGATGTCAGAAGCTATCCGCTTAATATTGAGATCCAAACAGTGAAGACATATAGCAAAGGCGGTGGTGGCAGCCTTGCCGCCCGGCCGCCGTCAGCCGGTACGCCGTCACAAAATGTATTGTTCACCATAGCCTTGAACAGCTCCCTGGTATTATTGCCCAAAGTGCCTGCCAGGCAACGTTTTTTTGACCCGCGGGTGGGTTATTTCGTGAGGCGTTATACTGATTTCGATGCGAATCCGCAGGGCATAAAGGAAATCTCAACCGTTGTTCGCTGGAAACTCGAACCGCGGGAAGAAGACATTGAAAAATACAAAAGGGGAGAACTGGTAGAACCCAAAAAACAGATTATCTATTATATTGACCCGGCAACTCCACCCAAATGGGTGCCTTATCTTATCCAGGGAGTAAACGACTGGCAGGTGGCTTTTGAACAGGCGGGGTTTAAAAATGCGATTGTGGCAAAACGGGCTCCCGGGCCGCATGAAGATTCTACCTGGAGCCTTGAAGACGCCCGTTACTCCGCAATTGTATATAAGCCCTCTGTTGTTGCCAATGCTATGGGCCCCAATGTTCACGACCCCAGGTCGGGTGAAATCCTGGAAAGTCATATCAATTGGTATCACAATGTGATGAACCTGCTGCGCAACTGGTATTTTATCCAGTGCGCCCCTTCCGATCCGCGGGCGCGTAAAATGGTGTTTGACGATGAACTCATGGGACAATTGATCCGGTTTGTGGCCTCTCATGAAGTGGGGCACACGCTCGGACTGCGGCACAACTTCGGCTCCAGTTCTACCGTCCCGGTGGAAAAACTCAGGGATAAGGCCTGGGTGGAGGCCAACGGTCATACGCCTTCCATTATGGATTATGCCCGCTTTAATTATGTGGCTCAGCCCGAAGACAGCATTTCCGAAAAAGGACTCTTTCCCCGGATAGGTGATTACGACAAATGGGCGATTGAATGGGGCTACCGCTGGTTCCCGGACGCCGCTACACCGGAAGAGGAAATCCCGGTACTCAACCAGCTGACTATCGAAAAACTTAAAGACCAACGTTTTTGGTTTGGTACAGAATCCAATGCAGACGACCCCCGGTCACAAAATGAAGACCTGGGCGACAATGCCATGAAAGCTGGCGCTTATGGGATTAAAAATTTGCAACGGATCATTACCCATCTTCCGGAATGGACCCGCGAAGCCAATAAAGATTACGGCAATCTTTCCACCCTGTATAGTGAACTCACCACCCAATTCGGCCGCTATATGGGGCATGTGGCTAAGAATATCGGGGGGGTCTGTGAAACGCCCAAAACCGTTGAACAGCCGGGGTCTGTTTACAGCTATACTCCGAGAGCGGTGCAAAAAGAAGCAATGAATTTTTTGATCAGGCAATTGTTTGTAACCCCCACCTGGCTTATTGACAACGATATTTTAAACCGCATTGGCAATACGGGCTTGTCGGTTATCAGCAGCCGGCAGGAAGCGGTGTTGAACAGGCTCATCAGTACGGGTACCTTGAGTAAACTGCTGAGTATGGAGGCCGAGCTGGGCAAAGGAGCATATAGGGCGGCGGATATGCTGAACGACCTCAAAAAAGGAATATGGAGTGAACTCCCGGCGAGGAAACCGGTTGACATCTACCGGCGCAATCTTCAAAAGGCCTATGTAGAAAAGGTGGGGCAGATCGTTAGTCCCTCCTATACGGCTCCGCCAGGAGGGATTTCTTTCCGGATAGGCGCCCCGGCGGCCATGATGGATACCAGGAAAAGTGACATCCTATCATTGCTCAAGGGCAATCTGCGCACGCTGCAAACAGAGATAAAAGCCGCTTTGTCTGCTACTAATGATGAAATGACCCGGTATCACCTGCAGGATGTAAACGACCGGATAGAAAAGATATTAAATCCTTCCAGATAAATGACATTAAAAAATATACAATATGAAAACAATCATAATTACAGGAGCTAACGGGAACCTGGGTACCATAACGGTGAAGAAGTTCGTAGAATCAGGTTACCGGGTGATTGCCATAGCGCATTCGGGCAGCGAGCCGGGTTTTGCACAGGGGTATGAAAATTTTGAATGGCATAACCTGGATCTGACGGATGAAAATGCATCGGGCGAATTCGTCGGTAAGATCATCAGTCTTTACGGCGCTGTGGATGGGGCTTTGTTTCTGGCAGGCGGCTTTGCCTCCGGGAACCTGCAAAGTTGCTCCGGCAGTGATCTGAAGAAGATGTACGCGCTCAATTTTGAAACCGCTTATGAAATGTCCCGCCTCCTGTTTTCCCACATGCTTGAAAAAGGTTATGGCAGGTTGGTTTTCATAGGTTCAAAATCTGTTTTCGAGCCGGCCCTGTCAAAAAATGCGGTGGCTTATACCCTTTCCAAATCCCTGCTCCTTGGTCTTGCCGGGATAATGAATGCCGGTGCAAAAGGCAAAAATGTAACCGCATCGGTGGTGGCGCCCGGCACCATTGATACCCTGCCCAATCGCCAGAGTATGCCCGACGCTGATTGGAGCAAGTGGGTTAAGCCGGAAGATATCGCCGATACCCTCGAGTTTATATGCAGCGACAAGGGTTTATCGCAAAGGGAACCCGTTTTTAAATTGTATAACAACGCCTGATACCCCCGCGCTTAGCTTACCCCGGCGCCGGGCGCTATATCCGATTCGGTATTAACGAAGTGCAGCCTGCCTTGCTTGTCTTCTGCCATTAAGATCATCCCGTTGCTTTCGATGCCCCGCATTTTACGCGGCGCCAGGTTGGTCACCACTACCACCTGTTTCCCGATGATGTCTTCCGCATTGAAATGTAAGGCAATGCCGGAGACGATGGTGCGTTTTTCAGATCCCAGGTCTATTTCGAGCTTCAGCAACTTATCTGCCTTCTCCACTTTTTCGGCATGCAAAATTTTACCGGTTCGCAGGTCCATTTTTGCGAAATCGTCATATACGATCCGGGGTTTGAGCGGTGGCCATTCTTCCGTAGTATCAGCGGTTTTCCCGGCAACCTTTTGGTCTTTGTCTTTAGCGGCTTCAATTGCATTAGACCTCAGCTTTTCCACCTGGGCCGCAATCTCACTGTCTTCAATTTTCCTGAACAGCAATTCGGGAGCCCGTAAGCTGTAGCCCACGCTTAACAATTTAAAGCTGCCGGCATTTTTCCATTCGAGCATTCTTTCCACCACTTTCAGCATGTGCCTTATTTTATCGGCAGTACCGGGCAGGAAAGGGTGGATCAGGATGGCGAGATTGGCCGTAAGCTGCAAACTAAGATGAATGCAATTATCTATCTGTTGCTGCCCGTTTTCTACGCCTGCTTTTTTCCAGGGTTCTTTTTTCTGGAGGTATTGGTTGCCTTTCCGGCTCAGGTCAATCACTTCATACAGCGCCTCCCGGAAGCGATATTCTTCGATAGACTGGGTTACTTTGTCTTTAGCCGCCCTGATCTCATCCATTAATTGCTTATCATCCGCGTCAATGATCTCATTGTGAAAACGGGGCACTTTCCCGCCACAGAGCTTGTGAATCAGTACCAGCGAGCGATTGACGAAGTTGCCGAAGATGGCTACCAGCTCATTGTTGTTCCGGTCCTGGAAATCCTTCCAGGTAAAATCATTGTCTTTGGTTTCCGGCGCATTGGCGCATAATACGTACCGCAGCACATCTTCACAACCGGGGAAATCTTTTACATATTCGTGTACCCACACGGCCCAGTTGCGGCTGGTGGATACCTTTTCCCCTTCTATATTTAAAAACTCATTGGCGGGCACATTGTCCGGCAATACAAAATTGCCGTGTGCTTTCAGCATAGCCGGGAAAATAATGCAGTGGAAAACGATATTGTCTTTGCCGATAAAATGCACTAATTTGGTGTCTTCGCTGCACCAGTAATCGGCCCAAAGCCCGGTCAGTTCTTTGGTAGCGCTGATGTATCCGATGGGCGCGTCGAACCAGACGTACAATACCTTTCCTTCCGCATCCGGCAGGGGCACTTTTATTCCCCAGCTGCTGTCGCGGGTCATAGCCCGGCTTTGCAGTCCGTTATCTATCCAGCTTTTGCATTGTCCATATACATTGTGTTTCCATTCTTTATGCCCTTCCAGCAACCACTCTTTCAGCCAGGGTTCGTAATGTTGAAGCGGAAAATACCAGTGTTTGGTCCATTTTTTTACCGGTACGGCGTCGCTTAACGTGCTGCGGGGATCAATGAGTTGTTCGGGACTTAAAGAGGAGCCACATTTTTCGCATTGATCACCATAAGCATTGGGATTTCCGCATATCGGGCAGGTACCGGTAATATAGCGGTCGGCCAAAAACACGCCGGCTTTTTCATCGTAATACTGTTCGGTCTCTTTTTCTTCAAATAAACCCTTATCGTACAGGTTTTTAAAAAAATCCGCTGCTGTCTTGTGATGAATGGGATTAGAAGTGCGGGAGTAGATATCAAAAGATATCCCTATTTTTTCAAAACCGTCTTTAATAAGCGCATGGTATTTATCTACGATCTGTTGTGGGCTGACACCTTCCTTCATTGCCCGGATGGTAATGGGAACGCCATGCTCATCACTGCCCCCTACAAATTTTACATCCCGTTTTTGCGCCCGCTGGTAACGTACATAAATGTCGGCCGGGATATAACAGCCTGCCAGGTGCCCGATATGGATGGGCCCATTGGCATAGGGCAGGGCCGCCGACACCAATATTCTTTTATAATCTTTCATCCTTATAATTTTGATTTTTACTTTTACCCGAAGGATATCTTCTCATTCATTCCGTTGTATAAAAAACTCAACCGGGATTTCCTTCTTTTGAAAAAGGACTGCAAAAATAATTCAATGCGTGGATATCCCGGTTAATTAATGTTCAGCGCGGATATCTTTCGTTGATTGTAACCTCATCTTTTATCGCCAGTCTTTTGAATTCGGCATGGAGTGTTTCTTTTTTGTTTACTTTGAAAGATGAATCGAAAACTGTTTCTTTCCTCGTTGCTGACTGCGGGAACCGCTTTCCCTTCATTGGCAAGGGATGCTTATGATCCCTCTTTTCGTATTCCGCCGTATTTAAAAAAAGGAAATCTGGTGGGGCTTACTTCCCCTGCCGGACCCATCACCCCGGAAGAGCTTCAGCCGGCGATCCGCCAGATAGAAAGCTGGGGACTCCGGGTTAAAACCGGAACGGCTATTGGCAAGCGGGATTATAACCTGGGGGGAACCGATGAGGAAAGAGCGCGAGATTTTCAGCAAATGCTTAATGATCCGTCTGTTAACGCCATCATGTGCGCAAGAGGAGGATACGGTTCCGTCAGGATAATAGACCGGCTTGATTTTTCAAAATTTTTGATACAACCTAAATGGATCATCGGCTTCAGCGATATTACGGTTTTGCATTGCCACATCAACAGTAATTATAAGGTGGCCACCATTCACTCCAAAATGTGCAACAGCTTCCCCGAAGACTGGTATTTGGCCGATCCGCTACAGCAGGAAACCATCCTTTCTATCAAAGATGCTTTAATGGGGATAAAAATGAAATATAAAGTAGCTGCCCATGAGAAAAACAGAACCGGCATCACAGAAGGAACCCTGATAGGTGGTAACTTAAAAACCATTGAAACGCTTGCAGGAACAAGATCTGAAATTAAAACAGCCGGAAAAATATTGTTTGTGGAGGATACGGGGGAATATCTTTACGGTATTGACCGGATGTTCTGGAACCTGCTGCGCAGCGGCAGGTTGGCCCAACTGAAAGGCTTGCTGATCGGTGGTTTCAGGATAAAGCCCGACGATCCGGGAGAGGAGTTTGGGAGAACCTTGTATGATATTGTGTGGGAAAAAGTGAAGAAATATGCATATCCCGTCTGTTTTGATTTTCCGGTGGGACACCAGAAAAACAACTTCGCGTTGAAATGCGGCGTACAGCACCGGCTCAGTGTTACCCAAAGCGGGGTGGAACTGACAGAAATATAATCCATTTAAAAAGACCATCAAGCTATTTTAACCCCCTTTCAATGATAAAAATACCTTCTTACCTGAAAAAAGGCGATACCATCGGGATAACCTGTCCGGGAGGTTTTATGGCAGAAGAAAAAGTTCGGACCTGTATTGCAACCCTGCGGCAATGGGGTTTTAAGGTAAAAGCCGGGAGTACGGTAGGTGGCGCTTCATCTGATTATTTTTCGGGAACGGACATGGAAAGACGGGACGATTTGCAGCGGATGCTGGACGATGACCAGGTAAAAGCAGTATTATGTGGTCGCGGAGGCTACGGTACCGGACGAATAATTGATCAGTTGGATTTTAAAAAATTCAGAAAGCGCCCCAAATGGATCATCGGGTTTAGTGATATTACGGTTTTGCATTGCCATCTCCACAGCCGTTTGGGTGTTGCCAGCCTGCATGCGCCAATGGCCGGGGCTTTTAATGAACAAGGATACAAAAGCGAGTCCGTTTTGTCTTTGAAAAAAGCCCTTGCCGGCAAAAAAGCGAGGTACCGTTGTGCGGCCCATCCGCTTAACCGTACCGGCAGCGCTTCGGGGGCTTTGATAGGGGGTAACTTGTCTTTACTGGCCAATATTACCGGAACCCCGTCCGATATAAAAACCAGGGATAAAATATTGTTTATAGAAGAAGTGGGAGAATACCTCTACAGCGCCGACCGGATGATGTACCAGTTGAAACGGAGTGGGAAATTAGAGCAACTTGCCGGGCTTATTATCGGTGGTTTTACCGATATGAAAGATACCGAACGACCCTTTGGCAAAACCATACAGGAAAGTATTTACAACCTGGTGAAAGAATATAAATACCCCGTGTGCATGGATTTCCCGGTGAGCCATGGCCGGGAAAATTATGCCCTGAAAACGGGCGTTCCTTATCAATTGAAGGTGGCCGCCGGAAAAGTGACCCTGGCAGAGATGGCTTCCTGAAGAAACCCCGGAAGAGAATTGTAAAAGGCCGCTGATCGGTGGGATACAGCAGCCTCACTTTTAACCATCCAATAAAAATTTGAAAATACGTTTATTGCTTCACCACTTTTGAACTGGCAGACAGTCCGCTTTCCGTATATATCGCAATCATATAGATCCCGCTTTTCCAGTTTGAGGATTCAGAGATCATCATCCGGTTACTTCCCTTATTTACTTTAATTTGATGATGATATTGCAATTGTCCCCTGAGGTTGAACACTTTTATTGCTACGGTTCCTCCCGAAATGGCTTCATATCCAACGGACAGGCAACTGTTAAAGGGATTGGGTGAAACGGCTATCGGATTTGGCTTCGCCGTTTGATCCAGGCGGAGCATCTTTACTTCGCTGTAACTTTCATTTCCGTTGGGCAGACTTGCTTTGACCCGGTAATACACCACGGGCGACCGATTCATATTCACCGCCCTGTCGGCGAATTCATAAGTCGTTTGTTCATTTTGGAAATGTGCGGCCGCTATAAAATCAGCGCCATCGAAACTGCGTTGTACCTCAAAGCGGGCGCCGGAGGATTGTTGTACAGACCACTGCACAACCGGTGTGTTAGCAGATAGCTTCGCTGAAAAGTTTTCCCACTCAACAGGTAATATCTTAAGGCTGTTTTCATAGCAGGGATAAGAGGAAGAAGTGAGGGTGTCCGGAGCGGGAAAAGGGAAATAAATAACGTTCGGGTAAATAGTGCCTTGCTGAACGTCAAATATCTGGTTAACGTTGCTTCTGTTTACGGTATAAACTCTTAAGGTATCGCTTGTGTTTCCACTTTGTCCGATTGTGCCCCTTGCTGTGGTCTGCCCTGTTAAATAAAGAAAACCGTTTCCTTTAAGTGTACTGCCGTTGGTAAATTTTACGGCTTTAATAACGCCCTGATCCAGATTGATGATGGTGCCGTTGTTATTGGTTATTGCAGAAGCGTTTTGCTCATTGGAAGCCCATAGTAATCCGCTGTTGTATATGACGCCCGAATGTATGGTGATGGCCTTCCCGGAAACCAGCCTGCAGGTATTGGTAATAGTGATATTAACATTGGAAGTAATGCCCCCTTTGGCATACCAATAGCCTTCATTCCGGATCTGGCCGTTGGTGTTGTTCAAAACGAAACTGCCGTTGATCAAAAGGTTTCCCCGGTTGGTGAATAAGCTCGAGCTGCCATTGATATTTAAATTGTTTTGTATAAAGATATCACCGTAATTGATCAGGGTGTCGTTGGTGTTATTGAAGGTAGCCCCGCCCTTGATTTCCATCACTCCCGGGTTGTTATTGACAATGGTTGCCCGGCTGTTGGCAGCAAAATTGCCATTAATTGTAGCTGTACCCTGGTTTTCCAGTGCAAAGCCGTCCTGGGTAGAAATGCCACCCGGGAAAAAAGCGGTTCCATATATCCGGTAGATGCTGTGGTAGGTATTGATAGAAGACGGCTTGAAGGTAGCGCCGGCAGCTACTGTTATTTTAGCTCCTTTTGATTGGGCGGTGATCTTCCCGGTAAAAGTGCCCTGCCTGATATAGAGACTGTCTCCTGTATTTAATGTGTAGTTAGTGGAACTGCCATCGTTAATATATACAGTCTGAGCATAAGAAGCGCTGAAAGTACAGAATGATAAAGCGAGGATAACGGTATAATTTCGGCTCATTTTATAAGGTTTGGAATCTTGATCAGATTGTTTTCACAAATAGTTACTTAGTCTCTCAGGGGATATTGCTTATTAATGTATAAGTGTATTCACTTATTTTCATACAAAATAATAGTATAATTACTAATCCGGCAAGGGATTTCTACGAATTTGACTTTTGATAACTAATTGATAATCAATGATAAAAACACATATCTGCCTCAATTATTTGAGAATGACGGGGGCTATACAATGTAAAATTCATTATATAAAAAAAGGGTAGGACCCGGAGATGGTGCGGGGCGATTCAAAAAACCAGAATTGTTTGGGGGCACTGGGGAAATCCCGCCAATGGAGAATATCGGTTTTTATTGCAAAAACGGCACAGGTGGGCATATAATTTATGGCTATGTTGTCACAAAGCAGGTTTACAAAATGGGTGATACCCGGATTGTGAGAGAAAATGGCCGGATGATGGCATTCATCGTTCACTGCCTGTATCACATTGAAGAATATCTCATCCGTAGGCTGATAGAGCTCCGCTTTCGTTTGAAGCGCATTCGGAGGCAGTTCATAGGCCCTGACAAAGAAGCCGGCTGTCTTTTGGGCTCTTCTGGCGGGGCTTGAAAATAAGGCATCAAGCGGTATATCGTTGTCTGCCAGCCGTTTGGCCATTTCCAACGCCTCCTGTTTTCCTTTTTCATCCAGGGTGCGTTCATAATCGCCGGATGCTCCATCCCAGCCACTTTGAGCATGGCGTACGAACAGTACGGTTCTCATTTTATGCGCTGCTTTTAAGAGAGACAACAATTTATCGCATCACAGTCAGGAATGGCCTTGCAGTCAGTTTCATGTATGTGATGTATCCTTCAAAAGGGTACTTCCGAAAATTATGAATAGCTACATAGGAACCGCTGGACTTAAAAACGGGTGTAAAAATGTTGATGTATCGCAGCAAAAATAAAGCCAAAAAACGCTAATATCCCCTTACGTGGTTTCCTTCCATAAAATTCATGAAGGCTTTATTGACCACCCTGTTCCCGCCGGGGGTAGGATAGTTCCCGGTAAAATACCAGTCGCCTGTGTTGGTGGGGCAGGATTCATGAAGATTTTCAATGGTTTGATAGATCACTTCCACCGGGATAGTGACATCCGGGGGGGTTACAAGTTGTGCTATTTTTTTTGACAGGTCTTCAGCGCTGAAAGGCTTATACAGGAGTCTCACCAGGTTTTCGGTATGCAACCGGTTGTTGCGCTCAAGTTCCTTACATTTTGCATAAAGCTCCCGGAGCAACGCTTCCATCTTTTGTTCTTTGACCAGCAACAATGCTGCATGGAAAGCAATGAAATCATTCATCTTGCTCATATCTATCCCATAGCAATCGGGGTACCTGATCTGTGGAGCGGAGGATACGATGATTATTTTTTTAGGCTCCAGCCTTGACAGCATTTTTATGATGCTTTCCCGGAGCGTGGTACCGCGTACGATGGAGTCGTCAATCACCACAACGGAGTCCTCCTCTTTTTTAATAGAGCCGTAAGTGATATCATAAACGTGCTGCACCAATTCTTTCCGGCTGACATCTTCCGTGATAAAGGTGCGCATTTTCACATCTTTATTGGCTATCTTTTCAACGCGGATCCGACGGTTGACCATTTCGGACAATTTTTCCTCATCAAACTGATGGTCCCATGAGAGAATGCGTTGTATTTTAATTTTGTTCAGATAGTCTTCCATTCCCTTCAGTAAACCGTAAAAAGCCACTTCCGCCGTGTTAGGAATAAAGGAAAAAACGGTATGTTTCAGGTCGTAATTAATAGCCTGGAGCACGTGATTGCTCAAATGATGTCCCAACGCCATCCGCTCTTTATATATCTTTTTGTCGTTTCCCCTGGAGAAATAGATTCTTTCGAAACTGCATGCCCTGCGTTCCCGGGGTTCAATGATCTGCTCTAACTGGTAACTTCCGTTCGCCCTCACCACCAGGGCCTGCCCCGGCATCAGTTCTTTCACTTCATTTTCGCCTACATTAAAGGTGGTTCTGATGGCCGCCCGTTCGGAGGCGCCCACGATCACCTCATCACTTATATAATAATAAGAGGGGCGAATGCCGTTGGGATCCCTTAAAATAAAGCCGTCGCCGTTCCCGATCAGTCCGCCCACATGGTAGCCGCCGTCAAACAAGGCGGCTGATTTGCGCAACACATTTACAATATCAGGACAGTCGGGATGTTGCTGCTCTTCTTTTACCAGGAAATGATGCACTATTTCCATCATTGCTGCCAGGTCGCTTTGTTTTTGGAAATCCCCCGGTTCTATATTCAGCAGGCCAAAGAGCTCTTCCGTATTGACCAGGTTAAAATTTCCTGCCAGGGCAAGATTCAGCGCGGGAATGGTATTTCGTTTAATAAAAGGATGGCAATATTCCACCCGGTTTTTGCCCTGGGTTCCGTAGCGCAGGTGTCCCAGCAGCAATTCTCCCATGAAACGGATATTGCCTTTCATCAACCCGGGGTGTTGTTTGATATCCGGCTGATATTTTTCGAGGTCGGTAATTTCTTCCGAAATCTGGTGAAACAGGTCGGCGATAGCCATCGTTTCAATACTTCTGATCCTGTATAAAAAGGGATAACCCGGTTCTGTGTTGAGCTTGATGGCAGCTATTCCGGCGCCGTCCTGACCCCGGTTGTGCTGCTTTTCCATCAAAAGGTACAGTTTGTTGAGTCCGTACAGTACCGTGCCATACTGCTTCAGGTAGTAAGAAAAAGGTTTTCTCAGCCTGATGAATGCCAATCCGCATTCATGTTGTAGAGGATCGCTCATGAAGTATTTTAAAAAGAAGCCGCAAAGTTACACCGTTTAAACAAAAAAAACGGGGTTGTCTCAAAAGCGGTGCGAATAACTTTATTGAGACAGCCCCTGTTTTCCTTTGTTAAAATTTCCGGGAGATGAACGTCAGTTCCGTTTTGAATTTAGCTGATCTAATATCCTGCGCTGATCATCCAGTTCCCTTAACTGCGATTCCTGCTTCTTTTTATTTTCTTCGAGATCGCTTTCCAGCCCCTTTATTTTTTTCTCCAGGGACGCCTGATCTTTTACCAGGTCGTCGTATTTTTTCTGTGTTTTTTTAACCACATCCTCCTGCGATTTGATATCTCTTTCTAATCGTTCAACGGTTGTCAGGTTAGTGATATCATTGTAGAAACCATCGCCCGCCAGCATATTACCCTGAAGGGCAACCGGTGTAACCTGGTCTCCCGGCTTGCTTGCAAAGAAATAAACCACGCTGGTATTTTTATCCCTTTTGCTTTTTCTTTCCACTTTTACATAAAAATCACTTCGCTCGTCCGTGATGCTTTGAACGTTTACATCATTGAATTCCATCCAGCCCTTTTTTTCTTTTGGTTTGTATCCCCATTCCAGCATTTTGTTTTTAACGGCCTGCTCCACCACGTCCGGTTCATCATTAATTTCCATTGATTTTACCGTTCTTTTGGTTTTGTTAAAATCCACCACTGCTTCGCTGACCTGGCCTAATACGGTTGAACCGCAGATCATGACGGCCAGAAGAATAAAAAAATGTTTTTTCATTTTAACGTCGTTTTGTATTGAGACCACATATTACAGAAAAAAGTTGCATTTGCCGGACTTGCCTTCCTGAAAAATACTTATTCCCGCTTATCTTTACGCACGCTATATTTTTTATTTAAATATTTTAATTTTTGGCGGGCATCAAACAATTAGCAGGGCAAACCATTTGGTACGGGGTAAGCAGCATTGTTCCCAGGCTGCTGACCTATATTCTCACCCCTTATCTTACACTTAAATTGAGCGGGGCTAATTATGGCGATATGACGCTCGTATATGCCGCTATTCCCTTTTTGAATATCTTATATACTTATGGACTGGAAACAGGATTTTTCCGTTTTATTCAACAGGATGAACATAAAAAAGATCTCTATAATACAGCCAGTATTTCCCTGATCACCAGCACGATATTGTTTACCACGGTTCTCCTGTTGTTTACCGCCCCCATCTCCCGCATTATACGGGTGGAAGAACATCCGGAATATGTTACGCTTTTCATCCTGATAGTGGCCTTTGACAGCCTTTCCACCCTGCCTTTTGCCAAATTAAGACAGGACGACCGCCCGGTTAAATACGCTTTTATTCGTATTGTGGGAGTGCTTATTTACATGGGCACCCTGTACTTCTTCCTTTCTGTTTGCCCGGAGTTGGCGCAAAAAGATCCAAACAGCCTATTTGCCCTGCTCAGTAGTGAAAAACTTGGGATTTCTTTGGTGATCCTGGCCAACCTGATCCAGTCTGTTTTTACGCTATTGATGCTTTGGAAGGAATTGAAGTCCATCCGGTGGCGGTTTAATTTTAAGCAATGGAAAGAACTGATGCTGTACTCGCTTCCGATGCTGGTGGCGGGCTTTGGCGGGATGATCAATGAAACCCTCGACAGGTTGATGCTGGGTTGGTGGGGCGTATCGCCGGGCGGGGATATCAAAGTGGAAATTGGCACTTATGGGGCTTGTTATAAATTAGCCATCCTGATAACCGTATTTATCCAGGCTTTCCGGATGGGCGCCGAACCTTTCTTTTTTAAACAGGCGATGGGTGAAAACCCGCAGCGGGTGTATGCACGGGTCATGAAGTTTTTTGTGATCGTGATCTGCGCCATGTTCCTGTTTGTAGCCCTGTACCTGGATGCCTGGAAATATTTTATCCAGAACCCCGTCTTTTGGGAGGGGTTGAAAGTGGTGCCGATCCTTCTTTTAGCCAATATGTTTCTGGGGATATATTACAACCTCTCCATCTGGTATAAAATAACCAACAAGGTTTCGTCAGGAGCCTGGATAACAATCGGAGGAGCCCTGTTGACCATAGCCATCAACTATTTCTTTATTCCAAAATACGGTTATATGGCCAGCGCCTGGGCTACTTTCTTTTGTTACGGGAGTATGATGACAGCCTGTTATCTATGGGGGCAAAAGGAATACCCGGTTCCCTATGCATGGAAAAAACTAAGCGCCTACCTGGTCATCGTTGTACTCCTGTTTTTTGTGCATAAGGCGCTGATCTTTTTATGGCCGAACAAGACCTTTAATTACAGTGTGGCTACAATAATACTGGGAGCTTTTCTTCTTTTTATATTAAAAGTGGAAAGAAGGGAGTTTAAAAAACTTCCGGTAATTGGCAGGTTTCTTAACTGAATATTTTTAGCGCAATATGCAATACAATACAGATCATATTAATCATCTGATCAGAAACCGGCGGTCTGTTTTCCCCGATCAGTTTGAAACAGGGAAATTAGTACCCGATGAGGTCGTCCGGGAAATATTGATCAATGCTACCTGGGCGCCCACTCACGGGCATACAGAACCCTGGCGTTTTCCGGTGATTACCGGCGAAGGTTTAAAAAAGCTCGCAACCTTTCAGAGTGAACTATACAAACAGGAGGCAGGCGCTGCTTTCTCTGAGAAAAAATACCTGAAACTCCAGCAGCAACCGCTGAAGGCCTCTCACATAATTGCCATTGGTATGAAACGCACCGCGAATTCGAGGATCCCCGAAGTGGAAGAAATGGCGGCCGTTGCCTGCGCGGTGCAAAATATTTACCTCACCGTTACGGCGTATGGCCTGGGAGGGTACTGGACCACGGGAGGGATAACCTATATGGATCGGGCCAAGTCGTTTTTTGGTCTTGACGCAGCCGACCGGTTGATGGGGTTCTTTTACCTGGGTTATGTGGCGGTGCCTTCGGGTAAAGGAAAACGAATGGATATCAGCGCTAAAACAAGCTGGATCAGGTAACCTTTTCACAGGCAGAACGTTATACCCATTGACCCCGTCTGTTTATATCAAGCAGGAAAATATTAACAATATTCGCCATCAAAGCCCCGGCCGATTTGCTAATTTTAGATTAAACGAACCGTCATAAGTTCAGTCTTACCAGTACACCTAAATGTTATCAAAATGAGAACATGCTACACTGTAATAGCTTTATGCTGCCTGATAGCGGTAATGCCTTTGTTTTCCTTTGCGCAGGGTGATTGGCCCAAAAGCATAACCACCCGCGACGGGAAACTGGTGAAAGTATATCAATGGCAGCCGGAATCTTTTTCAAACGGCGTTTTACAGGCCAATGCGGCAATATCTGTGACTGAAAAAAGCGGCGGCGATCCTTCTTTCGGGATGGTATGGTTGACCGCTTCAACGGTCAGTAACGGGTCACAGGTTACGATCGGAAAGGTGGAGATAGACGAGATCAAGCTCCCGGATGGCGGAAACGGACTGGCTGCCCTGCAGGCAGATATAACCAATGGTTTGTCGAACCAGCGTATTTCCATTGCAAAGAGTGAAATTGATAATTCCCTGCAGATGAACCAGGAAGAGCAAAATGTGGCCAATCAAATCAATAATACACCGCCAAAAATCATATACAGCGACAAGCCTTCCCTGCTGATCGTGATTGATGGCGCTCCCCGGCTGCAGCAAAACAGCAGGTGGGGAATGGAAACCGTGGTTAATACTCCCTTCACCATTATAAAGAACAGTAATAAATTTTATTTGTATGGAGGGAAACACTGGTACGTTGCTTCTTCAGCCACGGGCCCCTTTGCCATCACTACCAGTGTACCATCGGAACTTGAAAGGCTCCGGTCTGAAATTGTGCAGGCTAATAAAGATAACAATACCACGCAGGAGGAAAATGATTACGTGATCTCCAATATTATCGTTACCACGGAGCCGGCAGAACTGCTGCAGTCTGACGGAGAACCCAATTTTTCACCTATACCGCAAACGGATCTCCTGTATGTGAGAAATTCAAACAATGATATTTTCATGGATGTTAACAGCCAGCAATACTATATCCTGCTTTCGGGGCGCTGGTACAAATCTCAAACCCTAAGCGGGAAGTGGAATTATGTGGCTTCCGACAAACTGCCGGCTGATTTTGCAAAGATCCCCGAAGGTTCTCCCAAAGACAATGTGCTGCCGAGCGTTGCGGGTACGCTGGCTGCCAAAGATGCCGTAATGAACGCCCGGGTTCCGCAGACCGCCCGGGTGGATCGTAAGAATGTGCAGGCAGACATACAGTATGATGGGGAACCCAGGTTTAATGCTATTGAAGGAACAGAAATGTCGTATGCCATTAATACGCCAGACTATGTGATTCGCTGGCGGGGAATTTATTATGCGGTGGACAATGGGGTTTGGTTCCAGTCGTATTTCCCCAATGGCCCCTGGGTGGTAAGTACGGTACGTCCTTACGCGGTTTCGCTCATCCCGCCCAGCTATCCCGTATATGCTATGAAATATGTTTATATATATGATATTACTCCTGATTATATCTATATGGGCTATACTCCCGGCTATTTAAATACATTTATATATGGCCCCACGGTGGTGTATGGCACCGGGTATTATTACCGCCCGTGGTATGGCCGCTATTACTATCCCCGGCCTTATACCTGGGGATTTAATATGCACTACAATCCCTGGACCGGATGGGGCTTTGGATTCAATTATAATATGGGATGGTTTCACCTGGGTGTTGGTAATTACAGTCCCTGGGGATGGTGGGGTCCGGCAGTTTACCGCCCGGCATATTTCCATACTCCCTACTATGGCGGATATGCCCATGGGTATTATGGAGCAACCGGCGCCCGGTATTATAACGGACGGCAAACCGTGGTTGTTAATAATATCAACATTTATCATAACAATAATATTTACAACAACCGTCGCGATGTGGTTACCCGGGATAATCGCAGACCGGTATCGTATAATAGAAATACGCAATCCGCACCGGTCAGGACCTTCAATAATAATAGCAATCCGCGGCCTTCCCCCAGGGATGCCGGCAGAACGGTCAATAACAATGCGAGGCCTACGGAAAGAATACCCGGGCAGAGACCGAATACCAGCCCGAGGGTTTCGGAACAAAATCCGGGCCGCCCGCTGAACAGCAATAATACGAGACCTGCAGACAGGGGAAGCGCCGGTCAGGGTACGGTTGCCCCACGCAACTCAACCAGGCAGCTTCCTTCGAACAGCACCCCGGCTAATCAAAGGAACACCAATCCCGGTAACCAAAGAAGTAGCAATCCGAATCCGTCGAGACCTTCGGGAAATCTTCGGCAAGCGCCGGCTGCTCCTCCTGACAGCCGTACAATTCCGGGCAGCAATCTTAATCCTGCCGCCGGTACAAGCCAGCGTAGTAGTAATAGCCTGCCGGCTGAGCGCCGGGGAAGTTCCACTCCTGCCTCTTCGCCCGCTGTCAACAGAAGTCCGCAGGTAAATTCTTCTCCTGCTACGCAACAGCGACCTGCGGTTGCCCCCCAGAGGAGAACCATGCAGGCGACAGGTCAGGCTCCAAATAGAAGTATAGAAACGCCGAGGCCTTCCGCTCCCCAAAGAGAAATCCGGTCGCCGAACAGCCGCGTAACCTCTCTTTCAACCGGGACGAGCCGGTCATCGGTGAGCCGTGGCGCCCGTACCGGGAGAGAATGATTTCCCTGCTTTTATGGGGATAAAGCACGAAAAGAGAAAGAATATTACAGTATCCTTTCTCTTTTTTATTAAAAATGATAGATTTGTGCGAATTTCAGGCTTTCGAAATGTGTTTAATCACTTTGATAACTTATCTTTACTCTTAACATCTCAAAAAAACAATTCAAAATGAAATTGAAGTATTTTTTACTCCTGGCTTTTGCTCCGGCGTTTCTGTTTTCCTGTGTAAGCAGTAAAAAATTTAAAGCAGCACAGGCTCAATTGGATTCTCTCAATCAGGCTCATTCCAAATTACAAGGCGATTTTAAAATCTGCGAGGACGACAAAGCGGAAAACGCCCGCAAAATTGCTGCGTATCAAAGTGAAATTGAAGCGCTGAAAAAACAATTGGAATTTGTAAAGGAAAATAACACCACCACACTGAAACAACTGGAGGATCTTTCTGTGATCTCTTCTGCCCAGGCAGAAAGTATCAAGAAATCATTGGAAAATATTGGCGCCAAGGATGCATATATTCAGGATCTTCAGTCCGCTCTGGCACGCAAAGATTCTCTGAACATGGCCCTGGTAATGAACCTGAAAGGAGCCATAGGCAATCTGGATGATCAGGATATCAATATTAAAGTGGATAAAGGAGTAGTATTCATAGATATTTCCGATAAATTGTTATTCAGAAGCGGAAGTTATGTTATTACCGATAAGGCCAAGGAAGTATTGGGGAAAGTGGCCCAGGTGTTGAAAAATCAACCCGATCTTGAATACATGGTAGAAGGTCATACCGATAATGTACCTTATAGCAAGGGCGTATTGCTCGATAACTGGGATTTGAGTGTTAAACGTGCTACTGCCGTAGTAAGAGTGCTTCAAAAACAATATGGTCTTACCGCCGCTCAATTAACCGCCGCCGGACGCAGCGAATATGTGCCTGTGGCTGATAACAATACCGCACAGGGCCGGGCGCTGAACCGCAGAACAAGAATTGTTGTGCTTCCGCAGTTAGACCAGTTCTTCAAATTGCTTGAAACGAAGTAGTAAATAGTTGTTTGGATCACATTTTATTAAAAGCCATCCTTTTTTATGGGATGGCTTTTAATTTGAGGAGGATATGTTCGAGATTTGAGCGTCCTTTGTCATAAAAAACAACGATTTGGGGTCAATCAAAAACTTTTAATAATGAAAAAAATCTCTGCCTGGGGTCTGGGTTTCTTCTGCCTGATCTCAACTGCCGTCTTTTCCGTTTCCTGTACACTGGCGCAATCCGCCAAACAATGGGTAACTTATACCGGCGGCGATGGCCCCGGGAAGGGGAAACATATTGTATTGATCAGTGGTGATGAAGAATATCGTTCTGAAGAAGCTTTGCCCATGCTGGGAAAAATTCTCGCCCGCCGGTACGGATTCAAATGCACCGTGCTGTTTGCCGTTGACCCTAAAACAGGCGCCATTGACGTGGAAACGCTTGATAATATCCCGGGTCTGGAAAACCTGGAAACCGCCGACCTGGTGATCCTCTTTACCCGGTTCAGGGAATTACCGGACGAACAAATGAAATATTTTGACGCTTATATCCGGAAGGGGAAACCTGTTATAGGGATAAGAACCGCCACGCATGCTTTTTACTATAAAAAGAATCCCGGTAATCAGTATGCGAAATATTCCTTTAACAGTAAGATCAAAGGCTGGGAAGATGGTTTTGGAAGGAAAGTGTTGGGTGAAACCTGGATCAATCATCATGGAAAACATGGGAGTGAGGGCACCCGCGGACTGATCAACGGTATCCTGAAAGATGAAAAACACCCCGTACTCAACGGCGTTTCAGACATCTGGGGTCCAACAGACGTTTACACCGTAAGGCAATTGCCCGGCGACAGCAGGGTGCTGGTGTATGGTCAATCCACTAATGGATTGTCACCGGACAGTAGTGTTAATCTCAACAAACCCCTGATGCCGGTTGCCTGGATTAAAACATACCAGGGAGAGAATGGCGCCACCGGCCGGGTGTTTACCAGCACCATTGGCGCTTCCGTTGACCTGAAAAGCGAAGACCTGCGCAGGCTTTTTGTCAATGCCGCTTTTTGGTGTGTGGGTATGGAAGATAAGATTCCTGAAAAAGCCGATGTGAAAGTAATTGGTGAATACAATCCTACTATGTTTGGGTACAACCTGTTCAAAAAAGGCGTATTGCCTTCGGCTTACGAATTGAAATAAGGAATTGTTTTTTGGGGTCTTAACGATACAAATACGGTATCACCAACGGCAGGAGGCGCTTCCTCCGATCTTACCGTAAGCAGGCTGTTCGTTAATAACACCTCTACATCGTAGTGACTCCCCATAAACTGTACGGTGGTTACTTTGCCGGTAGGTGCGGCATCCCGCTTTTCTCTTATCAGGAAATCCTCGGGACGTAAGAAAATATGGCCGTTATTGATCTTGTCGTCCTGCAAGCCTAATGCCGCCTTCAGGTCAGGATCGTTTATTTCATTGAATTTGCCAAACAAGCCTGCTGTATAAGCATCGGAGGGGCGATGATAGATGTCAAAAGCGGTTCCTCTTTGTACCATACGCCCGTTCTTTAAAATAAGGATTTGATCTGCCCAGGGCAGGATATCACCGGGATCGTGGGAAGCCATTGTACAGGTAATGCCCAGTTGCCCCTCTATATCGCGGATGATGGATTTTAAAATGGATTTGTGAGCAAGATCGAGATTGGAAAACGGTTCGTCGAGCAATAAAAGCCGGGGTGAGCGGGCGATCAGCCCGGCAAGCGCGATGCGTTGTCGTTCCCCGCCGGATAATGCCCCCGTTTTTCTTTTCAGCAGGTGATCAATCCGGCATACTTCGTATAAAGCCTTTGCTTCGGAGCCTGATAACTCATTGCGGTAAGACAGGATCTCTTCCACGTAATAGTTGTTCCACAACTCAAAATGCTGCGACAGATAAGCGATTTCCGGGTGTCCCGGTATCAATTTTTCACCCGGGCCAAGTACTCTTTTATTTTCCAGCACCACGGTTCCTTCATCGGGCTGTATCAATCCCGCCATGATCTTGAGCAGGGTCGTTTTACCGGATCCCGATGCTCCGGCAATGGCAATCTTTTGCAACGGTTGCTGGATTAAATAAATGTCCCGCACTGTAAAATCATTTCCTTCCCGCTTACCGATCGCTGATACTTCTAATAAGGCCATATTGCCGGCACAAGGTTGTTAAAAAAAATAATTTTTCATTTAGAAACAAATGACAATTTTACGTATTTTGTGTTCAATTAAGTATTAATACTTATAAAAATACAGTGTTAACGCTTAAGATGTTTTCTTTATCCCTGAAATACTGCTGTTTTGTTCCACATCCCGGTAAAACTATAAAAAGTTACCGCTATAACACCAAACCATCGTTTGATCCCTAACTTCTAACCAGCGATAAAGATGAGAAAAATTTTTACCCGGTCCCTTAGCAAAGCATTGTTGTGCCTGTCTGTGCTTCTTTTTATATTAGCCTTTGCCCGGGCGCAGCCATCAAACCCCAACGATGGCCCCGGGGGTCCCATACTGGTGATCAGCAGCGCGTCCAACCCTTTCAGCCGCTACCCGGTGGAGATATTACGCGCTGAAGGGCTAAATGCCTTTGATGCAACTGATATTACGGCCGTTTCTGAAACCGGTCTCAATAATTATGACGTGGCAATATTGGGAGAAATGCCACTGGATGCAGCACAGGTAACCATCTTGAACAACTGGGTAAACAATGGCGGCACTTTGATTGCTATGCGCCCCGATGCACAATTGCAGTCGCTGTTGGGGATCACCCGGGTAGCGGGTACTTTACCGGAAGCCTATCTGCTGGTAAATACCTCAACCGGGCCGGGCGTTGGCATTGTTGATCAAACGATACAATACCACGGAACAGCCGATCTATATACGCTGAACGGGGCAACTGCGCTGGCAACCCTGTATGCCAATGCCACAACGGCAACGGCAAATCCTGCTGTTACGATAAATAATGTAGGTGCAAATGGCGGCCGGGCGGTGGCTTTTACCTACGACCTCGCGAGATCGGTAGTATATACACGCCAGGGCAACCCGCTATGGGCGGGTGAGGAACGCGACGGACAAAGCGGACCAATACGCGCTAACGATATGTTTTATGGTGCTAAAGACGGCGATATCCAGCCCGACTGGATTGATTTCAACAAAATAGCCATCCCCCAGGCAGATGAGCAACAAAGATTATTGACCAATATCATTCTTCAGTCCAACTTTCATCGCAAGCCCCTGCCCCGTTTCTGGTTTTTGCCAAGAGGGCTGAAGGCCGCCATTGTAATGTCGGGGGATGACCACGGCACCGGCGGCACTCCCGGCAGGTTCCAACGATACCTTGACCTGAGTCCTTCGGGATCTTCTGCTGCCGACTGGACAGCCATCCGCAGCACTTCCTATATTTTTCCCAATACACCTATTACCAACGAACAAATCGTCAGCTACCAGGCCCAGGGGTTTGAAATAGGATTGCACGTAAATACCAATTGTGAAAACTGGAACTCTGCTTCGCTGGAGAATTTTATTACCACTCAGAAGGGAGAATTGCTGGAAAACTTACCCGGTATTGATCCTATTGTTACCAATCGTACGCATTGTATTGCCTGGAGCGACTGGGCGACGGCGGCGGAAGTGGAAGCCGCTCATGGTATGCGCCTGGACGCAAATTATTATTATTGGCCGGAAAGCTGGGTGCAAAACAGGCCCGGCATGTTTACCGGGTCGGGTATGCCTATGCGTTTTGCCAGAACAGACGGGTCGCTTATTGATTCTTACCAGTTGACAACCCAAATGACCGATGAATCAGGCATACATTACAGCGTTTTTGCAACGCATTATTAGATAAAGCCCTGGGCCCGGAAGGCTACTATGGTGTGTTTTGCGCCAATATGCACACCGATATGTCGGATGGTCCCGAACACGCCGGGTCGGAAGCCGTCATTGCATCTGCATTGGCCAGGCAGGTGCCTGTTATTTCGGCAAAACAAATGCTCACCTGGCTGGATGGAAGAAATAATTCATCATTCGGCGCCATGAACTGGAATAATAATGAATTAAGTTTTTCCATAACGGCGGCCGAAGGCGCTGATCATTTACAGGCCATGCTGCCCAGGTATGTGAATAATCTGAAGTTGAACAGTATCACAAGAAACGGAACGCCGGTGTCTTTTACCTCTCAATTGATTAAGGGAATGGAATACGGGTTTTATGAAGCTACTACCGGTGATTATGTAGCCGGTTACGCAGAATGTGTGGCGCCCACGGCAACCATTACGGCTACCTCGCCCATATGCCAGGGAGAACCGGTAAAGTTAACGCTTGCCTCTGCCACCGGCCAGGCGCCATTTGATCTTACGGTAAACGGAGTTGTTTACACCGGGGTGGAAGTAGGACAGGAATTTGCCAGTTTTCCCGCAACAGAAAAAAGTATCTGGAGCGGCACCGAAGTGCCGGAGCTTGACAACGCCAATGATGGAGAGAGCGGAGGTATTGAAGTAGGGGTTAAATTCAGGTCAACGGTCAACGGGTATGTTACCGGTATTCGCTTTTACAAAGGTTCAGACGATGGCGGCGCAAACAATACCCATATCGGAAAATTATGGTCGGCCGATGGAAGTATGCTTTTGGCCAGCGCCACCTTTATCAATGAAACCGAAAATGGCTGGCAGGCAGTACGCTTTGCCACCCCTGTTTATATAACTGCTAATACCACTTATGTTGCTTCTTACTACTCGCCGGCCGGTTATTATTCTTTTACCGGAGAAGGTCTTGCAAATGCGGTAAGCAACTCTCCCCTGATCGCGTTAGCAGCGGGCACCGATGGACCCAATGGCGTATTCAAATATGGCGGCGGTTTTCCCGACAATACCTTCAACAGTGCCAATTACTGGGCAGATGTGCTGTTTACCGAAGTGATGTCGTCTGTTGATTATGTGCTCACCAGCGTAACGGATGCCAATGATTGTAACAGTACCGGGGCTGCTTTAAGTACCGCAACGGTGATAGTGAATGCATTGCCATCGGGCAATCTCTTGCCTGTTACGCCCGTTTGTGAAGGCGAAGATGTGTTCCTGAATTTCAATGCCGCCACAGGCACCGGCCCGTACACGCTTATGATCAACGGGGAGACATTTAATAATGTAAATCATCAAACCCCCTTCAATACGCATATCGAGGCGCCGTTAAACGAAGTGCATACGATATGGGACGCCTCAACGAATGGCGGTACCCAGACAGTGGATGATGCCCCGGTAGAGCTGGGTGTCAGGTTTACTTCTTCCGAAGCAGGGTACATTACAGGGATAAGATTTTATAAGACAGACGATGTTGTTCGCACCTACACCGGGCACCTATGGGATCCTGCTGACCCCGCGGCACCTTTAGCAACAGCTACTTTAATAACGGATAATACCATCGGCTGGCAACAGATCAATTTTGCAAATCCTGTGGCAACAGTTGCCAACACCGTTTATATTGCTTCTTATTTTTCGCCGGGCGGTTACTATGCGTTTACTTTGGACGGCATGTCCGGCGACGTGGTCAACAGTCCACTCACCGCTTTGGAGGGAAGTGTTTATTCCGGTAGCGGATATCCAAACCAGAACAGCACGGCTAATTACTGGGTAGATGTTGCATTTCAAATGCAGGCTGTTACTACAACCCTCCTTTTAACCCGGATAACCGATGCCAATGGCTGTCAATCAGAGGGGGATTTGCAAACGGTGGCATTGAATGCAGAGGACTGTTCGGCTTTACCCGTTACGTTAACCGGTCTTTCAGCAGCGCCTTCGGAAAATAATGTGAAGCTAACCTGGCAAACCATGTCAGAGAGCAATAACAAGGGGTTTGAGGTGCAGCGGAGCACAGATGGCATCCAATGGATAAATATAGGTTTTGTAGCGGGAAAAGGGAACAGCAGTGCCCCGGTCAGTTATACCTACAACGATAACGACCTTTTGCCGGGACGGTATTATTACCGGCTGCACCAGGTGGACATGGACGCTCATTTTAGCTATTCCGCTATTGTTTCCATTAACCTGAACGGTCAATCTGCCGGGTATGCACTGCAGCAAAACTATCCCAACCCATTCAATAAAAACACAACGATCCGGTATTCCATTCCCCAGTCGGGCTTGGTAAAGCTAACGCTGTTTGATATCAACGGGAGGCCGGTAAAGGTGCTGGCACAGAAGATACAGCAGAGAGGAACGCACAGCATTGAATTGAATGCCGGAGGATTAAGCCGCGGAACCTATTATTACAAAATGGAAACCTCTCATTTTTCAGCCGCTAAAAAGCTGATCGTATGGTAAGCCGGTCGTGCAAATCTTTTCGCCACCGGGAGAACCTGAGCCGGGATATTAAATCTCAGATTTCGGATGCTCCCCTTCCCTTTTTTCAGGTCGCATCTGCGGAAAGAAAAGTACATCCTGTATAGAGGGCTGGTTGGTAAGCAGCATACACAGACGGTCTATCCCGATACCGATCCCGGAGGTGGGCGGCATGCCATATTCCAACGCCCGTAAAAAATCGTGATCAATGAACATGGCTTCTTCGTCGCCCCGTTCCATAAGCCTGGCCTGGTCTTCAAAACGTTCCCGCTGATCAATCGGGTCGTTCAGTTCACTATAGGCATTCGCGATTTCCTTCCCGTTGATCATCAGCTCAAAACGCTCTACCAGTCCGGGTTTGTTCCGGTGCTTCTTGGTCAGCGGGCTCATTTCCACCGGGTAATCAATGATGAAGGTAGGTTGTATGAAATGCTTTTCACATTTTTCACCAAACAGGGTATCAATAAGCTTTCCGCGCCCCATCCGTGGGGTGGTTTCTATATGAAGTTGCCTGCAGGCGCTTCTTAAAGCAGGCTCGTCCATCCCGCTGACGTCTATCCCGGTATATTCTTTTATGGCGTCATAGATGGATATTCTTTTAAACGGCGCTTTAAAACTTATGATTTGATCGCCTGCGGGTACATCTGTTGAATGGTGCAGCGCCCTGGCCACGTGTTCCATGAGGTTTTCCGTGGTGTTCATCATCCAGAAATAATCCTTATAGGCTACGTAAAATTCAAGGATGGTAAATTCGGGATTATGGGTCCGGTCCATCCCCTCATTACGAAAGTTCCGGCTGAATTCATATACCCAGTCAAAACCGCCCACGATCAGCCGTTTTAAATACAGTTCATTGGCAATGCGCAGGTACAGCGGGATATCCAGGGCATTGTGATGAGTGATGAACGGACGCGCCGCCGCTCCCCCGGGGATACTCTGCAACACCGGCGTATCCACTTCAAGCGCTCCGTGTTCGTTTAAAAAATCGCGGATCGCGTTGATCATCAAGGTGCGTTTTGAGAATGTTTCCCTCACCTGAGGATTGATGATCATATCGGCGTATCGCTGGCGGTATTTGAATTCCGGATCGGTAACCGCGTCAAAACTTTGCCCTTCCGCTTCTTTAACGACAGGCAGGGGTTTCAGCGATTTGGACAGGATCGTGAATGAGGTTACATGAATAGTCGTTTCCCCGGTTTTGGTAATAAACCCATATCCCTTTACGCCAATGATATCCCCGATATCCAGTAACTTTTTCCAAACGGTATTATACAGGGCCTTGTCTTCTCCCAGGCAGATGTCATCGCGTTTTACATAGATCTGTATTCTTCCCGAATGATCCTGTAATACGGCGAAAGAGGCTTTACCCATATCCCGTATACCCATTATCCGGCCCGCAATACAGATGTCTGAAAAATGTTCCTTGTTTTCTTCAGAAAAATTATTTTTTATTTCAGCCGCCGTATGAGTAACGGGAAAGGCCCCGGCAGGATAGGGGTTAATGCCCATCTTTTCGAGCTCCAGCCTTTTTTCTCTCCTGATTCTCTCCTGTTCAGACAAATTTAATGTACTCATTGCGTTGCTTTTATGAAAAAGTGGAGCAAAGGTACTGGTTAGCTCTCTTTTTTCAGACATTTAGCAGAAAAGATGCTTTCTTTGACGTCCCAATTACAGTGTGAGATGGCGACACTTTGTTTTGATTTTGGAAATACGCGGCTCAAGTATGCTTTATTTGAAGACGGTGAGATCCGGGAGGTGAAGGTGCTGGAGGATGCAGCGCCGGACACGCTCACCGGGATTATGCACAAGCTAAAGCCTCAAAAAACCATTTTATCTTCCGTCATTAATCATGACAAAGCGATTGAACAGGTTTTGGCCGCCCATTCAAAATTTCATTTGCTCTCCCATCATTCCAGGTTGCCCTTCCGTCTTGTAGTGAGCCGGCCGGAAACCATCGGCGCCGACCGGCTGGCTTTGCTGGCGGGGGCAAAGGCCTCCTTTTCGGGGACGCACAATTTAATAGTAGGGCTGGGCACCTGCATTACCTATAATTTTTTAGATAAGTACGATCAGTTCCTGGGCGGCGGGATCTCGCCGGGGATGGAAATGCGCCTCCGTTCATTAAATGACCATACCGCGCGGCTGCCGCTGGTAGCGCCGGACTGGAATTTTCCGCTGGTTGGGTATAATACCAGGACCAATATCACCAGTGGGGTCATTCTGGGCATGGCAAAAGAAATTGACGGGATGGTTGACGCTTATTCGCAACGGTACAGCAACTTTAACGTGCTTTTAACCGGGGGGGATTCTTCCTATTTTGCTCAACTGTTGAAAAATAAGATATTTGCAGACCCTCAACTTTTATATAAAGGCTTGTATGCAATCAGTGAGTATAATGACTAACTGCAGATTCTTTTTTTTATTCGGTATTATTTTATGGATACATGCAGACCTGGCAGCGCAGGAAAATTCGCCCTACTCGCGTTATGGAATAGGCGACATGCTGCCTTCCCAAAATATCGTAAACAGGGCTATGGGTGGAGCTTCAGCGGCTTACTACGACCCGGTAACGGTAAATTTTATCAATCCCGCATCGTATGCCCGTTTAAAATATACCACCTTTGATGTGGGACTGGATTATACCAATCGTACCTTAAAAGTGTCTGATCCCGTCCGGAGCCTGAACTCCGGCTATCTTATACCTTCTTACATCCAGGTGGGGCTTCCTTTGTCTCAAAAGCGCAACTGGGGGATGAATATCGGCTTGCGCCCGGTGTCCCGTATCAATTACGAATTGCAGCAAGGCACCCGTCTTCCCGGGATTGACAGTGTACAGACCAGGTTTAGCGGTAATGGCGGCGCTTATCAAACCTACCTGGGCACAGGTTTTGGGAGTAAACATTTTACAGTTGGCGTCAATGCCGGGTATGCGTTTGGCAGTAAAAATTATGTTACGGAACGGAGTCTCATCAATGACAGCGTTTTATATCAAAAAGGGAAATGGGCGGATAGTACTTTCTTTGGCGGACTGTTTGTACATGCCGGCGTGCAATATTCCACCCATATCAGTAAGAACATGACCCTTAAAATGGGCGCTTACGGGCACTTTAAAAATACCCTGAATGCCTCCAGGGATATCGTTCGGGAAACTTATGAATATAACCCGTCATATGGTGAAATACAAATTGACAGCATATATATATCGGGCAATAATAAAGGGAAAATTGTGATACCGGCTACCTACGGAGCCGGCATTACCATAGAAAAAGATTATACCTGGTCCATAAGCGCGGAATACAGTATCTCGAAATGGACCGACTACCGGTATTTTGAGCAGGAAGATGAAGTAAAAGATAACTGGGTATTGCGGATGGGAGGAATGGTAATTCCTAATTATAAAAGTATGAATTACTGGGCGCAGGTACAATACCGTGCCGGGTTTTATATTGGGCCTGACTATGTTATCATTAATAACAATCTTCCTACCTATGCGGTTACTTTCGGAGCGTCTTTGCCGGTAAGAAAATATGGATATAGCCTGTATTCGGGACAATATACCAGTGTTAATGTAGGTTTTGAAATTGGCGCCCGGGGCAATAAAAGCAACTCTCTCCGCGAAACCTTTTACAGGATTTCCTTAGGATTATCGTTGAGCGATATTTGGTTTATCAAACGTACCTACCAGTAATGACGAATAACGGCAGAAGAAAAATATTGGACCGCTATATTTACTTTTGCGTACTGTTTTTATTCATCACCGTTACTGCCTGCGAAAACAGCGAGCAGGAAATTAAAGCCTTCACAGAAAAAAAAGTAGGTGTGGATGAAGCCGCGGCGATAGAAACCTATTTCAGCCAGGCGGGTAAAATGAGAGCTAAACTCACTTCCCCGGTGATGTTTCGATACCAGGATACACTTCCCAGGGTGGAGTTTCCCCAATCCTTACACGTTGATTTTTATAACGATTCGCTGCAGGTAGAAAGTAATCTGGATGCCTTATACGGACGATATATAGAAGGACAGAAGAAAATGTTTTTGAAAGACAGTGTGGTGGTGGTGCAGCGGTTCAACCAGGATACGCTGCGCTGCAAAGAGTTGTGGTGGGATCAGAACAAAGAGATCTTTTATACCGACAAACCGATCCGGATCACCAAAAAGGATGGCACCATCCTGCCCGGTCAGGGATTGGAAGCTTCACAGGATTTCAGAAATATAAAGATCATCAACCCCTCCCAGGGTATTTTGCCGGTTGCGGAATCAGAATTTCCGGGCGCTCCCACTCCGGACAGCGCCCGCGCTGATGGAGACAGTACCGGCAGAAGAAACCGTTTGCCCGGTACACCGGATACCCTGCCGGTTCCACAGCGGTAGTAATCTTCATGACCTATATAGTGGTTACTGTTTAACTACATCGCATTTTTCCCTGTGCCACGAATGCCACATAAAACTTTTACGAATTACAACTAAATATTCGTGAATTCGTGGCATTTTAACTCACATCCCATGAGGTGCCCCAGTTCTTCAGCACCCTCTAAATACTCCGCGGACGCCCTGTTTCAGTTATAAATTCTTATCTTCGATAGAATATAACTTTGCGAAATGACAGCAATAAAAATAAATGTAAACAAACAGATGGACGGATACTCGTTTAGTATCACACCAACCATTCGTGACCTTATAAAAAAGCATTTCCCCAATGCACATCCGGCAAATAATATTTTTGTTGCTTATGACACCAAAAGTGATTTTGATATATATATCGGGCGACTTGAAAATCACATCTATCCGGCGTTATTAGGCATTGATAAAAACAGTGACTTAGATAAGTTAGACGAAATCCTATTCATTGACACTCAAACAGGGAATATTTTGCATCAACTAACCCCTCGTGACGAAAAAGTTTAATCAATATTGGGTGCCACCGGAATTGTACTGTTCTCATTAAAAAAATCCTGCAGATCCCGGAATACATTCTTGAGCACCGGTATAAAGTTGCCCAGCGCTTCTACGATGTTGGGGATCCAATCCTTCGTAAGTGAATAGACATAACTGGCCGACAATGACCCGGGATCAAGGAGGTTCATTTTTCCTGCATAAAACAGCAGAACACTGCAGGAGAGGATATACATGCCGGTATAAAGCAGGGCGCCACCCACCCGGTTGATAAGCCCAAGTGAAGCGAGGTTCACAACCTTTTCCATTATTTTCCCGGCCGCTCTCACCAGCCATACCGCTATTACAAAAGCCAATACAAAGGAAAGTACGGGAAGCCACCGGGCGCCGATGGTGGTATGGTGAAGCATAAACCTCGCTATTACAGCGGAAAATTTTATCGCTGCCAGCAGCCCCACAAACCATCCCACAAAAGAAAACAGGGCCATAATAATACCCCTTGAAGCTCCTTTTATAACGGCAACCACGAAAAAGCCCAGGAAGATAGCATCAATCCACATGATACCGGATTTAATATGATCCGGGTTATTTTGCCAATAGTTCTTTCACTGCGGCGCTGATTGCTTTACCGTCGGCCTGCCCGGCCAGTTGCTTGGTGGCCACCCCCATTACTTTCCCGATATCGGCCGGCGAGCCGGCGCCGGTTGCCGCGATAATTTTGGTAAGCGCTTCTTTCAGTGCGGCTTCGCCCAATTGTTGGGGAAGAAAGGTTTCTATTACTTCAATCTCTTCCCGTTCTTTTTGTGCCAGGTCTTCGCGATTTTGCTGTTGGTAGATCTCCAGGGAGTCTTTGCGCTGCTTTACCAGTTTTGTCAGCAGTTTGATCTCGCCGGCTTCCGATAGTTGCCCCCCAGCGCCCTCAGCTGTTTTGGCAAGAATGACGGCGGCTTTGATCGCTCTCAATCCGCGCAGTCTGGTGGCATCTTTAGCCAACATCGCTGATTTTATCTGTCCGTTTACGGTTTGTTCCAATGCCATAAGTAAATCTTTTTAAATGAATGTACCGGTTCTTCCCGGAGAGGCGTTCAAAAAAAGTTATTAATTGCTTTTTGAAAGCTCCTGGGATTTTTTATAGAAATCGCCGGCAAACAACTTTATTGCTTCTGCCAGTTCGGTTTGTCCGGTGGCCCGGCGGTAGGTATCCGCCATCGTCATCATGGTCTGGTAAAAAAAATCCCCCATTTCATCCACCATCATATCCTTGGTCCAGAGGTCAATGCGAAGGGCCGCACGATCCTGCGGATCCCAGAACGACAGTACCATCGCCTTTGATCGTTGGTTTTCTTCTGCGCTGCTTCCTGTTGCATTCCAGGAAATCTGGTGTGGAACCCTGGCTTCATCGAGGGTAACGTCAATAGTAATTGTTGATTTCTCCATATTCAGTTGCTGTATAAAAGATGTAAAGGTAAGCGGATTTACCGGCTGGCCGTATGTAGAATAAAATTCCATAAACGATCCCGGGCGTTTGTTTCAGAAAGCGGACTCACCTGTTCCTTCCCTTTTTCAATAAGGGTTGACCGGAATTTTTCGTCTTTATATAGCTTTACCATTTGATCCGCCAGATGCGGAATGTCAGCGTGCAATACCGCCTCCCCCGGGTCTTCTTCCGGTAATGTTTTTGAAGCCATGATCACCGGAACACCGCACTGCAAAGCTTCGTGTATGAAAAGATCCGGAACTTGATTTTCCGAAAAAAAAACCACCGCCATGCCTGAAGAAAGCAATTCCGGATACGCCGGATCGGCGGTACTAAGGTTCAATATTTTTACATCTTCCCTGTATTTATAGCGCCGGAGCAGCTCCTGTATTTTGGATGAATGGGCCGCTTTTCCGGCAATAACGAACTGCATATTGCTTTGCTGCCATTTTTTGAACTGCGAGAAGGCCTTCAAAGCGGTAACAATGTGATCCGGGGATAATCCCGAAGCAGGCATCAGGAAATATTCTTTTCCCTGTGTGAACTTTTGTTTCACCGCTTCCTTTTTCTCCCAATCATAAGGTTGGAAACGGGGCCCCGGCGATTGTGGTAACACCATAACAGCAGCTTCTTCTATACCCCGGCTCAGCAGTCTTCTTTTCGTGGAACCGGAATGGGTAATCACACGACAGGATAGCCGATTCTCCCCGGCATATTTTACGATCTTCATTTCGGTTGCTTTACCGGTATTTTCCGGTAGGATCAATATTTGGGGAACCGATGCCGGCAGGGGCTTCCCGCCCAGTGAGATCAAAATATCCACCCGGTTTTTTCTGATAGTTTCGTTCAGAATACGTCGGTTCCAATCCTTCGTTATCAGTGAGTTGAAAAAAAAGTGCTTAATGACAATCCCGTGTCCGTTGGCCGGCAGAGCAACTTCTTTATCATGGGGTAAAAAAAAGAAGGTATCGGTAGTATTCCGTTCGCAGAGCCGGTAAAAACTATGCAGGATAAAGGCTTCGTATGCGTTCTCTTTTGGTAAAAATTGCTTGCCGGTATATAGGATCAATTTCATGATTGTCAACTGCTTAAAGAATATGCGTTTTTAAATATCAACAGCTTCAAAAAAAGGTTGCACTTAGTCTTTTTTTAAAACGTTATTAGAATAATGTTGTAAAGGTAATTCCCTTATGTCTTTCCGGCTTACTATCCCGGGAAAGGATAACCGGACCGGTGATTTGTAAGGGATTCCTATACTGAGATCCAAACCTATTGTAAACTAAAATCCATACCTATGAGGCTTAGAATTTTACGCATTTGCTTTATTGTAGTATATGCTTTGCTGAACTGGAACAAGGTATCTTTAGCACAGTGTTCATATGGCGGTCCCCCGCTCACGATCAGTAATTCCTTTTCTTCAACGCTTGGCAGTCTTACCGACTCTATTTATTACCCTTACAAATTTAATCCTGCTCTGGGTACGCTTATCGGGGTGGAACTTACCGTTTCTACCGCGGGGCAGGCTATCCTGGAGGTAATAAATGATGTGGGCGCTCCCATATTGTATGAGATCACCTACAGAAGAAAAGATTACATCAGGGGACCTGGCTTAGGCGCCGGCGTGCTGCTGGATACAAGCATAACCTACCCTCCGGTAGTCATTGGCGCCAGCGATAATCCTGCTGTTGCAACCAGTGATCCGCCATGGAAAAGCAATGGCATGAATGCCGATATGCTCAATTGGTGGGGTGAGATCCAGAGTGCGCCCGGATATGAAGATGACGATGGCTTTATCGTTCCCAAAACCTTCAACCAAACGGTTGATCCTTCGGAGTTTGGCGCTTTCATGGGCCCCGGTCCTGTTGTATTTAACTATGATGTGCTGGCTTCTCTTCTTGCTGAGGGGTTTGGCGGCCGATACTCGCAGCGGATCGTTACTTTAAATACGCAGGTTACGATCAGCACGATTTACACTTATTGCCCCATGGGCGTATTACCCGAAGGGAAACTGACTTTCTCCGCCCGGAAGACGGATAATAATAATGTTGCTTTAAGCTGGATCAAAGAAAGAGAAGAAACCGGCATCACTTATATTCCCGAAGTAAGTACTGACGGGAAGAATTTCAGTGGCATTCACACCATGATCAGCCAACAACCCCAATCCTCTTCCACCGTGGTGAAGTATGAGTTGGATTATAGCGTTCCGGCACAGGTTAGCGGCCGCTTGTATTTCCGGTTGAAACAAACAGACGCAACCGGCAGGATCAGCTATACACCCACGGAAGTGGTTACAATGGAGAAACCACAGGAATGGACCCTGAGCCTGTATCCCAATCCTGCCGAAAAACAGGTGTATCTGCAGTTTGGCACGGAACAAAAACACAATCTTCAGGCGGAACTGATCAACAGCGTCGGGCAGGTAGTGGAAAAAACGAATATCGGCGCCAATAATGCCAGGCGCTATACGTTCAATTTTTTGAAAAAACATCCTGCGGGTATCTATTTTGTACGGGTAACCAACACCGGTAACCGAACCCAATATACCAGCAGGCTGATGATCAGATAATCTGTATTTTAGCCGGAAACTTGCTTCTATTCCCTTTAAAAAGAGTTGGCACTGGTTAAATAAGTACCAACTCTTTTGTATTTTTACCGACATTTGCATTTATACATGGAATATAATACTACAAGAAGTCCGCTGATCATGCGGGAATACGGACGGCATATTCAAAAGATGATTGAGTATGTAATGACTATTGAGGATACGGACAAACGGCAAAAGAATGCCTATGCGCTGATAGAGCTGATGGGCTTTCTGAATCCCCACCTGAAGAATGTGGAAGATTTCAAGCATAAGTTATGGGATCATCTTTTCCTGATCTCCGATTTTAAACTGGAGGTAGAAAGTCCCTACCCCATTCCTACCCGGGAAAAACTGAAATCCAAGCCCGCTCCTATGCCTTATCCCAGGAGACATCCCAGGTATTCTCACCTGGGCAAAAATCTTGAATTGGTAATTGACAAGGCTATGAAGGAAGATAATCCGGACAAACGTTCGGGCTTTGCCAATGCCATCGCCTATTATATGAAGCTGGCGTACAATACCTGGCATAAAGAGCTGGTGCATGACGATGCTATCCGGAGTGAATTGAACGCGATCACCGATGGCAACCTGGAATTTACCACCACTCCTTATGTAAAGGCTTTCCGTGAAAGAGACAGCAATCGTTATCAGCGTGGGGGCAAGGGCGGCTACCAGCAGCGCAATAACGGGGGCTCCGGACGAAACGGGAAGAGTGGGGGAAAACATTACAAGAAGAGATTTAAATAACAAAGCGATAACTTGTAAGGGTGCGACAATTATATATACACTGTCATTAACTAATTCATTTTCAATAAATTAAAATGGTGTATTCTGCTTTGTTGCACCTGAGTGCAGGGGGAATTTTAAATGCACCCATTTTTAAAGTTATAGACCCCGGCTTATGATCACTTTGCCGGGGTTTTAATTCTGTATTCAAATTTATTGGTATCACAACATGCGTTCTTTTGAAGTAACCGGCGGTAAAAAGCTGAAAGGAGAAATTACACCACAGGGTGCAAAAAATGAAGCGCTACAGATCATCAGCGCCGTGCTGCTGACACCCGAAACGGTAACCATTCATAATATACCCGACATCGTTGATGTAAACCTGCTGATAGACCTGTTGGCGGAGATGAATGTAAAAGTAGTCCGCCACAGCCCCCACTCCTGCTCTTTTACGGCCGACCGGGTGAATACGGATTATCTCCTGAGTGAGGACTATCATAAAAAAAGTGGACGGCTGCGCGGTTCCGTAATGCTTGCCGGCCCGTTGCTGGCCCGTTTTAAGGAGGCTTTTATTCCAAAACCCGGCGGCGATAAAATTGGCAGGCGACGATTGGATACCCATATCATTGGGTTTGAAAAAATGGGGGTGCGATCCGGCTATACGCCGGGAGATGGTTTTTTTCATCTTAAAGCGCCCTTGCTTAAGGGTACGGAGATGCTTTTGGATGAGCCGTCTGTTACCGGCACCGCCAACCTGGTGATGGCGGCAACGCTGGCTAAAGGAACAACCCAGATCTATAATGCCGCCTGCGAACCCTATGTTCAGCAATTGTGCAAAATGCTGAACAGCATGGGTGCCCGGATAAGTGGTATCAGCTCTAACCTGCTCACCATCGAGGGAGTGGAGTGCCTGGGGGGAACAACCCATACCCTGCTGCCCGATATGATAGAAGTGGGCTCTTTCATAGGTCTTGCGGCGATGACCCAAAGCGAAATAACGATCAAAAATGCGGGAGTGGCTCACCTGGGTCAGATCCCGGATAAATTTCGCCGGTTGGGGATCAAAATGGAATTCCGCGAAGATGATATTTATATCCCCGGGCAGGAAATTTATGAAATACAAACTTTTTTGGATGGCTCGGTATTAACCATATCCGATCATCCCTGGCCGGGGTTTACGCCCGATTTACTGAGCATCGTGCTGGTGGTGGCTACCCAGGCAAGAGGTTCCATTTTGGTGCATCAGAAAATGTTTGAAAGCCGTTTGTTTTTTGTGGATAAGCTCATTGATATGGGGGCGCAGATCATTCTTTGCGATCCGCACCGGGCGGCGGTGATAGGCCTTGCCCGGCAGCAGCATCTGCGGGGGATCACCATGAGCAGTCCGGATATCCGGGCGGGTGTGGCCCTGCTGATTGCGGCGCTCAGCGCCGAAGGGAAAAGTATCATTCAAAATATTGAACAAATAGACCGGGGTTATCAGTATATTGATACAAGGTTAAAGCAACTGGGGGCGGAAATTCAGCGCATCTGATCCTTTGATTTTTTGCATTTGACCATCGTATCCGGGATAACCGGGGAAATCAACAACAGGTATGAATCCAAGTAAACTCATCATCATAACCGCTCCTTCGGGGTCCGGAAAAACCTCCATCGTGCGCTACCTGCTTCAAAAATACCCGGGGCAGCTTTCTTTTTCTGTTTCCGCCACTACCCGGAAGCCGCGGGAAAACGAAACGGAGGGCAGGGATTATTATTTTTTAAGTGAGGCGGTTTTTGGCCGGAAAATCCAAAATGATGAATTCATAGAATGGGAAATGGTATATCAGGGAATTTATTACGGTACCCTAAATACGGAGTTGGAACGCATCTGGAAGATGAATAAAACGCCGGTACTGGATATAGATGTGAAAGGCGCATTGCATATACAACGTCATTTTTCCGGCGCCTCCTGTTCTGTATTCGTGCAGCCACCCTCGGTGGAGGAATTGAAAAGGAGGCTCGAAAGCAGGGGTACGGAAACGCCCGAATCTTTGAATGCGAGGCTCAATAAAGCGGCCTACGAATTGTCGTTCAAAGATCATTTTAACTATGTAATTATCAATAAGCATCTGGAACTGGCCTGCATCGAAGCGGATAAAATCGTGAGTGGTTTCCTGCAGGCGGGTGTCACCCGCCTGCGAAAATAGGATGCACCCTATATCCATTTATCTGTTATGAGTGAAAAATTTCGTGTAAGTTTGATAGGAAATGGGTGACGTTGACATTTTAAAACTAATAGGGATTATCTTAACCCTGCTGCTTGTCGGTTTTTTTTCCGGCATTGAAGTGGCTTTTGTATCTGCCAATAAATTTTCTTTTGAGCTTAAAAGAAAACAGGGGCTTCGCAGCGGGCGGGTGTTGTCGCAATTACTGGAGGAACCGGTAAAATTCATAGGCACCACCCTGGTAGGGCTTGTTCTCACCACCGTAGTGTATGGGTTGCTGGTAGGTGAATTTCTGTCGCCGTTATGGGACTGGATAGAAATGCACCTCAACGCTTCTTTTTCGGCTTATGTGAAATACCTGCGCCTCGTGTTCGAAACTTTACTTTCTGCGCTGATCCTGCTGGTCATCCAATTTTCTTTTAAGGCTTTTTTCAGGGCAAAGAACGACTCGGTGCTGTCTGTTTTTGCACAATTGGGTTTGCTTGGCCTGTTTCACCGGATCCTGCATCCTTTCGCCTCTTTTTTTATTTATCTTTCGGAGTGGATATTGTTGTACTTATTCAATGTGCGGATCTCAGACCAGCGGAAAGATTCTTTTTCACCGGTTGACCTCGAACAGTTTATACTACAGCACAAGAACCGGTCGGAGAGCGGGCAGGATATGAATATCCAGCTTTTTGAAAATGCCCTGCAACTTCCTTCTGTTAAAATCCGGCAGTGCCTTATTCCCCGGAAGGAAATAGAATCCATTGAGATCGGCGCCTCTATACAGGATGCAGGGCAGAAATTTATAGACACCAAGCTGAGCCGCCTGATCGTTTATGAAAATAATATTGACAATATCAGGGGGTACATTCACCAGATCGAACTGTTTAAGCATCCCGCAAACCTGCCTTCCATCCTGATGCCCATTCCCGCTGTTCCGGAAAGCATGAATGTACTGGATCTGATCAGTAAATTTACCAAAGAACAAAAAAGTATTGCGTGGGTAGTGGATGAATTTGGGGGCACGGCTGGTATAATCACCATGGAAGACCTGCTGGAAGAGATCTTTGGCGAGATACGGGATGAATACGATACGGATAAATTTGTTGAAAAGCAAATCGCTGAAAATGAGTTTATTTTTTCCGGACGGCTGGAACTGGACTACCTGAATAAAAAATACCACCTTGATTTCAGTGAAACCGAATCCGAAACCCTTTCGGGTTACATTATCCAGCATCATGAGATGATCCCGAAAAATAAGGAAAGGATCATCATAGACAGCTATGAGTTTGATATCATCAATGTGAGTGACACCCGCATTGAAATGGTTAAAATCAAAAAGCTGAAATGATTCTACCATTTGTCGGCGCTGGCCATCGCCAGGTCCTGCTTGTATTTTTCCGGGATATCCCCATTCAGCAAACAGCCGGCTTTCAGAGAAGGGAAAACATCTTCAAAAGTCCTTACTTCATTCATGAACACCCGGCGGTAGATATGTGATCGAGTCAGCTTTTCAGGCGCATCAATCCCGGCAGCGCCCATCAGTTCAACAAAAGATTTTACGGTGTCTTCATGATAATTGGCTACCCGGTGTTTCTTATCCTCCACTACCAATCCAACGGTCAGTTGAGGATCCTGGGTAGTGATGCCTGTTGGGCACCGGTTGGTATTGCACAGCAAAGCCTGGATGCACCCGAGCGCCATCATCATGGCACGGGCGCTGTTGCAGGCATCGGCTCCAAGCGCTATAGCCCGGAGGATATCAAAACCCGATAATATTTTCCCGGAAGCAAAGATTTTAATATGCTGTTTAATACCAAAACCCTCCAGCATATTCTTTACAAAAGCCAGCCCGTCCATCATGGGCGCTCCCACGTAATTTGAAAATTCCTGCGGGGCAGCGCCCGTACCGCCTTCCCCACCATCAACCGTTATAAAATCGGGGTAGGTGTTCAGTTCCAGCATTGCCTTGCAGATTCCCGCGAATTCACTTTTCTTACCTACGCACAGTTTAAATCCCACCGGTTTCCCTCCCGATAATTGCCGGAGCTGCTGTATAAATAAAACCAATCCTTTGGGGCTATTGAAAGCGCTGTGGTAAGGGGGCGAGAAAACCGTCTGGTACGGCTTAACGTGCCGGATGGCAGCGATCTCGGGCGTGTTTTTTTTAGCCGGGAGAATGCCGCCGTGACCAGGTTTGGCCCCCTGGGAAAGTTTAAGCTCAATCATTTTGACCTGGGGAAGCGTAGCGTTTTTCTGAAATCCTTCGGGTGAAAAATTGCCCTGTTCGTTCCTGCACCCGAAATACCCGGTTCCGATCTGCCAGATGATATCGCCCTCGTGCTTAAGATGATGCGGGCTGAGTCCTCCCTCGCCGGTATTGTGGGCGAAGCCGCCGATCCGGGCCCCGGCATTCAGGGCTTCCACTGCGTTGGCGCTGAGCGACCCGAAACTCATCGCTGATACATTTAATATGCTGGAAGAATAAGGGTGCAAACAATCCTTGTTGCCAATCCATATCCTCGGATCATGATTAAGGGTGTTAAAATCCCGGGCATTGATGGAATGGCTCAGCCATTCATATCCTTCTTCATATACATTCAATTGTGTACCGAAGGGCATCGTATCCATCTGCCGCTTCGCGCGCTGGTATATAGTGGACCGGTCAATCCGGTTAACCGGTCTTCCATCAATATCCGACTCAATAAAATACTGGTACATTTTCGGGCGGATATCTTCCATCCAATAACGGATCCGCCCTATTACGGGGAAATTGCGCATGATTGAATGTCTGGTTTGAAGCATATCATAAATGCCCATTATCACCAGCGCCACTGCTATTGAAAAAGTGATCCCCCACCACCAGCTCACCAGCCAGGTCAGCAGGCCGGTTATCAATAACCCGGTAACGGCTGCCAGCAAAAATATCTTTCTCATATTTTGTTTACTGTTTACATTTAACCGGGCAAATGTATTGAATTAAAAAAGTAAAAGGATAACGGTTAAACGATGGGGCATATTTCAAAATAATTTTCGCAGGCGGAAACATGCAACGGATTTCAATCCGTTGGTACAATATGCAACCGAGCCGATGACTCTTGCCATTCCAGGTTCCAGAGCCGTAGGCTCGATCACATATTCTTGCGTGGGATTTCAATCCCATGCGAAAAATTGAAATATGCCCGATAGCCCATGTTCATTGCTTCCGTACATTTAGTAATTTTATCGCCGTTTAATGCTATATTTATTGACGTATGGAATTTATTGATTATTATAAGGTGTTGGGACTCGAAAAAAATGCCTCGGCGGATCAGATAAAAAAGGCTTATCGAAAACTGGCGCGTCAATATCATCCCGACCTGAATCCGAATGATAAGGAAGCCAATAAGAAATTTCAACAGATCAATGAGGCCAACGAGGTGCTGAGCGACGCCGAAAAACGAAAAAAATACGACCAGTACGGCGCCGACTGGCAACACGCGGAGGCTTATGAGAAGGCCCGTCAATCGCAACACAGTTCCGGTGGGCAGGCCTATAATCCGTTTGGAGAAAGCGGGGGCTTTGGCGGTGAATATGCAGAAGGTGATTTTTCGGATTTTTTCAATTCACTTTTTGGAGGTAGCCGGGAAGGCGGCAGAACGCATGTGAAATTCAGGGGGCAGGATTATAATGCGGAAATGCAACTCAGTCTCCGGGAAGCATACACCACACATCAAAGAACCTTTACGGTAAACCGGAAAAATATCCGTATTACCGTTCCTGCCGGCATTGCCAACGGTCAAACCATTAAATTGAAAGGTCACGGAGGTCCAGGAGTGAATGGCGGCCCCGCAGGCGATTTGTACATCACGTTTACTGTTACCGATGATCCGGTTTTCAAAAGAATGGGGGATGATTTGTACGCTACTGTTGACCTGGATTTATACACGGCAGTACTGGGAGGCGAAAAGACGATGGATACCCTCAACGGAAAAGTAAGATTGAAGGTGAAGCCCGAAACCCAGAATGGGACCAAAACCAGGTTGAAAGGAAAAGGATTTCCCGTATATAAAAAGGACGGCTCTTTTGGCGACCTGATCATTACCTGGGTGGTCAAAATCCCGGTTAACCTTACGGAAAAACAAAAAAACCTGTTTCGGGAATTATCTCAGTTGTAATCCAAAATACTTTGCTCATGCCAGATTCAGAAGACCTTATCACATCCGAAGAATGTTGCTCATATTACAATATAGAGCTGTCGTTCCTCCAATCTCTCAATGAGTATGGACTTATTGAAATGCGCTCTGTTGAAGAAAAACAATATTTGCCCAATACGCAATTAAGTGAGTTGGAAAAATTCATCCGGTTGCATTATGAACTGGGGATCAACATGGAGGGTATTGATGCCATTGCTCACCTGCTGCTGAAGATGAAAGCCATGCAGGAAGAAGTGGCAGAGCTCCGAAACCTGCTGCAGATTGGCGGGCATTTTGACCGGGAAGTCAAATAGAGGGTGCTGAGTGACTGGAGCACTTCATGGATGTGGAGTAAAATGCCACGAATGCACGAATATTTAATTGGAATTCGTAAAAACTTTATGAGGATGCTACGTGCATTCGTGGCATAGAGAAAAATGTTAGGCAGTTAAACAGCAACCCCTAAATAAATTACAGATATGGATCTATTACAAAAATTGAGATCAGGGCAAAATGTATATGGTACCTGCCTCACTTCTCCTGCAGCTGGTTGGATACAAATTCTTAAGCAGGCCGGGCTTGACTTTGCATTTATAGATACCGAACATATTTCCCTCGACAGGGTGACGACGGCGAAAATGTGCCAGATGGTACAGGCGCTGGATATGACGCCGATTGTGCGTATTCCCTCTCCTGATCCCTACCTGGCCTGCCAATGTATTGACGGTGGCGCCAAAGGCATCATAGCTCCCTACCTGGAATCCGTGGAGCAGATCAGGGAACTGGTGGGAGCCACAAAATTCCGTCCTTTAAAAGGAGAGGTATTGCGCAGGGTGCTGACAGGCGGGCAGGTATTGTCGGCTGAAATGAAAGCCTACACGGAACATTATAATAAGGGAAATCTCTGTATTGCGAATATCGAGAGTGTTCCTGCAATGGAGAAACTGGATGAACTGTTGAGCATTCCGGGTCTGGATGCGGTCTTTATAGGTCCTCACGACCTGTCTGTAAGCCTCGGACTTCCCGAGCAGTATGATCATCCTGAATTTGAAAAGGCGGTGCAACATATCATTCATACCACCAGGAATAAAGGATTATCTATTGCCATTCATTTTTCTCTTGAGCCCGAACGCCAGGTTAAATGGATAAAAGAAGGCGTAAATATAGTCGTACACAGTTCCGACCGGGCCCTGTTCAGTCAGAAGCTGAACGCCGATCTGCGCAGCATACAAAATGCCGTTGGCGACACCAGGTCCGGCAGCCACCAACCCGGAGCAGAGAATTTACCCGTGGTATAATCCCGGAAAGAGCTACCGGGTTCCCGGATCGTTCTATCCCTTAGCGGCAATAATGCTGATCTCTACGTTTACTTTTTTCGGTAATTCTTTCACCGCCACTGTTTCCCTTGCCGGGAAGTTACGGGTGAAAAACTTACCATATACTTCATTCACGATGGTAAAAAGGCTCATATCCGACAGGAAAATAGTGGTTTTTACCACGTGGCTGAAATCAAGGCCCGCTTCCCGGAGGATGGCTTCCAGGTTTTGCATTACCTGCAGGGTTTCATCCGCAGCGTTCTTAGCTTCAATATTACCTGTTTTGGGATCAATGGCTATCTGCCCCGAGATAAAAAGCAAATCTCCGGCCATCACCGACTGGCTGTAAGGTCCGATAGGAGCAGGGGCGTTGGGCGTATTAATGATGGTAGGCATAAAAAATTGTAAGGAGTGAATAAAGCGCAAACTTACTTCAAAATGCCGGCCTATTTTTGCAGAAATCAAAATTCATGCATGGCACTTCTTCTGCATATTGATACCGCCCTGGAAAAAGCATTCGTGGGACTATCGCGTGACGGAGTCTTTTTGGCAGGCTTTGAAAATATTGCCCAGGCGGACCACGCGGCTTTTGTGCAACCTGCTATCCGGCAATTATTCAGGGATGAGGGTTGTAAAATCACCGATATTGACGCGGTGGGGGTAACCAGTGGCCCGGGCTCTTATACCGGGTTGAGAGTGGGGATGTCCAGCGCCAAAGGAATTTGTTATGCCCTTCGTAAACCATTGATAACCATTGCTACCCTTGAAGTGATGACCGCTGCGGCCATTGAAGCTTACCCCGGATTTGACAGATACTGCCCGTTGATTGATGCCCGGCGGCAGGAGGTGTTTACGGCTTTATACAACAGCGCCGGGAAAGAGATCCTTGCACCTCATGCGGCCTTACTCTCCAACGGTTTTTTGTTGCAGGAACTGACGGGTAAGAAAATCCTTTTTTTCGGCAACGGGGCGCAGAAAGCAAAGGAGGGCTATTTCTTCAATGCCAATGCAAGCTTCCGGGATACCGGTTATCAACAAACTCAGCTTTCCCGCCTTTTATTTAACTCGTTTAAAAACAAGGAGTTCCGCGACCTGGCTTATACGGAGCCGCTGTATTTAAAAAGCTTCCATTTTCAACAGCCCAAACCGGCGTTGTAATTCGTTTTTGATATGTTATTTCTTTAACATTGCCGGGCTTTTTATTTGTATTTTCAGTCATATCTTTGCAGTTGATATATTAATGATTAAATTTTAAAGTTATTATTCCTATGACAGGCCTTACAAATCCTTATACAATGGTATTAACCGGGTCGGGGCAGGAGGGCAGCTCCGAATTGCGGATTGACTTTTTGAATGTCAAAAAGGCGGCCCTTATTTTGAGAGCGCTCAATCATAAGCTCAGGCAACAGATGATCCAGTTGCTGGACGAAAAACAGAAAATGACAGTCACTGAGTTGTATGTGCAGTTGAGACTTGAGCAATCCGTGGCTTCCCAACATCTGGCTATTTTGCGAAGAGCAGGCATGGTGAGTACCACCCGTGAAGGAAAATTTATCTATTATTCGGTAAACCATAAACGACTGGCCGAAATATACCATTTTGTGGAACAGTTGTTAGGTTGATCGCCATCAGTTTATCGAAACGGTTGATGCATATATTTCATCAACCGTTTTTATTTGACACCCGCTTAATTTATTACAAAAACAATGTCGTCTATCCATAAACCTGCTTTTTCCGTGTCGCAGTTGAGTGAATTACTGGAAAGTAATGATCCGTTTTTTCTTGTGGATACAAGAAGCGAAGCGGTTTTTGAAGACGGTTTTATACCCGGCTCTGTTTTTATCGGGCAGGAAGGCAATTTTATAGAATGGGCGCTTAATTTGTTGGATGCGGAAAAGCCCATTTACCTTGTAGCCGCACCTGGAAAGGAAGAGACGGGCGTTGCGTTGCTGAAGCGCGCCGGTTTTGAAAATGTAAAGGGATTTCTCGACGGAGGTTTTGAGGCATGGAAGGATGCCGGCAAACCCGTTGATATGATCATTGGTATTGACGCCGATGAGCTTGCAATGGATATCAGGTTTGATAAAAACCTGGTAGTGGTGGATGTTCGTCTGCCGGTGGAATACGCGCAGGGCCATGTGGAGAATGCGGTAAATATTCCCTTAATGGAGTTGAAAGACCCGGCAAACATTGCCTCGTTTGAAGAAAGAGATAATCTTTATCTGCACAGCGGTAGAGGTTACCGGAGCGTTATCGCGGCTTCTCTGCTCAAGCGCGAAGGATATAACAACCTGCATCATATCTCCGGCGGATGGGAAGAACTCCGGCATACCAAAGGCATTCCTATTGTGAAAGAGCCGAAGGCGTTGAATTAGGTTGCAGGTTGCAGGGTACAAGGTGCAGGATAGTATGTAATTCGGTAAATTATTTTTCTATATTTTTATAGAAATGTTTAACCATGAAAAGCTGCCGTGATCTGCAGATATTTGCAGCATCAAAACGATTGGCAATTGAAATCCATAAGATCTCACTCAGTTTACCAAAATTTGAATTATTTGAAGAGGGCTCACAGGTAAGACGCTCATCAAAAAGTGTTACTTCCTCCATTGTTGAAGGATATGGCAGAAAAAGGTACAAGGCGGATTTTATAAAGTTCCTTGTATATGCACATTCTGAATGCGATGAAACCATACTGCACCTGGATTTCCTTTTTGAAACAGAATCATTGAAAGATGAGAACTTTTATAGAAGAACCAGGGAAGAATATGAATTACTTAGCAAAAAGATCCATGTATATATCCAATGGGTTTCGGAAAACCTACGCTGAATTTCTCGCATACCCCGGAACGTTGCAAGGTGCTGCAGGTCGCATGTCTCGGGTTGCATGTCTCAGGGAAAACTCCCCTGTAACCTGGGTCTTGTGTCCTGACCTGAGAAGTCACAAGGTGCAAGTTGCAGGTTTCATGGAAAGTTCCGTGTAATCCGGGTCTTACACCCTGCAACCTGTGCCCTGTCTCTTATTCCCCCGCCAGTCCTCCCTTTCCCTTATACAACTTCACCGGTCCATCTAATTTTACTTCTAATACGGTCATGTATTCATCGGCAGCGTTTTCCGGGATCTCATCTATATATACCAATCCGGGTACGGGGCTCCATGATATTTTACCAACGATCTTATGCTGAAGCGATTGTCCGGTACCGAGAACTTTGATGCTCCTGATGGTATTATACAATCCTTTTATGACGGTTTTTCCCTGGTTGTGCGCGGGAACAAACAGGTAAATGGTGGAGGAATCTTTTGAAATAGTGCTGGCGCCGTAGTAATGACCGGGAGGCATGCCCGCCCCGGTATTAAAAACAGCTTCCGCATGCTTCCGGTTCCATTTTCCTAATTCTTTCAAAAGGTGTACCTGCTCCGTGGGTATCCAGCCATCTTCCCGTGGACCGATATCAAACAGCAGGTTGCCGCCATTGGAGATAACATCCGCAAAGATGGTGATCAACTCGTACGGGGTTTTATAATGGGTATCATCGGGATGGTAACCCCAATTGTTGTTGGAAGTCATACACAATTCCCAGGGATTAAGAGAAGGGCGGGTAATAGGAAAATTTTGTTCCGGGGTTTCATAATCGCCATAGCCGGCTAATCTTCCGTTGATAATGGCCTCGGGATTCCGGGAGAGGATCATTTCCCGTACTTTTTTTGCCTGCCATTCACCGGCGTTGTGCTCCCAGTCGCCATCAAACCAAAACAGGTCGGGGTTGAACTGAACGCTGAGTTCTTTTATTTGTGCCTGGTAAAATGCCAGGTATCTTTTCCACCGGGCGGAATCATTTTTTATCTCGTAGCGGCTGCTGTCTTTTAAAAATCCCGGGTAATCCTGGTGGCTCCAGTCTAATATGGAGAAATAGGCGCCGGCTTTAAGGCCGGCATTGCGCAGCGCCTGAAAGAAAGGGGTGAGCACATCTTTTCGGGCGGGGGTTAGCTTTGCCGTGCTCATATTATTGAGTTTGGTGTCCCATAACGCAATGCCGTCGTGATGTTTGGTGGTGATCACCGCGTATCGGGCGCCCGATTCCTTAATAAGTTCCACCCAGGCCTCCGGGTCATAATTTTTGGCGGTAAAGCCGTTCAGTTGTTTCATGTAATCCGCGTAGGGCATTTTTTTATTATAAAACGACCAGCTTTCATCTACTCCGTCCACCGAATAGATGCCCCAATGAATAAATATTCCGAGTTTGGCGTCCCTGAACCATTGCATCTTTGCCTCGTTGGCAGAGGTTTGTCCCTGAAGGTTGGTCACCAGGAAAAATAACGACAAAAAAAATATCCCGCCCCTGTTCATATAAAACTTTTTTAAATGGTGTAAGATTACAATCCACTTTTTTGCAAATATCCGTTTTTTGTATAAATGAAATTTATTATTTAATAAGAATCCGTATTGCGAATAATTTCTTAAAAAAATCAAAAACATTTTGTTTTTATGAGAAAAGATATGTTTCTTTAACGTTTATTTATGGTGAATAAATGCTGATTTATAGAAATGGCTGGTAAAACGCAGTTGTATAAGAAAAAGATAGTCAATCATCTATATTTCTCAAAAATGCTATCGTGCGCTGAAATAAGTGAGAAGATTGAAAAAAGTCTTTCCCTGACTACTAAAATTTTGAATGAGTTAGTAGTGGAAGGACAGGTGGTGGAAACCGGGCATGCCCCGTCCAGTGGCGGGAGACGGCCGCAGATGTATTCGCTGAAGCCCGATGTGATGTTTACCGTATCGGTTGCCATTGACCAGTATGTTACCCGCATGGCGGTGATGGATATGGAAAACACCCATATGGGTGAGGTGGAGAATGTGGAGTTGAACATTGCCAATGATCCCGGCGCCCTGGATATTATAGCCGGGAGCATTAACCGGGTGATAGACAAGTCGGGGGTTGCTAAGGGCAAAATTGTGGGGATGGGCGTCAGTATGCCCGGATTTATTGATGCCGAGCAGGGGGTAAATTATTCTTTTTTCGCTAACCGGAAGAGTACGCTGGCGGCATTTCTTGAAAACAGAACCGGCATCCCGGTGTTCATAGAAAATGATTCGAGTTTGATTGCCTTAGCCGAATTACGGTTTGGCGCGGCGCGGCATACCAAAAATGTAATGGTGATCAATGTGGGCTGGGGGATAGGATTGGGTATGATCCTGAACAATAGTTTATTCCGTGGGGATGATGGTTTTGCGGGGGAGTTCAGTCATATTCCGCTGTTTCAAAACGGGAAATTATGCAGTTGCGGGAAAAGCGGGTGCCTGGAAACGGAAGCATCCCTGATTGCTGTGAAGGACAAGATAGTGGAGGGTTTACATTCCGGGAGGATCTCGGTTTTAAAAAAAGCTGAACTTGAAAAGCTGAGTCCGCAGGGAGCCGTGGCGATCATTGGAGAAGCGGCCGGGAACGGAGACCGCTTGGCCGTGGAGCTACTGTCTGAAGCCGGCTACCATATAGGGCGCGGCATTGCGATCCTTATTCATTTGCTGAACCCGGGTTTGGTGGTGCTCAGCGGCAGAGGCGCTGTATTTGGAAAGATCCTGCAGGCGCCTATTCAACAGGCCTTAAATGAACATTGCATTCCCAAACTCGCCGCCAACACTAATATCATCACTTCGGCATTAGGGGAAGAAGCGCAGTTGATTGGTGGCGCGGCACTGGTGATGGAGAAATATGAACTAGGGTTAACACGTAAAATAAAAATACAGGAGGCTGCCTGAGAGCATCACTGAAACTCAAAATATTCAACTAAAACTCAAATCAATGAAAGTAAATGTTACGCGCCTGTTTTTAATACTATTAATAGTGTTATCGGGAACAACTTCCTTTGCCCAGCAAAGAAGAACTGTTACAGGAACGGTATCTGACGAAAACGGGGCGCCCCTGCAAGGCGTATCTGTTGCGGTGAAGGGAGGTGGCACACTTGCGGCAACGGATGCCCAGGGAAATTTCAACGTTTCTCTCACCACTACCCAGGATGTGCTTGTTTTTTCTTTTGTGGGGTATGAAACAGCCGAAGAAACGGTAGGCGGCCGTACCGCTCTGAGTGTGGCGCTTAAACCCAGCATTAAAGAGAGTGAGGCAATTGTAATTACCGCCCTGGGGGTATCCAAGCAGAAGCGGCAGCTGGGATATGCTATCACTGAAGTGAAGGGCTCCGACCTGGCGAATACAAATGAACTTAATCCGATCAACGCGTTACAGGGCCGGGTTGCCGGGGTGCAGATTGATATGGGTGGCGCCGCAGGCGTAATGGGAAGTTCCAAAATTGTAATAAGGGGGAACTCCACGCTGGGGAGGAACAATCAACCCATTTTTGTGATAGATGGAGTAATTATGGATAACGATGTTTTCGACGGCAGCGGACGTGATTTCGGAAATGACCTGAAAAACCTGAACATGGATGATTTTGAAAGTGTGTCGGTATTAAAAGGTTCATCTGCGGCTGCCCTGTATGGTTCAAGAGCGATCAATGGCGTGATACTGATCACTACCAAAAAAGGGAAAGCGCGCAAGGGCATCGGCGTGTCGCTGAATCAAACGCTTGATATACTGGATCCCTATGCAGGACCTGATTTTCAGAATGAATTTGGAGGCGGTACCGTGGGCGACTTTTTTACCGATAAAAGAGATCCCAATTATAAAGCCAATGAAAGATGGACTACGAAGGTTTTTCCTACGGATCCGGTTACCGGTTTGCCGTATATAGACCAGGGTATCGGACGCGAGCTTGAAAACTGGGGACCGAGGATGCTCGGGCAGGAGGTGATCAACTACGATGGCACCCCCACGAAGTATTTACCCCAGCCTAATAATTTTTTAGACGCGTTTCGAACCGGTTTTGGAACCAATACCAACGTGGCCATGGATGCAGGATCCGAAAATACCACTTTTCGAATGTCGTATAATCATAATCAAACCACCGGCATTGTACCCAAAAACAAGTTTAATAAGGACGCTTTTGACCTGCGGGTAACCCACCGGTTTACCGACTTTTTAAGCGTGGATGTAAGCGGCGCCTATAGTAACTTTAACGGGCAGAATCCCCCTCGTTTGGGCGGACTGGATGCCTTTGCTTCCAATAACTTCGGAAAGTTATACAGTTGGATGATGCCCCGGAATTACGACACCAGATACTGGATGCAGCCGGAACATTATACCAGTATTTTGGGAGGCGCTCCCGACCCTAATAACCCGGACGAACCCAACAAGGCGCCCGAGTCGAGGTTCTGGTTTACCTTGTTTGAAAATGATTACCTGCAAAATGAACAGATGCTGCGCGGGAGATTAGCGCTGACGCTTGATCTTGCAAGCTGGGCTAAATTAGTGCTGGAAGGAAATACCAATAACATCTATACCAGATCAGAGAGCAAAGAATTGGGACAGGGCGTGAATTTTTCAGGGGGGATGTATGGATTAGGGTTCAATAACAAAAACACCAGCCTGCTGAAGTGGATGCTCATGATGAATAAGGATATTACGGATGATCTCAGCATTAACGGCTATATCGGTGGAGAGTCTCAGCGCTACAGGAATAATTGGGAATACAGTGAAACAAGAGGAGGAATGAATTTCCCGGGAAGCTATACCATTAAAAATTCGGTCAACCAGCCTTATACCGAAGGGGGGGTAAGAAGCCGGTTTAATATCAATTCTTTATATGCAAGCGTTGACCTGGGCTATAAAGATATGCTTTACCTGCAGGGGACATTGAGAACCGACTGGTCGTCAACCTTAACCTATTCCGATGGCAGCGGCAATAACAATTATAATTATCCGGCTGTCAGCTTATCCTGGATCTTTACCGAAACCTTTAAGAACAGTTTACCTTCCTGGATAAGCTATGGTAAGCTGAGGGGAAATATCGCCAATCTCGGCGGAGGCACGGAAGCTTACCAGATCAATCCGGGCTTTGGCTTCAGCGGGTTTACCAACGCCAACGGTCAAACCATCGCTACTTCCACCTATGTGCTGGTTAATGATAAGCTGACGGTATTGCAGCCCAATCTTAAACCGTTTAATAAAACTTCCCAGGAAGTAGGTGTGGAGATGAGGTTTCTGGACAACAGGGTTGGTTTTGACCTGAGCCTGTACCAGGATGTTACCAAAAACCAGATCCTTGATTTAGATGTGCCGATTGAATCCGGGGTTGCTTCCCAGTTGATCAATGCGGGTAAGGTCCGGAACCGGGGTATAGAGATAGCCATAGACGCAACGCCGGTAAGAACCAGGCATTTTTCGTGGAATACCGCGCTTACTTATGCGGTGAACAGGAACAGGATCGTGGAATTATACCCGGGAAGGACGGAATATAATCTTGGTGCAAATATTGGCGAGATCAGCACATGGGCTGTAGTGGGTGGCGCGTATGGCGTTTTAAGAACCAAGATCCATTCTCCTACTTTTGAGGGTACGGATAAAAATGACCCGCGCAACGGGTTGCCTATCCTTACATGGCGTTCCGATTCCAGGACCGCTTTCCCGGCGCAAAGCAACGTTTGGCAGGATGTGGGAGATATCAATGCCAGGTTCAGGGCCGGATGGGACAATACCTTTACCTATAAGAACTTCAGCCTGAACATCCTGGCCGATGCCAAAATTGGCGGAGATTTTGTTTTGCTGAGTTACCGGTACGGAACGCATACAGGCGTATTCCCCAATACGCTTCCCGGACGGGATGAGCAAAACGGAGGCATCGTATGGACCTCAAAATACACGAATGACCTCGGGACGTATGATGATGGTATTATCCCCCAGGGCGTTTTTGCCCCGGGGCAGATCGTGGATGTGCCTGGTGGCGGGACCGCCGATGTTGGAGGTATGACCTACCAGGAAGCTTATGATAAGGATCTGGTAGAGCCCTCCCATCTTCCCCAGTTTTACTACCGGTATGGGTCTTCATCTACGGGCGTGGCAGATTTCTGGGTGTTGGAGAACTCCTGGATAGCATTAAGGCAGGCGGCGTTGAGTTATGCTTTCCCCGAAAAAATATATTCAAAGCTAAAATTGAACGGATTGTCTTTATCAGTAATAGGACGTGATCTGTTTTATCTTTATCAAACCCTTCCGTATAATTTCAATCCCGCGTCTAATAATTCCAATAACACGGCTTTTTCAGGTGAAGAAGGATTCCTGCCCAAAACACGCTCTTTTGCATTTACGCTCAGGGCAACATTTTAAAACCTTATCAATAACATTTAAATCGGAAAAAATGAAAAAGTTATCAGTTATATATACGGTTTTATTAGGATCGCTGCTCTCACTGAATCTTTCCTGTACAAAAAACTTTGGCGATATCAATACCGACCCCGGCGTGGTGCCCAACCCTGATCTCAAGTTTTTACTGAGCTATGCAGAGGATAAGATGGTAACCTACCGGGGAACCGAATGGGTTTGGGAAGATATGGAACAATTGTTTCGTTATACGCAGCACATGACTGCCAGTCCTTTTGAAGTTTCAGGCAATAATGTAAATACGCGGTACCGGAATTATTACCTGCAGATACTGCCGAACCTGTTTGAAATACGCCGGCAGATTGATATGAAGCCCGATAAGGAAAAATATCAGAAAATGGCCGCCGTTACCTATGTGCTGCAGGCGCTGAACGGGATCAGGGTTACCGACATGAATGGAAGCATCCCTTATAGCCAGGCGGTACAGGGCAGGTATGAATCTGATTTCAGCCCGGCATACGACAACCAGCAAAGCTTGTTCGACACCTGGCTTGCGGAGCTCAATAATGCTATCAGTGTATTGTCCAACGGCTCCCTGGAAAACCAGGAAAGCTATTTCAACGGAGATATTTTTTATAAAAGCGACTGGACGAAGTGGGTGAAACTGGCCAATACGATTAAGCTGCGAATAGCAGCCAGGCTTGAAAACCAGGATGCATCCAAAACGGCGGCTATCTTTAAAGAGGTAATGCAGGATAATATCGGGCCTATTGATAATGATGATGCCCAGTTGTCTTATCAGAGCAAAGACTACCTGCCTTTCGGCACCAGCGGAGATATTAATTACAGGAGTCCCCGCTATGGCAGTACATCCATTGTTTCTTTTATGAAAAAGACCAATGACCCGAGGATAGGCATTTATTTCTCAAAAAATGATCTGGTAGGATCGTTTGCCGACTCCCTATCCAAATATAGCGCCAGTCTGCCATCGTTTATCAATCCGGCAGATCCGCTGATCGCCTTCCAGGGAGCGCCGGCCGACTGGAATGTAGATCCGGCGGTAACGGCATTTATAGCCAACCAGTTTGTTTTTGGCAACAATGATCCCGGCAATTCACAAAACAGGTATTTTTTGATCTCCCCGGTTAACCGCTTGTTTTTCTCTCCAAAATACAACAACTCCGCGGCAGAAGGGGAGTTTAGGGATGTTGTAGTAACCAATGCAGAATCCTGTCTCCTGGTTGCCGAGTTTATACAAAAGGGGTATGGCAGTGGTATTGACACGAGGGGTACGGCGGAAGATTGGTATAATAAAGGAATAGCCTCTTCCATAAAGACGATGAATGATATTGCGAAGGCGGCTAAGTCAACGGAGGGATTAGGCAGCAATGCGGATGGACAGATCAATGATTTCCTGGATGATGCCAATGTAAAGCTCAATGGCGTTAATGACCTGGAGCGTATTTATATACAGCAGTACCTGAATTTTTTCCGGAATGCCAACGAGGCTTTTGTATTGGTTCGCCGGACGGGATATCCTAAGAAAACTTCCACCTATTATGCCAGGGAAGTGTTTAATGCCGATATCCCCCGGCGCTGGTGGCTTACCGATCCCGGAGAGGTGAACCGTGCAAACTGGAGAACGGCGATGACAGACCAGGGATTCACCGAAAACGCGCAGGATATCCCCACCCTGAGTACGCAGTGGATCTGGTACGACAAAAATGCACCCGCATTTGGGGAGGGGAATTAAAATATTGAGATATAGGATTTATCCGGGATACTAAAACTGTTTAATTATTAAAAACCAAAAATTAAAGCACAATGCAAGAATTTAAAAAAATGTTCCTGCTTATGTTGACGGTTTTGTTGTCTGGCAATATGCTGTTATTTGCGCAACAACAAACCCGATCCGTTACAGGAACGGTTAAAGATGATAAGGGAAGCCCTGTTATTGGGTCAACCGTTACCGTAAAAGGCACGCCCGAATCAACATACACCGATGATGAAGGAAAATTTAGCGTGACGGTTGCGAATCCCAATGCGATTTTGGTTATCAGTTCCATCGGGTACACCACAAAAGAAGTAAAGGTAGGAAGTAGTGCCAGCCTTGACATTCAGTTAGAGTCATCTGCTGCCGATATGGAAGAAGTGGTGGTAACTGCTTTGGGCGTTAAGAGAGACAAACGCTCCATAGGTTTTGCGGTGCAGCAGGTGAAAGCGGAGGATGTAACCATTGCCGCTCCGGTGGATGTAGCGCAAGGTTTGATGGGGAAAGTGGCTGGTTTAAATATCTCCACCAGCAATGGTTTGAATAATGCTTCGTCCAGGATTGTGATCAGGGGTAATAATTCCGTAACCGGTATGAACCAGCCACTGATCGTTGTGGACGGCGCCATCATTGATAATAAATCTGTTGCGCAGTCTAACATTGAAACTACTGAAAGCATGCGTGACTGGGGAAACTATCTCAGTTATCTCAACATGGATAACGTGGAAAGCATTTCCGTTTTGAAGGGGCCTAATGCCGCTGCTTTATACGGAGCGCGTGGCGCTAATGGCGTAATTCTGATCACCAGTAAGAAAGGGAGTAAACAAAAGGGGCTGGGTGTAGATTATAATTTTACCAGCAATTTCACCAATGTATATCGTTTTCAGGATGTGCAGAATGAATATGGCGGTGGTTTTGCTGCAGGATTATGGTCTGCTAACCCGGAACTGCCGAAAACAGCTTCCGGTGAGTATTATCTCCCCACGCTGTATGGAGGCTCGGAATTAGGCAACGGGGGCACCGGCATCGGTGGTTATCACGGTACCATTCCCGGTGGATTTAATACCTGGGACATCTTCAGTTGGTTTGGTGCCAGCTCTTCCTGGGGACCGAAATTAGACGGACAAATGGTTCGCTGGTGGGATGGGGAACTGAGACCCTATTCTCCGGAACCCGATAACCGGAAAGCCTATTATCGCCCCGGAAATGAAACCACACATAATGTATCATTTTCGGCAGGAGGCGATTTCGGAACCGTGAGGATGTCGGCAACCCGCACCGATGCGACAGCGGTTGCACCCAACACATTTAATAATGCCACTAATTTTGCTTTAGGGGCTAATCTGAAAATCTCTAAAATTTTAAGTTCCGAGATTAATGTGGCCTATAATCAGAGTTATCGGTATAACACCCCTGAAATTGGCACGAATAATTCCTGGTCTAAGTTTTCGGTCTATGGGATGTCGCGGGAGTACAAGCCCCTGGAATACGGACTGTATCTGAACCCGGATGGCTCTAAACGGGATTTTGGCTCCACGTACCCTCAACAGGAATATGGTAAAGACCTGTACTGGTATTTTTATCAGAACAACAGTAATTTAAATCGCGATGAATTGATTTCTACGGTAAAATTAAACGCCGAGATAACACCGTGGTTGAACGCCTTTGTGCGTACTTCGGCTAATCTTATAGCTTCTAAATTTGAAACAATCAATACCACTCCGAATGCGGATAAAGTGACCGGTGGTTATTATCAAAAAGATATTGATAAAGATAAAATCCTGAATACGGATTTAATGGTTACCGCTCATAAAGACAATTTGTTTTTGAATGGTTTTAATGCCAGTGTTTCGGGAATGTTTAACAGTTATTCCAATGGTTCTATGGGTGAGTGGGGGAAAAACGGAGGCAAATTTCTTGTGCCCGGTATTTACTCCTTAAATAACATTATAGATGTGGACAGGTCATACGTGCCTTCAAACAGGGAGGATATAGGCGCATATAAATATTATGTGGGTGAAAGGAGGTATGAGGTGAAATCCCAATCGTTATTGGGGATCCTTAACCTTAGTTACGGGAATTACCTGTTTTTGGATCTTACCGGCAGAAACGATATTAACTCCACCTTAACCCCCAGTAAAAATTCCACTTTTTACCCGTCGGCCAGCTTGGGCTTTGTATTTACCGACGCTTTCAATATGGCAGCTACCGGTAATTTCTTATCGTATGGAAAGTTGCGGTTTGCTTATGGAGAAAGTGCCAATGCTACGGATCCTTATAAGTTAGGATTTACCTATGATGTGGGTTCTTTTGGAGGGCAACCCACCAACTCAATACCTTCTGAATTGAGTCCGGAAGAATTAGGTTTCCAGACTTCCAGTTCCATTGAAGTGGGAACCAGTTTAGGCTTTTTCCGTGACCGGTTAAACCTGGATGTGACCTACTATAGCATCAGTTCAAAAAACCAGATTCTGTCCGCTGACATTGCTCCTTCATCTGGCGCAAAAACCGTCACTTTCAATTCAGGAGAACTGACAAATAAAGGAATTGAGTTTATTATCAATGCAGCAGTTATCAAAAACAGGAATTTTAACTGGAGCCTGACACTGAATGGTGCCAAAAATGAAAACAAAGTGGTATCACTTGCGCCGGGTATCAGGGAGCTTCGCATTGCGGATGTATTTGGAAATCTGGGCGTATTTATGAGGGTAACGCCCGGCGATTCCTATGGCACCATTTATGGTACTGACTTTGAAAGAGACGATAAGGGCAACAAATTATTATATAACGTAAAAGACAATGATGGCAATGTTTACGGCACGTTATATAAAGTAACTAATGAGCCGGTGGCTATAGGTAATGCTGCGCCTAAACTAACAGGCGGCTTCGGAAATACCTTCCGTTACAAGGATTTCAGTTTATACGCATTGGTTGATTTTAAAATTGGCGGTGATATTTATTCTTTTGACCATTCCACAGCAATGGGTAGCGGTATTTCTCCGGAGACTTTGGTGGAGAGAAATGGAGGCGGACTACCTTATACTTTTCCCGATGGCTCTACTGCCAACGTAGGGGTGATCATGGAAGGATATAATATTGACGATGGCCAGATAAATGACCGAGTGGTGAATCCGATTTATAAGTATGCCGGTTCTTATACGGGATGGACTCATCTGAATCGTCCGAGGAGTTTGTCGGTATTCGAAAATACCTGGTTTAAAATGAGAGAAGTTGCCCTAAGTTATCAATTGCCTTCCGGTGTTTTGAAAGGCAGTAAAGTGTTTCAGAATCTTTCGCTATCCCTTATCGGAAGGAATTTGTTTTATTTCTATTCCAGTCTTGCCCGATCATCTTAATCCGGAAGCTATTAACGGTATCGGAAATGGACAAGGCTTGCAATGGTCGGGTATGCCGAGCATCCGGTCACTTGGGATAAGCCTGAAAGCACAATTCTAACTTTTAAAATTTTTCTATGAACTATAAAAAGATTAAAACAGCGGTATTGCCGGTACTCATTGCAGGATCGTTGGTTTTCACTACATCCTCCTGTAAAAAAGATTTTGGGGATATCAATGAACCCTGGGCCAATAAAACTTATACAGCCGGAATTGCGCCGATGTATAACGGGATAGCTTCCGGCATGACAGAACAGGGTAGAGGATTGTTTTCTTCATTTATTTACCAAAGCTCTCAACTGGCGGCCAATTATGCAGCCTCAGGTTATAGACTGGATAATTCCGTAGGAGGGATATGGGATAATTATTACGGAGCTTTAACCGATTTCAGGAGGGTTTCCGATTTAATTGATGCAGACCCTGACGCCGCAAAGATGACCAATATCAAGGCTATGCTGACTACTTTGATGGCCTATAAGTCGCTTTTAACAACTACGTTGTACGGAAATATGCCATATACAGAAGCCGGGAAAGCATTTTATGGGCCTGATTTTTACAGGCCGGTATATGACGAACAGGCTCTCATTTTTACAAATGCCCTCGCTGATCTGAAATGGGCGGCCGATAATTTTACCGTATCGGGTGATCAGGTTTCACTGGGTGCTTACGAAACGTTGTTGGAGAATGATATAATAAAATGGACAAAGTTTGCTAATTCATTGCGTTTGCGTTATGCATTGGTGATGAGAGAAAAAGATGCAGCCGCAGCCGATGCTATTATAGCAGAAGTATTAACCAAGCCGTTGCTGGAACCTGATGAATTTACAGGGGTTGATCCTGATATTGTTGCGGGATTACAAATTGACCGGGCCGGATCGTTCAGAGGAAATTCGTATGTACGGATGGGATCCACCATATGGGATGCGATGTCGGCTTCTGATGACGTTGATGGCTCCGGTATATTTGACCTGAGGACGAAAATATTTTTTGAGCCCAACAGCGAGGGAGAATGGAAACCCTATCCGCAAAACCCGCCGGCAGGTACAACGGCTGAAACTGATAATGGAGGAAACGGAGGGGGGAATGACCCGTACAGAGAACTTAGATTAGAGACCTGGACTCCCGAAGGCGAATATCATTATTCGCCGCTGAATCTTTATTATGTTTGCGACCGGACTTTCCCGGATCTGTTTATTACGGGGTCAGAAGTGAGTTTCATGAAAGCGGAAATATACAATCGTGGTATTGGAGGCGTTGCCGCAGATGCGGCTGTAGCACAGCAGCATTATGAAGATGGGATAACGGCCTCCGTGAAATTCTGGTACAAACTGGCCAATGGATCATCCGTATGGGTTAATAATAAACCGGCGGCGGCACCCACAACAACGGAGATGAATACGATGCTGTCCCGTCCCGAAGTGGCCTATAGCGCTACTCCCACAGATGCGTTAACACAAATCTATAAGCAATATTGGATTTCGTTGTTTCATCAGCCCTTCGAAGCCTGGACGTTGAAGCGCAGGACCGCGGACGCAACGCCAAATGTTCCGTTAGCGCCAACCAGTGAAGCATTAAATCTCAACAGATTGGTATATCCAACCGGGGAGATCACATCCAACTATGATAATTGGAAAGCAGTCACCGGCGGTACCGATGATAAGTCGGTGAAACCCTGGTTTATGCCATGATAGCGCTGAAATATTAAAGATCAGCCACTGATGCACGAATAGGGTATTATACGCATTTAATATTCGTGCATTAGTGGCTATATCTTTTTTTACAGGTTTCTTCTTCAAAAACTTTGCGCAATCCACAACACCGGCGCCCGTGCCTATGCTAAAAATTTGTGACGCAATTCTGCGCCGGGCATCATACACTCTTCTCTTTTTTCGAACCATTTATAGCGGCTCCGGGCTATCAGATCATACATGGCGTTACGGATAAAGCGGGGGATTATATAGCCGATCACCAACAGTTTCCAAAGCCCGTTTAAGCGCCGGCTGATCCTGAGAACAGCACCTGATTTTATATATACTTTCCCGTTTTCTATCAAAACGATACTGTCTGTTTTCTGAACAGGAGAGGGATGGTTTTCCAATAGTTGCCTTGCGGTATCCGATTGCAGGGAAGCAAACCGGAAGCGATCTTTAGCATCGTGGCGGATGATAAAGCGAACGGCGTCGTTGCAGAGGTTGCAAACCCCGTCAAAAAGAACGATCAGCTTATCGGTCAACTCATCCATAGAGTTTAAAGTTATTATATTAAAGGCGCTTTAAGAAAATGAGCCAGGGGCCTCATTGCGGTGGAGCGCCTGGAACTGCAGGGTAAACACCGTTCCTTTTTCTTCCTCGCTAACCACCTGCAGGGCGCCATGATGGGCCTGCAGGATCTGCCTGCCGAGGCTGAGCCCGATGCCACTTCCATTTTTTTTAGTGGTAAAAAAGGGAATGAAAATTTTATCCAGTATGTCGGCGGCCATTCCCTTCCCGTTGTCTGCAACACGAAGCAGTATTTTGTCGCCCGACAACTCTCCTGAAAGGATTATTGTTTTTGTGTCTCTGTCTTTTACCGCTTCTACCGCGTTTACGATAAGATTGATCAGCACCTGTTCTATAAGGGCCGAATCTGCCTCCAATTGAAGCCCCGGGTCTTTTAATAAAATTTCAAGCGCTATATCCTTCTGTTTCAAGCCGGGCTCCATCAGGTTGAAGATGTTTTCAAAAAGATCGCATACAAAAAAGGTTTTCATGTCGGGAGCGGTTATTTTGTTCAGGCTGCGATAAGTTTCGGCAAAACGCAGCAGGCTGTCGCTGCGTTTTTTAATGGTATGGATACCTACGTTAATATCGTTTAAGGTTGATTGTTGGTGCACCGGGGAGCCGGCCTGATGATCTTTGATCCTGTGTTGTAGCGTGTCTGCCAGTGAAGAAATAGGGGCAACGCTGTTCATGATCTCGTGGGTCATCACCCGCAATAGTTTTCTCCAGGCCTCGCTTTCCGTTTCGTTGACGGCGCTGTTGATATTATGGAAGCCTATAAGGATATAGCTTTTGCCTTCCGTTTTGAAAGCGGTGGCCGACAACAGGATCTTTGTAGATTCCAGTCCCGAATGGAAAGTGCTTATTTTACTGTCTCCGGGCTTCAGGGTGGTGAGGTCGTTGTATAACGGCCGGTTCCTTTTTTCAAGGCTGGCAACCGTTTTCAGGTAGGGGATATGCAGCAATTGCCTCAAAGAATCGTTGATCCATTGCACCTCCAATGTTTCAGCATTATAAGACAGGATGCCGGTGTTCACCATTTCCATGATCCTTTGCAGGTATTGGTATTGGGTTTCTTTTTCCTTACTGATGTTCCGGAAGGCACCATTGATCTCGTTAAACCCTTTCCTCAGGGTCCTTATTTCCGGGGGAGCGTTGTTTGTGTTGAAACGCCTCGAAAAATCGCGGTACTTCACAGCCTCCATGAATTCACCCAATTCAATATAAATTTTCTGTTGTTGCCGGATAAGATGTATTGTTTGTATAAGAATGACGGGCAGAGGGATCAGCAGCCAGGGGTATCGTTTGGTTAAAAACAGATAGGAGGCAGCCAGGAGCGCCAGGAACAGGATGAGGATACCGGTAATAATTTTTAAATTAATTCGTGTATTCATTACTGTTATCTTCTTTAGATGTCGTATTTGTTCAGCCTTCTGTAAAGCGCCGTTCTTGTGAGTCCTAATTCTTTTGCAGCCCGGCTGATATTGCCGTTGTGCTTTTCAATAACCTTGAGGATGGTATGCTTCTCCACCGATTTCAGGTTGTGGCTGGTGCCTGCTTTTTCGTTTGCTTCCGGCATTTTTTCCAGGGGGGAGAAAATCAGATCGCCGGCGGTTATCACCTCCCCGTCGGCCATAATCACCGCCCGCTCCATGGCGTACTGCAGTTCCCGCACATTGCCCGGAAAAGTATAGTTCAGGAGTCTGGTCTTTGCGCCGGTGTCTAATTCCGGCCTCACTTTAAAATATTTTTTTGAATAGGATTCCAGGAATTTCTCCGCCAATAATAAAATATCCCCGTTTCTTTTTCTCAGCGGCGGCATGACAATGTCAACGGTGTTGATCCTGTATATCAGGTCTTTCCGGAATTTGCTTTCATCGGCAAGGGTTGCCAGGGGCAGATTGGTGGCGCATATCAGCCTGATGTCTATGGCTATAGGCGTATTGCTGCCTAAGCGGGTAACCTGGCGGTTTTGCAACACGCTCAGCAGCTTGGCCTGTTGCTGCAAAGTAATATTGCCTATTTCATCCAAAAAAAGAGTGCCCCCGCTTGCGGCTTCAAATCTTCCTTCGCGGTCTTCATTGGCCCCCGTGAAAGCCCCCTTCCTGTGGCCAAACAATTCACTCTCAAAAAGAGATTCGGTGAGTGCGCCCACATCTACCTTAATAAAAGGGCCTTTATTCCGGAGAGATTGGTGATGGATGGCGCGGGCCGTCAGATCTTTCCCGGTTCCGTTTTCACCTAATATCAGGATGTTGGCATCGGTAGGTGCTATTTTTTTTATCTTGAAAAAAATGTCCTGCATCACTTCGGAGTCGGCTGTTATCTCTTCGAAAACATCGCGGTCTGCAGTTGTTTTTGACTTTACCGGTTTATTATGATGCTCCTGCAGCAATTCCCTGATGCTTTCCAGCAGCCGGTCGTTGTGCCAGGGTTTGATGATAAAATCTGCGGCGCCTTCCTTCAGCGCCCGTACTGCCAGGTCTATATCTCCATAAGCCGTTATCATCATCACCGGCGTACCCGGAGCCCATTCCTTTATTTTATTCAACCAGTAGATACCTTCGTTTCCGGTATGAACCGGGCTTCTGAAATTCATGTCTAACAAAACCAGGTCAAATGATTCCTTTGATAAAAGATGCCGAATGTTTTCGGGATCCTTTTCCGTGATAACCGATCGCACTTTTGTTTTAAGCAAAAGACTGACCGCGACAAGTACATCCGGTTCATCATCCACCACTAATATATTCGCATTTTTGAGCGCCATTTCCTGAACATTTTGCGTTGCAATATATTTATAAAGTTAAAGACTATAGTCTTCTGCCGGTGTGTGGGTGCATCCCATATTTTCGCAGGCGGGTGTGACACCCGCCTGTAGAACTCACTACCGGTCGGTGTCCCACCGACCGGAATGCCACAGGTGGAGCGAAAATATGGGATGCACCCTTAGTGGCTCCCAAACGTTGACTTTTTCAAAAAACGGCGATATAATAAATATTAAACAATATTAAAACTAAAACAATGAAAAAATTTATCGCATTTTTTATCATAGCATCCATAGCAGGTGTCGGCTATGTGGATTATTCCGTTACAAGCGATTTTTCGGTACAGGCCGGTCTTTTATTATGAAATGCTGAAACGATCCGGATCAATACCCTGCCTTCAGCCGGGTATCCTTAATGGTGGCTGCTTCTCTTAAAGCCTGTAGTATCGAATAACCCATCGTTTGTTTCAGTTGCAGCACTGCTGTTTTCTGCTGATCCTCAACATTGGCGTTGGCATCCGGCACTGCAGCCAGGCTTCTTACCTGTATTGCATACACGCCCGAATTACCGAAAAGAGGCGGAGATACTTTTTGCTCATAATTTTTGTAAAAAGACGCGCCAATAACAACCGGTTCATTGCCAAGGCCCGGCTTGAAGTTATCATTAAAGCGGATACTGTCTGCCTGGTTCAGTTCCTGGCCGGTATTTTTGGCCGCTTCTTCAATGTTTTCATACTTCCCAAGTTTGGTAACGAGTTGTGCCGCCTTCTTTTTATTGCGAACGATGGGCTCTACCATGATCCTGGCCTCAGCGGCTGACTGTACCCCGTCTTCTTTTTCACCGGTAATAAGCGCCACCACATATTGATCACCCACAGATACCGGTTCGGAAACGGTGCCCGGTTTATTGGCATAGATCCATTTTATAAATGATCTGGAGACGCCAACACCCATGATCTGGTAATCCATCTCCCTGATATTATCGGCCACCCGTTTATTCAACTTCTCCCGGTTGACGGTTTCATTAAAATCTTTCGCCGTACGACTTTGAGAAGCAAACGATGTGGCGGCTGCAGAAGCAGCGCGGTCCGTTTCCACGCTGGGTTCAACGGGCTTCGACAAGTAGGCGATCTTATAAGCCTGTTCAAAATCCTTCTGATCCAGGATTTCTATATAATGATAGCCATATTGGGTCTTTACAATCCCTTTATCTCCCGTTTTACCTTCGAAACAGAAATCATTGAACTCCTTTACCATTTGTCCGTTGGCAAAATATCCCAGGTCGCCAAACTGAGGTTTGGAACCGGCGTCGTCAGAATACTGGCTCACCAATAATTCAAATAAAGCGCCTCCTGCAATGGCTTGCCGGATACTGTCTATCCTTTTTTTAGCAACTGAATCCGCAATGGTGGGTTGACCGGTTTGTGGATTTAAGGTAGCGATCAGGATATGCCGGGCGTGTACCGAATCTGGCAGCACTTTCGAGCCGATCATCCGGGCCATGGCTATCGAGTTCCCGTCATAATACGGACCATATACTTCCCCGGGAGCCAATTGAAACAACGAATCTTTCACGGGTATCTGTATCCTGCTGCGACTCATGTATCCATCGAAAAAAGGACTTTTTGTACCTTGCCTGGTGACAAAAACCCCGGCGTCAGGCGCTTCTTCAAAGGCCTTTTTCTGCTCCTCCATTTTATTCCACAGATTTACACTGTCTTCATGAGTAGGCCCGGCATTAAATAGTACATAAGAAATACTGCGGCTTCTTTCCTGTTTGAAGTTATTCTTATGTTTCTGAACGTATTCATTGATCTCCGCATCCGTAACATTTACCATTGAATCCGGCACCGTTGAATAAGACAACCCGACATACGAAATATCCGCCACCTGCCCGTTCAGGGCATTTTGCTTTTCGATCAACCACTTCGGAACGTACACTCCTCCCGTATAAATGGTCATTAACTTTTTCTGGATCTGGCTGAGCACAATAGGATTGATCAACTGATCATTTACCTGCTGCAACTGGTACACATCTTTACTTCTCTGCAAGGTCTTAAACGCATTGCGTGCTGCTTCAATATTATATACGCCGGTTTGGGGATCGGTAAATTGCTGCTTGAACTCCTGGGGCGCCGCATCACTAAAAAGAAGATCCGTAAATTCCCTGGTCGTAAAGTCTATCCCCAGTTTATCTGCTTCCGAGGTCACCAGTTCCATGCTCACCATGCCGTTCCATATCTGGTTTTGTATCTCCTGCCGCATGGATTCATCCACACGATAGCCCTGCGCCTGGTATTGGGATTCTAAATTTCGCACGCGTTCATCAAAATCTTCCCGTTTTATTCCTTCCCCATTTACTTTACCAACCGTTGAAGACGGCCCGCTGAAAAAATGGCTTCCTCCGCCTACAAAGGCATCCTGAACCACAAAAGCGATCATACTGAGCCCGATGATACCAAAAACAAAAACAGCGGCTTTGTCACGAATTGTCTGAATTATAGACATATTATAGTGTGTATATTTTTAATGGATGGCAAAAATAGGGTAATATACGTTTATCAACAAATTGTGGAAAACCAGCCTAAAGCTTTATCAGACTTGCCTTTCGGATTGTGGATATTAAGCCTGCCCCGGATATAATAAAAAACAGACCAAACCCGTTATTACTGTAATCCCCATAAGCGTGTTAATCAACCTCCTTTTTTGTTGAAAACTCCCTTTACGGAGAAGATTTTTTGTGCTGTTAATGCAAATATTAAGTTTTGGAATTCTCAGGTTTTTTCACCTTGGCCTTAAAATTTCCACTTGTATAAAATTTACCACAGCTTGTCAACAGGTTAAAAGCGCTGCAACATAAAATAGTTTTCCATACCACTATTGGATCAACAATGTTTATAACTGCAAAAAAATGCGGATGCCGTTAATTCCGGGTATGTTAATTAATTGTGAGTGGAGGTGAATAAAGTATAAGTTTTAACTTTGACAAAGAATAAGTTTTTTAAATGTCCCCATATTCACAGCCCTAATAGTAATAGGGCCTTTAAATAAATAATTAATTATTATTAAATACTATGTCGGAAATTAACATTGAAGCGGCAAAAAAAAATGTTGACCGGGTTGGATTTTTAGATGTAGCTATTGATCCGGAATCAGATCTTTTTGAAGAGGTGAAAAGACTGAAAAAAGAAAAGAATGCGGTGATCCTTGCGCATTATTACCAGGAGCCTGATATACAGGATGTAGCCGACTATATAGGCGACAGCCTGGGATTGGCGCAGCAGGCGGAAAAAACCAACGCCGATATTATTGTTTTTGCAGGTGTGCATTTTATGGCCGAAACAGCGAAGATCCTGAATCCCGGGAAAAAAGTATTGCTTCCGGATCTGAAGGCCGGATGTTCTTTATCGGATTCGGCGCCGCCGCCTTTGTTTAAGAAATTTAAAGATGAGCACCCGGGGCACCTGGTGATCTCTTATATTAATTGCTCTGCAGGGATAAAGGCCTTGAGTGATATTATCTGCACCTCTTCCAACGCTAAGAAGATTGTGGATAGCCTGCCCGCGGATCAGAAAATTATTTTTGCACCGGATAAGAATTTAGGGGCGTATATCAATAAGCAGTCAGGGAGGAATATGGTACTGTGGAACGGCAGTTGTATGGTCCATGAAATTTTCAGCAGGGAGAAAATCACGCGGCTGAAGGTGAGACATCCCGGTGCCAAGGTGATAGCGCATCCGGAATGTGAAGAGGTGGTGTTGGAGATGGCAGATTTTATCGGCTCTACCAGCCAGTTGCTTAAATTTTCTAAAAACGATACGGCTACAGAATTTATAGTGGCCACGGAGCCCGGGATATTGTATCAGATGGAAAAGAATTCACCTGAGAAGAAGTTTATTCCCGCACCGCCTGATAACTCCTGCGCCTGTAATGAATGCCCGCACATGAAGCTGAATACGTTGGAAAAATTATATCTCTGCCTGAAATATGAATTGCCTGAGATCACTATGGATGAGGAAACCCGGTTAGCGGCTTTAAAACCCATCAGGAGAATGATGGAAATGAGTGCCGCCCTGGGGCTGTAAGAAGAGATTTGAGCGCCTCAAAGTTATCTTCCCATATAGACCATCAGAATTTGGATATCGCTGGGATTTACGCCTGAAATACGGGCTGCTTGTCCTATGGTTCGCGGTTTAATACGATGGAATTTTTGCCTGGCTTCGGTTGACAGAGCATGGATGCCCGTATAATTGAAATTTTCCGGAATAATGAGGTCTTCGAGTTGCATTATTCGCGAGGCGAGTTCTTTTTCTTTTTCGATGTAGGTATTGTATTTGATCTGGATCTCAACCTGCTCAAGGATCTCTGCAGAAACGTCGGGAATAGCTTCCGTTATAACCGGAATTTCGGTATGAAGTTCATGCAGGCGGATGTCGGGGCGTAAAAGGAGATGTGATAACTTTTGTTTTTGCGTGATAACTGCCGAATTTTTATCTTCTAAATAACGATTAATTCTATTAGGATCAATTGAGTATGTATTTAAATATACTTTTATGTTATCTATTTTACTTTTTTTCTTTTCTAATTGCCGCATTCTTTCTTCAGTAGCCAATCCGTATTGATATGATTTTTCTGTGAGACGGAGATCAGCGTTATCCTGTCGCAAAAGGGTTCTGAATTCTGCGCGGCTGGTGAACATCCGGTAGGGTTCGTCTGTACCTTTGCTGATCAGGTCGTCTATTAATACGCCGATATAGGCGTCATTTCTTTTTAACAGGAAAGGATCTTTTTCGTTGATTTTCAGGTGAGCGTTTATACCTGCTATAATTCCCTGGCAAGCCGCTTCTTCGTAACCTGTAGTGCCGTTGATCTGCCCGGCAAAAAACAGGTTGTCAATTATTTTAGTTTCTAAGGTGTAGTAAAGTTGGGTAGGGGGAAAATAATCGTATTCTATGGCATAGCCCGGCCGGAAGAGTTTTGCGTTTTCAAATCCGGGGATCAGTTTAATGGCTTCATATTGGACTTCTTCGGGAAGAGAGGTAGAAAAGCCGTTGACATAAACTTCTATAGTATTCCAGCCTTCCGGCTCCACGAAAATCTGGTGACGTTCTTTTTCGGCAAACCTGTTGATTTTGTCTTCGATGCTGGGACAATACCGGGGGCCTATTCCTTCAATCCTACCAGAGTACATGGGGCTGCGATCGAAGCCGGTTTTAAGAATTTCGTGGACATCGGGGTTGGTGTAGGTGATCCAGCAGCTTCGTTGCGTTGTCGGGTCTATTTTTGGCCCGGGCAGGAAGCTGAACCCGGAGATCGCAGGGTCGCCTTTTTGTTCTTCCATTTTGGAATAATCGAGGCTTCTTCCATCCACTCTTGGCGGGGTGCCGGTTTTTAGGCGGTTGCTTTCGAATCCAAGGGAGACCAATTGTTCGGTAATGCCTGAAGAGGCTTTTTCAGCTACTCGTCCGCCACGGAATTTTTTTTCACCTACATGGATGATGCCATTGAGAAAGGTCCCATTGGTGAGTATCACCGACTTCGCTTTTATTTGATGTCCCATGCCGGTGATAACCCCTGTGCATTGGTTGTTTTTTACCAGGATACCATTTACCATGTCCTGGTAAAAATCTATGTTGGGGGTTTCTTCTAAGAGTTCCCGCCATTTTTTTGAGAATAACATGCGGTCGCTTTGAGCGCGGGGGCTCCACATAGCGGGACCTTTGGATTTATTGAGCATCCTGAATTGGATCATGGTGGCATCGGTAGCAATACCGGAGTATCCGCCGAGAGCGTCTATTTCCCTGACTATTTGCCCTTTTGCAATGCCACCCATTGCAGGGTTGCAACTCATTTGGGCGATGGTTTGCAGGTTCATGGTAATAAGGAGTACCTTACTTCCCATATTAGCGGCTGCCGCAGCGGCTTCGCTACCGGCATGGCCGGCGCCCACTACAATTACGTCATATTCTGAAAACATAGCGCAAAATTACAGGAGTTGTGGAAATTGTGCCGATTTTCTTAAGAACATGATGGTTGAGGTATGATAACAATGTTTCACGTGAAACGTTCCGGAGCGCATTAATCTCCGCAGGAGAAGTCCTGAACAAGAAAGTAGTGATCGGAATTTTTGCTTTTGGAAAATGAAATACCGATGGTGGCTAAGTCCGGATCTAAGATATTTTTCCGATGTCCGAGGTTTTCCACTCCGGCGTCTATTAGTAAAAGTATTACAGCCTGCAGGCCGTCTGGTTTCCCCTGGAAGATGTTTTCTGAAACGCAGTTTTCGAATCCGAACAGGGCCATTCTTTCTTCAAAAGAATCCCCGGAGGAAGAGTTGTGAGTGAGTTCTTCGTGATGTTGGCTCAGGTCATAGGCGTGGGCCCGGGCAGCTTTTATAAGTAGCTGGCTGATGGTTAGGGGTGGTAACGCAGGTTGTTTTTGCAATTCGCGGATCAGGCTTTTGGTATAGGCGCTTTTTACATCGGGAAACTGATCCAGGAATTCCGAGAGCACCAGTTTAACGAAGGAGGCTGGTTTTTGTCGCACATAATTGACCCAATATATCACGTTTTTTTCTTCCCGGGTTAATAGTCCGGAGGCGGGATTTCTTTCGATAGCATTTTGAATAGCTGTGTCGGGGGGTAGATTTAACAGGAAGGGCTTATCAGGCAGAGCGATGGAACCCTGGCTGTATCCTCGTGTGAAAAAGATAAATACAATAATTGTTATGAAAAAACGTTTCACGTGGAACAAATTTACTTCCTTTTGAAATAGGTTTTTAACAGGAGGTCTTCCTGCTTTCTCATTTCTGATTTTTCTTCTTTTGATTTGTCCCTGAAGCCGCACAGGTGAAGGATCCCATGAAAAATTACCCGGTGTAGTTCTTCGATGATGGTAGTATGAAGTAAGCGGGCATTTTCTTTCACTCTCTCGGCGCTTATATAAATTTCTCCTTCAATTTCTCCTGTATCGCTTAAATTGAAAGTAAGGATATCGGTGAAGAAATCGTGTCTGAGGAATTGCCGGTTGATTTCCAGAAGTTCAGTATCACTGCAGAAGATATAATTTAAAGAAATTAATTTCTTTTTTTTCTTTTTAAATGTTTTCCTGATAAAATCCTTAAGCTGGCTTCTCTGCCTGAGCGATATGTGTTTATAAGGAAAGAAGAAGTTAATAGAAGGCATGAAAGATTGCTTTTCCAAAATTCGTAAATGATGCTGCAAAACTACCAATAGATTTGTTGTGTTCTCTGATAATATCGGATGTTCATACCGATGATAAAATTTGATATAAGGGATGAAAAAACTGTCTGAAATAAAACCGGGAATTGAAGTTGTGATCAACCGAATTGAGGACGATGAGCTGTTTTTAAAGCTCATGGAGATGGGATTTCTCCCGGGAGAAGTGGTAGTGGTGGAACAAATAGCGCCTTTAGGCGACCCCATTTCCGTATCGGTTGCAGGCTACAGCTTAAGTTTGCGGCTAAATGAAGCTAAGAACGTGATCGTGGAGGAGGTAATTATAAAAACGGTCTGACGGTAAAACAATGACGCAGATTGGTTTATATTTTGGCTCTTTTAACCCTGTTCATCACGGACATCTGATCATTGCCAGTTACATGGCTCATAATACCTCGCTCGACCAGGTCTGGTTTGTTGTTTCCCCTCAAAATCCGTTCAAGACAACTCATACCCTCCTGAATGAATATCAACGCCTGCACCTGGTACGCCTTGCCATCGAAGGGGAACCGGCGTTGCGGGCTTCTGATATTGAATTTTATTTGCCCAGGCCTTCTTATACCATAGATACCCTCACTTATTTAGAGGAGAAATACCCGGGCTACCGGTTTTCTATTATCCTGGGAAGCGATAGCTTTCAGAACCTCCATAAATGGAAGAATGCGACGCTCCTGATGGAACGGTATCCGTTTTTTGTTTACAGGAGGCCGGGCTTTGAAATCGGTCTCCCGCAACCGGCCCATATCACGATCGCGGAGGCGCCGCTGCTGCAGATCTCGGCCAGTGAAATAAGAAGGATGGTGCAGGAAAAAAAATCTATCCGTTACCTGGTTCCGGACATCGTAAAAGAAGAGATAGAAAAAAACGGGTATTACCGCTGATTGTTATCACCGCTACGGGACATTAAAATATCCAACCCAAAACCAGGCAGCCCAGCGCTATTAACGGGGCCGGTAGCCTGGTAAAAGTGAGCAATAAAAAAGTGCACATAATAACACCGATGTTCAAAAAACTGGTGGTAATTTTCTCATCTACCTCGAAAAAAGAAATGTCTTTCATCAGGAAAAAGGCGGAAGCTGCCATGATACCCACGATAGCTGCATTGATCCCTTTCAGCGAGCGGTAGATGGCGGGATATTTTTTAAGGTTGTTCCATACCGGGAAGAAAAACAATACCAACAGGGTACTGGGTAGAAAAATACCAAAAGTGCCAATGGCGCAACCCAGGGCCTGCATCGCCTTCCCCTCAGTTTTCAACGCCTCTCCTCCCACGAATGCGGAAAAAGAAAAAGTGGGTCCGGGCATGGCTTTTAACATCCCGGCGCCCGTAAGAAACTCATTTTGATCAATGGAAATAACGTCTTTATTTTTCGATTGGATACGTTCGGTGGTTGGTCGTACTACGTATTGTTCGTACATCATGGGCATAAGCACATCGCCCCCGCCAAAAACCATTCCGCCGAAACGATAGGTATTTTCAAAAAGATTAAAAGCCTTCCTGTGTTGCCAGTTGTTCTTTGCTGATAATTCACTAAAAACCCCGGCTATTATAAATATTAAAAAAAATATTACTATGTTACCCCATTTTATGGGGCGCGGTTCAATAGGCACGGTTTTAACCGATTTCTCTGTAAAATTAGTGATCAGTCCGCCGAGTAAAATAACAGCCGGAAAAATAAAAGGAGATGTGAACAGGAAATAAGTGGCGATCATGGCGCAGGAGATAATTTGCCTGGCCATCCGGTTATCTGCCACCAGGGTATAGGTTCTGAACGCGGCAAAGGCTAAAAACCCTACGGCCATGGGTTTTATGAATTTAAAAAAATCGTTTTGTGCCAACGACTCTCCTATTATCCCCAAAGCAAATGATAATCCACTCATCAGCAGGCAGGCGGGTAAGATCCAGATCAGCAGGGTTAATACGGCGAGGGGTAATCTTCCCCGTTTATAACCGATCAGGGTGATGATCTGCGTGGAGGATGCGCCCGGGAGCATCTGGCAAAACGCATTGTATTCCAGTAATTCTTCCTCCGTGAGGTCTTTTCTTTTGGCCACGAAAGTTTTCATCATCATTCCAAAATGCCCCTGGGCTCCGCCAAATGCAGTAATGCTGTATAAGAACACGGCTCTCAGAAAGGAGATATGGCGTAAGAGTTTCAGGAACATTTTTTAAAATATTAACAGCCGGACTGTCAAAACAATTCTTTAATTTACTGTAGGTTTTAATAATAAAGAAACAGCCAATTTTTGCATGAAATTAATATCAATTCTGTAATATGAAGACCTTAATAGTGCCTACCGATTTTTCAGCCGTGGCGACAAATGCCATGAATTATGCGGCAGGCCTGGCTTTGGCCATAAATGCATCCATCCGGTTATTGCATGTATTCCAGATACCGGTATCTTACGACAACACGGATATTCCGTTGCCGCTGATAGATATCGGCGACCTGGAAAAAATTCACCAGGATAGAATGGATGAACTTAAGGAGCAGTTGGAAACGAACACCTCGGGAAAACTGAAAATTGAAGCGGAAGCTAAACCCGGCATGCTCACGGATCATTTAAAAGAGCTCTGTCTGGAGCTTCAGCCTTTTGCGGTGGTGATGGGCACAAAAGGGGCCGGTTTTGTAGAACGGTTGTTGGTAGGCAGTTCCACGCTGTCGGCCATACGAAATTTAACTACCCCGGTTTTGGTGGTGCCACCCCGGGCTTCTTTTCATGGTGTACAACGAATAGGATTTGCCTGTGATTTTAAGAGAGTGGCCGAACGTACGCCCGTAGCGCCCATTAAAGAATGGGTAAACGCGTTCAATGCCGAACTGCATGTATTGAATGTAGATGAAAAAGATAAAAATGTGAGAGATACCGCGGGAGAATCCGTAATCCTGCATGATCTGCTGGACGATCTGAATCCGCGGTTTGCTTATGTGGACAATCCCGAAGTGGAAAAAGGCATCAGTTCTTTTGCGGAAGAAAAGAAGCTGGATGTATTGATCGTGATCCCCAGGAAACATCGTTTGTTGGAAGCGTTGTTCCAAAAAAGCCACACTAAGAATTTAGCCTTCCATTCCCATATTCCCATTTTGTCTGTTCATGAGGAGGAATGACGTGTAATGCAACGCCTGAAACAGATCACTACCGATGGATCGCATACCTTGTATCATCCACAGTTTAACGCTACCTATCATTCGGTCTATGGCGCTGTTCAGGAAAGCCGGCATGTGTTTCTTGAAGCAGGTTTGTTGTACTACCTGGAGCAACATCCAACAACAACCCAGCTTCATATTCTTGAAACGGGCTGGGGAACGGGTTTGAATACCTTGCTTACCCTTTTGGAAACAGAGAAACAATTGCCGGAAATTCACTACGATGCTGTAGAGCCTTTTCCGTTGAAGGAAGAAGAATGGACCGGGCTGAATTATTGTACCGTATTGCAGTGTGCCGGCAGGGAGCCTGTTTTTCGCCGGATGCATGAAGCGGTATGGAACAAACCGGCCCCGCTTTCCCCGCGATTTATGTTACAAAAGCACCACACCACGATACAGGAGTTCTGGTTTTCGCTACCATATCATTTGGTGTATTTCGATGCCTTTGCACCCGCGGTACAACCGGAATTATGGACCGTTGAAATTTTTAAAACGTTGTGTCAACAAATGATTCCGGGTGCAGTACTGGTTACCTATTGCAGTAAAGGCGAGGTAAGGCGTAATATGGAAGCCGCGGGTTTTATGATTCAGAAAATCCCCGGACCGCCGCACAAACGTGAAATGATCCGGGCAGTTAAGCGCTGAAAAAATTTTCTCCGGGGTTGCATGTTGTGTTATAAGCCTGAACAGTACATTCTGCAGACAACGCGAATCCCCCACTGATCAGAATTCCGCATTCCCCGGGGTTCTGGGAAAAGCAATCGCGTCGCGGATATTGCTCATGCCCGTAACAAACTGTACCATCCGTTCAAAACCCAGCCCGAAGCCGGCATGGGGAACGGTGCCAAAACGACGGGTATCGAGGTACCACCACAGGTCATCAGCGGGTACGTGCATTTCTTCCATCCGCTGCAGCAACTTTTCCAGGCGTTCTTCCCGTTGGGAGCCTCCCACGATCTCCCCGATGCCGGGCGCCAGAATATCCATTGCAGCTACTGTTTTACCGTCATCGTTCTGGCGCATATAAAAAGCTTTGATATCGCGGGGATAGCCGGTAACGATCACCGGTTTTTTAAAATGCTTTTCCACCAGGTATCTTTCGTGCTCACTTTGCATATCAATGCCCCATTTGACCTCGAATTTGAATTTCTTCTTTTTATAGGGAGTGGATTGCAGCAGGATGTCAATAGCTTCGGTGTAGGTAATGCGTTCAAAGTTGTTGTTGCGTACGAAATTCAGTTTTTCCAGCAGCCCCATTTCGCTGCGTTTGTCCAGGGGTTGTTGCTTTTCTTCTTCTGCCAGCCGCTGCGCCAGGAATGCAAGGTCTTCGGAATTGTGTGTAAGCGCATAATCAATAATGTATTTAATGAAATCTTCCGCCAGATTCATATTATCTTCCAGGTCGCAGAAGGCCATTTCAGGTTCAATCATCCAAAATTCGGCAAGGTGTCGCGGCGTGTTGGAGTTTTCCGCCCGGAAAGTAGGTCCGAAGGTATAGATCTCGCCCAGGGCCGTGGCGCCCAGCTCACCTTCTAATTGTCCGCTTACCGTAAGATTGGTTGCCCGCCCGAAGAAATCTTCTTTGTAATCTATAGCTCCTTCGGCGGTACGGGGAGGATTGTCTGGCGGCAGGGTCGTTACCCTGAACATCTCCCCCGCGCCTTCCGCGTCGCTGGCCGTAATAACGGGGGTATGCAGGTAAACAAAACCCCGGTCGTTGAAGAACTGGTGAATGGCAAAGGCCAGGCTGTGCCGCACCCGGAATACAGCGCCAAAAGTATTAGTGCGAAATCGCAGGTGAGCGATCTCCCTCAAAAATTCAAGACTGTGTTTTTTGGGTTGCAGGGGGTATTTTTCCGCATCGCTGTCGCCTAAAATCTCAATGTTATCGGCGATCAGTTCCATCTTTTGTCCTTTTCCCGGAGAAGGAATGATCGTTCCGGTTACTTTCAGGGATGCGGAAGTGGTAATCCGTTTCAGCAGGCTGTCTTCGAATTTGCCCAGTGTAGTCACCACCTGGAGGTTGGTATTGGTAGACCCGTCGTTCAACGCAATGAATTGATTATTCCTGAAGCTGCGTACCCATCCCATTACCGTCACTCCCTGCCGGTTGGGCTCTTCTGCTAATAATTGCCTGATTTTGATCCTTTTGTTGAACATATTATAATATATTACCTGTTTTCTGATTTTCTGAACCCGGAAGAAAAGGGTACAAAGATAAGGGAGGAAAAAATTTTTAGATTCCGGAAATTTGATGTATTATTGCCCCGGAATTGCGCTGATCAGTTCTTACCAAGCTCCGGGATTTTATCAGTTTTAGCTTTTCCGCCCGATTTTCATTCAACCAAAAATTCATTTCAACATTTCTCTTTCAAATTATCAGGTGTTTTTGATAAGAGGTTAAACCGTTAAGTTTTTTGTATGTACGACATTCTGCAACTGAATGATATGCTCGTTCCTGAGCTGCTTGATATTGCTGAACAATTGAGCATTGCTAACGCTAAGAAACTCGATAAACAGGAACTCATTTATAAAATTTTAGATAAACAGGCTATTGAAAACAGCGCTTCCGCCAAGGGCAGCGAAGTAAAGGGCAAGCGCAAACGGGTTGTTAAAACCACTACTGCTAACAGCACCGAGGAAGCTATTGTGGAATCGGAACCGGAAAAGCCCGTAAGGAAAAAGAAGGCTGTTGCAGCCGATGGGGAAAAAAAGCCGGAACGCAAGGTCGTTAGAAAGCCGAAGCCGGTGCCGGGTGAAGATAAAGAGCCGGCCGGGGAGATCGCGGGAAACGACTTTGAAGCTGTTGAACAACCGGTTGCAATGGTAGAAGAGCCCGTAGCAGATATTGTTGAAGAAGAACAGGTGCAGTCGGAAGCCCCAATGGCAGAAGAGCAGCAGAGCGAACGGAGACAATACCCCAGTCGCCGTGAACAAAACTTTAATATTGAATTTGACGGCGTGATCATGAGTGAGGGTGTTTTGGAAATGATGCCCGACGGTTATGGTTTCTTAAGAAGCAGCGATTACAATTACCTGTCTTCTCCGGATGATATCTATGTTTCTCCCTCCCAGATCAAGCTGTTTGGGTTAAAAACAGGCGATACCGTTTTTGGGGCGGTACGGCCTCCGAAGGAAGGTGAAAAATATTTTGCCCTGCTTAAAGTGGAAACCATTAATGCCAAGTCGCCCGAGGAGGTGAGAGACCGGGTTCCATTTGATTACCTGACGCCCCTGTTTCCATTTGAAAAGCTCAATCTGTTTACGCAGCCTTCCGCTTTAAGTACCCGCATTATTGATATGTTTACACCTATTGGTAAGGGTCAGAGGGGTTTGATCGTGGCGCAGCCCAAAACGGGTAAAACGGTGTTATTGAAAGATATCGCCAATGCCATCGCCGAAAATCATCCGGAATGCTATATGATGATCGTGCTGGTGGATGAAAGGCCGGAGGAAGTAACGGATATGGAAAGAAGTGTGAGGGCGGAAGTGATTGCTTCCACTTTTGATGAACCGGCTGAAAAACATGTGAAAGTTTCTACCATCGCCCTGCAAAAAGCCAAGCGGTTGGTAGAATGCGGTCATGATGTGGTAATCTTACTGGATTCCATCACGCGTTTGGCCAGGGCGCACAATACGGTGTCTCCTGCTTCCGGAAAGGTATTGTCCGGGGGAGTGGAAGCCAACGCGATGCAGAAACCCAAACAATTCTTCGGGGCGGCAAGGAAAATTGAGAATGGAGGTTCATTGACCATACTGGCTACGGCCCTGATAGATACCGGTTCAAAAATGGATGAGGTGATTTTTGAAGAGTTTAAAGGAACCGGTAATATGGAACTGCAGTTAGACAGAAGGCTGGCGAACCGGCGGATCTTCCCGGCCATAGACCTTGTAGCCTCTTCTACCCGTCGCGAAGACCTGTTGCTGGACAAAGATGTATTGAAGAGAATGCACCTGCTTCGGAATTACCTGGCAGATATGAACGCTGAAGAAGCCATGAACGAATTGCTCAAAAGGATGAGGGGCACAAAAGACAATTATGAGTTCCTGGCAAGTATGAATAGTTAATGGCTGACCCGGAAAACGGAAATTCGTTTGATCCGGCTATCCATCTCCTGTTTCCCGTATTCTTCTCCCGGAAAGACCATTATGTTCAACGGGAAAAGGGGAATAAAATCGTCATGTGTTGTTGATCTTTTAAACAAATCCGGGCGAAGTTTCATCCTGGGAAAATCCACTGCAGCTCGCCCCACTGCCATTTTTGTACCTTTTTCTGACCTGTTTCTATGATCAATGCTCCTTCGGGGGAAACCCCCTTTATTTGTCCGCTGAAAGTAGTTTCTTTATTTCTAAACAGCATGGTTTCGTTTAACTTATACATCGCGTTCCGGTAATCCTCTAAAATTAATATTTTGTTTCCGGCCTGCAATTGCCTGTAACGGTTGTCGAGGAAACCGCAAAGTTCCCCGGCCAGTTTTATTACATCAAATTGATTACCGGTAATTACATAGAGCGACGTGGCTTTCAGATCGTTGGCAAAATGGTGCTGGTTGATGTTTAAGCCGATCCCAGCAACGGCATAAAGCCATTTTCCGGACCGGATCGCACTTTCAATCAATATGCCCCCTGCCTTTCTGTCATGCCAGAAAATATCATTGGGCCATTTTATACGAACTTCCGGTCCGGCATATTTCCTGAAAAAATCATGGGTTCCTAATGCGATGGCGGCATTCAGGAGGAAAGACTGGGTGGGTAACAGGAAGCCGGGTTCTACGACCACACTCAAAATGATGTTTTCCCCGGGGTTGGAATGCCAGCTTTTGTTTCTTTGTCCCTTACCCCTGGTTTGTTCCAATGCAAACCAGGCCTCACCGTGTTTTGCCAAACGGGCATGCACCCGCTGCATGGCATAGTTGTTGGTACTTTCCGTACTGGATAATATAGTAAAAGAAGCGCCCAATGATTGCATAAGAGAATATGGAATTAATTACTATTTTTGAGCAAGTTATATAATCATAAAGCAAATAATCATCCGGGAAACCGGGCTTTTTCTATTATAATCAAAATAAAACCCCGAAAAGGGATAAATCTAAAAATTGATTTCTATTGGCAGAAGTACAAGTGTTAACTGCCCGACCCAAACGTGCAGTCAGGTTGACGAGGAACAGTAAGCTATTTAAAACCATCATCAGCGCCATCCTTCAGAAAAAAGGAGAAAATATCGTATCATTGGATTTGCGGAAAATTCCCGAAGCCATAGCTGATTTTTTTATAGTTTGTGAAGCATCCAGCAGTGTACAGATAAAGGCTATAGCAGAAGAGGTGGAAGAAGAAGTGAAGAAAAAAACCGGGGAAACGCCTTACCGCCGGGAAGGTTACCAGGCGCTGCAATGGGTACTGGTTGACTATGTAAACATTGTCGTACACATTTTTCAGCCGGAAACCAGAAGATTCTATAAACTGGAAGAAATGTGGAATGACGCCGGTTCGGTACGGCATGAAGCATAATACACACTGCTGTTGAGCACAGAGGATTTTTTATTTCAGTCCGGTAAAACCGGTTTTCATTTTAATCTACATTTTATTTAAGCGAAGACGTTTATGGCACAAGATAAAAATCAAAATAAAATCCCGGGGTTTGGCAGACGTCCTGAAGGCAATGACAAGTCGCCGCGCAACGGTCCCAAATTCAGTATCTACTGGGTGTATGGTATCGTGGCCGTTTTCCTTGTGGGATACCAGTTGTATAAAGGAGCTACCCCAACGGCAACCGTTATTTCCGATCTCCAGTTTCGCGATGAGATGCTGGTGAAGAATGATGTGGAAAAACTGGAACTGGTTCGTAACAAAGACCTCGTTCGGGTGTTTATTAATAAAGACAGTTTGAATAAACAGGTCTATAAAGATTTGTTGGGCGACCGTTGGTCCATTATTTCAAAGACAGACGGTCCGCAGTTTCAGTTTGAGGTTCCGGATGCCAAAACCTATACCGGTACCACGTTGTCCGACTTTTACAAAGAGCACCTCCAGGTAAAGGAAGTGCCGGTGAAGATCGTTACGGATCCGGAATGGTTTGGCTCTCTGCTCAGCTATATCTTTCCCCTGCTGATGTTTGCGTTGTTGTTTATCTTAATGATGCGCAAGGTAGGCGGTCCGGGAGGCGGAGGCGGCCCCGGCGGGATATTCAGTATTGGTAAATCCAAGGCTACCCTGTTTGAAAAAGGAACCCGGGTAAATATCACGTTTGCTGACGTGGCCGGGCTGGAGGAAGCCAAGCAGGAAGTGATGGAGATCGTGGATTTTCTGAAAAACCCTAAAAAATACACCTCCCTCGGCGGTAAAATCCCTAAAGGCGCATTGCTGGTAGGAGCTCCCGGAACAGGAAAAACCCTGCTGGCCAAGGCCATGGCCGGGGAAGCACAGGTACCCTTTTTCAGCCTGAGCGGCTCGGATTTTGTGGAAATGTTTGTAGGCGTGGGCGCCAGCAGGGTAAGAGATCTGTTTAAACAGGCAAGGGAAAAAGCGCCCTGTGTAATTTTTATTGATGAAATTGATGCGATTGGCAGGGCCCGGGGGAAAAATGTGATGATGAGTAACGACGAAAGGGAAAACACACTCAATCAGTTGCTGGTAGAGATGGATGGCTTTGGCACCGACAGCGGTATTATTATCCTTGCCGCTACCAACCGTCCGGATGTATTGGATAGTGCTTTATTGCGACCCGGTCGTTTTGACAGGCAAATTACAATTGATAAACCGGATGTAAAGGGCCGGGAAGAGATATTTAACGTACATCTGAAACCCATCAAAAAATCGTCGAAGCTGGATGTTCACAAACTGGCAGAGCAAACGCCCGGATTCGCCGGCGCCGATATTGCCAACGTGTGCAATGAAGCCGCGCTGATTGCCGCCAGGAAAGGCAAATCGGAAGTGGAGATGAATGATTTTCAGGATGCCATTGACCGGGTTATTGGTGGGCTGGAAAAGAAGAATAAGATTATTTCCCCGGATGAAAAAGAGATCATAGCTTATCATGAAGCCGGGCATGCCATCTGCGGCTGGTTCCTGGAGCACGCCTACCCCCTGTTAAAAGTAACCATTGTTCCGAGGGGAACAGCGGCGCTTGGGTACGCGCAATACACTCCGAAGGAACAATATCTTTACAATACGGATCAGTTGAAGGATCAGATAGCCATGACCCTTGGCGGCCGGGCGAGTGAAGAGATCTTCTTTGGTAAAATTTCAACAGGCGCCAGCAACGACCTTCAGCAGGTAACCAAAATTGCTTATTCCATGATCACCATGTATGGGATGAATGATAAGTTGGGTAATATCAGCTATTATGATCCGCAGCAGGAAAACTATTTCACGAAACCGTTCAGTGAAGAAACCGGGCGGATCATAGATGAGGAAGTCAGGAAACTGATAGATACGGAATACAAAAGAACGATAGCCCTCCTTCAGGAAAAAAAGCAGCAGGTTGAAATTTTGGCTAAAGAGTTGTTGACCCGGGAAGTATTGTTTCAGAGCGACCTGGAACAACTGATTGGAAAACGCCCCTTTGAGGAGAAGAAACCTGCGGATGTAGTACACGACCTCAATCCGCAGGATGGGCACAATGCCGCCAGTAATGGCACGGAAGGAGGGATCAGTGCGGGTGTTCCGCCGGCAGAGATATTACCTAAGCCATAAAAACAGAAAAGAATTAAAGTTAGAAGGCGCTGAACCTATCAGCGCCTTTTTTGTAGAAAATTGAAGCAAATCGGTTTATCTTGCATGAATGCAAATTCCCCCGGGAAAAAATATCTATTTCCTTTCTGATTTTCATTTAGGCGTTCCCGATCATGCCTCAAGCCTGGAGCGTGAAAAGCGGGTTGTACGTTTTTTGTCAGGTATACAGGAAAATGCAGCCGTTGTTTTCATTGTCGGCGATCTTTTTGATTTCTGGTATGAATATAAAAAAGTGGTGCCAAAGGGATTTGTGCGGGTTCTTGGAAAACTGGCGGAACTGACCGATAACGGTATCCCGGTTCATTTCTTCGTGGGCAATCACGACATGTGGATGAATGATTACTTTGAAAAAGAATTGCATATCCCGGTATATTATGAACCGAAAGAGTTTGAATTCAACGGGAAAACGTTTTTGATAGGTCACGGAGACGGTCTCGGGCCGGGAGACCGGGGATACAAATTCCTGAAAAAAATATTCCGGAATAAAGCTTGTCAATGGTTATTTGGCATACTACCTCCATATATAGGCATGGGTATTGCGCACCGGGCAAGCAAAAGCAGCAGGGCTGCAACCGGAGAAGAAGAGGCGCAATTTTTGGGAGAAGAAAAGGAATGGCTTATCAGTTATTGTAAAGATGTTCTGCAGCAGAAACAGTTTGATTATTTTATTTTCGGGCATCGCCACCTCCCCATAGATTATTCATTAGACGGCGGCAGCCGGTATATCAATCTGGGCGACTGGATCCGCTACTACAGTTATGCTGTATTTGACGGGACAAACGTAGAACTGAAATATTATCAACCCTGATGCGCGCTGTTTTAAATATATTATTGACCGGTTTTGTTTTGTGCGGGCATGCGCAACCCGATACCGGTATGCAGCAAAATTCCGCTGCGGATCTTTCTTCCCCGGTTCGTTTATATACCGGCAAAGCAAAGTTGTTCACTGCCGATAACCTGGGCAATATATACGTACTTACGCAGGCTGGGCAACTGATCAAGTACGACAGCCAGGGTGATTCGCTGAATGTTTTTAATGATATACGCCGGTATGGTACTTTGTATTCCATGGACGCAACCAACCCGATGAAAGTGTTGCTTTATTACCGTGATTTTTCGGCACTGGTAATGTTAGACCGTTTCCTGAACCGGGTTAATACAATTGATTTGAGGAAAGCGGGGATCTTCCAGGCAAAGGCAATCGGGCTTGCTTATGATAATAACGTATGGGTTTTTGATGAGCAGTCCGCTAAACTCAAAAAGATAGATGAGAACGGGCGGATATTAAACGAAACACCCGACCTCCGACAGGTGTTGGGTATGGCGCTGTCTCCCTCCAGTTTAACAGACCGGGATGGTTTGGTTTATTTGTATGACCGGAATAACGGTTTATACCTGTTCGATTATTATGGTACGCTTAAAAATGCGTTGCCGCTGAAAGACTGGAGCGACATAACTGTGATCAATAAAACCATAGTGGGACGGAAAGAAGATAAATTTATGCGGTACACGCCGGGATCCCTCCATTTGAGAGAAACGGTATTACCCCCGGGGATCGGGCGATCTGCAAATATTTGTATTACCCAGGAGAGTATTTATGTTCTCGATGAACAGGGAGTAGAACGTTACTCTTTTCGTATAAAACCCGAGCTATGAATGAGTTTTGGAACCGGATAATTTTGGATAACAGCATTGGTGATTATTTGACCGTTGCTTTTATTATCCTTTGTATTTATTTATTGAAGAAATATTTCAGCCGTCCGCTCGCGGCTGCTATTATTTTTCTGCTCCGGAAGCTGGGGAGTAAGACAGACCGCCAGGCGTTTATCAATCTTATTCTTGCACCCCTGGAATATTTTATTATTATCCTTACGGCTATAATTGCGCTGTCTTACCTGAATTTTCCTGAAATATTGAAATATAATTTTTATAAAACCGATACGAAAACCATTATTGACCGGATTGCAACCGCCATTCTTATCGGCTCTTTTTTCTGGTTGTTGTTAAGGGTCATTGATTATTTGGCCATCGTGATTGCCAAAAGAGGCGGGGAATCAATACAGGGAGAAAATCAACTGGTTTTGTTCATTAAGGATTTTTTAAAAGCGATAGTGGTAATTGCCGGCATTCTCACTATCATCAAATTTGCTTTTCATTACCAGATCCTTGATCTGTTGACAGGACTGGGTATCGTGGGTGTAGCCCTGGCATTATCTGCCAGGGAAAGTTTGGAGAATATCATTGCGTCGTTCGTCATTTACTTCGACAAGCCGTTTATTATTGGGGATACGCTGAAAGTACAAAATACAACCGGAACCGTGGAAAGAATAGGGTTCAGAAGTACCCGTTTGCGCACCACGGAGAAAACATATATTATTGTGCCCAATAAACAGATGGTGGATGGTATTGTGGATAACCTGAGTTTGCGCACCCAGCGCCGGGCCGATCTGAAACTGGAAATTGACCCCGCGGCAACCGCCGTACAAATCGGTCAATTACTGGAGGGTATCCGTGATATTTTACAGCATCCCAGAATTGAAAACAGGAATATTTTTTTAAGCGATATTGTGCAGTATGGATACCTGGTACAGGCAGACTATTATACTTCTCCCATACCTGTAGAAGAATTTAATACGTTAAAGCAGGAAGTTAATCTGGAAGTGATACAGTTGATGGAAAAACTGAACATAAAAATGGTGCAAGCGCCATTTCCTGTAAAATAAAGAATAAATTACGGTAGGGAGACCGGCTATAAAATTAAGACCGTTATATAAGATTCAAGTGATGCCATGAACGCTTTGATCAAAAGGAAGTATCCGGAAACGGAATTGACCGATAAAATCGCCGGCTGTGCTGCGGAAGTGTACCGTATTTTAGGCAACGGCTTCCAGGAGGTCATTTATCAGCGGGCTATGGGAAAGGAAATGTGCCGCCAACGTTTAAAATTCGCCCGTATATATGACATGAGCATTTTTTATAAAGGAGCGAGTATTGGTATCAGGAGGATCAATTTTATAGTAGAAGGTAAAGTTATGGTGGAGTTGAAAGCTGTGGCGCAACTGGAGGAAGATCATCTGGATCAGGTAATAAACCACCTGGAAGCCTACAAAATGAAGATCGGGTTGTTGATAAATTTTGGAAGCCGGAATTTGCAATACAAAAGGTTGATCAAATCAAAATCCAGGTCCATTATTAAATCGGGATTTGATGTTCTTGATCATTAAAATATCAGGTCATTCCAAAACAAAACGAAATCAATATGGAACAGCAACAACTGAATTTAGGCATCGGTACCCGTTTACAGCATACCCAATATGGCCCCGGGGTGATCGTGGGCGTTAAATATGCGGTGTATCTTATTTCCTTTATTCATCACGGAATAAAAGAAATTGAAAAAACAGATCCGCAGTTAGACGAGATCATTGCCGAAAACGTTACAGCGGAAGTGGAGACCGTTTCTGAAACGGAAAAATCTTTGCTAAAAATACTGCGTTTATGGGGTGGCATTACCGAAAAAGTGCCGCTGGGCGATAAGTGGACAGGAGGCGCTCTGTTGTTGCAACCGGCAGATCCGGCTTTAAAACCAAAGGAAATACCCGTGGAAGTATTTTTTCATAAAATTGTAATGTTGCGCGACCGGTTGAGGGTGCTGGAGCAACAGATCAATGCCCATAAAAAACTGAGTGATGAGGACAAGATAAATCTGCAGCAATATATTACCCGCATTTACGGTTCGCTCACCACCTTTAATGTACTCTTCAAAGAAAAGGAACACTGGTTTGTTGGAGAAAAGGGCGCGAAGGAAGATTAGCCTGAAGGGGTTGCAGGTTGCATGGAGACAGGGGCTGTAAAAGGTGAATAGTTTGGGTTTACTTCTTTTGTCATATCCGGTAAAACACAGAATAATGGTTTTTTTTTCAATGGAAATGGTGATAGGCGGTGTTTTTATTTTGGCCGGGATAGTATTAAAAATTTTCCCGCCCAAATCAAGAAAGCTATATGGGTACCGGACACCGCGTTCGCTAAAAAGCGAACGAAACTGGAAGGGAGCCAACAAGCTGTCTGCTAAACTTTCAATTTTAAGCGGTTGCCTGATCTTACTCGTTGATTTTATTCTGCTTATAAGTTTTCCATCGAAAATGGCCCTTCGCGTAATCGTAAGCATTTTACTTATGATAATATTATCAATTTTTATGATGGTCATCACCGAAAGAAAACTAAAGGAAATGGATAGGATAAACGCATAGCGGGGCTGCGGTTGGCGCCTAAGATCAGGCCGGTGTGGGAAAAAACCGCAATATTTGAACGGGACAAAGTCCGCGGAAGAACATAATAGGTCCGGAGTCGGAGACTCCGGACAGCGGCGGCGGCGGTTTGGGAGTGTGAAGTGAAAGTACGCTGCGCTGGCGCTGATCCGGTAGCAAAGGCAATGAGCAAAGCCAGACCTGTGCTTATGTGTTACTTGTTTTACAATAGTAAGAGGTATAGGTTCATGGCTGTATTATTTTTTCCTGCCTGTTTCGGGAATTAAGATAAGTAAATGTAAGGCGGCTGGTCTGGCTAAACACAAAGCTACACTACCAAACCTGCGTCAATGCGATTACTTGATATTATAAGCATGTATTAAAACGGCAGGAAAAGTAATTTCAAGGCACAGGTCGGGAGACCTGCGCCAGTAAGAAAAACGTGTTTCGCATCCGGCCGGGCTAACAATGGCCCAAAAGATAGTAAATGATCACAAAAACAAGGATGGAACCGAGGCATCCGCCGCCCCATTTATAAGCGCCATAGCCTGCAAGCAATGTTTTAAGCCAGTTTTGCATAAAATATATTTTTGGCGATGTACAGATAATATTATGCCAACATTATAAATATAAATATAGCCATATGGTCTGATCATTCCTACAATTTCTCAAAAATAGCCGGGATTATTCAAACAACTATTTTAAATTGCCTCCGGCCATTCCCCCAATCCCTGCCGGACTATAACCGGAGCGGCGCCGGTACAATCTATTACCGTTGAGGGGGTCATGCCCCCTATGCCGCCATCAACTACCATATCCACCAGTTTGTTGAAATTGTCTTCTATGATTTCCGGATCGGTGTATTCCTCCACCATTTCTCCCGGAAGGGTAGCGCTTAGTATAGGATGTCCGAGTTCTTGCACAATCGTTCTTGCGATTTTATTATCCGGTATCCTGAGACCCACGGTATTCTTTTTGCTCTTAAGGATTTTAGGCACTTCTTTGCTTGAGGGCAGAATAAAAGTGTAAGGACCCGGAAGATAGGTCTTTAATAAACGGAACAAGGGGGTGTCAATACTTTTGGTATAAGCGCTCAGGTTGCCCAGATCGTGACATATAAATGAAAAATTCGCCTTTTGCGGATCTATTTGTTTGATGCGGGCGATCCGTTCGATCGCTTTGTGTTGAAAGATATCACATCCTAATCCATAAATGGTATCCGTGGGATATACAATAACTCCGCCATCTTGTAAACATTCAACAATGGTTTTGATTTGCCTGGGTTGCGGATCAACCGGGTGAACATGTAACAACATACCGAACAGATTATACTCAAAGATACGAAACCGGGCGGGCGATAATTTTTATACGCTCTTTATCACAGGGAAGGAAAGGCAGGATCAGCCCCACACTTTTGTGCCTTCACTGCAGTTGGCGCAGATGTCAATGTTTTTTCTTCCACTCATTAACCGGCTTCGGAATCGTTTGTAGTTGTTGTTGTGCCAGATTTCTTTAAAAGATTGTTTACTTAAATTGCCCAGCAGGTGTTTGGCGTCTTTGTCGAAGCAGCAGGGCACGATCATCCCGTCCCAGGTGATCACATTGGCATGCCATAGTTTCCAGCAGTGGTTGTGCAGCTTGTTCTTTATTTTGTATGCTCCCGTATTATCTTTTTTATAGCGGCTGAACTTTTCATTATCGGGGATCAGGTGGTTGGGATCGTTGAGGTAATCATAAACCTGTGCCGTTTTGAACCATACATCGTTCACCCCCACTTCTTTTGCCAGTCGTTTTACCTCATCTATCTGGTGTTCATTGGGTTTCACTACCAAAAACTGGAAAATAACGAAAGGCGTTTTGCTTTTCAGTTCTTTTTTCCATTTTACAATATTCCGGGCGCCTGCGATTACCTTGTCCAGCCTGCCGCCGCGCCGGTATTGTTGATACACGTCCTGGGTGGTGCCGTCAATGGAAATGATGAGCCGGTCCAGCCCGCTTTCTACTGTTTTTCGTGCGTTTGTATCATTCAGGTAATGGGCATTAGTGGAGGTGGCGGTATATATTTTTTTATCAGCCGCATATCGCACCATATCCAGGAAGACAGGGTTCAGATAAGGTTCCCCCTGGAAATAAAAGATGAGGTATAAAAGTTCTTTATGAATTTCATCAATGGTTTGTATAAAGAAATCTTTTTTAAGCATACCCGTAGCGCGGGTAAAACTTCTTTGTCCGCTTGGGCATTCCGGACACCGGAGATTGCAGGAAGTGGTGGGTTCAAAAGAAACCGATATAGGGTAACCCCATTGCACAGGTTTTTTGAACCAACGGCTGAGGTAATAGCTGGTTAAAACCTTGGCCGCGTTCCAACTGCGTTGTATAGTGAGTTTCGATAACAGGTTCAGGCTATCATAAATATGGATACCGGGCATGGCTGTAAAGATAAATAATACAAAATGGTTGGCATTAGTTTTATTTACCTTTACATTCTCTTTTGTAATAACATTTGATTTTGATCATGCAATGGTATTGTGAATCCTTAACGGAATATAAAAGACTAAAGACGAGGGAGGTAAATATAGGAGGGTTATTAACCGGTAATTTTCATCCCATACGGCTGCAAACCATGACCACTACCGATACGATGGATACGCTGGCTACGGTGGAGCAAACTATTCGTTGTATTGAGGCGGGGGCCGAAATGGTGCGTATAACCGCACCCAGTAAGAAAGACGCGGAGAACCTTCTGAATATTAAAAACGAAGTCCGGAAGAGAGGCTATACAACTCCGCTGGTCGCCGATATTCATTTCACGCCCAATGCCGCGGAGATTGCCGCCCGCATTGTGGAAAAAGTAAGGATCAACCCCGGGAATTATATAGATAAGAAGAAGTTTGAGCATATTGAGTATGCCGACCCGCAATACAATGCTGAGATAGAAAGGATCCGGCAACGGTTTACGCCGCTGGTGAAGATATGCCGGGAGTATGGCACCGCCATGCGCATTGGCACCAATCACGGATCGCTCAGCGATCGTATTATGAGCCGCTATGGCGACACGCCGATGGGTATGGTGGAAAGCGCGATGGAGTTTTTGCGGATCGCCCGGGATGAAAATTATCACAATATCGTATTGAGCATGAAGGCGAGTAACCCCCTGGTGATGGTACAGGCCTACCGACTGCTGATCCACCAGATGGGTGAAGAGTTTGGAGAATGTTATCCGCTTCACCTCGGGGTAACGGAGGCGGGTGATGGAGAAGACGGAAGGATAAAATCCGCAATAGGTATCGGCGCCTTATTGGAAGATGGTATCGGTGACACCATCCGGGTATCGCTTACGGAAGACCCTGAGTTTGAAATTCCCGTATGCCGCGATATTGTGAAACGGTACCCCCGTCAAACGCAGGAGGATATGGCCGGACCGGTTGCGACTGCACTGCAAGAACTTCCCTATTCTCCGTTTGAATACAACCGTAGAAAAACAATAGCGGTGGATCGTATCGGGGGCCGCAATGTGCCGGTAGTGGTTGCCGATTTAACGAAGACAGGAGAAGAAATTACGGGCCGCACTTTACAAAGGATCGGATATACTTTTAACGCCCTCACCCGCAAATGGAATATAGCGGATCAGGCAGCCGATTATATTTTAATAAATGGAGCGAAATGGTCGTTTGAGCTTCCGGGGAACCTGAAAGCCATTCTACCGGCGAAAGACTGGCGGCTTTGCCCGGATAAAGAAAAATGTTTTCCGCTTTTTTCCCTTGAGGACTACCTGCATGCGGAAAACAGAAGCGCGACTATGAATGTGGTGATACTGGATTGCTTTGATGAAGGAAAGCCGCCTGATGAAAGCAGGTGGCAACCCATCAAGTCTGATCCTACTGTGGTGTTGGCCCTGAGAAGCGCCAATAAAAATGCCATGCAATCGGTGCGGCGCATGTTTGTTTCGCTGTTGGAAAAAGAAGTGCCCAACCCCGCTTTGCTGCTTACGGAAAGTAACTGGCAAACACCTGATGAGCATCTTATTCATTTTGCAACGGAAACCGGGGCCCTGTTCCTGGATGGCTTTGGCGACGGGCTGATGCTGACATTGACAGCGGAGAGCCATACCCTGTTGTCTGATAACGATCACCGGTTGAACACCAGTGGCAGAAATTATGTACACAACAAAACGCCCGAACAATTTATCAATAGTACGGCGTTTACCATTTTGCAGGCCACCCGTACACGCATTTCAAAAACGGAATATATTTCCTGTCCTTCCTGCGGCCGAACGCTCTTTGATTTGCAGGAAACCACGGCTAAAATACGCGCCGCTACCAGCCATCTCAAAGGAGTAAAAATAGCCGTGATGGGCTGTATAGTGAACGGACCCGGGGAAATGGCGGACGCCGATTTTGGTTATGTGGGAAGCGGTTCAGGCAAGATAACCTTGTACAAAGGAAAAGAAGTGGTGAAACGGGCTGTTGACAGCAGCACAGCGGTAGAAGCCCTGATTGGTCTGTTGAAAGAAAACGGAGTGTGGATTGAACCGTAACCGGATTATCTTTACCACATGAGCACAATCAGGAGGCAGAGCATCATTTCTTCGCTGGTAATATACCTGGGGTTTGCCGTTGGGATGCTGAATGTGTATTTCTTTACCAAAGAAGGTCTTTTTACTACTGAGCAATATGGTCTAACCCAGGTATTTATCGCTGTTTCTTTGATGATGCAGGCACTGGCTGCGTTAGGCATGCCTTCCTTTATTTATAAGTTCTATCCTTATTACCACCATCATCTGCCGGAACGAAAAAACGATATGCTTTCCCTGTCGCTGCTGGTAGGATTAGCCGGCTTTCTTTTAGTAGCGCTCGGCGGCTGGTTTTTCAAGGACTTGGTGATCCGGAAATACAGCGCCAATGCCCCGCAGTTGGTGAATTATTATTTCTGGATTTTTCCAATGGGCATGGGATTAACCGTTTATGCCATCCTGGAAGCATACGCCCAAAGCCTCCGGAAGCCGATATTGACTAATTTTTTACGGGAAGTGCAATGGCGGTTATGGACCACGGTTTTGATCGTGCTGTTTGTTTTTAATGTGATAACCGATTTTGGACTGTTCTTAAAGCTATATGTGTTTGGCTATCCCCTGATTGCCGTTACTTTGATCCTTTACCTCATTGCCAAAGGGAAGTTTCATCTTCATTTTTCAATCAGCAAACTAACCCGGCGGTTGAAAGGTAAGATCATCTCCTTTTGTCTCTTCGTGTATTCGGGCATGTTGGTTTTTACCCTTGCCGGGGTTTTCGACACCATAGTGATCGCTTCCGTATTGGAAAACGGATTGGAGCAGGCGGCTATTTTTACCCTTGCCCAAACCCTCACCAGTATCATACAGGCTCCGCAAAGAGGCGTGGTTGCCGCTTCCATTGCACATCTTTCGCAGGCCTGGAAAGACAAAGATCTGACCACCCTGCAAAGAATTTACCAACGTTCCTCCATCAACCTGCTTTTATTTGCTGCCGGGATATTTGCCGTGATCGCGCTTAATTATACGGAAGCAGTTTATACGCTTAAACTCAAACCGGAGTATGCATTGGGTTTCAGCGCCTTCCTGTTTATGGGCTTAACCCGCGTGGTTGATCTGGGTACCGGTCTCAATGCGCAGATCATCGGCACGTCCAACTACTGGAAATTTGAACTGATCAGCGGTGTTATTCTTTTGATATTTACGCTGCCGCTTACTTATATCCTGGCGAAGCAATATGGAATTATCGGCCCGGCAATTGCCACCCTGGCCTCGGTATCGCTTTATAACCTGATCCGGCTGGCCTTTTTATATCATAAATTCAAACTCCAGCCGTTTACCATCGCTTCGATATACACTGCCCTCCTGGCCGGAGGATGTTATCTCCTTTGCTATCTTGCTTTTCGTGATTTGCATGGTTTTGCCGGATTAATGATACGCAGTACGGTTTTCATTCTGCTGTACGGGGGCAGCGTCATGTATTTCAAATTATCGCCCGACCTGCAGCCGGTTTGGCGAAGCATAAAGAAGAGGCTTGGCCGGTAAAGAACGTCTTTGCCCGTGAATCACACGATCGCCTTTACCACGTTCTCTATCATCCCCGGTTTCCCCAGCGTATAATAATGCAGAACCGGCACTTCCGCTTTTTTTAACTCTATGGATTGTTGTTTCAGCCATTCCGTCCCCACCAGTTCAACGTCGGCGTCTGTTTTACATTTCAACACTTCTGCGCTCAGTTCAGCCGGGATATCCACATGAAAAGTACGGGGGATCATGGTGAGTTGCTTGATGGAAGAGATGGGTTTCAGCCCCGGAATAATTGGAACATCAATCCCGTTTTTCCGGCAGTTTTCAACAAAATCGAAATACTTCCGGTTATCGAAAAACATTTGTGTTACGATGTATTCTGCTCCGGCATTTACCTTCGCCTTAAGATAAAGCATGTCGGTGGAGGCGTTGGGCGACTCAAAGTGTTTCTCCGGATAGCCCGCCACGCCTATGCAGAAATTGGTGCGGAACCCGTTGCGGATGCTCTCTTCCAGATAAATTCCATTGTTCAGGTTCACGGTTTGTTTCAGGAGGTCAATAGCGTAACGGTGCCCATCGGGCTCCGGCTCAAAAACGGCTTCATTTTTTGCCGCGTCTCCCCGCAATACCAGTACATTATCTATCCCTAAAAAATAAAGATCAATGAGCGCGTCTTCCGTTTCGCGAACCGTAAACCCGCCGCAAATAAGATGCGGCACAGCATCCACCTTGTAATGGTTCATGATGGCCGCGCAGATACCCACCGTGCCGGGACGTTTTCTAACTTCCACTTTTTCAAAATTGCCGTCTATCTTTTTCTTAAAGATATGCTCCGCCCTGTGATAGGTAACATTGATGAAGGAAGGCTTGAATTCCATTAACGGATCAAGGTGCTCATAGATAGAATTAATGGTCCTGCCTTTCAGGGGGGGTAATATTTCAAAGGATATTAATGTGCTTTTTGCCTGCTGCAGATGTTCTGTAACTTTCATTCGAATATCTTCTTGTGTTGGATTTTTTCTTTCCCGGAGCGTTAAAATAATCCGCAAAAATAGAGCAAAGGAGCCATTATCCTGTATTTTTGCCGGAAATGTTGGCAACTTGAATATTACTATCCATACCAGCAATTTGGTAAAGAGATATGGCAGTCGTACTGTGGTGGATCAGGTGTCGGTGGACGTAAAACAGGGAGAGATCGTTGGCTTACTCGGCCCCAACGGAGCCGGAAAAACCACCACTTTTTATATGGTGGTGGGGCTGATCAAACCGGATGAAGGAGAGGTTTTTCTGCAGGATGTGAATATCACCCGGCTCCCGATGTATAAGCGGGCGCAGATGGGCATCGGTTACCTGCCGCAGGAGGCCTCCGTTTTTCGTAAATTGAGCGTAGAAGACAATATCGCCGCGGTGCTGGAAGTAACGAAGCTCAGCAAAGCAGAGCAGCGGCAGAAATTGGAAGACCTGTTAGATGAATTTCATCTGCATCATGTACGGAAAAACAATGGCGACTCCTTAAGCGGCGGGGAGAGGCGCAGAACAGAAATTGCCCGCGCGCTTGCGGTGGATCCTAAATTTATTTTGTTAGATGAACCCTTTGCCGGAGTGGATCCTATAGCGGTGGAAGACATTCAATCTGTGGTAGCCCGGCTGAAATACAAGAATATAGGAATTTTGATCACCGATCATAATGTAAATGAAACCCTGTCCATATGCGACCGGGCTTACCTGTTGATAGACGGGAAGATCTTTAAGCATGGCACCGCCGAAGAGCTTGCAGAAGACGACCAGGTAAGGCGGCTTTATTTGGGCCGGAATTTTGAATTAAAACGCAAAGATTACCTGCATGAGGAAGCTATAAAAGCGATGCGGGAACATCCTGCCGGGGGTGCGGATAAGGGATAGAAAGTTTCTGAAAGAGTCCGTTATCACGTTTAAATTTTATGTCGGCTATTTTCAAGCCTGCTCCTCCTTTTCCCGCATCCCCGGTTCATTGGTCTTTTTGCTTTTACCGGGTTGGCTGTATGCTAATTTTACTAAATCGGGCATATTCTATGTTTTATATCTAAAAGTTTATTTAATTATTTTTCCTTCTCAGAACCACCGCCCAGATTATACTCGTACTAATCTCATGAGCGGCTCAAAAGAGTATAAAGCGGCTCGTCTGCCGGCAGCCTCTTCTCTCTGTACCAAATATCCGCGCTCAGCTAATTTTCTTATAATCAATACTGCTGTTGCATTGGGTATTTTGGTGGTACTCACAAATTTATTGTTTCTGAAAACCGGATAAGTAAAAATAAAATCTACGATTTCCATATTCCATTTTGAAGACAAAATATCCGAGAATTCTGTCTTTGTATTTTCATACAAATTTTTAATACTTTCTGCTATTTGAAGATTTTGTATCGCCTGACTTTCTACCGCCATTAGAAAAAAGCGAATCCATTCCTCCCAATTGTTGGTTTCAGATACCTGACGCATCTGTTCTATATACTCATCTTTATTTTCTTCAAAGTATCCGCTAATGTAAAAATGCGGTTGGGAAAGTATTTTTTCTCTCCATAAATTCAGGGTAATAAGCATTCTGCCTATTCTGCCGTTACCATCTTTAAACGGATGCAATGCTTCAAACTCGAGGTGCATAATTGCCGTTTTGATAAGCGGTGGCATATCACTCGTATTTAGAAAATCGAATAACTTCTCTAAACCTTCATTCAGTTTTTCGGGGCTTACCGGAATAAATTGAATTTCTTTTTTTCGCTTATCTGCCAGGTAATTTTGCTCTTTTTTAAATTCACCGGGTGATTTATTGGCGCCTCGTCCTAAATACAATAGTTGCTGGTGCATTTGCCTGATGAAATTTATAGAAAAATTATAACCACTCTCCAAAGCCTCCTGTGCATTTTTTAAGGCTCTTTGGTATAATATGGTTTCTATAACATCAGCCTTTACCGATGTATTTTCAATGCCGTTATTATCTGCTTCATATTGAAGTATTTCATCCATTGTGCTAATGGTGCCTTCAATTCTTGATGAAATTACCGCTTCCTGATTACGCAATGGCGCCAACAAAATTTCTGTGTTGCGCAGGTTTTTCAGCATTTGGTCAAACCGGGCCAAAGCATCTGTGGCTTTTACCAATTCCTGAATAAACAATTCATAATCAATCTTTTGGGGCGGAAATTGCCCGTAATGATAACGAACTGCTTTATTCAAATTGTATTCCATGTTACTTCGTTGATGACAAAAATATATAAAATTTTAACTATTAACCTTGTTGATTACAAAAAACAATGAAATATCAACATCTAAGGATGTTGATTACAATCCCTGAAAGCTATTCCGTTTGTTTACAACAAATAGGCGAATTTTGTATTCGAAAGGAGTTGATTATAAACTTTGGCATCAAAACGGCTTGTTTCTATAAATGTGGGTAATTGTGTAATCAACCACTTCAGTCCTTGCTTTTTGTCTTCTCACCTTCTTCTCCTTCGCAAACAGTGTTCTTCTTACCGTCTCCTCATATTGTCTGCACCATTGGCTGTATCTGATTTTTTTGATTTACTATGATTTTTGATTGGGTTGATTGAATTTTGAATTGATGAGCCGTTTAAATTCCGAACTTT
>JAMLHL010000018.1 GCA_023957125.1 Chitinophagaceae bacterium
TTTCAATGATATCTAAAGGGGTTAGCGAAAATCTCGACTTACCGTCTCCCTTATTAATAAGAGATAACAGATTTTTAAGCATTACTTTTTTGTATTTAAATCTTCCATACTTGTCTCCCTCTTCTGTTTCCATATTGCTCTCACTTCTTTCCATGCCGCTACTCCACCAATCAGCTAATTGAATTAGTTGTTGTAATTCTGATTCGGCATAGGGTTTATGGTGATAAATGGCTAGATTTACTAAGTTATCATGATCGGTATTTTCCGATAATTTCGTTTTAAAAACATATTCATCATTTTCTTTTACCTTGTTAAATATGGGTTCATTATCATAAAAAAACTTATAAGTCCACCAGGCATGATGATAACCAAATCGGCCGTCCTTTTCAGGACAGATATTGTTATTCATTTTTTCAAGATGCTCATCTTTGTAATCTTTTAAAAGATTCGCGTCCGCTCTTTGGTAAAACTTACCGATATCATGAAGCAATCCGGCTAAATATATTTCTTCTCTTTTATAATTCATTTATTTATCATTTTTTCATTATTCTTTTTCATTTTCACCACTCCAAACCCATGGCTCGCGCTCTTGCCCAATCCCAGGTAATTCGGCAGGAACACATTGGCGGCAAACGCCACGTCAAAAGCCATCAGGGGTACGCCTTTATACCGGATCATTTTTTCTCTTATAATTTGTTTGATTTGCACTTTCACCGGCTTCTCGATATGCCAGCCGATACCTTTGGCGAAAGACAGAATATTACCGGTTAGCAGCCTTTCCAGGAACTGAATCTTTTCCGCCAGTCCGGGGATGGCCTGGTATTTCTTGTAGTTGTCCGCATTCAGCGCCAGCCAGTCGTAAATAGTATAGTGGAAGTACTCATCCCATATATTAAGGGTAACGTTGTTCAGGTCGAGCCGGTCAATGCTGAGCGTTACTTTTTTGTCCTGTAATTGGATATCCCAGTTACGGAGTCCAAAGAAATGATGGATTTCATCCACGCCCTCACCGAGGCAGTACAAGGAGGCTTTTTTGGCAATAACTTTATACTGGATCAGGGGATATTTGTAGATCAGTTTGTCGTCTTCGTGATTGTGAAACACACGATTCTCCCAACCTACCCTGGCAATAATAGCTCCGCGGAAGGAGGATATCTGCTGTGGGCTGATCTGATTCTCAAAATGAACGAGAAGGGTTCTGACTTTCTTCATGTTAGCGAGGCGTGTGATTTAGGGTTAGCTAAAAATAAAGCAATTCTTTAGAAAAAAGAAGGGGTAACGTAAAGTTTCTTTCCACAATCTTAAAACAGCGTCCGGGATAGGAGGTTTTCTTTGCCCGCCGGGCGGATTGGCCGGGGTGAAACGCGGTCTGTTCTGCTCTCTTTGCCGGAGAAAGTCGCAAAGCGTGAGGCCCAACGATTGAATTCGCGGCTTGAAAAGACGTCTCAATCATTTGGAAAGAGGAAGTCCGGTGGGACGTATTGGACTCGAACCAATGACCCCTACTCTGTCAAAGTAATGCTCTGAACCAACTGAGCTAACGTCCCGTGAAGCGCAAATGTAAATGTTTTACAACAGTGTTGAGCTTACCTGTTTCTGTTTTTTCTGCGGGGAGGAGTATCTAATTTGCCCTCCGTAACCGGCTTCACAACGGGCGCTTGTCCATCTTCCAGTTTAAAATTGAACACCTTGTCTATATGCACCCATTTCCCGTTTTCCCATTTAAACCCTTCATAGTCGCCATCAGGAATATAAGTATATTTTTGTGCCGGCTGATTGTTTTCCGAAATCAAATGGTCGTAAATGATGATGCCCAATTCATCATCGTATTTGATGCTGCCATTCCCGTCTTTTTTGTATTCAATGGAAAATCGCGCCTGAACCGGTTTGGGCACGCTGTCTTTTGAAAAGCTGAAAAATGCTCCTCCGAACACCGGTTTTTGATGCTGATCAAAAGTTAGTACCTCAATCCGCTTTTTGGTGCTTCTGAAACTGTTTTCATCATACCCCAACAGCGTATAAAATTTTTTTCCCTGGAAACCCGTTTCAATGATCCGGTAATAAATGGCGCCTACCCACTCCCGGTTATCGGTTACCGCATTTTGAATATCATCCATAACGGCAGTCTTATCTATAAGCGGAAAAAGTTTCAGGGAGCCGTCTTCCGTATTGATTTGAATGGCTCCGTGCCTGCGAAAACTGGTCTCATCGTACATCAGTTGCCAGGTAAAGATGCGGAAACTGTTGTCGGGAGCATACAGTCTTGAGATAGTTTGCAGTGAATCGAAAGGGTAGGAGAAGGAATGAGGCTCTTTTAAGGCGTTTACCAGCATACGGGTAAAAATGCTGTCGGCCTGTACCCGGTCGGCGGTTTCCCTCCCGTTTACAATATCATAGGCATATGGTTTCATAGCCTCTTCATGATCTGTCATTTTGGAAAGAAAAAGGGTATTGTTGTTTTGAGCAGAGGCTTTAATAATGAAACTTCCCGAACAACAAAAAAACAGGTATAGAAAAATGCCCTTCATGTAACACCAGGTTAATCACGAAAATACAAACTACCATCGTTTAAAACGATCCATACGCAGGATTAGTGCTTAAAGTTTTGGTAAAACGGGCGGGGATGGGGGGAGGTATCAGGGTTTCAGGGGCCAGGTTGCAAGTTTCCGGGAATCCCCCTGTAACCTGGGTCTTGTACCCTGCGACTCAGGGACTTTCAAACCATAAACTCCTCACCTCAAACAAAAAACTCCAAACTCCTATACCCCCGGCTCCTGCTGGCTGAGACAATGGAAACTTCCCAGTCCCCAGACCAGGTCGGTAGAATCAATGCCCACTACTTTTCGGGTTGGAAAGCAATCCCGGATGATTTGCAGCGCTTTCTCATCCTGCGGGCAGCGATACGTAGGCACCACCACCACTGCATTGGCAATATAAAAATTAGCATAAGACGCGGGTAACCGCTGATCTTCATAAACAACAGCGTCGGGCATGGGCAATTCAATGATATTGAGTTGCCTCCCGTTCAGCAGCCGCATCTGCTTCAGCTCCTTCAGGTTGGTTTGCAGGCGTTCGTAGTTTTCATCCTGTTTGCTTTCCTCCACTACGGTTAGTACCGTGTCTTCATTCACAAACCGAACGGTATCGTCTATATGTCCATCGGTATCATCCCCCACGATGCCTTCGCTTACCCACAGTACCTGATCTACGCCATAGTAATGCTGCAAATACAATTCGATTTGCTGTTGATTGAGATGAGGATTACGGTTAGGGTTGAGCAAACAGGCGGTGGAAGTAAGTACGGTTCCCGCACCGTTGAATTCAACAGCACCCCCTTCCATCACAATGCCCGGGTAAAAAACAGGGATATTGTATTCATTGGCAATCAAAGTAGGGATATGGTCGTCCAGGTCGTAAGGAGGATATTTATTTCCCCAGGCGTTATAAGCCCAGTCAACAATGATCTTTTTTTGCTGCGCTTTGGGATGGATCAGGAAGGCCGGGCCGTGATCCCTGCACCAGGCATCATTGGTAGGGTGGAAAAAAAAACGGATTTTAGACAGATCCACCCCAGCCTTTGTGAGCTCTTCGAGGGCGAATTGTTGCATGATTTCATCGTTCACGTTAATATGCACCTGTTCGCCTTCTGCTACTGCTTTTACAAAAGCGGTATAATGGGGATAGATCGTGTGGATTTTGCCCGGCCAGGAAGCTTCCTTATGAGGCCAGCTCAGCCAGGTGGCACTGTGGGCTGCAAATTCTGCCGGGAAATAATAACCCAGTTTTTTAGGCGTCATAAATTCCGGACGTTCAAAAGCCGTTACATCCGTGATGCCATCCTTAATGTTTCCAGAAGCAGCGGTATCTAATGAACGAAAATATAAAGGGCTGTGTTGCAAGTCTTCTTTTTTAAATGATGTAATATGAAATGCGATCAATAACCATAATATTTATCCGGGGTGTCAGTCTTCGTCAATATACCTTTTGGTAATGGGCTGGTAGCTGTCTATCCGCCGGTCGCGTAAAAACGGCCAATGCGTACGGTACCGGTCGGTTTCCAAAGTGTCAACCTGGATTACTCTTACCTCTTCATTATCATGGCTTGCCTGGTAAAGGATGGTACCGAAGGGATTAGCAACAAAGGATCCGCCCCAGAACCGCATCGCGCCATCTTGTTCAAAGCCTACACGGTTCACACTAACCACATGCACCCCGTTGGCTACCGCGTGGCTGCGTTGAATGGTTTGCCAGGCGTTGTACTGTTCAATATTGGTGGCCTCATCCTGGCTGGCGGCCCAGCCGATAGCGGTGGGATAAAAAAGGATTTCAGCCCCCATCAATGCCGTAATACGGGCTGCTTCCGGGTACCATTGATCCCAGCAGATCAACACCCCAATGGTGCCGAAGCGGGTTTTGAAAACTTTATAGCCGAGATCGCCGGGGGTAAAATAAAATTTCTCATAAAAAGCGGGATCATCCGGGATATGCATTTTGCGGTATTTGCCTAAATAAGTTCCGTCTGCGTCCAATACGGCTGTAGTATTGTGGTATAAGCCCTGCGTTCTTTTTTCAAATAAGGAGGCAATGACCACTACGCCTGTTTCTTTGGCTGTCTTGCTTAGCGCGTCGGTGGAGGGCCCGGGTATGGATTCAGCAAGATCGAAATTATTATAATCTTCTTCATCACAGAAATAGAGAGATGTAAACAATTCCTGCAAACACACAATTTGAGCTCCCTGTCCGGCCGCTTCCCTGATTTTTTGAACGGCTTTTTCGAGGTTTTTTGCCTTGTCAGCAGTACAGCTCATCTGCACTATCCCAATGTTTGTTTTACCCATAATTTTATTCAATGCTTAAGGTGCCGCAAAATTAACCCTTATAATCCACTGTTGTGTTCCGATAAAGGTTAATTTAATAGATGTTATTATGGTATTTGTATATATGATGTTGAAGAATTGCATTTAAAATAAGGATCAATAGGGTGCGTTTGAAATTGTCGTGGCCTTTGCTTCATGTAGGCGGTGGGACGCCGCACACGGCTGGCTACAAACCAATATTGCGGTAGGGAAGAACGCGTATCGTATTCTTCTTCCGGAGAGAACGGCGGTTTGCTGCCGGAAAATACCACGGACGGAAATTATGGTACGCGCTGGGCGAGCGAATATGGAGATAACCGCTGGATCTATATTGACCAGGGGCAACCGTACGATATCACCGAAGTGAAATTGTTTTGGGAAGCGGCATCAGATTTTAATATTGAAGTTTCGAACGATGCGTTTACCTGCCAACTGGCGGTAGCAATGACCAACAATGCCATTCTCAACGTTGTACTTCAACGTTAGTCTCCGCTCCGGAACCGGTTTGTATAAAGAGGCTGTCTCAAAAATGCCACAAATGGAGACAGCCTCTTCATAATAAAATTAAAACAGGTTACAATTAATAGGTGATTTTTGCTGATATGCTTCTTCCCAAAATATCTCCGTTGATCTTAGTCGGGAATTTGGGATTGCTGTCATCATTAAATTCGTAAGTATAAATGATGTCCACGGGATCAGCGTCCGGATCCATAATCACCGTCGCTTTTACAGGATTATTTGTTCTGCCGACGATGTCCTGAAAACTGATATTTTCCCCCATAGGCACGCCTCCGAGGTAATTGGTCGCCGACCATCCCGTAACATTTATGAACGGGGAATTTTTGCTGTCGTATAACAGATCTGCCGATATATCACCGGCATTACCTTTTGCGAGATTACCGTTTTCGTCCAGTTCCAGTTCAATACCCATGTCTGGTTCCCATTCATCGTCTTCCCAGTTATAATTCATTAAGTTTACTTTCTTGTCGTCCGGGTAAGTATATTCCACTTTCGCGGTTTTGTTTCCTTCCCTTATTTCGGTTGCTGTTTTCAATTTGTTATCGTCGTATTCGTATAGGGTATAGTTTTCACCTCCGTAACTGATCTTTGTTATAAGATCGCCTTCGTATTCGAATGTTTCGGCGGCGCCATCGTCTCTCACTATCTTGTCTAACTTTTTAGTGTCGGCAAGATAGCTGATGACATAAGTGCTTGAATTGTCACCTTCCGCTACCACAATTTTTGACGGCAGGGTACTGTTTTCGTCTCCGGGGGGAGGCGGCACACCGGGACCACCGGAACCGGGATCAACGGAATCCTTTTTGCAAGCTGCAAATAATAACGCTGCAGAGAAAAATAGCAAAGTTGTTTTTTTCATTTTCATTTAAATTTTAGGATTTGGAAAATAGTTTGCGGATATATCTTGGAAACCAGCTGGTGAATATCGCTTCTTACCGGTTGTCATACCCCCAAACGAAAAGAAACATTATTTATTGAGCGGGTAATTTTATCCTATGCTTTATAACGGTTTTGGATAAACGAATAAAGTCCGGCGAAGATGCATATTCAACCGGTATATTAGCATAGAATGTTCCTCTGAAACAGAGAAGATTTTGAAAAAGGATGGTATTTTACCCGAACCCCGGCAGAGGAGGAAACGATTATAATAATCTATAGGTTTACCCTTTTTTATCAATAAGTGATGCCATTTAGGAGATAAAATCGTTTGTAGTCAAAAGAGGGGAAAGGTGATTATATGTTTGGTTCCCGCCAGGCTTTTCTTCACAACTTCAGGGATTGCCCTGCAGACGTGGCTGTGAAGCCCCAGCCCGAGTTCATGCCCAGCGTATATCCCAATCCTGATTTGGTATTGAATCCTTTCGACTGGATGCCGGCGCCTGCATCGAACTTCACTCCTACATCCATAAAATTCCCATCTTTGTCAAGCGTTACATAAAAACTTTCATCGGCGTTTACACTTGCTGACGCCAGCTTCCCGGGCGTTTCCAGTGTGATGCCGGCGCCTATTGACAGGGTGCTCTGCCCTGTTTTGAAGCTTTTTTTATAACCCAATTTGATACCTTCTCCTCCGGCAATACTGAAGGATGAACAGTCCAGTGTGAGTTTGCCGATGATAAACGGTATTGATCTGCAAAATCCTTATGCACGCCGGCGGCATCGGCCTGGTATGCCAGTCCGTTTCTTTCCAGGGCAATGCATTTCTGTCTTTCTATTTCGTCGCAGTTCAAACAACAATAGCCACACTCATCCTCCGTTTCGCTGATCTTTTTTTGCTTGTCCAGCTCATCACTGATCTGCTTATTGCCGGCGATATATTTTTCATGGAGCTCCTGTATTGATTTTTCGTAGTGATTTTTAAAACGATGGGATACCTCTTCAAAATACAGCACCAACTGAAATTGCATTCTCCCTGCGAGACCGCTGAACGGAGAAATACTTATGTTCATTGCATACTTTCTTTGATCCGGTGATAATCTATGCTTTCGAATATCCGGCGGGTGCGTTCCTTCAAAAAATCCGGGCAGAATTGCGGGTGATACCAATAACAAACCATCACCGACTGTGTTTTCATTGGGGGCTGTGTATTATCGTAATAGTGCCGGTTAACTACATATAGCGCGTATCCCTCCCTGCGGCCGGGCGCTACCAAACGTTCGGTGCGGGCGTTTGCTGTTCTGTTCAAATCCACATAAGCTGTCAGGTTTTCTTCCTCTGCGCTCATGTCGGCCAGCCCTGCACGATAACCGTTGATTTTGTCGTTGTAGTCGCTCATCCATTTTTCCTCCCTGGCAATGGCTTTTTCGTTTCCTTCAATAGCTATCCGGATGATCTTTTGGATGTCATCTTTTTTTTCTCCGGCTAATCTTTTCCTGGCATCTGCCAGCTCTTTTTTGAAATCGTTTGTTTTTTCTTCCGACTCCTTTATTTTCAGCTTTTCAACTGCTATCAGGTATTCCAGGTATTGCTTTCGGGTAAAGGGAATAAAAACAGGCCGGTTGTTCCCCCGCACGATCCTGAATGTAAAGTCTGCGTAATAGCCCTTGTTAAACGGATAACTTTTAAAGCTGTAGGTGGTATAATCTTCGGTAGAATCCACAACGGGTATGCTTTGAAAAGGATGCGGGATCCCGAGCCGCTCGTCGTACGCCTCGAAAAACCCGGCGGTTCGTGTAAAGAAGTCTGTGGCATTCAGATACATTTTGATGAATGCCGGTGCCTCGTCCACTTTTTTCATCAGGCCGGATTGGTTGACCATGTAATTAAAGAGAAAAATATTAAAGGTGCCGGTATTTCTTTTTTCTCCCAACTGCGGCTGAAACTTCGAAATGTTTGCAAAAAATTTCACTTCAAATCCTACCGGTGTTGACAGGGGCTTGCTTGCCATAGAAGCATCCAGCAGTTTGCCGAAGGTAGTATTGAATGTTTTCACTGTTGCGGCAGGCCCGGTTACTCCGGTGAATGATCCGTTTACAGGCAATCCTGTTATTTTCCCCGGCACTTCCGATAGTTTAACGGATTGGGCCTGCAGGCTTAGTGTTGCCAGCGCAAATGTGGTATAGAGAAGAAACTTCATTGGTATATTTTACTTAGAGGGTACCCTGTAGCGTTATCGTAGTGACTCAGCTATATCTTTACAAACTCCACTCTTCTGTTATTGGCCTTGCCTTCCGCCGTGTTGTTGTTGTCAATTGGTTTTGTTTCACCCCATCCTTTGGTGGTCAGGCGGCTGTCGTCAATGCCCATTTCTACGAGCTTTGCTTTTACAGCGTTAGCCCTGCCTTCCGAAAGTTTCATATTGGTATCGGCATCACCATCGCTGTCGGTATGACCGTCTATTTCGAATTTCAGATCGGTATGTTCTTTCATCAGTTTTGCAATTTCATTGAGCGTACCCATTGATTCCGGCTTAATAGTGGATTTATTTATATCAAACAGGATCCCGTGCGTGATGAACTTTCCATCGGTTACGATCTTATTGTATTTATCATCGCCCCCCGCCGCTAAGCGCACATTTTTAATTTTGTACCCATATCGGCCATCCGTTTTGAACGCAAGTTTCGCCGCGCCGGCCGGGAAATTGTTCGTGGCCGAAACGCGGGTGTCGCCGATATAGGCTTTGGCGATGTTCTTACGGAAATACAGCGCAAGATGATGCCAGGTATCATTGGTCTGTAACGCTTTTATTACATCGCTGCCCGCTTTATTCTGACCGGTGCCATGCTTGCCGAGTATCGTTGCTTCGTTGGAATGGATGGTAAATTCCCCCAATCCGTATCCTTCATAGTTTTCATCGCCGGCTTCGTAGAATTTCACGGTAAAATCGTTGACCTGGTCAAAATAATCCTTTCTCGGATTTTCATACATCATGTCAAATTCCAGGGTGAACTGTTCGGGCAGGTAGCTGTCGTTGTCCATCAACGGCGTTACCGTTACATTACCGCCGGCATTCAGATGTAATATTTTTTCGCCTTCATGGCTTTGTATTTCGGCATTGCCTTTTTTTAGGATGAACCGGGCAGGCAGTTCCGCATCGGCTTCTCCGCTCAGGTCGGGTTGAAAGATGATCCTGTCGCCGGGTACAAAATCATAGCTCCTGTAATCTGTTTTAACGGCCTTACTGTTGTTTGCGGAGGAACTGTTTTCCGCTGTTTCCGCCGGGGAAGCCGCTTCTGTATCGCCTTTCTTTTTGGCGGCGCCTGTAGCTTCATCTTTAGCCTTATCTAACGCTTTATCGGTGGCGTTCCCCGCCTCACTAACCGCTCTGTTTTCCGCACGGTTTTTTACCTCCTGCTTTATACGCTTCAGTAGTTGCCCATGTGCCTTCGGGGAAAGCAGCAGGAAAGAAAACAGCATTACGGTCATGGAGGATAAAAATTGAAAATATTTCATGATGGATCTTTTTATGAATTTTGTGAATGATGTTTTACAGATCAAAGGTCTGATGCGCTGCGAAGTGCTACAATCCTGCAAACGGGGATTTTTAAATATCCACGAAAACGGGGATTTTCAGAAAAGCCTTGCCTCGCTGGTTGTTTTTGCTGAATTTTGACTGCATTATGTGTCCGCGTTTTTATAAATTGTTCATCATTTGTTTGTTATTGAGCTCGTCTGTTTCATTTAGCCAGTCGCGCGAAATTGACAGCATGCGAACAGTACTGGCTAATGACAATATGGACGACAGCAGCCGCATGGAGCTATTGTTGTCGTTGGGTTGGGACATGGCCTTTTTTAATACCGATTCTGCCCGGATTTATTTGCAGCAGTGCATCAACCTGGCGAAGGAAAATAAAAGTGATATTAAAACAGGCAGCGGATACGCCTATATGGGGAGCAGTTTTTTCAAGGAAGATAAATTCGACAGTGCCTTGTATTATTACCGGTTAGCCGAGTCTTTCTTCCGGAAAGACACGACAGCAGAAGGAAAGGAGAATGTGATCGTGAACCGGATGAGCATGGGAACTGTGGCGTTGCAGCAAAACCGCTATGAAGAAGCGCTTGGCTATTACTTCAAAGTCATTGATTACTTTGAGCACTCGTCCTCCGAAGATTGGCCCAACCTGCTTACCGCCTATGCCAATATCGGGCTTGTATATAATGATATGAAGCAATTTGATAAGGCATTGAACTATCATACACGGGCTTTAGAGATTTTTGACAGGCATCCGATGGATTTAAAAAAGAAAGTACAGGTGCAAATGTTGGTTGCTTTAGATCAACTGAATTTAAGCAGGTATGATCAGTTTCAAACGACTATGGACAGCAACGAGGTGCTGATACGGAAACTGAATTCGGGTTATTTCAATGCTACCTTCTACGCGTTGAAGGGACGTTATCTGAATGACATACAGGATTACCGGGCCGCCGTTGCCGTTTCCAAAAAAGCGCTTGAATATGCGCGTGCCGGGAGATTTGAATTTGAAGAAGCAAATATTCTTTTCCAGATGGGTAGAAGCTATTTCCGCATAGGAGATTATGCACAGAGCCTGCAATACTTTTTACCGGGGCTATCCATTAGCAAGAAGCTGAAAGATAAAACGCGTGAACGGAACGCTGTAAATTATATCGCACAGGCCTATTACAAAAGCGAAAACTACAGGCAGGCAGCGGAATATTTTGATGAATATGGAAAGCTGAGCGACAGCCTCCATCAATCTGAAATACAGGAGAAAATTAATGAAATAGAAAACAGATTTCAGAGTAAACAAAAAGCCGACAGCATCCTGGTGCTTCAAAAGAGCAGTGAGCTGCAACAGTTAGCTTTGCGCAAAAAAGAGAACCAGAATGTGTTCGTTATTGCCGGCGCGTTGCTGCTGTTGCTGACGGGGCTGCTCTTCTACCGCAACCTGCGCAACAGGCACCGGCTGTTGAAACAGTCCGACCAGCTACATGAACAACAAATTGCACAATTGGAAAAGGAACACCAGCTTGTGGCCGCGCAATCCCTGATGAAAGGCCAGGAAGAGGAGCGCAGCCGCCTGGCAAAAGACCTGCATGACGGTGTGGGCGGCTTATTATCCGGCGTAAAACTAAGCTTGTCAAATATGAAAGGGAACGTATTTTTATCGGAGGAAAACGCGAAAGCGGTTACCACTATCATTGCGCAGTTAGACAGCTCTATTACGGAGTTGCGCCGGGTGTCTCACAACATGATGCCCGAAGCATTGATTAAATACGGGTTGAAGGAGGCGCTTGAAAATTATTGCGAAGGCATTGACCAGTCGGGGCCGCTGAATATACGTTTGCAAACATATGGCCTGGAGCAACGTATGGAACAGGATACCGAGATCATCCTGTACCGCATCGTGCAGGAGCTTTTGAACAATGTGATCAGGCATGCGGATGCAAAGGAAGTGCTGATCCAGCTGGTGAGAGAAGCCGGGAGGTTTAGTCTTACCGTGGAAGACGACGGCCGGGGTTTTGATACGAAACGCCCGGAATATAAGGCCGGCGCTGGGTTGCAGAATATACAGGCAAGAGCCGGCTACCTGAACGGGGTCGTGGACATCCGCACCAGGCCGGGAGAGGGTACTTCGATTACTATTGAAGGAGCGGTGGTTTAGGTTGCAGGTTTCAGGTTGCAGGGTGTGGAGTTTTTGGTTTTTAGTTTGGAGTTGCAAATTGATAGGCATGACATCCAAACCTGTTATAGGTCTCAGGTCTCAGGTTGTAGGTTTCAGGTCTCAGGTTGACAGGAACAAGGTCTCAGGTGTGACTCATACCCATACCTCATACCCCATACCTCTAGCCTCATACCTCATACCTCATACCTCATACCTCATACCTGTAGCCTCATACCTCACAAGTTTCATGATTCACCAAATCATAAGCGCATGATATCTGTTTTTATTGTTGATGATCATCCCGTGGTGGTAGAAGGATTGAAGTCGGTGATCGAAAAGTTGCCGGGGCACCGGGTTGCGGGTACCGCCTTCAATGCGATTGACGCGGTAAATAAGCTGAAAACGACGGAGGTGGATGTGCTGCTGCTGGATATCAACCTGCCGGATATCAGCGGCATTGACCTGTGTAAGAAAGTACGGAAAACATTCCCGGACATAAAAGTTTTAGGGATCAGCACATTCAGCGAGCGCAGCTATATCTCCCGGATGATCGGCAACGGCGCTTCGGGTTACCTGATCAAAAGCGCTTCCGCGGATGAAATTGCGGAAGCCATCGCATCGGTGATGCAGGGAAAACTGTATATGAGCCTGGATATGGTGCATTTGTTGCGGCCATCTTCTGTAGTGTCTGCCGGAAATTTACCGGCGCTTACCAAAAGAGAAACAGAGATCCTTCGGTATATTGCCGAAGGCCTGACCAATAACCAGATCGCGGAAAAACTGTTTATCAGCCCGTCAACGGTTGACACCCATCGTAAAAATATGATCACCAAATTACGGGTGAGCAATACGGCCGCGCTCGTGAAACTGGCCGTGGAGCAGGGACTGGTATAAAAAATGCCTGTCAGCCTATAATAACCTTAATCCCTTTGTCTTCAAACTGCGTTACCAGCCGGGCAGGTATTTTGTGGTCGGTAACGATGTAATCTATCTGATCTGCGGAACATATTTTGGCTACGCCGCGCCGGTTAAATTTGGAACTGTCGGCCAGTAATATTAAAGTCTGCGCGGTTTCAATCATTTTCCGGTTCAATGTTGCTTCCGTAAGGTTGGAGATGGTAGCGCCATAATCCAGCTCAATGCCGTCAACGCCAAGAAACAGTAATGCACAGGAGATGGTTTCCAATACCTGTAAGGCGTATCCCCCGGCAACCGAGGAGGAGTTGGGCCGGATCACGCCGCCTAATTGCAGCACTTCTACATTACTTCTTCCACTGAGTTCCAGTCCTACCTTGAGGGCCGGGGTTATCACCGTCATCTTTTTTGAAGGATGCAATGCTGTTGCCAACGCAAAAGCAGTGGTGCCGGATCCGATCATGATAGAATCCACATTTTTAATGAGTTCAACCGCTGCTTTCGCGATTTTATTTTTCTCTTCAATATTGATAAACTCTTTTTCGTTGATCGGCTTATCTCCCGCATAAGGATTGTTGATGGAGGCTCCGCCTTTTGTTCTGAACAGCAGGCTTTTTTCTTCCAGCAACTTTAGATCTTTCCGGATGGTTACGCCCGAAACTTTCATTTCCCTTGCCAGGTCGTCAATGTTCAGCTTCCCCTTTTTGCCGATCTTACTTAAAATGTATTCATGCCTCTCGGTAATTGTTCTCGTTGCCATTGTGGTAAAAATAAAACATACGATACAAATGTATAAAATGATCGCATTCCAAATGAAACGGGCAGTGGTATAAGACGCAGGCGGGTGTGACACCCGCTTGCAAAAAATACGCCCGGATAAAGTAAAAAAATATAAAACTGTATTAAATAAAGAAATATTTAATTTTTTTAAAAATGTTTAATTTACTTTATTTTCGTTTAAATATCTTGCTGTATGGAAAATGGAATAACTGCTCCGGGGGTTTTCAATAAGATCGGTTTACCCAAAAATCTCGCATGGGGCTATCTCGGCGTCCTGATCTTTATGATGGGAGATGGCGTGGAGCAGGGATGGCTCAGCCCCTACCTGATTGACAGGGGAATGACCATTCAACAGTCGGCAACCCTGTTTACCATGTACGGGGTAACCATTGCCGTTTCCTCGTGGTTTTCGGGTGTGCTGGCGGAAGCATTGGGTGTTAAGAAAACCATGTGGCTGGGTGTATTATTTTATATCATAGGAACTGTTGGCTTCGTGGGTTCGGGACTTTCCAGCCTGAACTATCCCGTAATGTTGGTCACTTATGCCTTGCGGGGCTTTGGTTATCCTTTGTTCGCCTATTCTTTTTTGGTATGGGTAACCTACCGTACACCTAAGGAAAAGCTGGGTGCGGCGGTTGGCTGGTTCTGGTTTGTATTTACCGGGGGGCTGAATGTTTTTGGCGCTTATTATTCCAGTTGGGCCATCCATGCCCTTAATTACATCAATACGCTTTGGAGTTCCATTTTCTGGGTATTGGTGGGCGCGGTGTTTGCGTTATTGCTGAACCGCGATAAGTTTCAGAAAATCAACCTTCATGGAAGCAAGCTGAAAGAACTGGCAAATGGTTTGACCATTGCGAAAAAAGAACCCAAGGTATTACTGGGCGGAATCGTGCGGGTGATCAATACCACGGCGCAATTTGCTTTTCCGGTGTTTATGCCGCTATATATGGAAAAATACGGGTTCAGCACCATTCAATGGCTGCAAATCTGGGGAACCATCTTTACCGCTAATATTGTGTTTAACCTGATCTTCGGTTTTGTGGGAGATAAACTGGGTTGGAGAAATACAATCTCCTGGTTTGGAGGAGTGGGCTGCGGACTTACTACCCTGCTCTTTTTCTATTCGCCGCAATTGTTCAACGGCAGCTTTGCTATGGTGTTGTTGTGCGGGGTTTTATGGGGCGCTTTGCTGGCGGGCTACGTGCCTTTGTCGGCATTGGTGCCTTCTCTTGTACAAAAGGATAAGGGCGCCGCCATGGCAATCCTCAACCTCGGTGCCGGGTTAGCCGTATTTGCAGGTCCGGCTATCGTTAGAATTTTCATCGGGCCTGTGGGAGATGCCGGCGTAGTATGGATTTTAGCCGGTTTGTATTTTTTGAGCGCCGTGCTTACCCGGTTTATTACCTTACCTAAAGAAGGTGCCGCTCTGGCTTCTTCGTGAGATGAACTCATCCTCTTTCTTCATTGAAACGGATGAATAAAGAGAATACCGTTGGTAAGATGGAAAAATAAAATGACAAAGTTTAATTAAAAACAGATGAATATTTTGATTACAGCGCCTTATAACGAAAATGGAAGAGATGAGCTGCGCGAGGCCTTCGGTAACGTAATTTATAAAGTCTGGAAAGAAAACGGCAGGGCTTACAACGAAGACGAATTAGACCGGCTATTAACGGCTACCCACGCCGATGCATTGATTACGGAACACGACGAAGTGACCGGCAGGGTATTGAAAAACCATGCACATCTCAAATTCATAGGCGTATGCAGAGGCACTCCGTCTAACGTGGATATGGAAACAGCCGCGGCTCTGCATATCCCGGTTTTTCATACGCCGGCACGCAATGCGCAGGCCGTGGCGGAAATGTTTATCGCCACGGTGATTGTTTTTTTGCGACAGCTTATTCCCGGCATGGAGTGGTTGAAAACCCGGCAATGGAAGGAGGGCGCTCACGATTCGTATTTGCAATTCAAGGGTAATGAGTTGGCCGGAAGAACCGTAGGCATGGTGGGTTTTGGAGCGGTAGGACAATGTATTGCAGGCATGCTGGATGCCTTCCCCTGTAAAATCATATACTATGATCCCTTTTTGAAAGAGTCTTTTCCCGCGTATAAAAATGTGTCCATAGAAGAAGTGTTTGAAAACGGCGATATCGTTTCCGTACACTTACCCGTAAACGATAGTACCAAAGGGATGATCAAAAAAGAGCTGCTGAGCCGGATGAAGCCCGATGCTATCTTCGTTAATACCGCCCGGGCGGTAGTGGTAAACAGGAACGACCTGCTGGAAGTGTTGGAAAGCAATACCATCCGTGGCGCTATCCTCGATGTTTTTGATCATGAACCTCCGGATGAAACAGATTACCGGTTGATTGATCATCCCCATGTATTAGCCACGCCACATATTGCCGGGGCTACCCGTGAAGTGGAAGACCATCATGTGGAAATACTCAATAAAAAACTGCTGCAATGGAAAAAAGAGATGCCTATCTGATCGTTGATTTTGGAACCGGTAATTTAAGAGCGGCCGTGGTAGCGGCAACGGGCGAACCCCTCGGTCTTAGCACGGAGGACATTGTATATCACCGCGATAAAAATTACCAGGATTCCATCTACTTTGATCCCGAGGAAGCATGGCAAAGAATTTTATGGCTGAGTAAAAACGCATTGGAAAAAGCGGGGGAGGTGCGCGTACGCGCTATAACGGCAACGAGTCAACGGGAAGGGATCGTGGTGCTGGATACCCGGGGCCAATCTGTGGTGGGAATGCCTAATATTGACCATAGGGGAAGAGCCAGGGAAGCTGCCATCAGCGATAAAGATTTTATATATCAAAAAACAGGTCGTTATCCCACTTCTCTGTTTTCTGCTTTAAAGGTGAAGGGATTCCTGGAAGTATATGGTGAAAGCAAAATGGGGAAGATCCTCAGTATCAGCGATTGGATTGAATACATGTTTTGCGGGGTAACCCATTACGAGCACTCCCAGGCCTCCGAAACTTTGTTGTATGATGTAGCCGAAAAAAAATGGTCGGAGCAGTTGCTCCAATTGTTTGCCATAGACAAAAAAATATTACCCGATGTAGTGCAGGCTGGGGATGCGTTAGGTAAGATCAAGCCCGGGATAGCCGGTCAGTTGGGTATTGACGGCGGTGCTGTGGTGATGGCTGGCGGTGCGGATACGCAGTTGGCCGCATTGAGTGCCTATGCGGACGAGGAAGATGTGGTAATTGTGTCAGGCACTACCACGCCGATTGTTAAACTGGTCAATCAATATATTACCGATCCCCGGCAAAGAACCTGGACCGGAAGGCATGTGATAGACGGACAGTTTATGCTGGAGGCCAACGCGGGCGTTACGGGTTTAAACTACCAGCGATTAAAAAAAATATTTTATCCCAACGAGACGTATAAAGTGATGGAACGGGAACTGGACGGCGTTAAAGATTTTCAGTGTATAGCGGCATTGGGTTCTTTGCTTGCCGACGAAAAGAAGCCTTTGATAAGAGGCGGATTTGTTTTTCCCGTGCCGGTAAATCATGAACTATCGAGAGGAGATTTTGCCTGGGCTACCTTATGGGATATCGCGTGCAGTATCTATGAAAACTTTAAAAGTCTGCATTCGGTATCGCCCGTTATTAAGGACAATATCCTGACCTGTGGCGGTGGGATGGAAAGTAAAACATTGCGCCGGTTTCTTGCGGTGCTCACGGACAGGAAAGTGCAGATCAATGATAACTATCGTCTGGCCTCGGTGACAGGCGGCGCCATGCTGTGTAATAAAACAATGGGGAACGGACCCGGATTCAAATCAACCACCATAACCGTGGAACCTGAAAATTCGGATATGGACTACTCTTCGCTTTACCAACAATGGAAGGAAAACCGGGCAGCCTTAAAAAAGATTTTTGAATGAAAGGGAACGCCTGTTTTATTGGAATTGACCTGGGTTCACAGGGGCTGCGGGTGGCGGTGCTGGACGATTCGGGAAACCTTGTGGCTTCGGCCAACGAGGCCCTGGAGCTGACTGAGGCTAACCGGCAGGAACAAAATCCGGATGAATGGTGGCGGCTTTGTATAAGATGTGTGAAAAAGGCGACACAAAATTTGCCGGCATCCGTAACGAAAAATTTTATAGCCATTGCGGTTTCTTCTACTTCGGGAACCGTGATCCCTCTCGATAAAAATAACGCGCCGCTTTCCAATGCTGTTTTATACAGCGATACCCGTTCTGCCCGGCAGGCGGAGCGTTGTAAACAAATGGCTCAAAAGTCCATGCTATATGGATTCACAGGGTTTAACAGCTCCTGCGGATTGTCCAAAATGGTTTGGTTTTCCGATAACTTTCCGGAAAAGGTACCGGAGATAAAACAATGGATCCATGCGGCCGACTTTATCACAGGGAAGCTGAGCGGTGTATATAACGTTACCGATCATACCAACGCATTGAAGTCGGGTTACGATCTTACTGCTTTTCGTTGGCCGGAATACCTGACCGGTGAATTAAATCTGCTATCCGGGTGGCTGCAGCAGGTAGTGTCTTCGGGAACAATCATTGGCAGGATATCTGAGACCGCAGTGGAAGAAACGGGATTGCCCGGTCATCTGTTGGTATCGGTTGGCATTACCGACGGCTGTGCTTCGCAGGTGGCATCGGGGGCAATGACGCCGGGACAGTGGAATACCACCATCGGCACTACGATGGTGATAAAAGGCGTAACAAGGAATGCGGTCAAAGATCCGGAGGGGCGCATCTACAATCATCGTCACCCGGAAGGGTATTGGTTGCCGGGAGGCGCTGGAAATATTGGCGCAGACTGGGTTTCAAAAGAATATGGCACTGTTGTTGAAGCGTTCGTCAAATCCGCCGCTTCCCTGATCCCCACCGGCGAAATGGCATACCCGTTAATGCAGCATGGAGAGCGCTTCCCTTTCATTGCCCCACAGGCAGAAGGATTTCAGCCCCGGCATCTTCCGGGCGCTAAATTGTTTGCGGCTAAGATGGAAGGAGTGGCTTATACAGAGCGGTACGCGTATGCCCTGATGGAAGGATTGTCGGGTGAGAAAGCCGATGCTGTATTTACCGCAGGTGGCGCCAGCAACAACGAGCTGTGGCTGAAAATAAGAAGCGCTGTGCTGAACAAACCCATTTACAAAATGAAACACGTCAGCGGAGCGGTGGGAGCAGCAATAGTGGCAGCTTCGCAAACCCGTTTTAATTCCCTTTCCTCGGCCACTAAAGCAATGGTACAACAGGAAAAGGAGATAATGCCGGATAAGGAACTCTCAGAAAAATATGAAACTTTGTATCATCAGTTTATTGCTATTTTGAAATCAAAAAATTACCTGGGAGAAAATAAAGATGCTTAAAGTGATTTTATTGCGACATGGAGAAACAGCTTACAATGCAGATGGAAACCGTTATTGCGGACGTACGGATATAGGGCTTACGGAGAAAGGCGTCCACCAGGCGGAAAAAGTATCCAACGCGCTGGGTGGTTACAACATAAATGCGGTGTATTCTTCTCCGTTATTAAGAGCCTGCCGGACCGCGGCAATAGCTTCGGGCGGAAGCAGGGTGATAACGGACAACCGGCTCATCGAAGTGGATTTTGGACTGTGGGAGGGGAAAACAAAAGCAGCATTCAATGCAGAAAACCCGGAACTTTGGCAACAATGGATCAATGATCCGGGGAGAATAAGAGCCGGGGGTACCGGAGAAACAGGCAATGAAGTAGTTAAAAGAGTGAACGGTTTTTTTGAGGAAATGCTGGGCAGGCACAGGAACCAGACGATCATGGTGGTGGGGCATAACGGGATCAACCGGTTATACATGGCGTTTAAATTAGGAATGCCGTTATCCAATTACCGGCAAATTGAACAGGAAAATTCTTCCGTTACGATTTTTGCGTTGGATGATGAAAACGTATTTACGCTGAAGAAATTAAACGCAAATACATGATACGGGCCACTTGGGAAGGAATTGTAAAAACAAGAAACAATCAGTATATGCATGGCAGGAAACGGATGAATTTATGTTTTATGGTTTTTCTTTTATGGAGCTGTCATCTCCCGCAGGAGAAGTCATCGCCTGAAGAAATAACCACCCAAAAAGTTGTGTTTAATCTCCCGCGGACCATTTACGTGGAGGGCGATAATTTTCACGTACAGGGCGTTGCCGTGGATACGGTGCGCGGATATGCGTATTTTTCTTTTACCACCAGCCTGATTAAAACCAATTTAAAAGGAGAGATCGTAGGTAGTGTGGACGGTTTTATAGGGCACCTCGGCTGCCTCGATATTAATCCGGATGACGGACGGATATATGCTTCGCTGGAATACAAAGACGACCGGATAGGAAAGGGGATCCTGAAGGGATTGGGGGCAAACCGGAACACGAATGGAAAAGAAACAAATTCTTTCTTCATTGCCATATTTGACGGTGAAAAAATTACCCGTCGGGGTATGCATGCAGAAGAAAACAACATTATCAGCACCGTATATTTAAAAGAAGTGGCCGATGACTATAATGCAAAAGTAACAAACAGGGGCGGGCAGGTAGAACACCGTTACGGATGCAGTGGTATAGATGGCATTGCCTTTGGACCTCAGTTTGGAGAAAAACAGGGAAAACGATTTTTAAATGTGGCTTACGGTATATATGGGGATACTACCCGCACCGACAATGATTACCAGATTATACTTCAGTTTGACCCCGATAGCCTGAAGCCCTTCGAGCACCCGCTTTCGCAAAGTCATTTTAATTTAAACGGGCCTGAAAAATCGCCGAACAGATATTTCCTTTATACCGGGAACACGGCTTATGGAATCCAGAATTTGGAATATGATACGCATACCGGCTATTGGTTTGCGGCAGTTTACCCGGGGAAGAAATCTACATTCCCCAATTACAATTTGTTCGCGATAGACGGCGCTCAAAGCCCGGCGTTGCAAACGTTAAAAGGATTTGATGACGGGGAAAAAGGTGCGGTGATCCAATTGGCGGAGTCCGGCTTGTATGATGAACGAAGCGGTGTTTACGGCTGGAATTTTAATTGGGGCGCTACCGGCATCTTCTCATTAGGCAATGGTTATTTTTATATTTCGCAGAATGGCGTAACACCAGATAAAAAGCAATCCTGCCGGCTTCAATTGTATCGTTGGACGGGGGAAGCAGATAGTCCGTTTGATGAGGTGAAATAAAGACTTCGATGTGTTACATTTGTTGAACCAAACCTATACGGATGATGAACAAGACTATATTTTGTTTAGCTATGGCATCAATTATTGCATCCTGTAATCCGGGAGGAAAGGATACGGCTCCCCGGAACGGTAACTATGACAGTACAACCAATCCATTTGCGAAACCCAGTGCCTTGCCCTATCGAACGATCCCGTTTGATAAAATTAAGGATGCGGATTTTAAACCTGCATTTGAAGAGGGGATGAAGCAACATACCGCAGAAATTGAAAAGATAGCCAACGATCCCGCTCCGGCCACATTTGAGAACACGCTTGTGGCGATGGAAAAAAGCGGCGCCTTGCTCAATCGTGTGCGGCTGGCATTCGACTTGTTAAGCGGTGCCAATACCAATGAGGAGTTACAGAAGACAGAAGAGGAAATGGCGCCCCGGCTGGCGGCGCACAATGACGGTATTTTTCTGAATAAAAAGTTGTTTAAACGTGTTAATGATATCTATCAACAACTTTCCGGTTCAAACCTGGATGCAGAGTCGAAAAGGCTGGTGGAAGTGTATTATGGCGAGTTTATGAAGTCCGGGGCAGGCCTGCCTGATCCGGAAAAAGAACAGTTAAAAAAGTTGAATGAAGAAGAAGCGGTTCTTAGTACGCGGTTTTCCAACCAGCTTTTGGGTGCGGCTAAAGCAGCGGCTTTACAAGTGGATTCAAAGGAAGCCCTGGCAGGTTTATCCGGCGCCGAGCTGGAAGCAGCGGCTGAAAGCGGGAAGAAGAGCCGTAGTGGAAAGCGGTATAGTATAGCGATCATCAATACCACGCAGCAACCTGCTTTGCAATCATTGACCAATCGCGATACCAGACGGGAACTGTTTGAACATTCCTGGACGCGGGCAGAAAGGAATGACAGCAACGATACCCGGAAAAATATCTTACGCCTTGCGGAGATAAGGGTACAGAAGGCGAAATTGCTGGGCTTCCCCAACTATGCTGCCTGGAAGCTGCAGGACCAGATGGCCAAGACGCCTGAAGCGGTGAACAGGATGTTAGCGCAGTTGGTGCCTGCTGCGGTCAATAAAGCAGCCGATGAAGAAAAAGATATCCGGGATTTGATAACGCGGCAAAAAGACACTTTCCGGGTGCAACCCTGGGATTGGGACTTTTATGCGGAGAAAGTAAGAAAGGACAAGTTTGATATAGAAGAGGGTGAGATAAAACCCTATTTTGTAATGGACAGTGTGCTGGAAAACGGCGTGTTTTTTGCAGCCGGTCAATTATACGGGATCACGTTTAAGGAAAGAACCGATCTGCCGGTATATCAGGAGGATGTGAGAGTGTTTGAGGTGTTTGATCAGGATGGCGCTCCTCTGGCTTTGTTCTACGCAGATTATTTTAAACGGGATAACAAGCGTGGCGGCGCCTGGATGAGCAATATGGTGGAACAGTCGAAATTGCTGCATACCAAACCGGTGATCTATAATGTTTGTAATTTTCCCAAACCACCCAAAGGACAGCCCGCGCTGATCAGTTTTGACGATGTTACCACTATGTTTCACGAGTTTGGACATGCGCTTCACGGCATCTTTGCCAGTCAGCAATATCCGTTCCTGTCCGGTACCAATGTTGCCCGGGATTTCGTGGAAATGCCTTCCCAGTTCAATGAGCATTGGGCGCTGGATCCGGTAGTATTAAATCATTATGCCAAACACTATCAAACCGGCGCCACTATCCCTCAGTCGTTGACAGATAAAATTAAAGCGGCGGGCACTTTTAACCAGGGTTATGCTTTTACGGAATTACTTGCAGCCACTAATTTGGATATGCAATGGCATTTGTTGTCGCCTGAGGATGCTGTTATTAAGGATGTGGATGCGTTTGAGGTAGCTGCCTTACGGAAAACGGGTCTGTATATTTCGTATGTGCCCCCGCGTTACCGGTCTTCCTATTTCTTACACATCTGGACGAATGGTTATGATGCAGGATATTATGCATACACCTGGGCCGACATGCTCAACCATGATGCCTATGCATGGTTTGCCGAACACGGTGGACTGAACCGGAAAAACGGTCAACGGTTTCGGGATATGATATTGTCGAAAGGTAACACCGAAGACCTCGCTGCCATGTACAGGGCTTTCAGGGGGCAGGAGCCCAATATCCGCTATTTACTGAAGAACAGGGGATTGCTTTGAGCGTTTGGAGTTTTTGGTTTTTAGTTTGGAGTCCTTAGTGTCTGCTTTTTTCAGAACATGACATGGTTATGATTGCTCATCGCTGATGGCATGAACAAGCTACAACCGGAAACCTGCGACCTGTGACTGGGTGCATTTAAAATTCCCCCTGCACTCAGGTGCAATAAAGCAGAATACATCATTTTAATTTATTGAAAATGAATTAGTTAATGACGGTGTATATATAATTGTCGCAGGCGGGTGGTGACACCCGCCTGTAGCGTCCGCTACCCCACCGACCGGAAAATTATACAGGGCGCGACAATTTGAAATGCGCCCTCAATAACGCGGATTAAAATTTTTTAACCCTATATTTAAATCATGCGAAAACTAAAAAATATAATACCAGGGATATTTTGTTTGTTGGGATTAATGATGATGTCTTTCGGGCAGGATCTTCCACGGGGCATTACAGTTGAAAAGATATGGGATCAGGGTGGTCATAATGCGTTCACCGATTTGATCCGGTTCAAAGGAAAATTTTATTGCTCCTTCCGGGAGGGGGACGGGCATGTGCCTAAGAATGGGGTAAACGGAAAGGTCAGGATAGTAAGATCGGCAAACGGACGCGACTGGGAGAGTGTGGCCCTTTTGGAAAAGCCCGGAATTGACCTTCGCGATCCGAAACTTTCCGTAACACCGTCGGGAGAGATCATGGTGATCATTGGCGGATCTGTTTATGCAGGCTCAACGCTAAAAGGCAGAGTGCCGCAAGTGTCGTTCTCAGATAAGAAAGGGAACGCTTTTTCTGATCCGGAAAAAGTATCAATAGATCCGGATATTGTGTCCTGGGGAGACTGGATATGGCGGGTTACCTGGCATAAAGGGGTGGGCTATGCGATAGATTACCAGGTTGGCCCGGAAGAAAGACGTGGCCCTGTCGCTTTGTATCTTTTGAAAACTACCGATGGGCTTCACTTCAGCAAGGTATATCAATTTGATATAGACGGCTTCCCTAACGAGGCTACCGTTCGGTTCGACGGAAAGGATTCTATGCATGTATTGATCCGCAGGGAGTTGGGAGATCAAATGGGGGTTTTAGCGGTGGCTGCTTCCCCTTACCTGGACTGGAATTTTCATAAGTTGGATTACCGGCTGGGCGGACCCAATTTTGTTTTCCTTAAAAACGATCAAAGGATCATCGGCACCAGGGTACACGTTCCTGAAGTCCATCTGGGTTTGCTGGGTGAAATTCAGGGATATAGCTTTAAGGAGATACTCCGGCTTCCTTCCTCCGGAGATTGCAGTTATCCGGGCATGTTAGTAAAGGGCAAAAAATTGTATCTCTCTTACTATTCATCGCACGAGGGTAAAACTTCGATCTATTTCGCCGGAATACCGCTCTCCCTGTTGGAATAATAACTTTTTTGCCACTAATGCACGGATAGGACAAATTTTTTATCTTATAACGATGTTGTTCAACCGTATCTGAAAAGAACCAGTTTTTTGTATCCCGATCCTTTTTCAACCCGTGGATCCATCAAATGATAGACGGGCGTTAATTTGAAATCCGTATTATCAATTCGCCATACCCTGGTATCCTCCCTGACGATCCCGGTATCCGGATGGAGTGTGATTTCTTTTTCTCCTTCATAGCCTAATTGAAGCGGTCCATAGGTAACAGAATAAAAACCGCTGTTTGAAAGAGCCTTCGTTGATTTACTATTTACTTCGGGATTCTGATCAAAAATCAATTCAATAACAATACCTTTTTTCAGCGTAGTATTAATGATCATAAATCCATTCTTTTTGCTGAAGGGATGGGTATTCCCGTTGATTTTTATTTGATGGTTTTTAGTCCATGGAGGCGTAAGCAATTGCAGCGTTACCCGATTGGAATTATTGGAATCCTGCACTTCAAAACTTACCTGTCCGTTAAAAGGATACTCCGAAATCTGCTTTATCGCAACGCTCCCGCTTTTCAACCTCAGGATGGCTTCGCTGCTATTGAAAAAAGGAACGACTATCTCATTGCCCTTTAAAAAATAATTATACCGGATCGCCATAGCCAGTCCTTCCCCGCCGCGCATGGTACAACACCACCAGGCTTCATCGTCGTTTACATACAGAGAAGGTTCTTCAGGGCGGACACAACTATCCAGCCCAAAACCTCCATTTGTTCTTTGCGTATGAGCGATGGCGTTATAGTAAATCAGATGGGCATCTTCCAGGTATGCCGTCTTACCGGTAAGTTGCCATAGCTGCACCGCCACCATAAACGAATCAATGATGGCGCAGGGCTCAGTCCAGGTGGGTCGTTCAAACCAGTTGAGATTTTCATAATTGGCTGTCATTCCCGCCGTCCGGTAAATTTCGTAACTCCGTTCCACCAGTTGAAGAAGTTGGGCATTATGGGTAATGGTATAGTACCGGAGCATTCCCCTCAGTCCCGTAAGCGTTGCATGAGTTTGGGCTTTAATGCCCACGATATCCATACGGGAGAAGCAGGCGATCATTTCTTCCACAAGCCCCTTTATTGCCTCTGAGGGAAATAACTCGTAAACCTGCGTCATACCATCCAATAACAAAAGATAACAACCGATATCGGAAGATAACATCCATTCTCCTACCGTGTTCTGTATAGTGCCTGCTGCCTCTCCCACATTGGGTATCCTGCTTTGGGGATCCACCGGGTAATAAGTATAGGCTCCCCGGGTAGGCAGCGCCAGGTTATTGGTAATATTCAGGATGTGTTGTTTAACCTTCGGATCCTTCTTCCAGAGATAATACTCGCATAATCCCCGCAGGAGCCAGCCGTGCCCTGAGAGTTGCTGCTCATCTATTTTGCCAGACAGAACGGGTCCCAGATACCCTTTGTTATTTACATACTTGGGCATGAGGGCAACAATCTGATCCAGGTAAACGGGTCTTCGGTGCGTTGCCAGCGCCTGCATGGTAAGCGCTAAGATGATCCTGCCTTCCTTATCGCCCGGGGAAGCGGCATTGGGATTGCGTCCCTTAGGAGCAAAATCATTTTCCGGCCAGTAAAGATCGGATTCCAGCCGGTCGTAGTTTCTCATGGCTCTTGAAAGGAGTTCTCCCTGGATATAAATATCGGGGAACGCAATGGGAGAATAGAAATGGTTGGTTCCCGGCCTGAGGTTAGGTGATTCGGTTGGAAGGGTTTCAGCCATGATAAGCGAAGGGCTTAATGTTACGCCCAGCCCTGCCAGTGACGCCTGTTTTAAAAACAACCTTCTATTATGCGTAGCCATAGCGGGTGAGTCGTTTTTATGGTATTTGAGGTTCTATACCGATTTTAATAAATTTCAAATTCAATCTCGTTCGGTTAAGTAAGTTCGTAGAAAATTCTAATATACTACAAACCCGTTATCTTGTCTTTACCGGTAATACTTTTCCAGCCAGTCTATCATGTTAGCGAACAGATCAACCGCCACCTGGGGACGGAGTTCGTGTTTCTCTCCGGGATACAGTTTAAGCCGGCTGGGAATGCCGAGCGACTGCAGTTTCTTATATAGCTTTTCAGATTGCTCCGGGTTTACCAGGTCGTCCGACGAGCCGTGAAATAAAAGGGTGGGTACCCCCGACCGTTGGGTAAGATGAAAATAGGGGCTGGCTTGTTTTACAATTTTAGCCGACACATCGGACGTACCCAGGTAATTAACAATGATATCGTTGCTTTCCAGTCCGGGTTTGCGAACCGTTTCATCACCCAGGTCGGTTGGTCCGAAAATATCCACTACCGTTTTTACCTGTTTCAAAGAATCATACCCATAGGTGTAAAGCAAAGCTAAATGAGCGCCGGCACTGGCGCCTATAAGAGCAAACTCGTTTCCGTTATAATTGTATTCAGCAGCGTTGGACGAGATAAACGACAAGGCTTTTTGGATGTCTTCAATCTGGGCCGGAAAAAGATTTTTTCCGTCTTTTACCAGGCGGTAGTTGATAGAAGCCAGGGCATATTTCCGTTTACCTACCAGTTCTTCAATTAAAGGTTTCGGAAACTCGGATTTGTTTCCCGCAATCCAGCTTCCGCCATGGATATATACGATCACTTTGGTATCGGAATTCCTTTCTTCGGGAAGGTAGGCATCTAAAAGGCGATAATCTTTTTCTGCATCGCCGTAGGGCACATCAAGGAACTCCGTATATAACGAGTGGCGGATCACCGCCGCAGGCGTTATCGTCTTATCTCCGGGCATAACCTCATTGGGGTTGAAATGAGAGGTTATGAAACCGGAAAGGAAAATGACCAGGGCGCAGAGGTACTGACTTATGGGCATAGTCTGCAAATTATCTTTTCAAACAAGAGTTTCAGTATCCGCAATGTAAGAAATACCAGGTATAATTCCTAATATTTTCAGGGGTTTCCCGGTGGGGCTAATCAATCATTTTAAGATACCTGCCCATCCAGTAAGGCAGCAGCCAAAACACAGGCTCCCGCTCCCTGTTGGGATAGCTGCTGACTGCGTCCCAGGGGTTTTTATCCCAGCGGATAGCTGTACGGATAGCCGGCGGAGGCAAAGTGTTGATCTGCCACTCATCCAATACGGGTTCGTGTACTATTTTTACATCTTCTCTTTTGCGGTGATCAAATGTCCAGCCTACCAGATCCAAAGGCGTGTCTGTTAAAAATTCCACCGAAGACTTTAATTCGGTTTTTTTGTTCCTTGCATAACAGTACAGGAAATTGATCAAAGGACTTTGGTCGCCTTTCCTTTTTTCCATCCATTGATCAAATTGAGTTTCATAAAAAGCTTTGAGTTCCGCATCTTTTTCGCAACCAATAAGAATTGGGTACATATAACACTGGAGGATCATATCGAAATAAATATAGAATGCGGGGTTTTGCCGTGAAATTTTTGACATATTGTCGAGATAATGTTCTTCCCGGATCAGTTTCCCGTAATGTTCCTGGTATTTGCTTTCTCCGGTCATGTGATAAGCGAGTTTGAGAAAGGCCAGTAGTTCCATTGAATTCTGGTAGCGGTCGGGGAGCCATTCCGGATCCCGGTTGAGCATTTCGGGGCTCCATACCGACCAGCGCGTGTGGGCGCCATCCACGTCCATCATGTTATAGTTGTTGCGAATCAGGTGGTCCACCAGCCTGGCAACGTGCGCTGCAACCCTTTTCTTTTCCTGGTCGTCGGCCACCAGTTCATAATAAAAATAGTAGCCGAACATGTGGCCGCACCATTCGTCGCTGCTGGTATCTCCTTTCCACAACCATTTCCCGTCTTTCGATTTGTGCCAGCGTGTTTCTACCGGTTTGAATCGCGGTTCTTTCACCATTTCATCGGCTAATTGACGTTCGGTATAGGTGGTGTTGGGATCGTGAACACGATCGCCCCAACTGACGGGTACAATGGTCCGGGCAAAAAAGCCATCGGTGCCCGTTATCGTTTGTAAAAGTTTCAGGAACTCAAAAGCTTTCTTCGCTTTTTCCTTCGCGTCTTTGTCTTTTGTGGCGGCATACCTGAAGGATTCCATGGCCAGGTAGTTACCGGTGAATTCCCCGTCGTTGTCATCGTCTTCGGGTTGCCAGTTGTTCAGATCCTCCGGATTTTGAAGTTTTATGGGCCCCGATATCCAGGGCTCCCTGATGTGGCGCTGCATGGTGATGTCATAAAAATAATCCTGCTTTTGCGCCAGGGTCATTTTTCTTCTCTTTATAGCGCTCACTCCTCCGGGGGTGCCTATCCACGCATTGCCTTCGTCATCAAACGCGATGTCTGTTACCCGATCGTTCAGCAGCCATCGCCGGCCAAACCGGAGCGTAGGTGTGCCGTCGGGCGCATATCTCACTACCCCCACGTCCGTACCGGTCCACATGGCGCCGTCCGGAGACCGTTTTATACAATTTACATAAATAGAAGGCAGCCCTTCGGTGGGGCGAAGCGCTCCTGTTTTTTGAAGGTTTTGAAGAATGCTTACTCCTCCCAGTCCGCCCGCCCATAAGCGTTGCTGATCGTCAAGCGCCAGTCCTTTTATATAAGCGCTGATCAAAATGCTGGTATCCATAAAGTGCTGAACCTGGTCGTTGTTGATCCGGTACAGCCCCACGTCACTGGCCACCCATACAGCGCCGTCATTTGCTGCAATTGCTTTCCTGACCGACCGGGCGATGGTATAATTTTTTTTAATAAAGCGGTTTTGGTTTAAAAGCCATACCCCTTTCGGGCCAAAGGCGTAAAGGCCGGAGGGCGCTGCGCATAATGCGGAAACGGGACCTTCCGTTCCTTTTATTTTTTGCAAGCGGTTGCTGTTAAATGAATAAACTCCATTCCAGGTGCCCATCCATACGTTGCCATGTCCATCGGTGATGACTGTATAAGCAGGGCCTTTGTCTTCCCCGTTGATCATGCTGTTCCATTCTTTGGCATCTTTTTTCTTCATCAATATGCCTTCAGCCGTAGCAATCCAGATATTGGAGGCATCATCCACCGCGATACGCCGCACCTCGTTTTCCGAAGCGGTTTTTCCTATCCGGTAGGCTTCATGGTATTCCTGCCAGAAGGCGGTATCTTTCATTTGTGTTGGAGAAGAGCCGGGCTGTGCGGTAATGAATTGACTCAGGCAGACGACGAGAAGAAAAACCGGCACGCTTCTTTTCATCATCACAACGGCTGCAGGCGTAATCGCCTTCTCTTCGGGCACACCCTCACCGGGGTTGAAATGAGAGGTTATTAAAGGGGAAAGGAAATTGATCGGAGCGCTGAGATATTGCATATTCTGTTTTGTAAATGCCTTGAAATAATCTACGATGAATTGACAGGTATTCTGCTGTTGAAAACGTAAATGTTTGTTCGCCCTGTCTTAGATATTCATCAAAACTATCCATTGAATTGTCTGGCATGATTTATTCGATTGCTAAAATACTTTATAAAAATCCGTATTCATGGTTTGCGACTCATTTTCCGGCATGGTATAAGTTAAAGAGTTCGCCGGTTATTTCCACTCAATGCCGGAAATTTCCCGCGGGTTGCGCGGATTGTAGCTGATGGGCGGAGTGTGAGATTATTCTATAATAAACAAGACAGCGAGCTGGAGAAACCAACCCGCTGTCTTTTTGCTGATCATGTAGGTTCTTCACTGCATTGTCTCTAATTGACGAATTCGTTACTGCAATATCCACATTTTGGTAGAGGGCAGATCCTTGCCTCCCATTGCAGATACAGCTGCATCGTATTGTTCTTTGTTGTTGCTCAATTCATCCTGGGGGTACATGTAACGTTGCGGGTAAGTGTACGTGGAGAATGACTCCACTATTTTTTGGATGAACGCGGGTTTGCCGGTACGCCTGTAATCTGTATAAGCCTCCGTATGGTTGGTAACCAGCAAAGACAGCCATTTCTGGAGAGCGATCTTATCAAGATCTGCATTGCTACCGTCCAAGGCTACCGTGGGCTTTGCATAATAGTTACTGAAATTATCCACGATCTTGTCTGAACCGATATGGCTTGCTGGCTTGGTACCGTTCTCGATCTGCCACCTTTCAAAGGATAACCGGATACCATTTTCGTAATGATCCTTAACCGTCCCGGCAGATATCCATCCTTTCTGACGGGCTTCGGCAAGCAGGAATGCCATTTCACTGGCCTCCATCATTACCGCTTTAAGACGGGGGTCAGTGGTTTTGGCAATCAATTGCGAAAACCCGGTAAGACGACGATTGTCATAAAAGCTGTTGTTGTTTAGTGTTCCGGCGGAACTTGCATATTGGGTATTAACGTTTATTGGATGCGGAGCGCCAATCCATTGGGCATCTAATTCATAAGGTACTGTTATGGCATTACCGTCAAGGTCTCTTCCGTTTGCCTGCATTTCTGTCGAGCTATATTCCGAGGAAGGATAATAAGTAACCTTATACGTGAAGCCATTGATCTTGATGTCTTCGCTGGATTCTGTAGCTTTTGCCGATATCGGGGAAAGCGCCGGGGCAAATATAACGTACATGCGCGGATCATCAAGAGCTACCATCTGGTCTATCAGGTACTTGGAGGGCTTCTGCTCGGTGAAGTCATTACTCAGAGCTGATTTTCCCCAATTGGTAAGATACATGATTCATCTTTGTATGCCGGGAATTCAAGTACGGCATTCTCAGCTACCGTGGATATATAATTCCCACTGCTGGCAATCTGCTGCATCTCTCCGCTTAGATCCTTCCCGCTTTCTTGAAAGGCTCGTAGGAATGTACCATTAATCTGAATTTCAGGGAATTGGCGAACTTTAACCATTTGGTCCGGTCTCCCTTAAACAGTACATCGTGGTCGCTTGGCAGCCCTTTGCTGTTGGGGTCCGACAAAATGGTCACCGCGTTATCTAACAGGGTAAACATCTGCTCATATATTTCCTTTTGCGTATCGAATTTGGGAGCAATGACACCCTCTCTGCCCTGATTTGCATCGCTGGAAGGAACATCCCCGTATTTTTCGGTAAGATAAGCGTCAACAACACATTTTCAGAATATCGCCGGCAGCCACATTCGCCATATTATTTTCATTGGTTGCTAATTCTCTGAGGACGGCCAGTTTTCTTAACTGGTTGGTATAAGGATTCTGCTCTTCGTAGTTCCAATCCTTATCTCTGGCACTATATAGCGTAGCGGCCTGTGAGGCGCCATTATAGCACTCCAGGAAGTATAGGGTAGCCTCTTCCTTGGGTTCCTCTGTAACCCCTTTACCATAAGACCTGGCTACTTCTACAATAGAAGATGTGAGGTGATAGCGTGGTCGCTGAAAAATCAACGTAGTGATGTCTCTCTTTCTTTCATTCTAAGTTGGTCCTTACTACAGGATATGCCTGCTGATAGCAGCGCCCCGAATGCGATATATGTTATTGATTTTTTTATCATAATACTCATTTTATAAATTTTGAATGATTAGCCTTAGAAACTAACACGCCAATTCTTATACCCATAGTACGGATTGGCGGTAACCCGAAAAGTTTACGATACCCATACTTCTTGTTCCATTATAGAATGCCGTTTCCGGATCTTCATTCATTTTATTTTTTGCCCAGAACATCACGTTCTTGGCAAAAGCGGTAATGGAAATATCCTGACAACGTAACCTTTGTGCCAGCGATCTATTGAATGTATAGGTAAGGTTAATTTCCTTTATCTTGAACGAAGTAGCATCATGGGTTCTGAACTGGGCGCCGGACCATAGTTCCTGTCCTTCCATGTTATAAGGATTCATGATGAGCGTTTTGGTGAGATCAATCTCCATTCTGATATAGGCTTCATCCGGAAGGCTCAGCTTTTCTTCGGCAGTCTTGTCGGACATGTCATAGTTAGGTCTATATAAACCGCATTCCAGTAACCGAGTAACGAGGATCTCCATTGTACATGTCCATCAGTTCCTCCATTAGCTCCCGGTAGGTTTCAAAACCAGGCTGGGTGGTTTTATCTGATCGAGGGTCGGCATACTCAGTAAACCACCTGCGAAACGACCTCCTGTCCAGTACTCGTTGTATTTATCACCATAAAGCGCCATAATATCTGCCATACCGTCGTCAATCATGATCTTCTGGGTTTCGGAAATGAATATTCCGCCTTGCCTGTAGCTGGCAACGATATTAAGCCGGAAGTTCTTGTACCTGGCATCCGCCCCAAACCCATAGATGGCTTTGGGATTTACATTGCCAAGAAATCCATTTTGCCTGATATAGTCTGTGGTTGTAACGGCCTGATCAATGATACCTTCAGGACCGGTCAGCATCATGCCTTTATATTTCCCGGTTTGGATATAGCCGATCAGTTCTTTTTGCATACAGGTCTCCTACGTGGGCACCTTTGAACAAAGGCAGTTGAACTGCTCCATCATAGTCATAAAAGCGCTCAACAAAGCGAGGATCCAGTTCGTCTATAACCGCTTTAAAAGTGGTGATATTTCCGGTAAGGTTTACGCCAGTCTTTGGTACGTACAGGCGTTACCGTTAAAGCCGCTTCAATCCCATTAGACTTTACCGAACCCATATTGGTAAGCATATACGGGTTTCCTGTTGATCTCAGCACCGGAAGAGGTTGGATCTGGTTGATATGATTTTTGGAATAAACGGTAAACTCACCCGCTATGCGGTTATCTGCGGCCCTGAAATCTATACCCGCTTCTTTGGTCACGGGTGAGGCTCCGGGGCGAATATTGTCATCAATCAGATCACCGCTAATGGTTCCCATGGCTACACCACCCCAGCTGCCGCCTGTGCCGTAGCGGTGTGATGGGTTTCCCGATATTATAGCCGGTTTCCGCGTAGCCCCCCCGCAACTTGAGGAAGTTGACCACATTACCCATGTTTGAAGGTTTCCGAGGCTATCAGGTCGGGGATGCCGGGATAGAAATGATGGTCTTTTTCATGCGGCAGGATGCCTACCCAGTCATTACGACCTGACAGTTCCACATAAACCATATCCTGCCACCCGATCGCTGTGGCATAGGCGCCGTAATTGCGACCGGGATAACTGCATAAGGCGGCACCCTTCGGACGTCATCAGGCAAGAGAAATTTGAAGTTAAATGAGTTCGGTAATGTCAGGTTATTACCGCTGAATCCTGAACTGTTGCTTTCGCCATAATTATAGGAGAAACCGCCCAACGCATCGAGGGACAGCTTGCCCTCCAGAAAACGCTTATTATAGGCAAGCAGCACATCATTCCTTACATTAAGGTTATTGCTGTGTTGCTGCTCATATCCACCTAACTCTGCCCTTTCCGCTCCCCAGGGGAGTTTTTCTTTCGAAATCAAAGATCTCCTTGCTGATGCCCGAGCGCAGGGTAAGCATAAGGGGGTCTGTTATCCTGTAGTCCAACTGTATTTTCCCGAAGAACACGTCTTTCGTATAGGTACGGATAATGTTTCTGGCGGCAGAAATAAGGTCCGTTTTACCTACTGCATCAGGTCTCAGACGATCTTGTCCAGGTTTCTTCAGGTAAGGCGTGTTCTGATACATCCCTTCATGACTCCATCCCAGTTGGTGTACCAGGGATCAGCCTGTTCCCATACAGACATTTTGAACATATTGATCGGCATTGACATGGCATGTGCCAGGGGATTGTCTTCCCTTTTATCCTGAATGTGTGACTGATTAGGCACGAATGTATGCGACCATGAACGCCTGTGAGGATACGGAAAGCCTGTCGTTTAAATTGTATTTACCATCAAAGGAAACACTATTCCGGGTTGTTTTGTTGCCGGGTATTACGGCATTATATACCATATTTCCCAGATTGAGCCGGTAGTTACCCTTGTCATAGTTTCCGGAATTTACTGACACGTCATTGTCGGTCATGATGCCGGTTTTCAGGAAGGCCCAGCAGCGGGTTCTGGTCGCCACGAGCTTCGAGAACAGATTTTTCCCACTCCTGTGTAAGCAGGTTCCACCGCCATACCGGCTCGTTGTTGTTCACGTTATCATCAATAGCCCATCCCAGTCCTTTTTTATCCTCGGTCAAAGCGCTGCCGTCCTCATCGCCCTGAAAAAACCTGCGCTGAACGGGAGGAGCGCTATAGGCCTGATCGAAAGAGGTGGCGCTGTTCACCGAAACGCCAAGTCCCTTTTTGGCGTTTGCACCGGATTTGGTAGTGATCAGGATCACGCCGTTACCCGCAGAAGATCCGTAAAGCGCAGACGCACTGGCGCCTTTCAGCACAGAAATACTTTCTATATCGTTGGGATTAAGGCTGGAGATAAAGTTCCCTACATCAATGTTGATAGCCCCTACCTGGTTGGAACTTAGCGCTACACGTTCAGTACGACCAGGGGCTGGGTTTCATTGTTGATGTTCCTTTTGTCATTTAATATCCCACCTAGAGAGGAAGCGCCGCGTATGTTGAACATTACCGATGAAGTGGGGGGAAGAGGTAGACTGTTCATCTGAACGCCGGTTACCTTACCTTCTATTGATTTTAATATATTGGAAGCGCCGCCTGTTTCCATGTCTTTGGCGTCCACAGAAGAAATACTGTACCCCAAAGATCTTTTCGCCTTTTTCATTCCAAGAGAAGTTACTACCACCTTCTCCAACTCCTGAGCAGAAGCGACTAAAGTAATGTTGATGTTACCCCTGCCGTTCACTGCCACTTCCTGGGTAGCATATCCAATGGATGTGATAACCAATGTAGCTGAGTTGTTGAAACATTAAAGGGTATAATTCCCGTAATTGTCAGTTGTGGTCGCATTGTTCGTTCCTCTTTCGGTTACTGTTGCACCGGCTACAGCACCGTTTTCATCGCTGACCCTGCCGCTTACGGTAAAGTCAACTGCAGCGCTGGTAATCACGGCAGCGGGAACAGCAAAATGTTGTTCTTCTCTTTTTGGTACATCCTGCCTGATCACATATACGTCCTTTATTTTTTCAAATACCAGTCCGGCAGTAGATAAAACCCTGCTGAGCACCTGGTCGGGATTGCTTTGCCCGGAAGCGTCCAGCGCGTCATAATTTACTCTTACTGATCTGAGGCTGTTGGATTCATAGCTGTAATAGATGTTTTGATACGTTTGCTTAAAATCGTGCATGAATTCCTGCAGGGAAGCTGTTTTTAAATCAGTTTCCGTAACAGGTTCGCTGTTTCCGAGGGAGGGGGTAAGGGCGGCTAAATCCTGAGCCCGGGGCCCGGTTGAGGCGGCTAAAAATAGCGCAACCGTCAACATTATCCCTAAGCAGCGTACTGAAAAAGATGATTTTTCTTTCATAACTGTCTTGATTGAGGGTTAATAATGATTAAATGTTGGTTTTGTGTTTGTATGCTGATGTTTAAAGTTTTTTCAATCACCCGGATAAGGGTGGACAGATCATTTACCGATACCACGGCGGTGATCTGGAGATGGCGCTGATCAGGAGAGGTGAAGATCATCTCCATGCCATAGTATTCATTGATCAGCCGCGCTATGGTTTGCAGGGAGGTTTCGGAAAAATGCCATTCCCCCAGCTTCCAGGCAGCAGTATATAGCTCCGTGTTGGTTTTGGCAGTAATTAATTCATTGTGAAGGGTATCTACATTGAGTGTGTAGCCGGCTTCGAGATATACGGTTTTTCTTTTGTCTTTTTCCAGGGTAACGTTGATCTTCCCGCTCGTGAGCACTATGTCGGTTGCTTTGGAGTGAGCATTAACATTGAACTCTGTACCCGTAACGTAGATCCTGAGCTGATCTGCGTGAACAATGAAGGGCGTGAGGGAAGGGGTTTGCTTCACCTGGAAATAAGCATTGCCCTTCAATACAACTTCCCTGACGGAGGCGGTTGCAAAATCGACCGCTGTTCATTCGTCAGGGCAGGCATTTTCATATTTTCACATTTCCACATTTTCAAATTATTACCGCGGTCTGATTGTTATGACTTCACCAAATAAATTTTTCAGTTTTTTCAGACTGCCTTTTCGTAGTTATTCACATAAGGGCACCGGCTGTTGACAACGGCAGCAACTCTCAGTACAATTTTATTCCGGATCGCATTTAATACACTCATACTGTGCTTGCCTTCTGCTTTTTTGCGATCATAATAATCCCTGAATTCTGCATAATTCTGAATGCAGCTGAGGGCTGCCATGTGCAGCAATCTTTTCAAGTCTTTGTTGGCCATTCTGTGCACCCGACTTCGTCCCTTGACGCTGATGCCACTACGATGCTCAAAAGGAACTACTCCTGCGTAACAAGCCAACTGTTTCCCGCTCACTTTGATGGCAAAATTATTCGTGCAACAAATTAAATACACTGCTGTAATGTGTCCAATGCCGGGGATTGTTTTGAGCAGATCATAATTAGCCAATACCATTTCATCTTCTTTGATGATTTTCAGGATTTCAACCTCTATATTTTTTATGGATTTTGATAGTCCGGCTATGGCGGTTTTATGCGCTTGTTCCATTACCTTTTGAACTGCCTTGTCGTTGATATCTTTCAGTTCTTTCAGATAGGTTTTAATGGCGTTCATCTGACCTAACAATTTGGTGCGACTGGTCATCAGGTCTTTCAGCAATACGAGCTTCTTATTGAGGCGTGGCGTAGCTTTGAGATCATCAGCATGTTTATGTGCATAGTTGCAGAGGCGTATGCTGTCTATCCTGTCATTTTTGCCTCTGGCGATGCCAAAACTCCATTTAATGTCTGCCGCATTGCCAATATACAGTGGCAAATTTTTGTCGCTGCAAAACGACCATAAATGTCGCTGATAGATACCCGTATTTTCCATCACAACGAGCGTATTTTCCTCATAGGAAACCCGAAACAACTTCAACCATTTTTCAAACGCTTTTATCCCGGTTACGTTGTTATCAAAACGTTGGGTTTGCACGGGTTGTTTACCGGATGTTTTTACCACCAGTAAGCTGGCATCAAACCACAACTTTGAGATGTCAATACCAATAAAGTTTTGTTGTTTCTCATTCATCATTTTAATACTTTTGGATTTATTATATCTAACCTTTTTTGCCCCATCGGCCAAGTCCTTAATAATGGGTCTTAGAGCCCTAATTGTTATATGGTCACTAAGGGAAAAAGCGGCAGCGGATTTTATCAGACCCTGGGTATTTAACCCTGACCCAACGGTAAATGCGCCGCTGCCGATGGTTAGGTTATCCACACAAAATTGTGGATTGTAAAAGAAAAAAAGTAGCAAAAAAAGAAAAGGGTAATAATAGTAATATGTTTTAATAAATAATAAAAGCAAATCTAAAGGACCCTCCTGTGTCGGGTACCGACCGCTGTTCATTCATCAGGGCAGGCATTTTCACATTTTCACATTTCCACATTTTCAAATTACTCCCGCGGTCTGACCCTCCTGCGTCGGGTACCGACCGCTGTTCATTCGTCAGGGCAGGCATTTTCATATTTTCACATTTCCACATTTTCAAATTACTCCCGCGGTCTGACCCTCCTGCGTCGGGTACCGACCGCTGTTCGTTACTTTTCTTTATTCTGCCTCCACATAACTTTCCACGGGTTCGCAGGTACAAACGAGATTCCGGTCGCCATAGGTATTATTGATCCTTGATACCGCGGGCCAAAATTTATTCAGACTGATGTATGGCAGGGGAAAAGCTGCTTCCCGGCGGCTGTAAGGATGCGTCCATTCATCGGCGCACACCTTCTCCATTGTATGCGGCGCGTTTTTAAGCGGGTTATCGGTTTTACCGGCCCCGTTTTCCTCTATAGCTTTTATTTCATAATAAATATTGATCAAAGCATCGCAGAAACGGTCGAGCTCGTCCTTGTCTTCGCTCTCGGTAGGCTCTATCATAATGGTGCCGGCAACGGGGAAGCTCATTGTGGGAGCGTGAAAGCCGTAATCCATCAAACGCTTGGCTACATCTTCCGCCTCGATCCCCGCACTTGCTTTAAAGGGGCGGAGATCCACAATAAATTCATGCGCATTGGCGCCGGGGAAGAGTATGGAAAAATGTTTTTCCAGCCTGGCTTTCATATAGTTGGCATTTAAAATGGCATAGCTGGTGGCTGCTTTCAGCCCCTCAGCGCCCAACAGTTTGATATAGGCGTAGCTGATCAGTAATATAGACGCCGAACCGTAGGGCGCTGCACTTACCGCACCCAAGCCGCCCGGCTGGGGTGAAGTAAAGGCTTCCGTGCCCCGTTCGGAAAGCGTGATATGGGAGGGAAGATAAGCCTCCAGGTGGGCTTTGGCGCAAATGGGCCCCATGCCGGGTCCTCCGCCTCCATGCGGAATAGCAAAAGTTTTATGGAGGTTAAGGTGACAGATGTCCGCACCAATGTAACCGGGTGAGGTAAACATACATTGCGCATTCATATTGGCGCCGTCCATATATACCTGTCCGCCATTATCGTGTATTATCTTACATACCTCTTTAATACTTTCTTCAAACACCCCGTGTGTGGAAGGATAGGTAACCATCAGGGCGGCGAGCGTGTCTTTATATTGTTCGGCTTTGGTTTTCAGGTCGGCTACATCTATGTGCCCCTCCGCATCGCTTTTTACCACCACCACTCTCAATCCGGCCAAAACGGCGGATGCGGGGTTGGTACCATGTGCTGAAATGGGGATCAATACTACATTTCTTTGATGATTTCCTGTAGCACGATGGTATCTCCGGATGGTCAGCAATCCTGCAAATTCTCCCTGGGCGCCGCTGTTGGGCTGCAGACTGCAGGCATCGAAACCGGTGATAGCACAAAGATAGCGGCTAAGGGTGTCAACAATTTCCTGATATCCCCGTGTTTGGGAACCGGGCGCAAACGGATGGATATCTGCAAATTCTGGCCAGCTCACCGGCAGCATTTCGGTAGCCGCGTTTAATTTCATGGTGCAACTGCCAAGCGGGATCATGGAGGTAACCAGTGAAAGATCTTTGTTTTCAAGCATCCTGATGTAGCGCATCATCTTGCTTTCGCTGTGATAGGTATTAAAAACAGGATGGGTGAGGAAAGCGCTTTTCCGGGTGGCGTAACCGGGGATATTTTCAGGCAGCTCGTTTTCACTGAAAGTGAGAGAAACGCCGCTGTGTCCGGAAGCCTCTGCAAAGACGTAAAGGATGTCCAAAATATCTTTCTGTGAAGTGGTTTCATCCAGGGATATCCCGATATGCTGTTCATCAAAATATCTGAAATTGACCTCCCGGGCTTCCGCGACCGGCCTTATTTTTGAAATATTACTGACCTTAATTTTCAGGGTGTCAAAATAGTGCCGGTTGAGATTGGTATAGCCTAATTCATTCAGTTCATCAGACAGCGTTTTTGATAGAATGGCGATCCGGGTGGCGATTTCCTTTAATCTTTTGGGTCCGTGGTAAACGGCATACATGGCGGCCATGTTGGCTAACAGCGCCTGGGCAGTGCAGATATTAGAGGTGGCTTTTTCTCTTTTAATGTGCTGTTCCCTGGTCTGCAGGGCCATTCTCAGGGCCCTTTTGCCGTAAGTGTCTATACTTACGCCGATTATGCGGCCGGGCATATTTCTTTTAAATTCCTCTTTTGTAGAGAAGAAAGCGGCGTGAGGGCCGCCAAAACCCAGGGGTACGCCAAAACGTTGGGCCGAGCCAATGGCTACATCGGCTCCCAATTCCCCCGGCGCGGTGAGCAGGGTAAGGGCCAGCAGGTCGGCCGCCATTACCACATAAGCGTTGAGGGCATGCACCTGGTTGATAAAATTCCGGTAATCGTTTATGGAACCGTTGTTGTCGGGATATTGCACAATGGCGCCAAAGAAACTTTCGTCAAGGGAGGTGGTTACGTAGTCGCCAAAAACAAGCTCAACGCCAATAGGACCGGCACGGGTGATCAGCACGTCAATGGTTTGCGGAAACAGGGCTTTATCAACGAAGAACCGGGACTTCAGCGGGCTGCCGGGCTTGTTGGCATGGTGAAAAAGCATAGCCATAGCTTCCGCCGCCGCTGTGGCTTCGTCTAATAAAGAGGCATTGGCAAAAGGTAAGGCCGTAAGGTCGGCAACCAGGGTTTGAAAATTGAGCATGCTTTCCAGACGTCCCTGGGAAATTTCGGCCTGGTATGGAGTATATTGGGTGTACCACCCCGGGTTTTCAAACACATTTCTCAGGATAACCGATGGCGTTATGGTGCCGTAATAACCCTGACCTATATAAGTTTTAAATACTTTATTCTTTTGCGCCGTCTTTTTTAATTCCTGTAAATATTCATATTCATTCTGAGGCGCCGGCAGTTCGGGCGCTGAGGTGAGACGAATGGAAGCGGGAATGGTTTTTTCAACCAGTTCCTCTAAAGAGCTGATGCCGATGGTCTGAAGCATTTGTTTGCATTCAGTTTCATCGGGACCGATATGACGGGAAGTAAAATCTTTTGCCTGTGTATCAAATACGTTCATAAAATAAAATAGAGTTGAACTTTTTGTAAAATGAGGTGCAAAGTTAGGAGGAATAACCTATTTACAAATGCTTTAAATCATCGGAAACGAAGGATAAGCCTCGGGATGTGCGCCTTAGCGTCCTGGCGTGCAATTATTCTCACGCAGAGCCACAGAAAACGCAAAGAGAAAACGATTCAGGATCTCCGGGAATCTCTTAATTTTCCTCTGCGCCTTAGCGTCGTGGCGTGTAATTATTCTCACGCAGAGCCGCAGAAGACGCAAAGAGAAAACGATTCAGGATCTCCGGGAATCCCTTAATTTTCTTCTGCGCCTTAGCGTCCTGGCGTGCAATTATTCTCACGCAGAGCCCGCAGAAGACGCAAAGAGAAAACATTTTTTGATTATTTTTGCCGCTAAGAAAAGTCCGGAAAAGAAGGAAAACGACGCCGTTATAATGATTTAAAGAATGCCGGTGTCTCTATGGAGAATCGGGGACGGACGGTGATTTTTTAATGCATGGAAGGATCGCATAAAAACAATAGTACTCCGCCAGCCGCATCGGCAGAGCATGATTTGCAATGGCAGAAAAAATCTGCTTCCCAACAGAAAACCTATGCCCGGATGTTGCAAAGAGGAGATAAAAATAAGATGCTGAAACAACTTCCGGAATTGCACGAAGAAGCGTTTTCCCATATCAACTGCCTGAACTGCGCCGCCTGCTGTAAAAATTATTCCCCCCGCTTTAAAACGCCGGACATAAAACGCATCAGTAAATACCTCCGCCTGAAGGAAAGCCGCTTCATTGACCGGTACCTGCAACTGGATGATGAAGGAGATTATGTAGTGAATCAAAAGCCCTGCCCCTTCCTCGGAAGCGATAACCGGTGCAGTATTTATGAAGTGCGGCCATCCGACTGTGCCCGGTTTCCCTATACCAATGAGGACGTTCTTATCAACCGGCCACGGATTACTTTGAAAAATTCCAGCTTTTGTCCCGCAGTTTTTTTCGTGCTGGAAAAACTTCTTAAAGTGAAATAAATTTATCAGGAAAAATAAATACGACAAAAAGTTATTTTTTTAAACAAAATGTCGTATCTTGTGGGGTAAAGCAATATGGCGGTTTTTCTTACGATAGAAGAAGAATACGTTCCTGGTTTACCGGCCGGCCGCCAAAATGCAAAAGTTTAAAATATACACATGAAAAAGAATCCCACAAACTATAAAACAGAAGAGGAATCAATGCAATCACTTTTGGAGGAGGCTGCGGTTCATTATCAAACCATGGGTATCATCTTAGGTAGTAAGCAACCGTTTCCAACTCATTCTCCCGATGATATGGACCTGATCCGGCTAAGCCGCTCCGGGGTAAAAAAGTCCTCTTTAAAATCGCTCAGTAAATTTCTTGGGATCTCCATGGAGGCAATGAGCCTTCTTCTGCATACTTCTCATAGAAATATACAGCGTAAAGACGATGATGAGCTTTTAGACATTAATAAGTCCGAAAGAGTGTTAGAGATCGCCGAGCTGGTTAGCCGGGGCCTGGATGTTTTCGGTTCCGCGGATAATTTACAGCAATGGCTGCATTCCAGCATTATTGCTTTAGGCGGTAAAAAGCCGGTGGAGCTGCTGGATACCTCTTTTGGAGTGCGTATGGTTCTTAAGCTTCTCAATCGTATAGAACAGGGCGTATATTCTTAATTTTCTGTTGTGATATTGTATAGAGTTTGCAGGAATAAGTACAGGCACGATTTAAGCGGTTCCGGCGCCAGGGTCAGCGGGGGACGATGGAACAGTGCCGGCAGGGCCGCTCTGTACACCTCCGGAACAAAATCACTTGCCATTTTGGAAGTGCTGACCAATACGCCCCTGGCAATTTTAAAGGATGATTTTACTATTGTAACACTTGAACTTCCGGATGGGGTTTCAATTGATGAATACAAGTTGAGCGACATGCCGGCAGAATGGCATAGCTATCCTGTTCCCATTCATGTTATGCGGATGGGCGACCGATGGCTGGCATCGGGCAGGAGTCTGGTTTTGAAGGTACCTTCGGCCGTTGTTTTTTCCGAGCATAATTGGGTCATTAATCCTGCTCATCCGGAATTTGATAAAGTAAAGATCGCGGGTACAGAAAGACTGGTGATAGATCCGCGAATCGAGAAAAACCGGCAGGATCCGTATTCTGATCCGGTTTAAAAGGAGAACTTGCACTGCATTGTTCAGGGTAGAGAGATGAAGTGCCGCCCAGGCTCATAGTCCTTTTCCAGCGCATTGATGATAGTTTTCAAATGCGTTTCATTCCCCAAAAAATCCGCCTTCCCCGCATCTATATACAGGGTTTTGATATTGTGCTGTTTGATATAATGCGTATAGGTTTGCTGGATATTGTAAAGATATTCATCCGGAATACGCTGTTCGTACGACCGGCCGCGCTTCCGTATATTCTCCTGCAGGTTACTGACCGGGGCATGCAGGTATATCAGCAGGTCGGGCCGGATCAACTGTTGGGTGATAATATCGAATAGCCGCTGATAAAGCAGGAACTCTTCTTCCGGTAAATTTACTTTGGCAAAAAGCAGGCATTTCGTAAATAAATAATCCGCGATGGTGATGCTCCGGAAAAGGTCTTTGGTATGCACCAGCTCCTTCAACTGCTTGTACCGTTCTGCCATAAAAAACAATTCAAGCGGAAAAGCGTTTTGACCGGGATTTTCATAAAACCCTGCAAGAAAAGGATTGTCCGCGAACCTTTCCAGGATCAGTCTTGCATTAAAATGTTTTGATAACAGGTGGGCCAGCGTGGTTTTACCCACGCCTATATTTCCTTCAATTGCGATATAATGATAATTCATAAGCGAAGCCAAACTTAAGCAACACTTTCAAATTAATCGGAAAGGATTATACACTAATTTTCCAGTTTCCAAACGCTGAGCGGATCATTACATTCTTTCAAAAGGCGATGAATGGTTTTTTCCCGGACGGGATGGATAACATCCGGCGCTATTTCGTCCAGCGGTTCCAATGCAAAACGCCGGTACGGCAATTGAGGATGGGGAACCTCCAACGCAGGAGTGTGGATAATCTCATCATTAAACAGCAGCATATCTATATCTATATTCCGGGGACCGTATTTTTGGGTCCTCTGCCGTCCCATTCTCGCTTCTATTTGCAGCAGCAGGCCGAGCAGTTGAAACGCCGGCCAGGAAGTGTTGATCATCAATGCCTGGTTAAAAAAAGAGGGTTGGTCTGTATTTCCCCAGGGAGCCGTTTCGTATAAATGAGACCGCCGTACAATGGTTCCACATTCATTTTCAATCAATGTGCGGGCTTTTTCCAATTGTAATTTTCTGTCTCCCAGGTTACCGCCAATCAACAAATACCCTTTGTTCATGGATAGAATATGTAGTTTCCGGCCTCAAATATCCCTAATTTTACCAGACTAAAATTTTAAATGTGAGGAGTTTCTTTAAATTTTTCCTGGCGTCTTTGTTAGCGTTGGTCATCTTTACCTTGTTGGGGTTTTTTATTCTACTGGGAATCGTAAGTGTTGTTTCCGGCGGTGAAAAAACATCGGTTGCCTCTAATTCGGTGCTGGTTATGGATCTGTCGCACCATTTCAGCGACAGGAAGCAGGACAATACTTTTGCCCGCCTCAGCGGTGATGATGATGTGTACTCCACTTCGCTGTATGAAGCCATTCAGCTTGTACAACAGGCTGCAGAAGATTCCCTGATAAAAGGCATTTATATAAAGTGCAATGAAAATGCCAACGGCTTTGCCGCAAGTGAGGAATTGCGAAAGGCGTTGCTTGATTTTCGGGAGAGCGGGAAATTTATTATTGCTTATGGAGATGTGATCTCGCAGAAAGCATATTTTGTGGGCAGCGTAGCCAACCGGATCTACTGTAATCCCAAAGGAGGGCTCGACTGGAAAGGCTTTTCTTCCCAACTTTTCTTTATAAAAAATACTTTGAAAAAGCTTGAAATTGAACCCCAGATATTTTATGACGGGAAATTTAAGAGCGCAACCGAGCCTCTCCGGGAAGAAAAAATGACAGATGCCAACCGGCTACAGACGACGGTATGGCTTGGAGATTTGTACAACAGGTTTCTGCTGGCTGTTGCTGATGCAAGAAAAACAGATACGGCAACGCTCCGCAGGTATGCTTCTGATTTTACGATTCAAACGCCGGAGGACGCGGTACGTTATAATTTAATGGATGGGGTGAAATATGACGATGAGGTAAAGGATGAAATCCGCCACCGGCTGGGTATAGGTGCCTCTGAAAAAATTGAGTTTGTGCTTTTGGGAACTTATGCGGAAAAAAGCAGCCCTTCAAAATATCGTGCCGACCGAATTGCGGTTATTTACGCCGAAGGGGATATCGTGGATGGGAAGGGCAACGAAAGGCAGGTGGGCTCCGGTGAATTCAGAGGCTTGTTGGCCAACGTACGGGAAGACAAGCACGTGAAGGCCGTGGTGCTGAGGGTAAATTCTCCGGGCGGTAGTGCACTTGCCAGCGAGATCATCTGGCGGGAAACGATGCTTATCCGCAGTGCGGGAAAGCCCTTAGTGGTATCTATGGGAGATGTGGCGGCTTCCGGGGGGTATTATATCTCCAGTGCGGCCGACAGTATTTTCGCGCAGCCCAATACCATTACGGGTTCCATTGGGGTATTCGGGATCATTCCGAATATGAGGGAATTTTTCAGGAATAAACTGGGGGTAACTTTCGATGAAGTAAAAACAGCGCCCAACGCGGATATAGGCAGTATTACCCGCCCGATGACAGATGGAGAGAAGAAGATTATCCAGGCGGGGGTGGACACTATTTACAATACATTTAAAGACCGGGTGGCTGAGGGAAGGAAAATGAATTTACCCATAGTGGACAGTATAGCGCAGGGGAGGGTTTGGGCAGGAAGCAGGGCCCTGGAAATAGGACTGGTAGATCGCCTTGGCGGTTTGGAGGAGGCCATCGCCTGTGCCGCACGCATGGCTAAGCTCACCGACTACGGGTTGAAGGAATATCCCGAGCCCAAATCCCTTTGGCAGATGCTGAAGGGTAATTTGGGTAAAAATGTACAACTCAAAACCCTCAGAAAAGAATTGGGCGATGAACAATATCAATTGTTTCAACAACTGCAGCGCATCCGGGAGATCACAGGTACTATACAGGCAAGGTTACCCTATGATATTGTTGTGGAATAGTTAATGATAAAAAACCGGTACTAAATCCGGTACCTTCGCCCGCTCAAATGCTTATTCATGTCAGGATCTTATAGCCAGTTTAAAGCCATGTTGGCTGTTGCCAAAGCCAGTCTCATTGCCATTTTCAGAAGCCCGTCGGCAGTGGCTTTCAGTTTTGCTTTCCCGTTGGTATTTATTCTCGTCTTCGGTTTTTTTACCGGGGGCGGCAATATATCCCTGCGCGTTGCCTTCGCCACCGGCACGGATACCGGCAGCCATATCTACCCTGTGATCCGTCAGCTCCCCGGTCTCCGTATTATTGATAAGCCGGTAGAGCAATTGAACGAAGATCTTGAAAAAGGCAGGTTAACGGCTATTATCTCACTCCGGAAGAACGACGGGGAGATACCTGAGTATTTTATCAGTTTGAAAAGTTCGGAAGCCGTAAACGAACAAAACCTGAATGTTTTGCGTTCCATGCTTACCGCGGCAATTGAGCAGATGGATCGTCAGAAATATCCCCGGTCGCCTACCGTAGCGGTCGTTAATAATACGGTTGAAAAAATTCCCGGCAGAACGTACCGGAGTATTGATTTTATATTGCCGGGGCAACTGGGATTTTCATTGTTGAGTGCCGGGGTGTTTGGCGTGGCCTTCCTGTTTTTCAGTTTGCGGCAAACGCTTGTGTTGAAACGTTTTTTTGCCACGCCCATAAGCCGGACTTTTATTGTATTGGGGGAGGGATTGAGCCGGGTGACTTTTCAATTGATAACCGCCGTTGTTATTTTATTGGTGGGCTATTACTTTTTCCATTTTACCCTGGTTCATGGCTGGATCACTTTTATGGAATTGCTGGTGTTGAGCTTTATCGGGCTGGTGGTTTTCATGTCTTTCGGTTTTATCGTAAGCGGTATCGCCAAAAGCGAAAGCGTGATCCCTCCCTTGGCCAATCTTGTTACCCTGCCCCAGTTTTTGCTGGCAGGTACTTTTTTCCCGATTGATAATTTTCCTTCCTGGCTCCGCCCTTTTTGTAAATTGCTGCCGCTTACTCATTTAAACGATGCGATGCGGGATGTGGCTTTTGAAGGGGCCCATTTACCGGATTGTGGAAAACAACTGGTTATTCTTGCGGTGTGGGCGGTGATAGGATATACGCTGGCTGTGAAAGTATTCAAATGGGAGTAAGCAACCGGTTAATTTTATAAATTGAAAAATGAAATTCCTTAAGCCGGCTTTAATTGCCATTGTTGTATTTGCCCTCCTACTCCTGGCATTCTCCTGGTTGTTGCCATCGAAGATCAATGTATCCAAATCTACGCTGATCCATGCCTCCAAAGAACAGGTAACGGCTGCTTTATTGGATATTGAGCAATGGAAGAACTGGAATCCCATTTTACAGGATCCGGGTATTCAGTATCTTATTGAGTCTCCTCACCGCGTAAAATGGACAAGCGCCAAAGGTGTGCCTAACGTTATTCAACTGGAGCCATATACACCCGACAGTATCCATGTGATCATACGATCCGATAACAAGCCGGTTTTTACCAGTGGCTTTACCGTGACGCAGCATCCGGAGGATAGCCTGCTGATCAAAGTGGAATGGTGGATCCGGGAAGACCTCCGATGGTATCCCTGGCAAAAATTTTATGGACTGTTTTCAGAGAGTTTCAGGGAAGCCTATATGGAAGATAATTTGCGGTCATTAAAATATTACCTCGAAAATAAATAATGACAGGATTTAATGGGTGTATCCCATATTTTGGCTCCACCTGTGGCATTCCGGTCGGTGTCCCACCCGCCTGCGAAAATATGGGATGCAGCCGGATTTAATTTTTTCACTTCCTGCCGATGCCCTAAATTTACCGGCATTCTAATTGTTCAAATCAAAAACGTGCAACATGCCTCTTAAAAACAAAAATATGCTGCCTATTTCCCGCCGCCGGTTTTTATTAAAAGGCTCCCTCGCCTCTGCAGGATTATTATTAGCCGGTTCCGCGGCACAGTCCGCTTCCCGTTTTTTATACGGGCTTCCCGATTCTAAATTCTTTGGCGTGCAGATGGGTGTCATTACATATTCCTATCGCAGTATGCCGCACGATATTCACCAGTTGCTTCAGTATATTGTAGATAGCGGTATCAGCGCGGTGGAGCTGATGGGGGAGGCGGTGGAAGATTTTGCCGGTAAGCCGGCCAAGACATCTGATCTTTCGAAGGAAGATTATGCAAAGCAGGTGGCCGAATGGCGGGCAGGCGTTTCCATGGAGAAATTTAAAGCGGTCAGAAAAATGTTTAAAAAAGCCGGCGTTAGTATTTACGCCTTCAAGCCCAGTGCTCTGGGGGCGCAGAATACCGATGCGGAGATAGAATATGCGTTAAGGGCAGCCAGGGCGCTGGGGGCCAACGCCGCAACGGTGGAATTGCCAAAGGATACCGCCCAATCCAAACGTTTGGGCGACCTCGCTGCCAAACATAAGGTGTATATTGGCTATCATGCTCATACCCAGGCTACTGATACGGCATGGGATGTGGCTTTGAACCAGTCGCCCTATAATTCCATGAACCTGGATTGCGGGCATTATATAGCTGCGGGGGGAAACAATACAAAAGAGCGTTTGCTGGCATTGATCGAAGCCAGGCACGACCGGATAACGAGTCTTCATCTGAAAGACCGGAAAACCAAAGAAAACGGGGCAGCCAATTTGCCCTGGGGAGAAGGAGATACGCCGATCCCGGAAATTCTAAACCTGCTGAAGGATAAGAAGTACAAGATCCCCGTGAGCATTGAATTGGAATACCAGATCCCCGCCGGGTCAGACGCGGTAAAAGAAACCCGTAAATGTTTGGAATACGCACGGAAAGCGCTGGGCGCTTAATTGGTTTTGGGCTTGCAAAACCGGCGTTCAGCCAGGTTTCGTAAAAACGGATAGAACGCCGATGCTGCTTACATCATCGTAAATGATTCCATGAATTTGGTGGTGAACTTTCCTTTCCGGAAATCTTCATTTCGCATCAATTGCTGGTGGAAGGGAATGGTGGTTTTTACGCCTTCAATCACGTATTCGCTCAACGCCCGGCTCATGGTATTAATAGCCTCTTCCCTGGTTCGCGCCACCGCGATGATCTTGGCGATCATGGAATCGTAATAAGGCGGGATCACATACCCGGCGTAGGTGTGGGAATCAATCCGTACGCCATGCCCTCCCGGCTGATGCAATACGGTGATCCTTCCCGGAGAAGGCCGGAAATCATTATAGGGATCTTCGGCATTGATCCTGCATTCAATAGCGTGCATCTCGGGATAGTAGTTCCTGCCGGAGATAGATTCCCCGGAGGCGATCTTTATTTGCTCTTTTACCAGGTCAAAATTGGTCACTTCTTCTGTAACGCAATGTTCCACCTGGATGCGGGTATTCATTTCCATAAAATAAAAATTCTTGTGTTTGTCCACAAGAAATTCTATGGTGCCCACGCTCTCATAGTTGATGGCAGAAGCCGCTTTCAACGCCGCTTCCCCCATTTTTTCACGCAGTTCATTGGTCATGAAGGGAGAGGGCGACTCCTCTACCAGTTTCTGATGCCGGCGCTGGATGGAGCAATCTCTTTCACTCATGTGGCAGACCTTGCCGTACCGGTCGCCGGCGATCTGTATTTCAATATGACGGGGTTCTTCCACAAATTTTTCCATATACAGGCCGTCATTCTTAAAAGAGGCGCCTGCTTCCGCCCTGGCATTGTTAAACGCTTTCTCCAACTCGCCTTCCTCCCAAACCACCCGCATTCCTTTTCCGCCGCCGCCGGCAGTTGCTTTAAGCATTACGGGATAACCGATCTCTTTTGCCAGTCCTTTTGCCTGATCCACACTTTCCAACAGCCCCGGGCTGCCCGGAACTACCGGAACCCCGGCTTTTATCATGGTTTCTTTGGCGGTGATCTTGTCTCCCATAGCGGTAATCATTTCGGGAGTGGGGCCAATGAACTTGATGCCATGTTCACAGCAAATCCGGGCGAATCTTGCATTTTCAGAGAGGAAACCATACCCGGGATGAATGGCATCTGCATTGGTGATCTCCACCGCCGCCATAAGGTGTGGGATGTTCAGATAAGAATCCGCGCTTTGTGGTCTCCCGAGGCAAACTGCTTCGTCTGCAAATTTCACATGCAGGCTGTCTTTGTCAGCGGTCGAATATACGGCTACTGTTTTAATACCCATTTCACGGCAGGTACGTATAATGCGTAACGCGATCTCACCTCGGTTTGCAATAAGTATTTTTTTGAACATGTATTCAATTTGAAAATTTGAAGACTTGAAAATTGATTTTTACTGTTAAATATGAGAAACGCCCATTTTCACATTACCTTATTTTCAAATTTTCAAATTAATTGGGTTCTACCAGAAACAGAGGCTGATCATATTCAACGGGGGAGGCGTCTTCAGCCAGTATCTTTACTATTTTACCGCTTACTTCGCTTTCAATTTCATTAAAGAGCTTCATTGCTTCAATGATGCACACCACCTGTCCCTGTGTTACATCGTCTCCAACCTCGGCTAAAATAGGTTTGTCCGGGGATGCCCTCCTGTAAAAAGTGCCGATCATCGGGCTTTTGATCGTGATCAAATGGTCGGCCGGTTTCTGTTCGCCGGTTTTGTGCTTTTCCTGGGCAGTATCTCCGCCGGCGGGGGCGGATACTGCCGTTGGTTCCCTTAGGGGAGCCGATGAAACCACCTGGGTAATATGCTCTTCTTTTTGCCGGATCTTGATCTTAAAATCTTTATCTACTATACTGATTTCCCCGATATTGGACTTATTGATAATCTTTATCAATTCCTGAATTTGTTTAAAATCCATGTGGATGAGTTTATTTTAATGACAGTGAACCGTTCTCCGAAACAGACGGCTAAGATAGGGATTCAACGTAAATATAACCAAAAATCAGTTTTTTACCCTTTCCACATATTCTCCGGTCTTGGTATTGATCCTTATCTGTTCTCCCTGGTCCACAAAAAGGGGCACCATCACGGTGGCGCCTGTTTCCACCGTGGCGGCCTTAAGGGTGCGGGTGGCGGTATCTCCCTTGATCCCCGGCTCTGTATAAGTGATCTCCATGATAATCTTATCCGGCAATTCCACGCTCATCGGCAATTCGGTTTCCGTGTTCATCAGCACCGATACCGCCTGGCCATCTTTTAAAAATTGCGGGGCGTCTATAAGTTGTTCCTGTACCACAATCTGTTCAAAAGTCTCGCTATCCATAAAGTTATAACCGGAATCGTCTTTATACAGGAACTGGTAGTCTTTTCTTTCCACCCTCACCGGATAGATCGTGTCTCCCGAATTCCAGGTTTTTTCAATACTCCGGTTATTTTCCACTCCCTTGAGTTTGGCCCAAACCTTCGCTGCCGCCCTGGCGGTTTTGTTTTCGCCAAATTCAATAACCGTATAAAGGCTGCCATCTAATTTCAGGATCATCCCCCTGCTGATGTCTGCTGTATTTGCCATTTATTTTTTTTTGAAGTGCGGCAAAGATAAGAGGTTTTGCATTATTTTTTTTGCACCCCATCCGGCACGCTATTTTTTCGGGTCTGGATTTCCCGGTGCCATTTCAATAATTTTCGGGTATTTTTGCCCCTATGGAGCACATTATTTCCAATGATATTTTGTCTGAAGAAAAACTATCTTTTGAACGCTTCCGGGAAGAAGTGCTTAGGGATTACCGGCTGGCATGTGAGAGCCGGGAAACCAGCCTGTTGGGACGAAAGGAAGTGCTTACCGGGAAAGCTAAATTCGGCATCTTTGGAGATGGTAAGGAAGTGCCGCAGATAGCGCTGGCTAAATTTTTCCAACCCGGGGATTTTTACGCGGGCTATTACCGCGATCAGACCATAGCCTTTGCCACGGGAACAGCCACGATCGAGGAGTTCTTTGCCCAGCTATACGCCAATCCCAATGAAGCGGAGGAACCCCATAGCGCCGGAAGACAGATGAACGCGCATTTCGCTTCCGCCTTTGTGGACAGGGAAGGGGAGTTCCTGGACCTGGTGAACCGAAAAAATATTACCAGCGGCATAGCCCCTACTGCCGGCCAGATGCCCCGCGCGCTGGGACTGGCATTTGCTTCCAAAGTATTTCGTGAAATTGATTTATTACATCAGTTCCCCAACCTGTCTGATAACGGCAACGAGGTTTGCTTCTGTACTATTGGCGATGCCTCTGTTTCTGAAGGACATTTTTGGGAAACGATAAATGCGTCGGCGGTGCTGGAAGTTCCCCTCGCTGTATTTATATGGGACGACGGTTATGGTATTTCCGTTCCTTCCGCCCAGCAGATCGTGAAGGGGTCGGTGTCGGAAGCATTGAAGGGATTTCAGAAAAAGGGCGATTCTTCGGGAATAGACCTTTATAAGGTAAAAGGCTGGGATTACGCAGGCTTATGCGAAGTATTTGAAAAGGGAATACAGAAAGTGCGTGAAACCCATATACCGGCCGTGTTTCATGTGGAAGAAGTGACGCAACCTCAGGGACATTCTACTTCGGGTAGCCACGAACGCTATAAGTCGCAGGAACGGCTGGAATGGGAGAGGGAATGGGACTGTTTAAAGAAGATGAAAGAATGGATCCTCGCGAATGCCCTGGCAGCAGAGGAAGAACTGACGGCCATAGAGATCAATGCGAAAACCGTTGTGAAAGAGAGCCGGCATCTTGCCTGGAATAAATACGCGGCGCCTGTTAAGGCGATGGTTGACAAGACGCTTTCGTTATTACAGCATGCCGTAGATGAAAACAAAGATCACACCGGGCGAATTGTGGCGGCCATCGGAAAATTGCAGGCAAACCGGGAGCCGGACCGGCGAGATACCTTAAAGGCACTTGCAACCGGCGTTTATTTCAGTGATGACGCGGATATAAAGCAGTATTATGAAAGGCTGCTCGAAGAAGAGAGCGCGCTCTATCGTTCCCATTTGTATAATGAAGGAATAAAAAGCCTGGCGCATGTGCGCCCGTCTTCTTTGGAATATGATGAAAACGCGCCGCTTCTCAACGGCTACCAGATCCTGAACCGTTATTTCGACCAGTTATTTACCAGCAATCCCCGGGTGTTGGCTTTTGGGGAAGACCTTGGACTGATCGGCGACGTAAATCAGGGTTTTGCGGGGCTCCAGCAGAAGTATGGAGATCAAAGAATATTTGATACGGGCATCCGGGAGCTTACTATTATGGGGCAGGGTATTGGATTGGCTATGAGAGGGCTGCGGCCCATAGCGGAGATCCAATATGTGGATTATATGTTGTACGGACTTCAGCCTTTGAGTGATGACGTGGCATCCCTGCATTACCGTACCAAAGGAAAACAAAGCTGCCCGATCATTGTCCGAACGAGGGGGCATCGCCTTGAAGGAATCTGGCACAGCGGCTCCCCCATGGCGCTGCTCATTCATGCCCTCCGGGGTTTCCATATTTGTGTACCCCGCAATATGGTACAGGCCGCGGGGATGTACAATACCTTGCTGGAAGTGAATGATCCGGCGATCATGATCGAATGCCTGAATGCTTACAGGTTGAAAGAAAAGCTGCCTTCCAACCTGGGAGATTACAGGGTGGCGCTGGGGGTGCCGGAAATTATGAAGGAGGGGGCCGATCTCACCATCGTTTCGTATGGCGCTACGCTGCGTATAGCGCTGGAAGCGGCTCAGTTGCTGGAAGCCATGGATATTCATTGCGAGGTGATGGATGTGCAAACCCTGTTGCCCTTTGATGTGGGTCAACTCATCCTTAACTCTCTTAAAAAAACCAACCGGATCATTTTTGCAGACGAAGATTTGCCCGGGGGAGCAGCGGCCTATATGTTTAATGAAGTAATGGAAAAGCAGGGTGGTTATCGCTGGTTAGACGTGGCTCCCCGAACGCTTACCGCGCAGCCGCATCGTCCGGCTTATGGTACTGATGGCGATTATTTCAGCAAGCCCAATGTGGAAGATTTTATTAAAATGGTGAAGGAGATGATGAGCGAATGAGCGGGCAGGTTGCAGGTGTCAGGTGTCAGGTATCAGGTATCAGGTATCAGGTGTCAGGTTGCAGCCTTCAGCAATCAGTTTCAAATCTCAAATCTCAAATTCCAAATCTCAAATCATAAATTTCAAATCATAAATCGGCACCGTGAGTAAACCTATAAGTAGAAGTGATATCCGTTTTGCAGAATCGTGGGAAGAACAAAGAAAAGGATCGAAAACGGGATATTATCTTCTTTATACTTTCAGTTGGGGACTGGCTATCACTTTCATAATATTTTTTTTACTGATGTTTTTGGGCGGCATTAGTATCATACCGGTTGCGCAGGATAATCAAAAGATCATCGTAATTGTGGTTGCCGGCTTTATTCTTGGATTTTGCACCACCGCGGCAGTGCGGAGCCGCAATGAAAAAAAATATCAAAAAATATTGAAAAAGACCCGAAAAGATCAGTAACCCTAAAACTATACCGATGAAAATTGTACAAACGGCGGAACGGGTATCGCACCAGGATGATTCTGATAATTATGTTTTCCAGCGCTCGCTTCTCGCTTACCTCGAAGCGGCAAAGCTGATTTCGGGTAAAGTGCTTGAAATTGGTACCGGCAGTGGTTATGGAGTGGATATTATAGCCCCGCATACGGAAGCATTTGTTACCATTGATAAACACAAGGTAGAAAATATTGAAAGCAACGGTACTGAAAAAGCCGCGGTGGAGTATATACAAATGAATGTGCCACCTTTGGGAGGGATCCCCTCCGGGAAATTTGATTTTGTTATTACCTTCCAGGTAATCGAACATATAGAAAGAGACGATTTGTTTTTAGAGGAGATCGGCCGGGTACTCAAGCCGGGCGGGAAGTTGATCGTTACCACGCCCAACAAAAAAATGTCGCTTACCCGCAATCCCTGGCATGTCAGGGAATATACTGTTGATGAATTGGAGAGTCTGCTGCTTCGTTATTTTAAGGAAGTGCAAAGATCAGGGGTGTTTGGCAACCGCTCTGTTATGGATTATTATGAGAAAAACAAGGTATCCGTAAAACGGATCACCCGATTTGACATTTTTGATTTGCAGCACCGGCTGCCCCGGCGGTTGCTCCGGATCCCCTATGATATTCTTAACCGGCTGAACCGGAAAAAACTTTTGAATAAAAATAAGCGCCTTGTTACCGGCATTACGCATGAGGATTATGAAATACGGGCGGCGGACGATTGGTGTTTTGATCTTTTTTTTATTGCGGAGAAAGAGGGACCGGTTGGGTGATCAGCGTCCGAAATATTTATTTACCGCTTCCACCCTGTTGTTTACATGCAGCTTTTCATAAATGTGGTACACATGCTTGCGAACCGTTTCCTGTGCAATACCCAGCCTGGTTGATATTTCTTTGTACAACATGCCTTTGGCCAACAGTTCAAGAATTTCGTGTTCTCGGTTAGACAGGTTGTCTAAAAGCCCTGCGGGGGTATTTTTTTCCTGGAAGGCCGCTACTACCTTCCTCGCTATCTGGCTGCTCATAGGTGCGCCGCCTTCTGCCAGTTCCCGGATGGCTTCCAGTAATTTTCCCGGCGCTGTTTTTTTCAGAATATAACCATTGGCGCCGGCAGCCAGCGCTTCAAATATCTTTTCATCCTCTTCATAAACCGTGCACATCATAAATAAAATTTCGGGATATACCGGCTTTAGTTCCCTAACGCAATCTATTCCGCTTTTACCACCGAGATTGATATCCATGAGCACCACGTCGGGCTGTAGTTTCGGAAGGCCTTCAATGGCGCTTTCCCCATTTGCAAAGGCCCCTAAAAACCGGTATCCTTCGGCCATCATAATGATCTGCTCCAGCGCCTGGCGTATATCATCATTGTCTTCTACTATGCAAACGGAAATCATATTCATCTCAGGTTGTAAAGCTAATGCTTTATTCTTACACCGGGTATTCCCTAAACCGGGTACTGTTATAAGGGGATGTTTAATATAACCGAAGTGCCCCCGTTGTTTAAAATAGTGCAGGCGCCGCCAATACCTGAGAGGCGCTCCCGGATGTTTTGCAATCCGTTTTTATGACAGGGAATAGTGGCGGGGTCAAACCCGATTCCATTATCGGTGATGGATATGAAGAGAGATTCATCTATGCGGAAGACGATATCAACTTCTGTGGCCCGGGAATGTTTGGCTATATTATGCAGGGCTTCTTTTACTGCAAGCAGGATATTGCGCCGTGTTTTTCCGGTTACATGAATTTCTATGATATTGTCCGGGATCACGATCCTGAGTTGCATGGGAAGCGGTTCAAAATACGCTACGATTACCTGCCGCAGGTAGGCTATCAGATTGGGCAGCGTGTCGTTTCTCGAGTTCATGGACCAAATGATTTCATTCATTTTGTCTATGAGGCGGTTGGAGGTTTCGGAAATTCTTTCCAGCTCTTTTTTTTGACCTTGTCCGCCTTTTACTTTGGCAATTTCGCTAAGCAAACGAATAGAGGTAAGCCCCGAACCCAGGTCGTCGTGGATTTCCTTTGCTATCCGGTTTCGTTCTCTTTCTTTTGTAAGAATAACGGCCTTTTGTTTTTCCAGCTCGGTCCTTTCCCGGTCAATATGAAGCCGTTCTAATTCCCGGATATGCATGTCATTTTCCGTTGTCGTTCTGAAAAAGATAGCCCGCATGAAAAATCTCATCTGGATCAGGATCCCCGACGTAAAAGCCAGCAGCGCAATTTTCCGGTGATCTATATAGTCATTTTTATAAGTGCCTATTCCATCCTGGTATAAGGCAACAAAAAACAGGAGAATGGATATCAGGGAACCCCAGACGATATACCTGGTTTCCCTGGTTCTTATATGTTTTGTGACTATCGCAATAAGTAAGATATAATAAGGAAAAATAAAAACCCTTAATACATTAAAAATGATGATCCCCAGGCGGTGTGTTTCATTTGCATAGGTGAGGGGAATGTTTATTGCCAGAAAGATCGTTTCCATCAAAACGATGATCCGGAACAGCCGGTAATATTTAGGTATGGTCTCGCGTATTTGCAGAAAGGAGATGACAAAAAGCAAAATGAAAATACTGCCGCCGATCTGCAATAGCTGAACACTGAAATCGTAGAGAAACCAATAAGCCCGGCCGTAAATAAAATTATCAATGATCCGGAGAAAAAAATATAAGAGATAGCTTAGTAAAGCCAGCGTGTAAAAAAGATAGTCTTTATTAAAGGTCAGGTAATAGATTTCAACAAAAGACAGGAATAAACTGAGGATGATCCCCAGCAGCAGGAAAGAGACCAATAAATAAGTTACGTTCGGTTTTAAAAAATAATCGAAGGAAAAAGTGGTGATTTCCTTTGGTATTATTATGATGGGGTCAACCAGTTGCCGGTTGTAGAATCTTATTTTCGCCTGGATGTAAAAGGTTTTGGTTTCTCCCGGTCTTACGATAAAGGGCGTGAACGGCAGTTGATTAAATGCAACATAGGAGAAGGAAAAGGTGTGATTATCCAGCACCTTTGTTTCCTTTGTTGAGCTGTCATACTCATACATTGTATATTCCTGGGCTTTCCCCATATACAACCAGAAAGTGTCATTGTTTCCACTGTTGGTAACGGATAATTTCAGGAAACACCGGTAGGGTAATTTATTCCGGTCCGGAAAGTTTTCGCCGGTATTGCTAAACGTTTTGTTCAGTACCTCCCGGAGAGAAAGGTCGTTTTCATTGCCGGTGTAGTAAGATATCTTATCGAGTATGGAATCGTATTTGTCAATGGTACCCAAGTCTATCGGTCGGGTGGTATCCGCACGTATGGAAAAGAAGCATAGTGTACTGATGACAGTTATGATAAGTGTCTTTAGCAACAACCGATGAATTTACAGGTAATCATAAAGCAAACGTTGTCAGGAAGCTGGTCCGTGATCTCCCAAAAGTATGCCAATTTTAACGAAGTGTTGAACAACGGACTTCCGGCAGACACATCCCCAATCTTCGCTCCACCGATAACATTCCAGTAGGAGGACACCGACCGGCAGTGAGTGATACCTCACCCGTCTGCAAAAATTCGGGATATGCCCCTTTCGGTGATATCCGGAAAAGAGCGCGCTTTTAACGGTACTCAGCTATTAGGTAATTTAGGCCTTTTTTCTGAATCCGGGCGTTTTTTGCGCCGGAAAATACAGTACGAATTTTTCCGCAAAAAAAGGCGCTCCGAAGAGGTTTGCTATTTTCCAGGTACGGGGTATTTGCCCGCTTTCCCGTATCTCATGGCGGAGGTCGCCGCCTTTCAAACAAATCAGACCATTTTTAAGGGTCTCCGGTCTGTTTTCTTCTTCTTTTAACAAAGGCATACTCCATCTCAGCAGATCTTTAATGGGCGCCACCGCGCGACTTACGGCAAAATGGAATTGCCGGTTTTTGATCTCTTCCGCCCTGGTATGAGCGGTACTGACGTTGGTGAGCCCCAGGGCGTTAACGACCTCGTTGACCACTTTTATTTTTTTACCGATAGCGTCTGTCAGGTGAAAACGGGCTTCCGGGAAAAAGATAGCAAGAGGAATGCCGGGAAATCCACCACCGGTGCCGATGTCTATGATTTCCATATCTTTTGTAAATTTAAAAATTGCCGCAATGGCTAAGGAGTGTAATACGTGTTTTTCATAAAGGGCGTCAATATCCTTGCGGGAAATTACATTGATCTTTTGGTTCCATTCTGAATATACCTTACCCAGCAGTGCGAATTGGTTTAACTGCAGATCGGTAAAATCTGCGAAATAGCGGGTGATCACCTCCAGTTGGTCCGGGGTTTCTTCCATAATGCTGAGGTAAAAATGAGATAATAAAAAAACATGAAGATATCGAAGACCCAAAACCACTTCCCGAGATCTTTTTCATTTAACTTCTCCATTGCCTTATACCAGATGATGCCTTGTATAATGAAGCGCAATAAAAATACCGCCACTGCCGCATCCCATCGAAAGCCGCATAGCGCTATAATAAATATGGGATAAAACAGGAAATGAGTGAAGGAATAAAGTCCCAGCAGGAACCGGTGTTTGGCTTTGTACAGCCGGGCAGTGGTATAATGCCTTTGTTTTTGTTTCATCCATTCTTTCCAGGTTTTTTTTGGCTCGGAAAGTGTAAATGCCTCCCGCTCTATCATTATTTTGGTGTTTCGGCTGTGGGCGTTGGCATTGATAAACAAATCGTCATCTCCCCCCGGCAAATGATTGTGCGCCGAAAAACCTTTGTTGCGGAAAAAAATATCCTTTTTATAAGCGAGGTTTCTCCCGGTTCCCATATAAGGGGTTCCCGCGAGGGCATAAGAAAGGTATTGCAGGGCGGTATGGAAGGTTTCAAAGCGGATCACTTTGTTCAGCAGTCCTTTCCTTTTGTGATAAGCGCCATACCCCAGTACGATTTCTGTTTCCTTATCAAAGGGATTGGTCATTTTATGGATCCAGCATTCGCTTGCCGGAATACAGTCGGCATCGGTCAACAGCACCACATCATACCGGGCGGTTTTAATACCGATGGAGAGAGGAAATTTTTTACCCCGGATAAATTGAGCCTCCTGTTTCAGCTCAACCGGGCGAAGCCGGGGATAATCTTTTTGCAACGCTTCCAGGAGGTATTTTGATTCATCGAGGGAATTGTCGTTCACCACGATAATTTCATGCAGATCATTAAATTCCTGTACCAGTAAACCGGGAAGATTTTTAGCTAAATTTGCGGCTTCGTCGCGGGCGCATACAATTACGGAAACCGGTTGCTGATTATAGGAAACGGAGGGATGGTTGCGGTAGAAAGCCAGTCTTCTGAAAAAATAAAGATAATATATAACCTGGATCAAAGTGATGCAGCAAAATGCTCCAAAAGCTATTATTGGCCAGTCTGGTTTTTCGATCATGGCGGCGAAGGTAAGAAATAGAAGAATTCGTTATTGTGGATTTATACTATAGTAAAAACAGGTATTTAAATGATGACCGCATTAAGGTTTGATATCTTACAGAAAGACAGCCTGTCGGAGGCGAGAACCGGGAATATCATTACGGATCACGGCGTTATCCCCACCCCCGTATTCATGCCGGTAGGCACTGCGGGGAGCGTAAAAGCGGTAACGCAAAGCCAGTTGTTGGAGATTGGGGCAAAGATCATTTTAGGCAACACGTATCATTTGTATCTGCGCCCGGGCACGGAAGTGTTGGAAAGCGCCGGTGGGTTGCACCGGTTTATGAACTGGTCCTATCCTATATTGACAGACAGTGGGGGATACCAGGTTTTTTCACTGGCCGGAACGCGCAAGATCAAGGAAGAAGGCGTCGTGTTTCAAAGCCATATTGATGGCAGCCGGCATTTGTTTACTCCCGAAAAAGTAATGGATATTCAACGAAGTATTGGCGCCGATATTATCATGGCGCTGGATGAATGCCCTCCATATCCCAGCGACTATAATTACGCCCGGGAATCTATGGGGCTTACGCATCGCTGGCTGGACCGGTGTTTCCGGCAGGTTAATGCAACCCGACCCCTGTACAGGCACACCCAAAATCTTTTTCCTATTGTGCAGGGCGGCACTTATGCCGATCTGAGAAAGGAATCCTGCGCTTTTGTAAGCGACCGCAACGCGGCGGGCAATGCTATCGGCGGCTTAAGCGTGGGGGAGCCGGAAGAAATGATGTATGATTTGTGCGGACTGTGTTGCGGGCATCTGCCGGCACACAAGCCGCGCTACCTGATGGGAGTGGGCACGCCCTGGAATTTACTGGAATGTATCGCGCTGGGAGTGGATATGTTCGATTGCGTTATGCCTACCCGCAATGGACGCAATGCCATGTTGTTTACCTCCAGGGGGATTATCAATATTGACAACAAAAAATGGGAGAAGGATCATTCTCCTATTGACGATGGTATTGCCTGCGAAACCAGCAACTATTACAGCAAAGCCTATCTGCGCCATCTTATGAAGTCGAAGGAGATCTTAGGATTAACGATAGCCAGCGTCCATAACCTGGCTTTTTATATGCATGTGATGACAGAAGCGCGCAGGCATATTGAAGCCGGGGATTTTATGAGCTGGAAAAACAGCCGTGTTGAACAATTTAAAATAAGATTGTAAACAAATCATCCGTTAAATGATCCCGGTACCGTTATGGTGATAAGACAGGCGTTCCGGGTATTCAATTTCGCTTTTGCTCAAACAACCAGGATAGTAAAGACGGCTCTGCAAAAGCGTTGTTCCAGCTATCGTGTTTAACGCCGGCGTATTCCGTATATTTCACTTTTGCCCCCGCTTCCTTTAGTGCCTGCACCATATTCCGGGAGTTGATCACCGGTACCACGTTGTCGTCTGCCCCGTGAAAGATCCAGATCGGGAAATTCTTCCGGTACAGTTTGGCGCTTGCCGGGTTGCCTCCGCCGCAGATAGGTATAGCGGCGGCAAAAAGCCGGGGTCTGCGCCAGAGTATCTCAAAGGTGCCGAATCCTCCCATGGAAAGCCCTCCTATATAAATCCTTTTGGTATCCACTATGCCGCTGCTGATGAGGGTATCAATAAAATTCATCACCAGTTGCAACGGTTGGGTAGGAGGAACGTTCATAGGAAATTTATAAACACCGGAGGAATCTGCCGGGTTGCTTTTGATCCGCACGCTCCAGGACGAGTCGGCGGGGCATTGCGGAAACACAACTATTGCCGGGTACTTTTCGCGGTTCAGAGAATCCAGGAAAAGGGAACTGCCCCACAGAAGTTGCGCTTCATTATCGTTTCCTCTTTCACCCGATCCGTGTAAAAAAATAACCAACGGGTATTTTTTATCCGCCGAGAAATGTATGGGGGAGAGTATGCGACAGGGAAGGGTATCGTCGCCCTGTAAAAAATACTGTCGCTCAAATAATTCCAGGCCGGGTGGCTGGGCTTTTAGTTGGGCAAAGGGCGTTAAAAGTAACAAACACCACCAGGTGCGTTTTATACTATAGTGAAGATTTTTCATAACAGAAAGATACAAAGTACTTTTTATAGTTTTAGTTTACTTTTGTCAATTACCGGTATATACGGATGAAAAAAATAGATTGGTACATATTTAAGGATTTTATTTTCACTTTTATCTATTGCATCCTGTTGTTCACGGCTATTTCGGTGGTAGTGGATATCAGTGAAAAAACGGATGATTTTGCCAAAGCCAATCTGTCGGCCAAATTTGTGATGATGAATTACTATGTGGGTTTTGTGCCGTTTATCGTTTCGTTTTTGTTTCCGCTCTTTACCTTCATTTCTGTTATATTTTTTACTTCACGTCTTGCCAACCGCTCTGAGATCATTGCCATCCTTGCCAGCGGCACCAGTTTTAACCGGCTCCTGAGGCCTTATCTGCTGGGCGGTTTTTTGCTTGCGGTTTTGTTATGGCTGGGCAACCGTACTTACGTGCCCAAAGCTAATGAAATTCGTACTTCCTTTGAAATGAAATACGTTAAATCGCCGGGGCAATATAATGGTACGGGCAATAATATATATATGCGTATAGACTCCGTTACTTATTGCGGGATCCGGTATTACGATACGGCTTCCAGGAATGGAAGCGGCTTTTTTATGGATCGTTTAAGCGGTACCCACGTGGTGTATAATCTCCGGGCAAGTAATATTTCGTGGGATGCTACCCTGAAAAAATGGAAGCTAACGGGCATTATAGAACGAAAGGTGGAACCATTGAAGGAAGAGGTGAAGCAGGAGGCGGAACTGATACAGGATTTTAATTTTACACCCGATGACCTCAAGCGGGATGAATATATAAAAAGCCGGCTTACTACCCGGGAACTCCGGCGTATGGTGAATATGGAAAAACTGAGGGGCTCCGAGGGTACCAATGACCTGGAGGTGGAGCTTTACCGGCGGGATGCTACGCCTGTAACGGTTATTATATTAACCCTTATAGGAGGTATTTTAGCTTCCCGGAAAATAAGAGGAGGAAGTGGAATGCATCTCGCTGCAGGATTTGCGATTGCGGCTTTATTCATCCTGCTGGACCGTTTTTCCACCATCTTCAGTGTTAAAGGAAACCTCCCGCCCGTAATTGCCGCATGGCTGCCCAATATATTGTTTGGGGCGTTAACCTGGTATCTTTACCGGAAGGCCCCGAAATAAAACGGGGTACTGTTTTTTTGCAGGAAGCGCCTGTTAAAAACCGTTCTTTCCAGTTGGGAATAATCCCGTTGATCCTGGTAAAAAATGTTCCGGGCGCTTAATTTTGTCTGGTTTTTAATTGTCTTTTGATTAACTTTAGCACTTCCATCGCCCGGCTCATCTCAGGACCGGGAAATCGTTTTTTATACTATAAGAGGGACGTTATGTTAACGATAAAAGAAAGGTTTAAGCTGAAAGCCGATGTGCTGTCGGAAGAAATTAAAGAAATATTAAAAGAGCACGGTGACAGGAAGATAGGAGAGGTGGTTCTTTCGCAGATCTACCAGGGTATGAGGGGAATAACCGGACTGGTTAGTGAAACCTCGCTGCTGGATGCACGGGAAGGCATTCGTTTCAGGGGCTATACCATTCCCCAATTGCAGAAGAAACTGCCCAAGGCGCCCAATGGGCATGAGCCGCTTCCCGAAGGATTGTTTTACCTGATGTTGATGGGGGATCTTCCGTCAGAAGCCGATGTGAATGATATCACCAACGCCTGGCAGCGGCGTTCGCATGTACCGAATCATGTATTTGATGCAATAGACGCGCTTCCGAAGGCCACCCACCCCATGACACAATTTGTGGTGGGTATAATGGCGTTGCAAACCGAAAGCATATTTGTGCGGAAATATGCCCAGGGGCTGAATAAAAAGGATTACTGGGAAGCCGTTTACGATGATGCAATGAACCTGATAGCCAGGCTGCCCAGGGTGGCGGCCTATATATATCGCCGGAAGTACAAGGATGATAAACATATTCAGCCGGATGGGCTATTGGATTGGGCGGGTAATTTTGCCCATATGCTGGGTTATGAAGATGAGAGTTTTAAGGAACTGATGCGCTTGTATATGACCATTCATGCTGATCATGAGGGAGGAAACGTGTCGGCGCATACCACCCATTTGGTAGGTTCGGCTTTGAGCGATCCTTACCTGAGCCTGGCGGCAGGTATGAACGGGCTGGCGGGTCCCCTGCATGGGTTGGCCAACCAGGAGGTTATCAAATGGATTTTTGAGATGCGTGAAGAGTTGGGGGTTAAATTACCTTCCAAAGCGCAAATTGAAAAGTATGTGAGAAAAACCCTGAAGGAAGGCAAAGTGGTTCCCGGCTATGGGCATGCAGTATTACGCAAAACCGATCCCCGGTTCACCGCCCAGATGGAATTTGGGAAGAAGCACATGCCGGATGATCCTCTTGTAAATACGGTGTGGCGGGTGTATGAGGTAGTGCCGGATGTATTGAAGGCTTTAGGAAAGGTAAAAAATCCCTGGCCGAATGTGGATGCCCACAGCGGAGCGCTGCTGGTTCATTATGGGTTGGTGGAGTATGAGTTTTATACCGTGTTGTTTGGCGTTAGCCGGTCGCTTGGGGTATTGGCCAGTTTGTGTTGGGACAGGGCATTGGGGCTTCCCCTGGAACGTCCTAAGTCGGTTTCTACCAGGTTGGTAAAAGAATGGCTGTCCGGCAAAGGAAAGATATGGGGCGGAGATTAAAGCGTTTGTTACAAGAGTCTTTTGTATGGTATTGTCTATTTTATTTTGCCGGGAATCCCGGGCTCTCTATATTTGCACTCCTCAGAAATAAGGGGGTTTAGCTCAGCTGGCTAGAGCGTTTGCATGGCATGCAAAAGGTCACCGGTTCGACTCCGGTAACCTCCACATCAGAAAGCAGGACTATTAATAAATATGGTCTTGCTTTTTTTGTGCCCGAATGGCTCGTCTTTTATTTTTTTGGTAAAAAGCTTTCAACTATATTGCGTACCTTAATAATTTGTTAACATAAACTAACTGAGACCATGAAGGTTATTGAGATTCCGCTACGACTGCGTTTCTTAGGCGTTTTTCGGAGAAAAAGCTTTATGAAACCATTGCATTCCCACCGGCTCCGGCTTCCAAAGGTTGGTATTATTTCCCTGATTTTTTTGATCACCGGCATACAGGCCAGGGCGGACGGCGCTACCGGTTTTACGATTGAGAACAGGGTTAAACTGAACGCCGGATCCGAAGAGTTTACAGGGGTAAAAAGTGATACTACTATCAAAGTGACTGGTACGGTGCTTGATGAAAACAACAATCCGCTGGAGGGTGCTACAATACAGGCTAAAGGAACAGCCGGCGGCGCTTCAACAGATGCCAACGGTTCGTTTTCAATTAATCTCTCTTCTAATGCAAGCAAAGTTCTCACTGTTTCTTTTATTGGCATGGCCACCCAGGAAGTGAGAGTGACCCGGCAGGATGGTTTGGTGATCCGGTTACAGCCGGCCGTAACCATGCAGGATGAAGTGGTAGTGATAGGTTATGGAAATACCCGGAGGCAAAACCTGTTAGGCGCGGTGTCCACTATTAAAGTAAATGAAAGTTTTAAAGGCCGACCGGCATCGCTGACCAATATGATGGAAGGGCAGATACCGGGCGTAGCCGTTACTCAAAGCGGCGATCCTACTTCTACCGGAAGTATCACTATCAGGGGTAAAGGTAATAGAAACGGCGATGCTGTGTTAGTGGTGGTGGACGGGGTTCCGGGGGCACCCTACAACCCTGCTGACGTGGAAAGTATAACGGTATTAAAAGATGCTTCTTCCGCCGCTATTTATGGAGCGTTTGCGGGCTCAGGCGGCGTTATAATTGTAACCACCAAACAGGCAAAAGCCGGTAAATTGTCCGTAGAGGCCAATGTGTGGCAGGGGGTTCAGCAAGCCTGGCGTACCCCGGAAGTGCTTACTGCAGAGCAGTTCAATAAGGTATGGAAGGATGCTTCCGATGCGGCCGGTAAACCGGTGCCGGATACTTACAATCCTGCTGTTTTTCCGTATGGGAACGTAACCCGTACAAATTGGGTTGATGAAATTTTCAGATCGGGAAAGATGCAGCACTACGACCTCACACTGAGAGGAGGTACCGACAAGATCAGGGCGCTTGGTTCCGTAAGCTACGATGATGTTGAAGGAACCTTATTAAATACTTACAACAAGCAGTTGACCACCCGGCTGAATGTTAATTTTTCGCCGGCCAAATGGATTGAGATCGGGGAGCATATATTATTTGAATCGGGTAGAGGAAAAAGTGCCATAGGTGATGGTCATACCGGCACCATTTGGGGCGCAATGGCTTACCCGCGTTTTAACGCTTTATATGAAACAGATGATGACGGGAACAAATTGTACAGCGGCACCGTACCCCGCTGGGCGTTGGCGGAAGGATTCAGCGTTGAAGCGGATTTAAGAAATCCGGTTGCCATGCTGGAAAAAGTACATCAGTACAATCCCCGGAATAAAATATTCTCAAAAACTTCGATCCAGTTGAAACCCCTGGCAGGTCTGACGTTTCGTTCAGAATTTTCTGCGGATGCCGGAAATTACCGGAATGAGTCTTTTCAACAGCGCTTCCTGGAACCGGGGAGAACCATAGACCAGAATTACCGTACCATCTCCAACACTTTGGCAACAGGCTGGAATTGGGACAACATTTTATCTTACAGTAAAGTGCTTAATGGCGCCCACGACGTTTCGGCTATGGCAGGATATATTATGAATAAACGCAACTCCAGATCCAATTCTGCGGAGGTTAGAAATTTTGATTTTGAGGATGCACATTATACCATTTTTAATAATGGTACCGATTGGTCTATTCGTCCTTCCGAAGAAATATGGGAAGAAACGGTAGTGTCTGTTTTAGGCCGGGTTTCGTATTCTTATAACGACCGTTACTTTGTTTCGGGCAGCGTGCGCCGGGATGCATCTTCCAAACTAAGTCCCGATAACAACTCAGATGTTTTCCCGGCCATATCCGGATCGTGGAAAATTTCGTCTGAAAACTTCATGAGTTCCATTGAAAGTATCAATCTTTTGAAAGTGCGTGCAAGCTGGGGCCAGGTAGGTAACCTGGCATCGGTGAGAAGGTTTATCTATGCGCCGCCATACCAGGTAACCGGTTGGCCGTTGTTTCTTGGACCAACAGGTGAAGTACAGGCTTTTGGTATTTATCAGCCCACAATCCCCAATCCCAATTTAAAATGGGAAAGATCAGAACAAACCAATATAGGGATTGACGCGAGTATCTTCAAAAATTCCCTGAATGTGTCGGTTGATTATTTCATCAAGAAAACCCGCGACCTGATTGAGCAAATGCCGATGCCTTCTGTTGCAGGCGTAGCTTCACCACCCGAATTTAATGTAGGACAGGTTGACAACAAGGGATGGGAATTCAGTTTGGATTATAGCAAAAAGTTTGGTGACCTGGAACTGAGAGCGGGTGGAAATTTGGGAACGTATAAAAACAAGGTGATCAGTATCGGGGAAACCGGCTTTATTGCGCACAGCGAGGGGGTGAACTCCATGAATCCGCTGCAGTCAACAGCAGGTCAGCCCTGGCATTCCTTTTACCTGATTCCTACAGACGGAATATTCCGCAGCCAGAAAGAAGTGGACGATTATACCTGGACGGATCCTGTTTCGGGGACTATACAAAAAATCCAGCCCAATGCCAGACCCGGAGATCTGAAGTACAGAGATACCAATAATGATGGTTTTATCAATGACGGCGATCGGGAATATATGGGTGCTTATGATATGCCCGATTTTTCTTACGGTTTTAATTTTGGCGCCAACTGGAGAGGGTTTAGTTTGTCTTTGTTCCTCCAGGGAATTTCGGGAGTAAAAGTGTTCAATGGCATCAAAGCCATGAGTTATACCGGTTCAAAAGGCTGGAATATGAGTACCGATGTACTGGATTCTTATAATTATAATCCTAATTCGAATATACCTAACCTGGCGGTGGTAGAAGATCCCAATGGCAACTTTTCCAAGGTATCCGATTATTTCTTAGACAGGGCAGACTATTTGCGGATCAAGAACATCCACTTATCCTATACATTACCGGCAGCCTGGATATCGAGGGTGTCTTTTTTGAGCAATACACTCGTGCGGGTGTATGTTAACGGTGAAAACCTGGTTACAATTACTAAATATTCCGGGTTTGATCCGGAGGTTGGCAACCTGGGTATTGACGGGGGACGTTTCCCGGTGTCAAAGATGTTTAGTGTGGGATTGAATGTATCGTTTTAAGTGAGTTAAGATTTATCTGAAAATTGTAAAAGAAATTCAAATGAAAACGCGAATAATATTATTAGTCTTATTGATTGCAGCGATCAGTTTTGGTTCCTGTAAGAAGTTTCTTGAGCTGGAGCCATACGGACAGCCTGCCGAGCTGAGTAATCTTTCCGATGGGCAGGCCATGCAGGCCGTGTATGCCTTGTTTTATTGGGAATACCGGGAAGGAACTACCGGCCGTGGATTTATGTGGTTTGAAAACTGCAGCGATAATTTTGTAACCGGCAGAACACAGGCAGAGGCCCAGAATATTAAAAACTTTGTAGATGATGGTTCCAACGGCCGCGATGCAAGGGACAACTGGCCGCGTATGTATGAAACGATCAATTACGCCAACAATCTCATACGTGCAGCGCCAACGGCTACAAAGTTGTCTGACAGGGTGCGCAACCTTGTATTAGGCCATGCGTATTTTATGCGTGCGTTTTCCTATTTATGGCTGGCTCCCTGGTATGGCGACAATGGTCCCAATGGCGGCATTCCCATTGTTACGGAAGAAACGCCTATTGACGAGATGGATGTTTTTCGCCCCGCGTCCGTATTGGAGAATTACGATATGATTATTGCCGACCTTCAAAAGGCATCTGACCTGTTGCCCTGGTTTGATGAAATCCCTGAGAATGAATGGGGATTGATGCACAAAACTGCAGCATGGTCGTTAATGGCCCGCGCCGCTTTATACGCGGCACAATACGATGCCTCTTATTACGATAAAGTGATCGAATATACGGACCGGGTCATTAATTCGGGGAAGCATAGCCTTGTACCAACCTATAAGGGAGTATTTGAGATAGAGAACAACTGGAGCAAGGAATATATAATGAGTATTACCAGTACGGAAATAGATGGTTGTAAACTGCCCGGGGTTATTTTCCAGAACGGCGGGTTCGGGATCTATAACACCTGGGGATATTTTCAACCTACCCTCGAACTGCTGAATGCTTTTGAACCCAATGATCAGAGAAGAAAAGTTTCGATAGTTGTTCCCGGAGACACGGTTCAGTTTGTTGGCAACCAGATAGTGTGGGCTGTAAACCCCTCCTCTGTTTCGAGCCCAACGGCTTTAACCATAGGAAAATACCTTGCTCCTTTCCGCGACGCGGATGCTGTGGGCAAAACCGTGAACCCCGATAGCGATAATGGAACAACCGATCTTAATATTCCGATCGTACGCTATGCGGACGTATTATTGATGAAGGCAGAAGCGCTGATATGGAAAGGGCAAAATGGGGATGGTCCGCTGAACGAAGTGAGGCAGCGGGCAGGACTGGACCCGTTAACAAATGCTACGAAGGCAGATTTAAAAAATGAACGTCGTTGTGAATTTGTATTGGAACACGGCGTTTACCGTCATCTTGACCTGGTGCGCTGGGGCGATGCGAAAGACGTGTATGCCCAGCCGTTACATGGTTATAAAGTAAATCTTTCGGGGAATACCATTACATCTCTCGATGTGATAGAAGTATGGCCTGCAAGAAATTTTAATCCCTCGGTGCACCATGTCTTTCCAATACCCAACCGGGAAATCGCGAAAGGCATTAACCTAAAGCAAAATTTGGGCTATTAGGATAGAAGAGATTTGAGATCAACCGTTCCTAAAAGACCCCGGGCAATTCAATGTCCGGGATCTTTTTATTCCGCAGATCACGCGGAGTATGTAAACAATTGCACGCCAAGGCGCCAAGACGCAAAGGAGTTGATGAGGTTGCTGGTATCGGCTGTCAGTTGACAGCCTGAGCCGTGAGCAATCAGCCATGTGCTAACATGTCTTTGTCGTTAGCGTGAGAGTAATTGCATGCCGAGGCGCAGAGGAGAACCGAAGCATCCCTAAAGCTTCTGGTCCGTTTTCTCTTTGCGTCTCTGCGGCTCTGCGTGAAAAAAATTGCACGCCAAGGCGCCAAGACGCAAAGGAATTGATGAGGTTGCTGGTATCGGCTGTCAGTTGACAGCCTGACCGTGAGCTATGAGCAATCAGCCATGAGTTAACATTGTCTTTGCTATGTGTCTGAAGGCTGTTGGCTGATAGCCCAGGATCTATAACCTGAAACCTGCGGGAGATCATTCGCTGTATTACTTCAATCGCTTTATCCGGATATCCCTGAACTCAACCTTATCGCCGTCGTGATCGGTTAACATAATATGCCCGCTGACTAACTCTCCGTAATGGTCGTAATTGGCGAACTTGGTTTTGGCCATTCTTGCCCGGCAATCTTCGGACGCCCTTTCGTAGCTTACCACTTTTATTCCATTCAGCCAGTGTTCAACATGGGTCCCCTTAACTAATATTCTTCCTTTATTCCATTGCCCTGCCGGCAGTAATTTTTTGTTTTGCGGCGCATACAGGAGATAAAAAGCCGCCGTTGAGCCTTCGGGATCTTTATTGTCTTTTACGGCAGGATGATTATAGTCGTCAATGATCTGGTATTCCGGTCCATTCCATACCCGGTCTCCCGAACGGTTGTTCCTGATGTACTCCACCGAATATTTTACCCCGCTGTTGGCGCCGGTGGTTAATTTGAAGTCAAATACCAGGTCGAAATTGGTATAGGCGTCCCGGGTTATAATATCTTCACCACCCTGTTGATTCTTTACAAACAAACTTCCTCCTTCCACTGCCCAGGCGTATGACGGAAAGCTGTCACTATGAATGCCTCTCCATTGGGCGGTTCCTGTGCCATCAAATAAGATTTCCCATTTCCCGTCTTTTGTTGATGGGGCTGGTTCGGGCAGGGAGTCCTTCGGGTAAGCCGTTCCGTTATACAAATAACCGGTTGCCGGAATAACCGGACCGGTCTTTAGCGTAGTTACTTTTCCATTGTCGTTCTTGCCTGCCGTCACCGGATAGGGAGCTGATAGGCAACAAAACGCGAGCCCGCAGAATAAGGCAACTGTCTTTCTCAAGTGTATGCTCATAATTATATAATGATAAGTCTTTCTGATGAGAATAATTTTTATCCCGATGTATATTACTGTCATGTTAACCCCAAAGAGGCTCACAGATACCTCATTTTTTCATGAATGAAATTTATCTGTGTTTTCCTGTGTCATCCGCGAACTTCTCCATGCATGTTGCGCATCACCAGGATTAACTTAGCGCTACTATAAAAATCCTAACTCCAGTTTGGCTTCTTCAGACATCATATCTCTGTCCCATGGCGGATCAAACGTGAGATGCACATACACGTCGTTGACACCTTCTACCGCCCGGACCTTGTCCTGTACTTCTTCAACAATCTCTCCGCCAACCGGGCAGCCGGGGGCCGTAAGCGTCATGATTATTTTTACTTTCCCGGTATGCTCATCTACTTCTAATTCATACACCAATCCGAGGGCCACAATGTTTACCGGGATTTCCGGATCATATACGGTTGTCAGTACTTCTTCAATATCGTCGTAAAGCATGATTTGTATTTGAGATTTAAGATTTGAAATGTTCCTGTTGCTTTCACGCCAGGTCAGCAGCATTGCAAAGATGCAACGTAAACTACGTCGTCGCTTCTGCATTTTCAAATTGCCAAATTTTCGAATTCATTTCCACATTTCTCACATTTTCCCGCTCATCGCCATGCCATACATTTTCATCTGTTTCAGCATGGATAGCAAGCCGTTGGAGCGGGTAAGCGATAAATGGCTTTTCAGACCAATGGCATCAATAAAATAAATTTCTGCAGAAGCAATTTCTTTTGGCGTCTGCCCGGATAATACCCTCACCATCATGCTCACCAGTCCTTTGGTAATAACCGCGTCGCTGTCGGCTGTAAAATATAATTTTCCATCCCGGTAATCGGCATGCAGCCACACCTTGCTCTGGCATCCCCTGATCAGGTTTTCGTCCTTTTTGTATTGTTCATCAATCAGGGGCAGATCTTTTCCCATCTGGATGATATATTCATATTTCTCCGTCCAGTCGTCAAAAAAACTGAATTCGTCAATAATGTTGTCCTGTTGTTCTTTAATCGTCATTATCCTGTTCCCTGCTTTCTGTAAAGTTCCGGATTTTTAAATAATTTGGGAAAGAAACCGTAGGAAAAGCCTTAATCCAGCATTTGTCTTGCTTTTTCAATACCCTTGACCAATGCATCCACTTCCGGCCTGGTATTGTAAAAGGCGAAAGATGCCCGTACGGTACCGGGGATCTTAAAGAAGTCCATAACCGGTTGCGTACAATGATGGCCCGTTCTTACCGCGATAGATTGTTTGTCCAAAAGTTCACCCATATCAAAAGGATGGATATTTCCCACCAGGAAGGATATGGCTCCCGACCGTTGCCGGGCGTTCCCGATAAATCGGAGAGAGGGGATAGCAGCGAGCCGGTTGTATGCGTAATTCAATACATCTTCTTCGGTTTGGCGGATGGCTGCAAGCCCGGTTTTTTGTATATAATCTATGGCAACGCCCAATACGATACTGCCCGCAATATCCGGCGTACCAGCTTCGAATTTAAAAGGCAATTCATTATAGGTGGTCTTGGCAAAAGTTACGTTTTTGATCATATCCCCTCCGCCTTCATAGGGAGGCATTTCATCGAGCCATCTTTCTTTGCCGTATAAAACGCCGATCCCGGTTGGCCCATATATTTTGTGTCCGGAAAATGCCAGAAAATCGGCATCCAGTTCCTGTATATTGACAGGGATATGCTGAATCGCCTGTGCGCAGTCTAACAAAACGGGTATGCCGGCGGCATGCGCTTTTTGTATGATCTCCTGCACCGGATTTACGGTTCCCAAACTATTGGAAACGTAGGTAACGGCTACGATTTTTACTTTATCGGTCAGCAATTCATCAAAGCGCTCCATCCGGAGTTCCCCCTGGTCGTTAATAGGGATGACTTTCAATATGGCGCCCTTTTCTTCGCAGATCATCTGCCAGGGTACAATATTGGAATGGTGCTCCATAGCAGATATCAATACTTCATCGCCGGGTTTAAGAAATTTTCTCCCAAAGGAGGAGGCTACGAGATTAATGCTGTTGGTGGTGCCTTTGGTAAAGATGATCTCATGCTCGTGGAGGGCATTGATATAAGCGGCTACTTTCCTTCTGGCCACTTCATAGGCTTCGGTTGCCTGCTGGCTGAGGTAGTGAACGCCCCGGTGAACATTACTGTTGTAGCGGGCGTAATAATCATCCAGCGCCTGCAGTACCATAAACGGTTTTTGAGTAGTGGCGGCATTATCCAGATACACCAGCGGTTTCCCGTAAACTTTGGTTTGCAGTAAAGGAAAGTCTTTCCTGATCTTTTCAATGTCTAATATGACGGCGGTTGCCAACTCACTGTTCATGGTGTGTTTCCTCCATTTTATGGATGATCACCTGTTCTATATAATCTTTAACAGCCGGGATCTGTATTTTATCGGTCACATCAAAGGCAAAAGCTCTCACCAGGAGGTTCCTGGCTGCCGCTTCACCTATGCCTCTCGACCGGAGATAAAACAGCGCCTCTTTGTTGAGACTGCCAACAGTGGAACCGTGACTACATTTTACATCGTCTGCAAAAATTTCCAGTTGAGGCTTTGAATCTATTGTGGCGTTGTCGCTGAAAAGGATGTTATTGTTTTGTTGAAAGGCATTTGTTTTCTGGGCATCCTGGTGTACATAAATCCTGCCGCTGAACACTCCCCTGGAGGAATCACGCAGTACACCCTTATAAAGTTCATTGCTGAAGCAATTCGGGAACAGGTGGTTCACCACGGTATGATTGTCCGTTAATTGTGTGCCGCCGGGAAGGTATAACCCATATAAATGGCTTTCCGTATTCACCCCGTTCAGGTCGAGATGAAGGTTGTTGCGGATCAGCGATGCCTCCGGCAGATTGTATGTGTGATTATTATAGAGGCTGTTGCTTTGCTGAATGGTTTGTTTGAAATTAACAATATGCGTATTGACGGGAGCGATCTGCAGGTTGTATTGGTCTGCCCGGGCATTTTCTCCGATATAACATTCCGAAACGCTGTTGATGAACAAAGGTTTATCGCCGATCACCACCAGCGACTCCACAATTTCTACCTTGCTGCCGGGGTGGGCTATGATCAGGATCCTGGGTTGCACAAAAACCGGTTCTTCCGCATTATATACATGGGTAATATGCACCGGCTTGTCACATATCGCTTTTTTATCAACCTCTATTACGATCCCGTGTTCAAAGAATGCCGTATTGAGCGCGGCAAAGGGATGTTTATGGATGGGAATATATTTACCCAGGTAGTGCTGGAAATTGCTGTTTTGCAGCGCGGTGCGGAGCGGGGAGATTTTCACCCCGGGAATAGCGATGTCTTCATTCAGCATCCCGTTTTTTAATACCACTTCATAAGCGTCCAGCGATGGGATCTGTGCTGCATTATGCCGCCCGTGTAAGGATGCAGCCCGGCGGGGTTGCAGGTGATAATTTTCTTTTAAGAATGGAGTAACATTCGTAAATCTCCAGTCTTCCATCTTAATGTGGGGAAACCCCTCCGTGGCAAATGCCTCAAAAGCAGTGTCGCGCAGGTTTTTCAACCACCCTTCTTCACGGCTTGTTTCGTTTTCTTTATACAGATCAATAAACCGGTCGTATAGTGTTGTAGTAGTAATCATTTCAAAAATTCGTTATAATCAAACAGAAGCCGTGGCGGCCGGTTCTTTAATCCAGTCGTATCCTTTTTCTTCTAGTTCCAGCGCCAGTTCTTTCGTACCGGATTTAACGATTCTGCCATTGTACAGCACGTGTACAAAATCGGGTACAATGTATTCCAGCAGGCGCTGATAGTGTGTAATTACAATAAAGGCATTCTTGTCGGAGCGCAGTTTGTTTACACCGCTGGATACCACGCGCAACGCGTCAATATCCAGCCCGGAATCGGTTTCATCGAGGATGGCCAGCTTCGGGTTCAGCATAGCCAATTGAAAGATCTCATTTCTCTTTTTCTCCCCCCCCGAAAAACCTTCGTTCAGCGAACGGTTGGTAAGCCTGGCGTCGAACTCCACCAACTTTTGTTTTTCCTTGGTTAACCGTAAAAATTCTTTGGCTTCCATTGGCGGCTCATTGTGGTAAGCCCTTATTTCGTTCAGTGCGGTGCGAAGAAAATTAATATTGGAGACCCCGGGTACTTCCACCGGGTATTGAAAGGCAAGAAACAGTCCCTCCCGGGCCCGGTCTTCGGGCGACATTTCAAGCAGGTTTTTGCCGTCGAATGATACTTCCCCACCGGTAACTTCAAAGTTTTCCCTGCCTGTGAGCACTGATGCCAGGGAACTTTTGCCGGAGCCGTTGGGTCCCATAATCGCGTGTATCTCACCGGCGTTTACCTGCAGGTCAATGCCTTTTAATATCTGCTTATCCTCAACCTTTGCCTGTAGATTTTTTATATTTAACATGATTTATTACTGGGTTTCTGATTTTAGTGATTGTTGTATATGGTTTTATCCGACACTGCCTTCCAGCGTGATGGACAGCAGTTTCTGCGCTTCCACGGCAAATTCCATCGGTAAATGGTTCAGCACTTCTTTGGCATAGCCGTTCACAATAAGCGCCACCGCTTTTTCCGTGTCAATGCCCCGCTGGTTCAGGTAAAAGATCTGGTCTTCCCCGATCTTTGACGTGGTGGCTTCGTGTTCAATAGTGGCGGACCTGTTTTTGGATTCTATATAGGGAAAAGTATGCGCGCCGCAGCGATCTCCGATCAGCAGGGAATCGCACTGGGTGAAATTCCTCGCATTTTCAGCTTTGGTACCTACTTTCACCTGTCCGCGATAGCTGTTTTGACCTTCTCCGGCTGAAATCCCTTTTGATATGATCCGGCTTTTGGTATTTTTTCCCATGTGGATCATTTTGGTGCCGGTGTCCGCTATCTGTTTGTTTTTGGTTACGGCCACCGAATAAAATTCCCCGGTGGAGTTGTCCCCTTGTAAGATCACGCTGGGGTATTTCCAGGTAATGGCCGAGCCGGTTTCTACCTGGGTCCAGGAAATTTTAGCGTTGTTGCCTTTACAGATGCCGCGTTTGGTTACAAAATTATAGATCCCGCCGGTGCCGTCTTTGTTTCCCGGGAACCAGTTCTGCACCGTACTGTACTTGATTTCCGCATTTTCATGGGCAATCAGTTCCACCACGGCGGCGTGCATCTGGTTTTCATCCCGTTTGGGAGCGGTACACCCCTCCAGGTAACTCACATAGCTGCCCTCATCTGCAATAATGAGGGTACGTTCAAACTGCCCGGTATTCCCGGCATTGATCCGGAAGTAGGTGGATAATTCCATCGGGCAGCGAACGCCTTTAGGAATATACACGAAAGACCCATCGGAAAAAACAGCGCCGTTCAGGGCAGCAAACATATTATCCGAATAAGGTACCACGGAACCCAGGTATTTTTGCACCAGTTCGGGGTATTCCTGCACCGCCTTGCTCACGGAAGAGAAGATGATGCCGTGTTCTTTCAGGGTTTTCTGGAAAGTGGTAGCCACCGAAACACTGTCAAAAACCGCGTCAACCGCCACTCCTGCCAGAACCTTTTGCTCTGATAACGGAATTCCAAGTTTTTCAAAAGTGGCGATCAGTTCCGGATCCACCTCGTCCATATCTTTCAGCTTCTCCTTTTGCCGGGGTGCTGCATAATAGGAGATATCCTGGAAATCAATCTTAGGGAGTTCAAAATTCTGCCAGTGTGGCTCAGGCTGTTTTAAAAACGACTGGTACGCTTTTAAACGCCATTCGAGCAGCCATTGAGGCTCATTCTTTTTAGCGGATATCAAATGGATGGTATCTTCATTCAGTCCTTTGGGAACCACATCCATCTCAATATCGGTAACGAAGCCGTATTCATACTCTTTATCACTGTATTCTTCTATGATTTCCGCACTATTCTTAGCCATAATTTAATTAATTGTTATAATCCCGAAAAAGTAAAAAAACTATACCGAGAAGCTGTCGCCGCAGCTACAGGTTCTGCTGGCGTTGGGATTTTTGAAAAATAGTCCCTTCCCGTTCAAGCCACCCGAATAATCCAACTCCGTTCCATACAGGTAGAGGAGGCTTTTCATGTCCACCACGATCTTAATGCCTTTGTCTTCGTACAATTCATCACCCGCCTTTCGCTCCACGTCAAAGTGAAGGTTGTATTCAAGACCGGAGCAGCCTCCGCCTTTTACACCCACCCTTACAAAAGTATCCTCTTCCCTCTTTTCATCTGCCATCAGACGGGTAAGATATTCTTTTGCGGAAGCAGAAACTGTGATCATACTAAATTCTTTTAAGCTACCGGCAAAGCTACGATTTTTGCAGGTAAGAATAGTGTCGCAAAGCGGAAAACAAAGAAATATAGTCTAAATGTATTATTATTGTGGCTATAAACCATGAGTGTGAATGTTGCATACCAGATACAGGTGCCGTTAACGGAGATGGAAGACGCGGCGCAGTGTAATTTATACGTTGAAGTAGCGGCAGACCACCTTCTTTTTGGCATTTTAAACAACGAGCGGCGGGAATTCATTGCGTTGCAGTATGTTAATCTGGATAAATACAATGCCGTTAACCATTGCAAAGAGCTGGTATATCACAATGAATGGCTCGCCCGTTCCTACAACCGGGTAATTGTAGTATATTATTTCCCCGAGAGCATATTGGTTCCAGAAGAGATGTATGATGAAAGCCTGAACAAATCTTCCCTGGATCTCATTTATGGCGATCTTAACAAAGGGGAGGTATTGACAGATCACGTGGCAGACTGGAATTTATACAATGTTTACCGGGTGCCGGCGCCCATACACGAGTTGCTGGGCGCTCATTTTCCTAAAGGGCATTTCTTTCATGCCTATACCGTCATGTTAAAGCGCAAGCGCCAGGTACAGTCGCACAAAATGCCCGAAGGCGATGAAGCGCTGCTGATCTTCTTTCCCAACAAACTGCTGTTTGGATTGTTTCGTAATGGCGATTTGCAGATCATGCAGACTTTTGAGTATGAAACGGCTGAAGATGTGGTGTATCATGTTCTCAATGTATGCCTCCAGTTTCAATCCAATTGCGAGCAGATCGTGTTGCGCATCTCCGGGCTGATGGACGATCATTCTGCTGTATATGCCGCGCTTCAAAAATATTTCCTGCATGTGGAATTAGATCCCCGGCCGGCTGAACTCAATTATAAAGAGGATTTTAATGAATACCCCGCCCATTTTTTCACCTCCTTATTCAATATTGCCTTATGCGAATAATAGGCGGAACGGCGGGGGGAAGAAAGTTTATCCCCCCGGCAAAAATGCCTTACACCCGGCCTACAACCGATATAGCTAAAGAAGGGCTCTTTAATATCCTTGAGAATAATCTTGATATCGGCAGTCTCAAAACCCTTGACCTTTTTGGCGGAACCGGAAGTATCAGCTATGAGTTGGCATCGAGAGGCGCGGCGGAGTTGACCGTAGTGGAGAAAGACGCTAAAATGGCGGCCTATATAAAAAAGAATACGATAACGCTGGGGTTTCAGAAGATAGTGGTGGTGCAGGCGGATGTTTTCAACTTTATCCGGCAAACTAACGAACAGTTTGATTTTGTTTTTGCCGGGCCGCCCTACGCGCTCCGTAATATTGATGAGTTGCCCGCGATGTTATTTGAGCATGACCTGGTGCGCGGCAACGGCTGGTTCGTGTTGGAGCATACCCCGAGAAACAATTATGAACATTTTCCATATTTTAAAGCGATGCGCCATTACGGTACCACGGTTTTTTCTATATTCGTAAAAACAGCATGACCAAACAGGAGCTCCGTAACTTATATAAACAAAAAAGGGAAGATCTTGCTGCCGCAGAGATGGGGAAGATGCAGGATCTTATCCTGATCCGGTTTCAACAGCTGCCGTTACCTTATCTGCACTATCTTCATACCTACCTGCCTATGGAAGTACAAAAAGAAGTGAATACTTTGCCGTTGATGGAATATTTAAAATTTTCGAATCCGGGGCTACAGGTAGTCGTTCCCAAAACAAACCTGGCAAATGGTACCATGCGCCATTTTATATATGATGAAAACACGGTGCTGGTGCCCGGCAGTTCCCATATTCTGGAGCCCGAAAACGGCCCGTTGGTAGCGCCTGAAGATATAGATATGGTGCTGACCCCTTTATTGGCTTTTGACATAAAGGGCAACCGGGTGGGATATGGTAAAGGATTTTATGACCGGTTCCTTGCCCAATGCCGGGAAGATGTGATCATAGCCGGCCTGTCGTTTTTTGAGGCGGAGCCGGAAATTGAGGACAGCAACGAAACGGACGTCCCGTTAACGTATTGTATCACGCCACAAAAGGTTTATGAATTTTAATTCGTTCTGGTTGAAAATACTGCGGATATTGTTGTTTCCCGTTGCTGTGTTGTACGGGATTGTGATCAGGATAAGGAATTATCTTTATGATAATGAGATTTTTCAGCCGGTGGAATTTAATTTTCCTATTATATGCATTGGCAATCTTTCCGTTGGCGGCACCGGCAAATCACCTATGGTGGAATATTTGGTGAAGTTACTGATGCCGCATTATAAAACAGCCACGCTAAGCAGGGGATACAAACGAAAAACCCGTGGTTACGCCATTGCCGGCACCAAAGCCACGGCGTTGGATATAGGCGATGAGCCGATGCAGTTTCATCTTAAGTTTCCGGAGATCACGGTTGCGGTGGGAGAGGAGAGAGCCATCGCCATTCCGCAATTGTTGTTCGACCGCCCCGACACGGAAGTGATCATTCTTGACGACGCCATGCAGCATCGCGCGGTAAAAGCGGGATTGAATATCCTGCTTACCGATTATAACCATCTTTTTACAGGAGATTTTTTTTTCCCTACCGGCAGGCTGCGCGACAGCAGGAGCAGCTATAAAAGAGCGGATATGATGGTGGTTACCAAATGTGTTGAGCACCTGAGCAGGGCCGAAAAAGAAGCCATAATAGCAAAAATAAAACCGCTTGCCGGGCAGCATATTTTCTTTACCGGGGTTCGTTATGGAATGCCTTATCATATATTATCGAAAAATATCAAACCGGTGCGGAAAAAAACCGAAGTGTTGTTGGTTTGTGGCATAGCCAATCCTGAGCCGTTGAAGGAGCATTTGCGGAAAGACTGTGCGCATTTTGAAACCATTTATTACCGCGATCATTATATTTTTACCATTGATGATCTGAGGGAAATCAAAAAGAAATTTGCAAAAATAAAAGGAGCCGAGAAAATAATACTTGTTACCGAGAAAGACGCGGTGAGATTGGTGAAATTTGCCGATGAGCTGAAAGATATGCCGATGTATGTACAACCGATTGAAACATATTTCCTGTTCAACGAATCACGACAGTTTGATTATCTGATCAAAAATTTCATTGAAAGTTTTAAAACAATATCTTAATGGCAGTAATAAAACACAATGCATTGTTTTTTCAGATACGGCAGAGAGTATAAAAGTACATGGTATCCGGTAAAAAATAAAAACTAAAAATCTACGGATGAAACAAAAGAAAAGCCGGAAAACGAGATCCGGATCCCGGACGCCTGTTTATGAAGGCGTTTTGGACGTAACCCGTTCGGGTATCGGTTACGTAATGATTGAAGAGCATGAAAAAGATATTTTTGTACGACCTCAATATTTTAATCATGCCCTGCATGGCGACCGGGTGAAGGTAAACGTTACCCGATTCAATCCGCGCACGGAAAAGATGGAAGGCGAAATAACGGAAGTGATTGAGAGAAAACAAACCGAGTTTGTCGGACACCTGGAAAAAAGCGCCGAATTTGCTTTTTTTATTCCCGACAAAGCCAAAGGAACGCCCGATATGTATGTGCCGCTGGAAAAGTGTAAAGATGCACAGACCGGCGAACGGGTGGTGGTGCGGATGCTGTCATGGGAAAAAAATGCCAGGAGTCCGACAGGGGAAGTGGTGAGCATTTTGGATGCCGCCGATGAAAATGATATGGCGATGAAGCAGATCCTGGTGGACGCGGGTTTTCAACTGGAATTTGACGATGACGCCCTCGAAGAAGCCGCCCGTTTACCCGATATTATAGCAGCCGGGGAGATCAAAAAAAGAAGAGACTGCCGGAACGTCCTCACTTTTACGATTGACCCCGAGGATGCAAAAGATTTTGATGATGCGATCAGTTTCAGGCAGGTTAAAAACGGACTATATGAAGTAGGTGTACATATTGCCGACGTCAGCTATTATGTAGAACCCGGTATGGTGTTGGATGAAAATGCATACCAGCGCGCCACTTCCGTGTATCTGCCCGACCGGGTGTTGCCGATGTTGCCCGAACATATTTCCAACGTATTGTGCAGCCTTCGTCCAAATGAAGATAAGCTCACTTTCTCGGCTATTTTTGAGATGACGGCAAAAGGAGTGATCAAAAATAAATGGATCGGGCGAACGGTTATTCATTCGGATCGGCGTTATACCTATAACGAGGTGCAGCAGGTGATTGAAGGTGGCGAGGATGTAAATAAAGAAACCTTGCTTTTGTTGAATAGTATAGCACAACTGTTTCGCAGGCAGCGGTTCAATAACGGCGCTATCAATTTTTCTTCACAGGAGGTGCGGTTCAGGTTGGATGAAAAAGGAAAACCGGTAGGTATAGAAATAAAGGAAAGTAAAGAAGCGCACCAACTGATTGAAGAGTTGATGTTGCTGGCCAACCGTACGGTCGCTGAAAAAGCAGCTCAAATAAAAATCAACAAAGAGCCGTTGCCTTTTCCTTACAGGGTACACGACACGCCGGAAGAAGAAAAGTTGCTGCCATTTGTGGAATTTGCGAAAAAGTTCGGTTATCGCTTTGATACCAAAACCCCGGCGGGCATAGCCGCTTCATTTAATAAAATGCTTGAAGCCGTGAAAGGGAAACCGGAGCAGCATGTACTGGAGCAACTGGGCATTCGTACTATGGCGAAAGCCACTTACACAACCGATAATATCGGGCATTATGGTTTGGGCTTTGAAGATTACTGTCATTTTACTTCTCCCATACGCCGATATCCCGATATTATGGTGCATCGTATGATGCAAAACATCCTTGAAGGACATTCGAAAGCAGATAAAAAAATGGAGGAGAAATGCCAGCATTGCAGTGAGCAGGAAAGATCGGCGATGGAGGCTGAAAGAGCCGCCAATAAGTACAAACAGGTGGAGTATATGCAGCAGTTTTTAGGGGAAGAATTTGAGGGAGTGATCAGCGGGGTATCACATTTCGGCTTTTGGGTGGAGACCCTGCTGCATAAATGTGAAGGAATGGTGAGCATTCAAAGTTTGTTGGATTATGATGATTTCCGGTTAGTGGAAGCCGAGTATTGCCTCACCGGCGGGAGAAGCGGCAGAACTTTCAGGATCGGGGATAAAATATGGATAAAGGTAATAGCCGCCAACCTGGGTAAACGGGAGCTGGATTATGAATGGGTAATGAAACCGGATGAAAATGGAAACGGGAAAATGGATGTAAAAAAAACAATTTCTCCCAGAGACAAGGGAAAAAAGAAAAAGAAAAAAGGGTAAAATATTGATGGATCATTGGCTTCCTGTTTCAGTTCCCTGTCACGGTTCCTGAATCAAGTTTTCGGATTTTAAAGGATATTATGTTTTCATTTGACCAATTAGCCAAGCAGTTTTCTGACAAATTCAATACCAGGCATTTTCCGGAGGCGCCGGGTTCGCTTTACCATCCGGCGGAATATTTTTTATCTATGGGAGGAAAGCGGGTTCGGCCGGTGATGTGTTTGATGGGGAATGAATTGTTTGACGTAATACAGCCCGATGCCTGGCATGCGGCCAACGCCGTGGAATTGTTTCATAATTTTACCCTGATACACGATGATATCATGGACAAGGCGCCGCTGAGACGGGGTAAGCCCACCGTACATGTTAAATACAGTGAACCTACGGCGCTTTTAGCGGGCGATGTGATGATCGTGAGAGCCTATGAATACCTGGGCAGAATAGGCATGGCGCACCTGCCGCAGATCATGCGCCTGTTCAATACCACGGCGCGGGAAGTATGCGAAGGACAACAATTGGATATGGATTTTGAAAGCCGGGCCGAAGTTTCTTTTGAGGAATACCTGCATATGATCACATTGAAAACTTCGGTATTGCTTGCTGCCAGCCTGCAGATGGGAGCGATCATAGGAGGGAGCGGAACCGGCAACCAGGAGCATTTGTATGCTTTCGGAAAAAACCTGGGGATAGCATTTCAGCTACAGGATGATTACCTGGATGCCTTTGGCGATCCTGAAAAATTCGGGAAGCAACCGGGCGGCGATATAATGGCAAATAAAAAAACCTTTCTGACCATACAGGTTTCCAAAGTGGCAACGCCTGCACAGAAAAAAGAGTTGTTGGATTTAATGAAAGAAGATACGCCTGATAAAATAAACCGGGTGCTGCAGATTTATACCGATTGCAAAGCCGACCAATGGGTAAGGGATTTAAAAGACCGGTATCTCAGCCTCGCCCTGCAGCGCCTGGAAAGTATTGCGGTTACCGGCAGCCGGAAAACTCCTTTGCGGCAACTGGCTTCGTTTCTGATACAAAGACAATCTTAACCGGATATTTCCCGAATGGAAATAAAGGCGTAAATTCCACCCGATACTTATATTGTTGAAGTAAAATTGCCAAACATGAATGACATTTTGAAACGCGTTAAAGACATCAAAGCCGATTGTTGTGTAACTATTCTTCTCAATACGCATCGAACGATTCCCGATAATGAAAAGGATTCCCTGTTGTTGAAAAACCTGGTTAAAGAAGCCGTCAAACGGTTACAAGCCGAATGTAAGGCCGAGGATGCAAAACGGATAGCCGAAAAATTAGACAGCTTGTCCCGGGAGATCAATCACCGTTATAATTTGGAAAGCCTCGTTTTATTTGTTAATAAAGATATTGCTGAGTATGCCAGATTGCCATTGCCGGTAACGGATCGGGTGATAATTGATCAAACCTTTGCCACCCGCGATCTTATCAGGACTTTGTTAAAAGAAAAAAAATATTATGTGCTGGTATTAAGTCGCGATAAAGCAAGGTTGATTGAGGCCTTTAATGATAAGGTAGTCAGGGAAATAGAAGATGGTTTCCCCGTGGAAAACACTTCGCTCTATCCCTCTCAAAAGGCCGAAGCGGCTATCGCCAACCGGCTAACCAGCCTGCAACAGGAGTTCTTTAATATCGTGGACAAACAGTTGTTAAATACCATAAAGGAAAATCCGCAGAAGGTGTTGATTTGTACGGAGGATTCCAACTATCATCAGTACCTGAAAGTGGCCGATCAAAAAGAAGTGATCATTGGTAATATGGGCGGCAACCGCATGGCGGAGAAAGCCCATCATATCGTAAGCGCCGCCTGGCCGGTGGTGCTTCAGAGCCGCAAAGAAAAATTGAAGGATCAGGTGCGGGAATTGGAGAAAGCCGTTGATTCCGGAAAAGTAGTAACGGATTTCAGCGAGGTATGGAATGCAGTGAACCAGGGCCGCGGGCAAACCCTGTTTGTACAGGAAGGTTATTTTCAGCCTGCCCGTTTGGTGAATAATACGGTGGAACTGGTGCAGGGCTCCATTGCAGGCAAAGAAGATGTAATAGATGATATTATTGATGAAATGATCGAGATCAATTTTCGATCCGGTGGTGATTGTGTTTTCCTTCCGGAGGAGAAGCTGAAAGACTTTCGCGGGCTGGCGCTGACCACGCGGTATTGATTTTTTACATTTAATATGATTTTATGCCGCAACTGATAATTGAAGCGAGGGAGGCCTCGCTGAGTACGGGTTTGAGTGTGCGAAGGATACTTCCCTTCCGTTTGCGCCGGATGGTGGGGCCGTTTATCTTTATGGATCATGCGGGCCCCGTAAACCGCAAGCCGGCATCCCTTTCGGCTATGGATGTTTTACCCCATCCGCATATTGGCTTATCCACGGTTACTTATTTGTTTGGAGGGAGCGTTACGCACCGCGACAGTTTGGGTGTGGAACAGGTGATCCGTCCCGGAGAAGTGAACTGGATGACCGCCGGAAGAGGCATAGCCCATTCGGAACGTTTTGAAGATCCGGAAGCATTGGCCGGAGGCGTTCTTGAGATGTTGCAGACCTGGGTGGCTTTGCCGGAGAAAGCGGAAGAAGCGGCGCCGGAATTCCATAATTATCAACCCGAACAATTATCGGTCTATACGGACAAGGGGGTATGGATGCGGCTCATTGCGGGCAATGCCTATGGATTGAAAAATGATGTGAAGATCCATTCTCCCCTGTTTTACCTGCATGTGAACCTGGACGCGGGGGCAACGCTGGATCTGCCGAAAGAGCACGCCGAAAGGGCGGTATATATTGCCAGGGGCAGGCTGGAGGTTGGGGGAATATCTTACACAACAGGACAAATGCTGGTATTTGCGAAGGAAGAACAGCCCGTTTTGTTGGCCAGGGAACCGGCTACCATCATGTTGTTAGGCGGAGAACCCCTGGGAGAACGTTTTATCTGGTGGAATTTCGTTTCCTCGCGGCGGGAGCGGATTGAGCAGGCCAAAGAAGACTGGAAACAGGGAAGGATTATCCTGCCGCCTAATGATAATAAAGCATTCATCCCGCTTCCTGTAACCGGTTCAAAACCTGCAAGCAGCGGCGCCCCGCCTCCGGAGCCGTTATCGTAAAGGAATAGCGCGGTGCTATTCTTTTAATTCGTTCATAAAGCTGCCAAAATTCAGTAAACTCTGCCTGAGTTGACGGATGCGGTGAGGCGCCAACCGGGGTATGATTTAAAAATCGTTCATTCTTTTGTTCACCTTTTCATGGTTTATGCGATATAGTCTTCAATATATCATGTTATGCACTGTCGGGTAGTAGCAAGGTCGTAACAAAGCGGCTGAAACACAGATGAGGCAGACTTACGATAATTTGTAAATTTCTTACCTGCGGTTGAGTGAAAGCGATATGATTACCGGTGAATCACCCACCAAAGTTTGGAAGTAGAAAATCAAAATAACTTCTAACAAAAACAACAGATCATGCAAAAAATAAACCTGTTTACATTAAAAATAATCCCGGTTTTACTGGCTGTAGTCGTCAGCTTCTCCTGTAGTAAAGAGAGTAAAGACAACGATGACGATTATACCTGTACTTCCTGTTCGTCAGCACCTGTAGCAGTTGCAGCGAATAATACGGTCAGCAAAGGAATCTATAAAGGAGTGCTGATCGGCTCCTCGGGCACCCTGATTTTCGATATTCAAAATACAACCCATACCATTACCGGCACTATGGTGATTGACGGCAATGTGGTAACCCTGGCTTGTGACGTTACTGACCTGGACCCAAGCGCCGATTTTGAAGCATCTTTCACCGGGACATTGAACGCCAATCCTGTAACTATACGTTTCCGTGTGGATAAGAAAGGCGCCAACCCAACAATCGTATCCGCTAACATACCCGGGCATCCCGACGCTGTTTTTATTGTGGCAAAGGAAACTTCGGATACTTTGCTGGAATGTTATGAAGGTACCTACACTATTTCCGGCGACTGGACGGAAAAAGGAACCTATAACTTCCTGATTGCAAGAAAAAGCGGAGGGGGAACATGGCAGGCTATTGCCGCAGAAGATGGATTTCCCGAAGAATTTACTTATGGTAAAGGACCTGTGTCAGGCAACGATATAGTTGACCCTAACCGTCTCGGGCAGGGGGTGGATGTTGTTATCGCCACCATTAACGGGCATACCATCTCCGGTAATTTTGTAGATACGGAGGATGATGAAAAGGCTACAATTAACCATAAAGGTAAGCGTACGCTATAAAATGCATCTTTCCGCATTGCGGGGGGAGCAAAAATAGGGGATATGTTTTTCCAGGGGAGAGTGAAGCAATTTTGGTTAAATTGTAGCTCATTCAAAACACCATGCGTTTCAATCTTAGTCTTATACCCGATCCATCGGCATTGGTATTGCCTGTAAATTATCAATACCCCCTCTCGGCTGCTATTTACCGGATCATCGCCGGGGCAGACGCGGACTATGCTCATTTTTTACATGAAAGAGGATATCATCATCCGGGATCACTCAAGAAGTTCAAACTGTTTTGTTTTTCAGACCTCAGAACGCCTTTCCGTATCCGGGAAGACCGTTTGTATATAACCGGGAAACAAGCCGAACTGCAGACCGGCTTTTATATGCCTGACGCGGCAACGCATTTTATCAGGGGATTGTTCCTGAACCGGCAGATAGAAATTGCCGATAAAAAAAGCAGCGTTCGGCTTCAGATACAAACGGTGCTTGCCCTTACGGATCCTTTAGCCGGTTTTGCGGAAAATGAAGTGATTTCGGTGATGCTATCGCCCGGATCTCCGGTGGTTGCCGGACTGCGGAATGAAAAAGGAAATTATGAATTTCTGCAACCCGGTGATCATCGCTTTTTAGAGAGTATTATTTACAACTGGCGTTCCAAGTTACGGGCGGTATTTGATGATATCACCGCTCAAAATGCATTACTGGTTGCCGAAGTACCATCAGCCGGGGATAAGCCCAGGTCGCGACTGATTACGGTAAAGGCTTTTACCCCCGAAGAAACGAAAATAAGGGGCTGGACTCATTTTTCCCTGAGGGTAACAGCCGAGAAACGATTTATAGCCCTGCTGCTGGATGCGGGCGTAGGTATATATAATAGTATGGGAATGGGGTATGCGGAAATCAGGAGAAGCATCCATTACGAGGCATAGATACAAAAGCCTGCCGGCTTCAAAAAGTACCTGAAGGCACAGATAAATCATCTTTTGAAATATGGGTAACGCTGCCTGTTGGAGATAATATCATTATATTTTTTCTAATTATTGCAGTTATTATACATCCTTTCAGCCAACGTACCTTTCAAACCCAATATAACCGAACTGGCAAGAAAAAGCGGTATTCACAGAAATACCATAACCGGCTATCTGCATTTTTTGGAAGATGCCCAATTAATACGGTTGGTTTATCCCGCGGGAATTAGTGTAAGCATATTACAAAAACCGGAAAAAATATTTTTGAACAATACAAACCTGGCTTATGTATTAGCTGCCAATGCGGCGGATAAAGGTAATCTGAGGGAAACATTTTTTGCATCACAGTTAGCCGTTAATCATAAAATAAGTCTGCCCACACAAGGTGATTTTATGGTAGATGACAAATATGTTTTTGAGATTGGCGGGAAGAAAAAAAACAATAAACAAATCAGGGGAACCCCTTACAGTTTTGTAGTAGTGGACGAGCAGGATTACTCCATTGCGAAAATTCCACTTTGGGTAATAGGAATGGGATATTGAGAGGAATATGGAGTCGGATCATTTGAACGTCAGGTTCAGAAAATGCTTTTCGGCACAAATACCAGGTTTTTTATAAAGAGGACAAAATTTGACCGTTAGCAGATGTAGGTTTGTGTGACTGAGGATGCCGGAGGTGGGGGGAAGTGAGAGGGTGGTGAGAAGAAAATGAGAGAGGGTGAGAGGGTGAGAGAGGGTGAGAGAGTGATGTAGTGAGAGGGTGAGAAGATGAGAAAAAGGTGATTCAAATACCATTTATGGGAGAGATACGTCCGAAACGCATATTGCGGTTGTTGATAATGCTTTCTGGTAGCAGGAGGTATATGATGGCAGAGCTTGAAGAGCGGCTGGGAATGTCGGCCAGAAACATCCGCCGCGACCTGGAGCTTATTGAATCTTCCGTTTTTTGTTAGATCGCGAAGGTGGGTGTCGTTTATGGACTGATAAACCTGCCAATAGAAACCTGAAAAACTTATTGCATTTTTCGGAAGAGGAAGTCGCCATCCTGTATGAAACCCTGTCCCTGATAGAAGGCGATTCTCCGGTTAAAGAAAGGCTGGTTCGGAAGTTGAATACTTTTTATGACCTGAAAGCTCTCGACCGATTGAGACAGAAAGACGACCTGACAAAAGTGCGCGCCATCAGGGAAGCGCTGGAACAGAAGAAGCAGGTGTCGCTGATCGCGTACCGTTCCTCCAACAGCAACAGCATCGAAGATCGAACGGTGGAAGTGTTTGACTTTATGCCCGACTATCGTGGGATCTGGTGCTACGATATAAAAACCAATGCCTGCAAACAATTTAAAATTGCGAGGATGCAGGCGGTGGAAATCCTGCCGTCGCGATGGCGGTTTGAAAAAGAACACCAGAAACCGTTTACCGATGTTTTTCGGGTGTCGGCGGTAAAGCCGCATACGAATGTGGAGTTACTTCTTTCTTTGAGAGCTTATAATTTATTGATCGAAGAATATCCGTCCGCGGCTGATTTTATTAAAAAAGAAAACAGGCGCTACCGGGTAAAATTTCCCGTTGCGGATTATCATGGCGTGGGGCGCTTCGTGCTCGGATTGTTGGATGAAATCGAAATTATCAAGCCTGTCAACTTCAAAAAATACCTGGAAAAGCGAATAAAAAATTTTCTGAAATGAGGACAGTATCTGACCGCTGGCGGGTGTAGGTTTGTGGGTGAGAAAGCTGAAAAAGGGAAGTGAGAGGGTGAGAGGGTGAGAGAAGTGAGAAGTGGTGATAGAAGATTATCGGTGATGGGGTGATTTGGTGATGGGATGATGTGAGGAGTGGAAAAAATATTATGGGAATTTCTTTAAAGAAAAATATAATTTTAATAAGAATGAATAACTTGAAAAAATGAATATAGAAATACTACAAACACAATCGAATATAAATAAAGTAGCTAAGCTTACTATTCAGCCCCTTGCGCCATTATCAATGGTTTCAGAAATCCCTGGTACCTATTATAAGGCGGAAGATATACCTGATAAAATTAAGCTTTGTGGATTATTTGAAAATATTTTAGGCTGGCACTTTGACAAAAAGGATCGAGATGAAATATCTAAAGACTTAATAGATTTTCATAAGAAGAGATTGAAGAATAAAAAATATGGAATTGGAAAATCAAATTCAGCTACCAGCCGTTATTATTTGACTTTTTCGAAATTGGAATGATTTTTAAATCTGAGACTATCAATTATAACGATTTATGGAAAAGGTCTTTAGTAGAATGGATGCAGATGTTCACCCCAAAGGAACACCAAACATTGATTACAATAGATTAAGACAAAAAGGCTGGATAAAGGAAGAGGAAAACCGTCAAGAAAGTATTAAAAAAGAAATCAAGAGTTTAGATTCTAAAATAGACAAATAGAAAATTACAGAACTTAAAGAAAATAAAAGGCCTTCTAATGTTTTTTGAAGAAAAACAAAAAAGCATACCTGATGTATTATACCTCTCCAACTATAAGAGAGTACATAGATTACCTGGGAGCAAACATTCAAATTCAATTAAAAATTGATGGTCGTTTATTTGAAAAATTAGTATTGGCATTAGAAAATTGCTCAACTGCGTATTTAGGTAATAGTGAAGGTTGGGTTGAACTTAAATTGGAAGAAATATGAAAGAAATAAAACACCCCTTTATTAAGTACGGTATAGCTTTGGTTCTTAGAGAAAATAATCTTTCCAAAACCAATGATATAAATAACAAACAGATTGTTGGAGAAATAAAGAACTCAATGAATCATTTTAGGTTAAAACCTATAGGCAATATTACTGATAAAAAGGAAGTAACATTTATATTTTGTGATGAAGAAAAAGGCAATCCAAACATTGGAATTTATCTAGCCCCGAATGTTTTAACAACTGATAAAAGTGCAAAAGATGTCTTTTCTTCTTCTAAAAAATTAATAACAGAGCTTCTTAAAGAAAAGGATTTAAATATTGATATAACAAGAGGAATTTCGCCAGTTTCTGGAGAATTTTCTCGATTTGGTGAAAGTGCAATAGGAAGAGGAAAACCTAAAACCTCAATTCAAGAGGCAGGTTTTTCTTTTATAACTACTGTATCTGAGAAGAAACCATGTTTAGCGTTTAAATCTTTTTCAAAAGGTAAGGTTAATAGTGAGAACGTAGCTATTATCCCCGATCTTTCTATTGAAAATTTAATTGATTTTATTAACTTATTTGAACGTGTAAAAACATCTTCTACTCATGAACTCTATAAAGGATTTATAACCGATAAAGATAATAAACCTCAAAGACCAAGAATCTATAATGGGAATTTTCCACATGCTCCAAGAAGTAGTAGTTTAGGTGCGATAGCATTGTTAGGAGCATTGGGATCATGGGCTAAGGAAGCTGAAGATATTAAATGGACAAAGGGAGTGCTTGATACTTTGAAGGAAGTGCCAATTTATATGGTGGGGACAAATATTTTTGATGTTTTTAAATACAATCATTTTATAATTGAACTAGCCAAAGAAAACAAATTGGGTTCAATAGTAGATTCGGTTTACTATACGGTTTTATACAATCAGGGGAGAAGAAATTCAGGGAATAGGATTGAATATCAGAAGTTCGATTTATTTACTGCTCGATTTTTACAAGTTTTTACCGTACCGACTTTTAAAGATTTTCTTGCTTTCAGAGCGGAATATCCTTATCAATTTGAAATTTTATTAAACAAATACTTTATAAATATGGAAAAAATAACGACTGAGGTAGTCAAGTCTGCCCGAGAATTAGGAAAATGGCTGAATTATGCTGCATATAAAGTTGCAGATATATCAGTTGAAGAAAAATCACCAGACCGAGACAATAAGGTCAGAGACCAAAAAGCAAAAAATCTGATTGAAATCGAAAGTGCTATTTTTTCTGCTAGAGATGGAGCTGCTTTAATTTTCTCAGCTATTACAAGAGCTGGACGAGCATCAGGATTAGATGCTCCCGCAGAGGCTGAATTATTTATGACTGAGGCATCTACCGGAGCTATTTCTTTGGAAAGTGCCAAGCATTTATTGATTGCCTTTTCAAGAGTAAGAAATAAATACGAACCTAAAGACAAAGTAGAAACTGAAAATGAGGATGAAAATGATGGAAATGCATCTGAAGACTTATCAGATGCACAAGAATAAAATCAATTAATAACAGTAAAATTTAATAAAATGGAAATTAAAGGAATCTTAATTACAATGCTTTCTCCGATGGAAAATCATATCGCAAACGGAGGTGAAAAATTATTAGGAAATGCTTCTTCAATCAAAAGAAGACCAGACGGGAAAGTTTATATTTCCGGGCAGATGCAGCGCCATGTGTTGTTTAACGCTATTGACCGTTTGAATCAGGATGATGCACAAAAAGGAAAAACCTATGTTTCAAACGGTGACGGAATCGGCAATGCTATAGAAGTGGATTTAAGAGCAGATTTAGGCGGGTTTATGCACCCAAGTAAAGGAGATTACTCAGGAAGACGAATTGCGCCGCTAAGTGTTACTCCGGCAGTGGCATTAGAACCGAGTGAGATTGGTAGAGATTTGATGTTAAGGCTATCTACATTGGATAGGAATAATGCGGTTGCCACAAGAGAATTCAGTCAAGGCGATATGATGCACATGAATTTCTTTCTTGATATAAACGCTTTGGGCGTGTCCAAAGTTTTTCATTACGAAAATAATTTCAGCATTGGTTCGAAGTATATCCAACATATTTCAAATGCTGAAAGATTGCGTAGAACAAAATTGTACCTTGAGGCAACCAAAATGATGAATGATTACGCTAACCAGGCAAGAAATTCTGTAAGTGGAGAACCTCAACAAGTACTGATTGTTTTTGACACTAAAATGAGCAGAAAGGCGTCTCGGTATTTTGTCGCTAGTGAAACTGAGAAAGCAAATATTTTGGCGGAACTGAAGGCAAGGAAAGCACATTATATTCTTGGTGACGATTTACAAGGTGAGAAATCAGTAGCAACGGCCTATCAGGAAGCAATAGAATTTTTAACTAGAGACGGAAATTCATTGTACAATCCTTGTGGTAAGGACAATAAAGATATTAAAACCTTTGCTGAGGCTTTTCCTGAAAAAGCATCTGAAAAGAAAGACTCGGCTGAATAGTATTTTAATATGGGAATTTTAGCCAAACCTTCTGGAATTACCCTTCAAGAGCATGTGAATCATGTTCTTGAAGAAGGTAATTATATCAAGCAGTCATTTCTCATTTCTTTTGAAAAATATTTGAAAATTACCCAAAAAGATTTAGGAAAAAGGTTGAATGGTGCTATTAAGTTCCATGATGACGGTAAGGCAAACCAGAAATGGCAAGAGGCTTGTCAAAAGGATTATAAGAATTATTTAGATTGGCGGAAAACGCACAAAGGATCTTTTGAGGATTTCTCAAAGTCGTGCAAAGATTTAGCTGGAAAAAGCCTAAGATCGTCTGGCATTAGACATGAAATTTCTTCTTTAGATAAACATTTTAAAGATGGGTTTTCAGAACCTGTAAAAGTTGCTATTGCTGCCCATCATTCAAAATTAAGTAGGAAACATGAACGTCGGTGGACTGATAATAGCTCTGGAAGTAATTCTTCAAAACTTTGGTCTGAATTTATAAGTTTAAACGGTTGTTTTAGAAATTTTCATGATTTTGACAAAGCTGTTATTAAACACTATGAGTATTCTGGAGTTCGTTCTTTTTTAGAACTATCAGACCATAGAGCTAGTGCAAAAGAAGAAAATGGAGCCATGGTTAAATTTTCTCCTTTTTCTTATAATTTTCCACAAGAGTGGAAAAAAAGAAATGTGCAAAAAATAGCTGAAGAGCATGCAAACGATGACTTGTTATTGTTGAGAGCACCAACAGGTGCTGGTAAAACAGATGCATGTTTATTATGGGCCTCTAAACAAATTAAAAATGAGAAGGCGGAGAGATTAATTATTGCAATGCCTACTCGATTTACGTCAAACGCCTTAGCTATAAATGTTGCTGGTACATTATCAGAAACAGGGTTATATCATTCGAGTGCTTGGTTTACAAAATTCCACAAAGGAATAAAAAGTGGCGAATTAGATAAAACATTTGCAAGAAAAAAGCATGAATTAGCGCGACAGCTACTATCTCCGGTAACAGTTTGTACTATAGACCACCTGCTTATGTCATTAACGCTTACAAGAGAAGAGCATCATAGCATTGTTTTTAATTTGGCAAACAGTTGTGTTGTTATTGATGAAGCAGATTTTTATGATGAATTTACACAAGCTAATATTCTTGTTTTATTAAAAGCGTTAAAAGTTTTATCAGTTCCCGTAATGATAATGAGTGCATCCTTACCTGAATCAAGTATTGCAATGTATAAATCAGTCGGGTATAGAATTGATTCTATAAAAGAGGACATATCCGATATAGAAAGAAATAGATGTGAGGTCAAAGAAATTAAAGAGTACGAGAACTTGACTGAGATTGAAGATATTCTCAATTTATGTCTTGAGGAGGAAAAAGCCATAATTTATGCGAATACAGTTGCCAAAGCAATAGAGTTATATAACTGGTTTTTCGATAGAGGCATTAAACCCATTTTATACCATAGCCGATATACAGAACCTCATAAAAAAGAAAAAGAACAAATACTTTTGGGCGCTCTGGGAAAAGAGGCTTGGCAAAATGGAACAGCAAAAGGGATAGCAATTCTCACTCAAATAGGTGAAATGAGCGTAAACATAAGTGCTGATATCATGATTTCTGAATTATGCCCCATTGACCGATTAGTGCAAAGAGTAGGAAGGCTATGCCGTTTTGACGAGCATAAAATTGGAAAGTTGTATGTATTAATTCCAAAACAAAAAGGAAGTATTTATCCTGCACCATATGGAAATTACATTCCAAGGAAAGGATGGGATGCTAATTCTGCTCTTCTGAAAACTTTAGAAATATTGAAAATAAAACAGTATTCTGCCAAAGATTTCGTGGAAATGGTAAACCAAGTTTATCCCAAGTTTAATCAGTTTCAAAGTAAAGCTATACAGAATGCTAACTTATTGAAAGAAAAATTCGTGTTTAATTGGGTTATTCTTCCATTAGAACAAAGTAAAGAAGATGATACGGATAATCAGGAATGGCGTTCCAGAGATATTGTAGGAAATGAAACAGTCTTTATTGAATACCCTGAGACAGATTATTTTTATTTTTGGCAAGATTACCAAGAGTTCAAACTAGAAAACTCGATAGACGTTTCTTCATATTTGATTAAAAGAGGTATTAAGGATAATAAAATTATCAAGAAAAAGATAAAGGTTTCAGGTGATGATTTAGAAATTTATGTGGCTTTGAATTGCTATAGTTTTGAGTACGGACTTCAACTCTCGAAAGATTCCAAAGGCGATCAATTTCTTTGATAGGGCGATTGTTAATATTTATTGGTTTACTTCGTAACCAAAAATAACCTCAATTCAACCACAAAAACCAACCATTTTTGACTACATTACCTTTTTTAAACTGTTTTTTCAACTTATTACAGAACTATGAGTTTACAGATTGGGAAAAAATTAGCCATATACTCAAAAAAAATGTGAGTTGAAAAATAAGAAAATTGATCCCCTTTTATTCGAGGACGAAAATGTTTATAAAACTTTATCGAAATCATGGGATCAAAGTATTGCCCACCATTTGCCTCGGGAAAAACTGCCGGAATTTGCAGTTGTTTGGGAATTCTTGCAGAGTCATTTATTTATAACTTACCTGGAGCCGTTTTAATAGATAGACCGGTATCTATAAACAACCTACGGTTAGTCAATTAACTTTAACGAAAATTATCACGACATTTCGCGATCGTTTTTTTACCACGGTTTTTAAACCATGTCAGAATTTCAAGAGAAATACCATTTCCCGATGAAATGCGTAACTGAAAATATCCATTGTCATGGAAGAAAACACCGTAACGAGGCAGAATTGGTTATCATGAACTCACACTTTTGGTCTCAGCGAAGTAATGATTTTGAGATTAAAAAAAC
>JAMLHL010000019.1 GCA_023957125.1 Chitinophagaceae bacterium
GCGAGGGTCTTAGGTATGAAGTATTAGGCCCCTTGCAACCTGCGACCTGTGACACCTGATTTGATAGCTCCTATCTGCCCACCTATTGAAATTAATTTTTGATTTTTATTCAATATATTATGCAAACAGAAAAAACAGATGTTCTTGTTATCGGCGCCGGGCCTGCCGGAACGGTTGCGGCCTCTATCGTGCACCAGGCGGGTTATAAGGTGCGGATCGTAGAGAAGATGAAGTTTCCCCGTTTTGTAATTGGAGAAAGTCTTTTACCGCGCTGTATGGAAGCGCTGGAGGAAGCGAAGTTTTTGGATGCATTAAAAACAAGAGGCTTCCAGGAGAAGAATGGAGCCAAGTTTGTGAAGAACGGTAAGATCTGCGATTACCAGTTTGAAGATCAATATACCCAGGGCTGGAAATGGACCTGGCAGGTACAGCGTGCCGACTTTGATCACACGCTTGCTGAAACCGTAGAAGCCATGGGGGTGCCGGTGCAGTACGAAGCCACCGTAACCAATATTGTGTTTAACGATGACGGCAAATCCGTTACCACCGTGGAAGATACCAATGGAAACAAGCAATTTATAGAAGCCCGGTTTATCATTGACGGAAGTGGTTATGGCAGGGTCATCCCGCGCATGTTTAATTTGGAACGTCCGTCTAATCTTTCGCCGATGAAGGCTTTGTTTGCCCATACCGTAGATACCAGGCGAAATATGGCGGATGAACCGGATCGTATCACGATAGTGGTGCATAAGGATTCCGTGTGGATCTGGATCATTCCTTTTTCTAACGGGATAACTTCTTTGGGTTTTGTAGGCCATCCGGATTTTTTTGATGATTTTGAAGGATCCCCGGACGAAAAATTCCGTGCCATGATAGCTACCGACCCGTATGTCAGTGAAAGGTTTAAAGATGTGGAACTGGTGTTTGATCCAAAAACGCTGCAATCCTGGTCGTCCACTACGGATAAATTTTATGGAAACGGATTCGTACTTACCGGTAATGCCACTGAATTTTTAGACCCCGTATTTTCTTCGGGCGTTACGCTGGCAACCGTTTCCAGCCAATTGGCAGCAAAATTGGTCATTCGTAAGCTCAGGGGGGAACCGGTGGATTGGGAGAAAGAATATATGGATATCATGATGCAGGGGATCAACACGTTTCGTTCGTATGTAATGGCCTGGTACGATGGTACCCTGCATACCATTTTCTTTGCTGATAACCAGGATCCCGGGATCAAAAAAGAGATCTGCTCGGTTTTGGCGGGTTATGTATGGGATACTACCAATCCCTTTGTGAAAGATCACACCACCGCCTTGCATAAACTGGCGCGTGTGATAACGCTGAGGGATAGTTTGAGTGGGCAGGAATAGAAATTGCAGCTAAGCGTTAAGCGGTTGTTGAAAAACGGTTAAGGGTCTTAAATATTTTTATTTTGACGGATCAGCAAACATTTATCACCTCCTGTTGCGCCATCACTCCCCGCGGAGCTAAAAAGGATGGGAAGTGGGTTTTGGAAAATAAAGAAGGGGAGGGAGCAGACCTTTTCCTGGCGTCGGTATATCAACATCTCGGCGTGGATTATCCTAAGTTTTATAAAATGGATCATCTGTGCCAGCTCGGTTTTTTGTCGGTGGAGCTCCTGCTGAACGGAAGGCAAATTGCATCGGAATATGGCCCGGAAAACGTGGGATTCGTTTTTAGCAATGCTAATTCCAGCCTGGATGCCGATCTCCGTTACTTTGAATCGGTTAAAAACATCCCCAGTCCTGCCCAATTTGTTTATACTTTGCCTAATATTGTAATTGGCGAATTGAGTATCCGGCACGGATGCAAAGGAGAAAATGCGTTTTTTGTGAGTGAATCGTTTGATGTGGACCTCCTTTGGTTTTATGTGCAGGATCTGATCAGCCGGAGACGGCTCCAAGCCTGCATCTGCGGATGGATAGATTGCCTGGATGATGATTTTAAAGCATTGGTGTACCTGGTGGAAAGCCGTACCTCAAACACCGAGCTGCCTTTTGATACAGAGCGTATTTGTAAAATATATAATGAAAGCTAATGGAGAAATTAATGGCTGATCTGAAAAAACAGATCATCGCGCAACTGAATCTGAAAAACCTGGAACCGGACAACATCGGTGACGACCAGCCCTTATTCAATGAAGGCTTGGGACTGGATTCAATAGACGCGCTGGAGCTGATCGTTTTGTTACAACAGGACTATAAGATAAAACTAACCAATGCAGAAGAAGGACAGCAGGTGTTTCGTTCGGTAAGAACGATGGCGCAATATATTATGGATCACCAACCCGGGTCTAAATAAAATAAGGAGCTTGTGGGCTTTATCCAATAATTCGTTCACCTCAGCTATCGCATTTAGCTCAAACCAGGAATGATGAAACCGCCCGTTTTTATTGCCGGCATTGGTGTGATTTCTGCCATTGGAAACAATGTAGCCGAAAACCTGGCCGCGCTCGGAAAGGAAGCCGCCGGTATCGGGGAGATGACAAATCTTCATTCCGTCCACCGCCGGAAATTGCCGGTTGCGGAAGTGAAAATGAGCAATGAAGCATTGGCTGCCATAGCCGGTTTGCCTGTGGAGGTTACCCGTACGGCGCTTCTTTCAGCTATCGCGGTTAAGGAGGCTTTGCAAAGCGCCGCTATAGAAAATATCCGGGATCTGCGTACCGGTTTTATTTCTGCCAATACAGTAGGCGGAATGGATAAAACAGAAAGCTTTTTCGAAGAATTTTCAGGGCATCCGCAAAAAGGAAGATTAAGGGATGTTGTTTACCACGAATGCGGAGCAGTAACCGAACTGGTGGCCGATAAAATTGGAATCAAAAACCACATCGCTACCGTAAATACGGCCTGCTCTTCATCCTCCAATGCCATTTTTATGGGCGCCAGGCTGATCCGGCAAAACAGGCTGGATCTTGTAATTGCAGGAGGAACAGACGCGTTAACCCGTTTTACATTGAATGGTTTTAACACCCTGATGATCGTTGACCGGCAGTATTGTCAGCCATTCGATGAAAATCGCAGGGGCCTCAATCTTGGAGAAGGCGCAGGTTATTTGGTGCTGGTGTCTGATAAAATAGCGGCCATGCTCAAACAATCACCGCTTTGTGTGTTAAGCGGCGCCTGCAATGCCAATGACGCCTATCACCAGACGGCCTCCTCTCCCGGCGGCACAGGCTCTTACCTGGCGATGAAAGGCGCTTTGGAGAGAAGCGGATTACAACCCCGGGACATTGATTATATCAACCTGCACGGTACGGGCACGCAAAATAATGATATCGCGGAAGGCACTGCCATCAAATTACTGTTTGACGGGCATTATCCGCCTATGAGTTCTACCAAGTCTTTTACCGGGCATACCCTGGGCGCCAGCGGAGGAATTGAAGCGGTGTTTTCGGTACTCTCTTTACAGTATGGACTTATTTACCCGAATCTTCGGCTGGAAACCCCGATGAAAGATCTGCCTTTCGTTCCTGAAAAACATTTCCGGAAAGGCGTGCCGGTTCGTCACGTCCTTTCCAACTCGTTTGGTTTTGGCGGCAATTGCTCATCGCTTATTTTTTCAAAGTTGTAATATGTACTTACAGGCTGCAGCAGGCATATCACCCCAACCCTCTTTTGAGCAGATTTGCTCTTCTCCCGTGGTATATCCCGGCAACCGCCTGAGTTGTATCGAACCCGATTATACCCGGCGCATAGATCCCAGGATGATCCGCAGGATGAGCCGGATCATCCGGATGGGCGTTGCTGCCGCATTGGATTGTCTGAAAGCTTCAGGTATCGGAATGCCCGACGCTATTATTACCGGCACCGCTTACGGCTGCCTCAAAGACACCGAAGTCTTTCTCTCTAAAATGGTGGAGAATAAGGAAGACCTGCTTACGCCTACGGCTTTTATACAATCTACGCATAATACCATCGGGGCGCAGATTGCCCTGTTGCTGAAATGCCATAATTATAATAACACCCTCGTACAACGTGGTTTTTCCTTTGAAAGCGCGCTACTCGATGCGATTTCCTTACTGGAGGACCGGGAAGCAAAAAATGTACTGGTCGGAGGCATTGATGAACTCACCGATACCAGTTTTGCCCTGCTGAGCCGTTTCGGATCGTACAGGCGTAGTTTGGCAGACAGCACATCCTTATATGAGGAACAAGATAGAGGAACCATAGCGGGGGAAGGCGCTGCTTTTTTCCTGGTTTCGGGTGAACCTTCCGGTAACGATTATGCGAAACTGGAAGAAATAGACACGTTTTATAAGCCGGGGGGGGCAAACCGGACGGAAGCCTATATCCGCGACTTTTTAACTGCCCATGGTATAAGGATGGAGGAGATAGACCTGGTCATAACCGGCAGAAACGGTAATGCAAAAGACGATGCGGTATATGAACAGATCGAAAGGGCGGTTTTCAAAGATAAAGCCACCGCCAGGTTTAAGCATCTGTGCGGCGAGTATCCTACCGCTTCTTCTTTTGCTTTGTGGCTGGCTGCCCATTGCCTGAAAGAAAAAAAAACACCCGCCGGGATCTTATGGTCTGGAATGGAAGCAGCTCCCCGCCGCATCCTGATCTATAACCATTATCAAAATACCCATCACGCTTTATACCTGCTCTCCGCATGCTGAACTTTAAATCTGTAACGATTGTTTTTACGGTGTTGCTGATAACGATGATCGGTTTCAGATTTGTTTTTTTTATTCCACTGTCCGCTTTTCTATTGTTGCTGTTGGTTTACCTGGGCTTTTTGGTGTATGGCAGCAGCAACGTTCGTTCCAATTTCTACCTGAAAACGATCTCCTCCGGCGACCCGGGCCGGAAGCAAATTGCGCTGAGTTTTGACGATGGTCCCCTGCCCGGATATACGCATAATATTTTGGAAATACTGCGCCTGCACCAGGTGCAGGCGGCTTTTTTTTGTATCGGGAAACGGGTGGAAAAGCAGGAAGCTCTATTTAAACAAATCTATGCGGAGGGACATGTGATCGGGAATCATAGTTTCTCACACCATTTGTGGTTTGATCTTTTTTCTTCCGCTAAGATGGAAAAAGACCTCAGAAGGATGAGCGATACCATGCATAAAGCGGTTGGAGTGAAACCTCTGTTGTTTCGTCCGCCTTACGGGGTTACCAATCCCAATCTCAGAAAAGCCGTACAAAAAAATGGTTTTACGGCTATCGGATGGAATGTCCGCTCCTTAGATACAGTCATTAAGAACCAACAAAAGCTGCTTAAAAAAGTTACCGGGAGGTTAAAACCCGGCGCCATACTATTGTTCCATGATTCCGGCAAAGCCACGGTACAGGTACTATCCGCCTTTATCAGTCATTGTAAGGAACAGGGGTATGAAATTGTTCGCTTAGACAAATTGCTTAATTTGGAGCCTTATGTATAAGTTTTTATTGACAATAGCGGGGTGTCTTGCAATCGGGATGGTATCGGCGCAGTACCCGGGATATAAGCCGGTAGAAGACGGTACAGCTTTTGAGAGCCGGTTTGCCGCCGCATCACAAAAAATAAGTTCCATAAAAAGCGATTTCATACAGGAAAAAAGCCTCAGCCTCCTGGCTGAAAAAATTGTATCCAAAGGGAAATTCCGGTTCAGCAGGGAAAATAAAGTGCGGATGGAATATACGCAGCCTTTTCAATACCTGATGATCATTAACGGAAGCAATGTATATATAAAAGACAGCCAGAAGGAAAGTAAACTCTCAACCCGCTCCAATAAACTGTTCCAACAGATCAATAAAATAATAATTGATTGTGTAAAAGGTACCGCCCTGCAAAGCGATGATTTTAAGACGAAGCTGTATGAAGGCAACACTTCCTTCCTGGCTGAACTTTCCCCGGTTCAAAAAAACCTGAAGCAGTTGTTTAGCCATATCAATATCTATATTGAGAAAAACAGTTTTGAAGTGTCGCGTATAGAAATGCACGAACCATCGGGTGATAATACCAGCATGAGGTTTGTGAATCGTCAATTTAATACCCCGCTCGCCGATGCGCTGTTTACTATACCTTAGCTGCTTTTCTTTGCTGGCGGGCTGTTCTTCTGCCTACAAAAACCTAACGCGTACCGGCACCGACCCGGGTTGTGTAGCGGCATTTAAGCCCCATTTCTCCCTTGCGTTATACCAAACCCGTGTTAACGTTGCAGGCAGATACCTGGGCGGGTTACTGGTTATCAAAACCATGCCCGACAGTAGCGTAAGGATGGTTTTCACCAATGAAACAGGATTTACTTTCTTCGATTTTGAATTCAATAAAGAGCAGTTCAAAGTGCATTATATCTTCAGGCAGATGAACAGGAAAGCGGTGATCAAAACCCTGCGGAAAGATTTTAAACTGGTGCTGATGGATCACCTTGATGCAGCCGGTTCTTATACGTTGAAAGAAAACGATGATTTCTACCGGGTTTTTCCCGATGGAAAAGATTTTTATTATTACATTACAGACAGCTCCTGCACGGAATTGCGAAGAATGGAAAGAGGCAGCCGGAAGAAAAAAGTGATGCAGGCGATGGTGTTTCCGGGCGGGAACGGAATGCCGGATAGTATCGGTATTCAGCATTATAATTTTAATTTCAATATCGGACTGAAACGAATTGAGGATGATCCTGAAAGATAAATTTTATACGGTTGAGCGGCTTACAACAGAAGGGGGCAACATCCATGCAACCCTGCATCTTAACGCGAGGCACCGGATTTTCGAAGGACATTTCCCCGGCCAGCCTGTGGTGCCGGGAGTTTGTATGGTGCAAATGATCAGGGAGTTGCTGGAGGCGGTAACCAGTAAAACCCTGCGACTACAGCAATCGGATTATATCAAGTTCCTGTCCGTGATAGACCCGTCAAAACAAAAGCTGGTAGCAGCCGATGTTCGATACATAGAAAAAGAGAGCGGCAAATTAGAGGTGTTGGCTTCCCTGCACGCGGAAGAGAGAATATGTTTTAAAATGAAAGCCGTATTTATCGTTGTATGATAATTGTATTTCCGAAAAAAAATTCCGGAAATATGAATGAAAGCGATACGTTTATTCCATAAAACCACCCTCCATGCCGGGCTATTCCTTTATTCATGCATTGGTGTTTTATAGTTGTTTGAATCGTTTGGACAGTAATAACCACAGGATTCCTATAATTAAACACGTTAGCCCCCACCAAAACCAGGCATGAGCATATTGCACTTCTCCCATTACAAAATTATAGGCTCCAATAGCGATAAAAACAGGAGCAAGCAACAGTGTGATCCAAATTTTATATTTGAGTAAATTTTTCATCACCATTTGATTTACTATCCTGGTAATGTTTAAACAAAAGGATACAGAACAGGCACACGATATTAAAATAACGGAATTCACTTTGCAGAGCGAAGCCGGGAATAGCACTATGCTTCTTTGGCGTTTAATCCTTTAATCAATCTGTAGCTTCTACAAATCAAATGAACGGTTAGTATTGCCAACAGCAAAACCTGGATACCTATACTATGACTATATTATCCTTTCAGAAATATTCATATTAATGATATTTTTACTAAGATAATTAATTTCTATGATAGAAAACAGAAAAATTTTTATCGGTAATTGATCCGGCCGAAGAAAGGCCATTGGGGGCTGATATCAGGTACCGCCCTGCTGAAACTACAGGATGGCAGGTAACTGCGTCTTTGCTTATTGAGAAACGGATCTGTCTTAAATTAAAGGCGGGGTTTGAGATCAATACTTTGTGTTAAAACCAACCAATATCATTCTTAATGCTTCCGGCGCTTCAATGACCCGGCTGGCTCCGCCATGATCTCATCCACTGTTTTTAAGCGGTGGTTCTCTTCCGCTTTCTTTATGTAAAGGGTGCGCCGCAATACCTGCGAAGCATTGCTTTTTAAGGTAACGGTAATACTCACTTTTTCAACGGCAGGTTCAGCGGGTAGCAGCAAACTATTGCCGTGGAATTTCCCATAAGAGGATGTAAATATAACTTTCATGGAATCTAAAGGACGATAGGTTCCGTTGGATAGTTTACCAATGACGTTGATATAATTATAGGTGCCTTTTTTCAGACTATCGGTATAGAGATTGAAATAAATGCTATCTATTTTTTGCGAAAAAACAGATAAAGATGCAAGCATAACTACGATTGTAAGTAAGGCTTTTTTCAAAACACTTTCAATTGGTTACAAATTAGACCCACGCAAAGCTAAAAAGATTAACGTTTAGTCGAAAATGACAACTTTCTTTTTCGTAAATTGAGCGGGAAACCGTTTTTGAAGCATATCAAAGAAAAAATGTTCGGTGTTGGAGCATTTTGAATAAAATAACGATGTCAATGACCCCGCCTGTATTATGGACCCCCTCAGATCGTTTTAAGCGTGATTCCAATCTGGCTCAATATATGCAATGGCTGAACGATTCCCGGCAACTGGATTTTAAAGACTACGACGGTTTATGGACATGGTCTGTTGAAAATACTGCTGATTTCTGGCAGAGCATAGCGGATTATTTTAAAGTGATCTTTCATACTCCTTTTCGTAATGTAATGAGCGATGATGCTATGCCTTATACAAGATGGTTTGAGGGAAGCACTTTGAATTACGCGGAACATATTTTCCGGAATGCCACCGATGAGCGCCCCGCTATATTGTTTCAATCCGAGCAACATTCTCTTGCTTCCGTAAGTTGGCATGAATTGCGAAACCAGGTAGCGGCGCTGCAACAATTTTTCATCAGCAGGGGTATTAAAGCCGGTGACCGGGTTGCGGCTTACGTTCCCAATATTCCGGAAGCCACCGCGTCGTTGTTGGCCTGTATGAGTATTGGTGCGGTTTGGAGCAGTTGCTCTCCCGATTTTGGCGCATCGGGAGTCGTAGATCGTTTTCAACAAATTGCACCTAAAATTTTGATTGCGGTGAATGGATATCAATATAACGGGAAAGTGTTTGACCGGATGAAAGAAGTGAAAGCTATTAAGGAAAAACTCCCTTCGGTGGACAAAACGATCCTTATTGATAACCTGCGAAACGATCAGGATTTATCTGAAATTCCCGGAGCAATTCCATGGACGAAAGTAATGGATACGCCCTATACGGAATTGGCCTTCATTCCCGTGCCTTTTGAGCATCCCATTTGGATTTTATATTCTTCCGGCACCACAGGCATCCCCAAGGCCATCACTCACGGGCATGGCGGCGTATTATTAGAACATTTCAAATACCTGGCATTTCACAATGATGTACAGCCCGGAGAAAATTTTTTCTGGTTTACCACTACCGGTTGGATGATGTGGAATTATGTGCAGGCCGCTTTGCTTGTGGGAGCCACAATTGTGCTGTATGACGGCAGTCCCGGTTATCCGGAGATCAGCGTTTTATGGAAGTTGGCGGTGAAAGCGCCCCTGCATCATTTTGGCACCAGCGCCCCATTTATTATGGCTTGTAAAAAAATGAACTGGTCAGCAAACGATGTAGGAGATTTATCTGTATTACGTTCTGTCAGTTCCACCGGCGCTCCTTTGCCCCAGGAAGGATTTGATTATGTATATGAGCGTGTCAAACAGGATCTGTGGTTGTGCAGCATGAGCGGAGGCACGGATGTATGCACCGCATTTGTAGGCGGGTGCCCGCTGTTACCGGTTTATGAAGGAGAGATCCAGTGCCGGGCTCTGGGTTGCGCTTTGTATGCTCTTGATGAAGAGGGAAATCCGATATGGGACGAGGTAGGCGAGATGGTGATCTCAAAACCGATGCCCTCAATGCCCGTTTCATTCTGGAATGATGAACGATACGAAAAATATCTGTCCGGTTATTTCGAAGTGTATCCGGGGGTATGGCGTCATGGCGACTGGGTAAAGATAACTCCGCGTAATGGCGTGGTTATCCTGGGCCGCTCGGATGCCACACTCAACCGGCAGGGTGTGAGAATCGGAACGGCGGAGGTGTACCGTGCCGTAGATACCGTTGCGGAGGTGCAGGATAGCCTGATCGTAAACATTGAACTACCCCGCGGTGGAGATTACATGCCTCTTTTTGTGGTGATGAAAAATAACTTGATGCTGACCGGCGAGATAAAAAATACCATCAAAAAAGCCCTGCGAACCCTGTATTCTCCACGGCACGTGCCTGACGAGATCATCCAGGTGAAAGACATTCCTTATACCATCAGTGGAAAAAAAATGGAGATGCCGGTAAAAAAACTATTAATGGGCCGGTCATTGGAAAAATCGGTTAATCCCGCAGCGGTAAAAAATCCCGGATCCCTGGAATTTTTCAAAACTTTTACGATACCCCGATAGCTATCCTATCCGCCTTCTTCTTCCCCGTCGTCATCGTCCGGCGTTCTTACGTGCCTGTTTCTGAGCCGTACAATGGGGTTGGTCATAGGGCTAAGTCCCGGCCGTTCGTCACCCAGGATCAGGCCCCAGTGTTTGAAGGCTTCGGTATGGTCAAAAATGATCTTGAGGACGGCAATGATCGGAAGCGACAGGAACATACCCGAAATGCCCGCCAGCGATCCGCCTACGATCACCCCTATGATGGTTACCAGCGCATTGATTTTTACTTTAGAACCCACAATCTTTGGCATCAGGATATTATTATCCAGGAACTGCACAACGGCTATCACGATCAGAACGGCGAACACATGCCAGAGTTCACTTGATGAACTTAGGGTGAGTAATACCCCGAACAGGTTGCCGATCAGGGCGCCTACATAGGGTATCAAATTAAGGATGGCAAAAACAATGGCGATAAGCATGGCGTGTTTGATGCCTACTATGGTTAAAAGTACACCCAGCAGGATGGTCATATAGGTAACCTGTATCATCAGTCCGGTCAGGTAACTCTTTACCATCACTTCTGTTTCACGCAATGCGGATTCCACCTGTGGATGGTCCTCTTTTTTGAACCACAGGAAGATAAAACGCAATAGGAGGTTTTTGTAAAAAAGAATAAGAAATACATAGATCGGGAGTAAGCCCACAAATACAAATACTTCGGTAATGGACACCGCAGCGCCGCTCAGGTAGGAGCCTGCATTGTTCAATAATTTGCCACCCTGCTCCTGCAAAACCCTGATCTGTTGATCCGCAGAAAGGTTGAGGTTCCGGTTGATCCACGCGCTCAACGTATTCCAGTGAAGATTCAGGTTTTTCTCCAGTTGGGAGATGTCTTTTACCAGGGAGGCTACCTGCAGCGAAAAGAATAGCAGGATGGCGATGATAATCAACGCGCCGGTCAGGATTACCAATACGATAGCGATGATCTCCGGTATCCTGATCTTTCGTAAGAATCGAAATAAGGGCAGCAGCATCAGGCTGATAAAGAAGGCCATCAGCAGGGGCATGATGATGGAATTTGCCATATAAAACAGGCCCAGGAGCAAACAAAGCCCCAAAAGTTCCAGGGAGCGTTTTACAGTAACGGGTAACTGATCCATACCTGAGGAATTAGGTACAAATTAGGGATATAAAATTATGAATCAAAAAAGCGGATCAATATTTTGGCCTGTTGAACCAGCAGGCTCCCTTCGGCAGGCTCAGGGCGGCGTTTTCGCATCATACCGCGGTCTGACCCTCCCACATCGGGTGCCGACCGCGGTATCTTCATTTTCACATTTTCCACATTCACTACATCGGCCTTATCCGCTATGCGGGGCGTCTTCGCCCCGCATGTTTCTATTGTCGCCTCCCGGCAACTTTTCTCAGACTATACATCCGGGCAATTATGATCATTTATCACTTCGCCCTTCGGCAGGCTCCCTTCGGCAGGCTCAGGGCGGCGTTTTCGCATCATACTGCGGTCTGACCCTCCCACCTCGGGTGCCGACCGCAGTATTTTCATTTTCACATTTTCATATTTTCAAATTATACCTGCGGTCTGACCCTCCTTCGTCGGGTACCGACCGCAGGTATTTTCACATTCGTTACATCGGTCTTATCCAGATATTCCGGTACGCCACGGGGTTGCCGTGATCCTGTAACATAATAGGTTCTTTTGAGCTGTGTTTTTCGTAGTTGGGCGTGCCGATATATTGGGTGGATCCCCAGATGGTGGTATTGTGTTGAACAATCACCCCGTTGTGAAACACCGTGATCTTTGCGGGGGTTCTTACCGTGCCGTCTTCCTGGAATACCGGCGCCGAGAACAGGATGTCGTAGGTTTGCCATTCGCCGGGGCCGCGGGAAGCGTTCACCAGAGGCGGCGTTTGCTTATAAATGCTGCCTGCCTGCCCGTTGGAATAGGTCCGGTTATTATAATTGTCCAGTACCTGTAATTCGTAGCGGCTCATCAGGAAAATGCCGCTGTTGCCACGTCCCTGGCTTTCGCCTTTCACTACCGCCGGAGTCCGCCATTCAATGTGTAACTGGCAATCGCCGAATCCCTGTTTTGTTTTGATACCGCCGGTGCCGCCCGCCACTACCAGGGCGCCGTCTTCGATCTTCCATTTCACCGGGCCGCCGTCTTTCTCCGACTCCCACTTAGACGCATCTTTTCCGTCAAATAATACGATTGCATCGGAAGGAGCGTCTGCATTGGTTTTTCCCGGAGTGATAATACGAACCGCCGGATCCCAGTATTCGGTTAGCTTCGGATCACCGGTGTGGGGCGCCTTCTGTGCCAGGGAGGTTGAAAACGAAAAGCACAAAGTTGCACCCAATGCCATTTTAAAAAGACGAATGAACATAATAGAGATTTATTGCGTTAAAAAAGAGCTGACAATTTATACAATAATTCCCTGCCTTTAATATAAATTTTGCGGGGAAAGGGCAGTAGCTTATTTTTGCGGCGTTATTTAAACGGATAATCATGATTTTTAACACACATCATCACCATCATTTCTTACCCAAAGGGTAGGCCGGTGTTGATTGTGTCAGATTTGACAACGCATTTTCAGAGGCTTACCATCCGGTAGGTCTTTTTTATTTAAAATACATCGTATAATGCTTAAACTGGCTATACAAAAATCGGGACGGCTCCATGAAGATTCCATGAACCTGCTCAGGGAATGCGGGATTGCTATTTCCAATGGAGGAAACAAACTTAAAACAGAGGCTTCTAATTTTCCATTGCAGGTGTTTTTCCTGAGAGATGACGATATCCCGCAGTATGTGGAAGATGGCGTGGCAGATATGGGAATAGTGGGAGAAAATGTGGTATATGAAAAAGACAGATCCGTGAAGATCGTGGAGCAGTTGGGGTTTGGCAGTTGCCGGCTGAGCATTGCCGTGGTGAGAGGAGAACAATATAATGATATTCAATCGCTTGAAGGGAAACGGATCGCTACCAGCTATCCTTTTCTTACCCGGCAGCATCTGGAAAAGAATAAAGTAAATGCAGACATTCATGAGATCAGCGGTTCTGTGGAAATAGCGCCGGGGATCGGTTTGTCAGACGCTATCTGCGACCTCGTGAGCAGCGGTTCCACTTTGTTGACCAACGGGCTGAAGGAAGTGGAAACCATCCTTTATTCGCAGGCGGTGCTGATCCGGAATAAGGCTTTGGATGCCGCACAGCAGGAAATTCTTGATAAATTACTGTTTCGCATACACGCCGTAAAGAAGGCCAATAATAATAAGTATATTTTATTGAATGCGCCGAATGACAAACTGCAGGAGATCATTGGTCTGCTGCCCGGGATGAAAAGTCCCACTGTGTTGCCACTGGCAGAAGAAGGATGGAGCTCGGTGCACAGCGTGTTGAGTGAAGATGAGTTTTGGGATAAAATTGAACGGCTGAAAGCAGCCGGCGCACAGGGCATCTTAGTTGTACCGATAGAAAAAATGGTAATGTAGCAAAGATACCCGGCAAAAACGAATCCGTTTCAAATCTCAAATCTCAAATCTTAAATTTCAAATCTCAAATCCCTCCTCTCTCATGAAGATCATTATTAATCCCCCGGTTAGCGAATGGACTTCGTTGCTGCAACGACCGGCAATGGATCACCAAAAGCTGGAATCCATGGTCGCGGAGGTGCTGAGCAATGTGAAGATAAGCGGGGATAAGGCTTTAACGGAATACACACAGCGTTTTGACGGGGTTCTGTTGAAAGAACTTCGCGTAGCCGGGGCGGAGATAACGGCCGCGGAACAGGCATTGCCGGGCGAGCTGAAATCGGCTATAGAAAAGGCAAAAGAAAATATAGTAAAATTTCATGCAGCGCAGATACTTCCCCTGGAAATAATAGAAACCATGCAGGGGGTACAATGCTGGCGTAAGACTGTGGCGATAGAAAAAGTGGGGCTGTATGTTCCGGGAGGTTCGGCGCCTTTGTTTTCAACGGTGTTGATGCTGGGCGTTCCGGCAAAGCTGGCGGGTTGCAGTGACATCGTATTATGCACGCCGCCCGATACAAACGGCGCTGTTCACCCTGCTGTTTTGTATGCTGCAAAAATTGCAGGTATCACGCAGGTGTATAAAGCGGGTGGCGCCCAGGCTATTGCGGCTATGGCTTATGGAACGGCAACCATCCCGTCGGTATATAAAATTTTCGGGCCGGGCAACCAGTACGTAACCTGTGCCAAACAATTGGTGCAGCGAGACGGCATTGCCATTGATATGCCCGCTGGTCCGAGCGAAGTTTGCGTGCTGGCGGATGAAACAGCTCATGCGGGTTTTGTAGCTGCGGATCTGCTGTCGCAGGCGGAACATGGGCCCGACAGCCAGGTGTTGCTGGTGAGCACCTCTAAAGAATTGGTGGAAAAAGTAATGACGGAACTGGACCTGCAGTTGAAAGAACTTCCCAGGAAAGAAATAGCGGCGGGGGCCTTAAACAACAGTAAGGCCATAGTGATGGAAGATATGGCGCAGGCAATGGCCTTGATCAACAGCTATGCTCCGGAACACCTGATCCTCAGTTGTGCGAATGAGGAGCGATTAGCGGAGCAGGTGGTAAATGCCGGTTCGGTTTTTTTAGGACATTATTCTCCCGAAAGTGCAGGCGATTATGCCAGCGGCACCAATCACACGCTGCCTACTAACGGTTATGCCAAAGTGAACAGCGGCGTTAGCATAGACAGCTTTGTAAAGAAGATCACTTTTCAGAAACTGACGCCGGAGGGACTGAAAAATATTGCTCCGGTGGTGATGGCTATGGCGGAAGCTGAAGGATTACAGGCGCATGCCAATGCCGTGCGGGTGCGGTTGCCGAATAACGGGCAGAACGTACAAGCGAGCGTGGCAACGGAAGTTAAATAGTAGTACAAAAGATGGCTGACAAAAAAAACAGATCATGAATTTTAACATCAATAACCTAATCAGGGAAAATATCAAAAAACTTCTTCCCTATTCTTCTGCGAGAGATGAGTTCAGCGGGGAGGCAAAGGTGTTCCTCGATGCTAATGAAAACAGTTTGGGATCGCCGACCACCAAATGGTATAACCGTTATCCCGATCCGCACCAGACAAAAATAAAGCAGAAACTTTCGCTGATCAAGCATGTGCCGGTGGAAAATATTTTTATCGGCAATGGCAGCGATGAGTGCATTGATCTTTTGTACCGGATTTTTTGTGAACCCGGCAGAGACAATGTGATTATTTGTCCGCCTACCTATGGTATGTACGAGGTAAGCGCGCATATCAATGACGTGGAATTAAGAAAGGTACCCCTGCTGGAAAACTTTCAACTGGATATGGAAGGGCTGGAAAATCATATAGACGGGTTTACAAAGATCATCTGGCTGTGCTCTCCCAATAACCCGACGGCTAATTCACTGGACAGGGAGGACATCAGAAATATATTGGAAAACTTTCACGGCATTGTAGTGATTGATGAAGCGTATATCAATTTTTCACGCCAGCGTTCTTTTTTGCCCGAGCTGAATACCTATCCCAACCTGGTGGTACTGCAAACTTTATCCAAAGCCTGGGGATTGGCAGGATTGCGGCTGGGTATGGCTTTTGCGGGAAAGGAGATCATAGCGGCGTACAATAAAATCAAACCTCCTTATAATATAGGGCAGGCTACCCAGGACCTGGTATTGGGTGCGTTGGACCGGCTTTCTGACGTGAATGAGATGATCAAAATTTTGGTAAAAGAGCGGGGCGTTTTGGCAGAACAACTTCGTTCGGTTGGGATTGTGGAAAGAGTGTTTCCTACCGATGCCAATTTCATATTGGTAAAAGTAAAAGATGCTAAAAAAATTTATGATGAACTTTTAACGAGGGGCATTGTGGTGCGTGACCGGAGCAACGTGAAATTGTGTGAGGAATGTCTCAGGATTACGGTGGGTAGCCCTGAGGAGAATAAGACTTTGTTAAACTGCCTTAGAGATTTGAGTACAGCGTTGTAACTTTACTGCCGTTTAAAACGCTTTGATATGCGAAGAAGACTGATTCCTGTTAACGTTGTTATCTCGGCGCTTTTGTTCATTTTGCTGAGCCTGGATCCGGATCAGACCAAACCGCCGGAAGTGGTGATGAAAAGAGGGCAAATGATTTATGAAAGGGAATGTATGAGCTGTCACCGGCAGGACGGATCCGGCACACCGGGAACGAATCCATCGCTTTCAAAAACAGAATGGGTATTAGGTCCCAAGCAAAGGTTGATAAAAATTTTGTTGAATGATTTTACCGGGCCGGTAGAAGTGGATGGAGATGTTTTTCAAAATGCGGCGCCTCCTCATAAACATTTGTCGGATCAGGAAGTTGCCGATGTATTGTCGTATGTTCGCAACAGCTTCGGAAACAGAACCGGGGCGGTGGCCGCACGGGAGGTGAAGAAGATCAGGCTGGAAAGGAAATAACAGCGCTACGTAAAAATTTAAACCCTAAATAAGCATTATGGCAAAACGTATTTTATTTATTGACAGAGACGGTACCCTGATTTATGAAGCTCCTCCCACCTACCAGTTAGATTCTTACGACAAACTTACTTTCTACCCACACATGTTTGAAAACCTGACCCGGATAGCGAAGGAACTGGATTATGAACTGGTGATGGTAAGCAACCAGGATGGATTGGGCACGGATACATTTCCTGAAGATACTTTTTGGCCTTTGCATAACCTGGTGATGAAAAGCCTCGAAGGAGAAGAAATATTTTTCAGCGCGGTACATATTGACCGCACCTACCCGCATGAAAATGCGCCTACCCGCAAGCCCGCTACCGGGATGCTCACCCAATATTTGAACAATGACGCGTATGATATTGCCAATTCATTTGTTATCGGCGACCGGATAACGGATATTCAACTGGCAAAAAATTTAGGTTGCCGTGGTATCTGGCTCAACAATGACGCATCGCTGGGGGCGGAGGAAATTTCGGATAAAGTGGCTGCCCTGCAGGATACGATCGCCCTGGAAACAACGGATTGGAAAAGTATTTATGAATTTTTGAAATTGGGCAACCGTACGGTTACGGTTGAACGTAAAACCAATGAAACGGAGGTGAAGGTGGTATTGAATGTTGACGGATCGGGGAAGGCCGATATCTCAACGGGGATCGGGTTTTTTGATCACATGCTGGAGCAGGTGGCCCGCCATGGCAAAATGGACCTGACTATCCATACCAAAGGGGATCTGCAGGTAGATGAGCATCATACCATTGAAGACACAGGGATTGCGTTGGGAGAGGCATTTGCAAAGGCGTTGGCGGATAAAACCGGGATGGAGCGTTATGGCTTTGCTTTGCCCATGGATGAGGCGGATGCAAGGGTGTTGATTGATTTTGGCGGACGCAGTTGGCTGGTATGGCATGTTGAATTTAAAAGAGAAAAGATTGGAGAGATGCCTACTGAAATGTTTTTTCATTTCTTCAAATCCTTCTCAGACGCTGCGAAATGCAATTTGAATATTGAATGCCGGGGTGAGAATGAGCACCATAAGATAGAAGCCATCTTTAAGGCCTTTGCCAAAGCGATCCGCATGGGCGTGAAGCGGGATCCTTTGAGCAATTATTTGCCCAGCACCAAGGGCGTGTTATAAGCAGGATGATATTTATCTGAATGGCTCTTTTACGGACGGGTAGAAATACAGGATACGCCAATTATTTCTACCCGTTTTTTACGGGTATCCCGGCTATTCCATTTCATTTACTATAGCTAACGCCATCCCGTCGTGATATTTACTGCCAACGGATTGGAAGATAGTAGCGGTAACGGACGGGGTAGCCGCCAGCCGTTGAATGAACCGTTGTACGCCTGCGACCTCGCTGTCGGAACTGCTTTCTTCCAAAATTTTTCCTTCTCTCACCACGTTGTCGGCGATGATCAGGGTACCGGGACGGGAAAGTTTCAGCGACCATTCAAAGTATTCGGCGTAGGGTTCTTTATCTGCATCAATGAAAATTACATCGAAGGGACCGGCTCCTTCTTCGAGAAGTTTGGGAAGTTCTTCCAGGGCTTTACCCACGCGGATTTTAACCACATTGGCTAATCCCGCATTGGCAATATTGTTCCTGGCAATATCGGCATGATGCGGGTCGAGCTCCAGCGAGATCAGTTGTCCACCCTGCTCCAAAGCCCTCCCCAGCCAGATGGTACTGTACCCCCCCAGAGTACCTATTTCCAGTATTCTCCTGGGCTTGCACAGCCGGGCTAAAATGTGCAGGAATTGACCCTGGTTCTCAGAAATACTGATCGCCGGCAGCCCGCTGTCAATAATATTTTTTTTGGTATCGCGTAAAGCTTCATCTTCCCTGATGAGTAAGTGATTGATGAACTGATCTACTTCGTCAAAGATGTTCCTGTCCATAATTGTAAAAATTTATTCGCTTTACCATTTAAAAACCTTCTGCGTCTATCCGTACAATCCCCGGGGAACAATGTTCTCCTCTCCCTACATCCCCATCATCGCAAAAAAAGTATTGGGATATACCCCCAGCCACAGCAACAGGATAAACAAGGCCGCTACTATTATTTTTAACGCGAAGGACTGTTTCCCGATATAATCTTCAATAGTGGTGGCGGTATCCGCCCTGGACAACATAGTTGCTACCACCCTCAGGTAATAAAACAAGCCGATGGTACTGGAGAGTACCAGCACAATCAACAGGAATATTTTGCCGGCCCCCATACCGGAAGTAAGCACGTAAAATTTACCCATAAACCCGGCGGTAAACGGAATGCCGGCCAACGACAACATCACCAGGGTAAAGAAAGCCGCAAGCCAGGGTTTGCTCCAGAACAGCCCGCGGTAATCTTCTATCATTACCGGCTCGCCTTTCCTGCCGGACAGGTAAGCTATCATACCAAACGCAGCCAGGATACCGGCAAAATAAATCACGAGGTAGAAAGCCGAAGCCCTGATCCCCGCCTCGGAAAAAGCAAGGAATCCCACCATCAGGTAACCAAGATGGGAGATGGAAGAATATGCGATCAGGCGCTTTATATTTTGTTGCCTCAAGCCCAGCCAGTTGCCTATAAACATAGACGCCGTAGCAATCACGGCAAAGGCTATCCAGATGCTTTCATGCTCCAAACCGCCGATACTGTAAAAAAACCGAAGCAGGAATACAAATGCGGCACCCTTACTGATAGTGGCCACAAACGCTGCTACCGGCGCCGGCGCTGCCGAATAAATATCCGGTGTCCATAAATGAAAAGGCACGAGCGCCATCTTAAAGCCAAAACCTACAATAGCCAGGGCCAAACCGGCCAAAACTAAAATATCCGGATCGCCGCCTTTAAGGTTTTCCCCTAATCCCTGCAGATCCATCCGGCCGGTAGAAGTATAAATTAAAGCAAAACCAAAGAGTATAAAGGAAGTGGCTACAGCCGCCATGATCAGGTATTTAACGGCCGCTTCAACGGAGATGTTTTCTTTTTTCAGGTAACCGATCAGCGCAAACAAAGAAACGCTCAACAACTCCAGCGATAAAACAAAAGAAATAAAGTGATTGCTGATAGACATACATACGGCCCCGAGCGTAGCAAGGATCAGTAAAATATAATATTCCTCCTTCACTTCTTTTTGGATGTGGAAGTAGGGAAACGACATCAGCGTGATGATGAAGGCTGCACAAAGGATCAAACCGGTAAGGAATATCCCCAACGGGTCAACCATAAACAAGGCGGTAACTTCCTGCTGGCTATTGCTTTGACCCACTAATACTGCCATCGCAACCGCGAAGGTGATCAGCGTTAAAAGATTGCTGATAAAATGATTGCGGTACAAGGCAATCAGCAGCATCACCACTACAGCGCCACATGCCAGGATGATTTCCGGTAAAATAATGCTCAGATCATTCAGAGTTACCATACTTCGCCTTCTTTTTGGGAATTTTCAATTGTTCCGTTGGTGAATAAAAAAGAATTGGTTGCGGTTATACCTGCTACCTCGGGATCAGAGCCGGCAGGCTGAATCTCCATCTTGTCAAATGCAGGCTGGGCTACTTTAATAACGACCTGCGGAAAAAATCCCAGCCAAATAATGGCAATTGTCAAACATCCCATCACCAGCCATTCCCTGGGATTGAAATCAACAGGATTTCTTTCCGGGACAGGAGGGCTTTGATGAAATATTTTTTGCAGGATACGCAATGAATAGGTAACGGAAACTATTAACCCGAGGGTCGCCAGCGCAGCCAGCACGGCATTGAACTGCCAGGCGCCTGCAAGGATTAAAAATTCGGCGACAAAATTAGCCAGTCCGGGCAGCCCCAGCGAAGCCATCACAAACACCAGCGTAAACCCGCCCATATTGGGCATACTCTTCCAAAACCCTCCCATCTCCCGCAAATCGAGGGTGCCGATCCTTTCGTATATAAATTCGGAAATAATAAACAAAGCAGCGATGCTCAAGCCGTGTGCCACCATCTGGAACAAAACCCCCTGGAACGCAAGCATGTTAAAGGAAAATACACCCACTATGATAAAACCCATGTGGCTGAGGCTGGAGTAAGCGATCAATCTTTTTAAATTCCGCTGGCCATACGAAAGCTTCGCTCCATAAAGAATGGAAGCCGATCCCAGGATCAGTGCGGGAATGGCAAACTGGTGGGCGGCATCAGGAAACAGGGGCACTACAAAACGAATCAGTCCGTAAGCCGCGGTTTTGGACATCAGCGCGGCGATGATGATACTGCCGGCAGAGGGCGATTCGGCATAAGCTTCCGGCAGCCAGCTATGAAATGGGATCACCGGCAGTTTCACAAAGAAAGCCAATAAAAATCCACCCATCATCCAGAAAGAAGCCGCACCGCCGGGGATGTTATCCAACAGCTCAAAATAGTTGAAGGTGTAGTTCCCGGTTGCCGCGCCGTGATAGAAATACAAAGCAATGATAGACAGCAGCATCATCAGGCCGCTGATCTGGGTGAATAAAAAGAATTTCCACCCCGCATAGCGGCTGTTCTCATGCCCCCAGATCACCATCACAAAATACATAGGCACCAGCATGATCTCCCAAAAGAAATAAAACAGCATCATATCCATAGCCAGGAACACACCCGTGATCCCGGCCAATAACCAAAGCACATTAAAATGGAAGAAGCCCACATTCCTGTTTACATTTTTCCAGGAAACCAATACCGACAGGATGCCGAGAAAAAAAGTAAGCGCTAACATCACCAGGCTGATGCCATCCATTGCCAGGTGAAAACTGATCCCGAAATCGGGAATCCAATCGTAGTTAACGGAAGCGATCCAATTGGCATTTTCTCCCACAGAAAGGGCAGCTCCCTGCGCCACCCAGATCCCGATCACCAGGAATAAATTGATGATCAGCGCCAGCAGGGAAATCCAGCGCGAGGCGGTTTTGCTGAAGGCCGCACTTATCCAGGCGAGGATACCACCTCCCATTAATATTGCTAAAAGCGTAATCAAGATCATAATGCCAAAATAATGGTGAGTATAATAAATGCTCCGATTCCTATTCCGAAAAGATAAAACCTGAGTTTTCCATTTTGCGTACGGCTGAAGGAACTGTTGAACGCAAGGTTCATCTTTCCAACTCCTTTATAGATACTGTCAACAAAATCTTTTTGGTTGACCCTTGAAATCCAAACCATCGGGCGTACGAAAACGGCATCGTATAATTTATCGAAGTTCCAGCCATTGTACAGGAAATTGAAAAGCGAACCGCTTGCCGGGGCATTGACTTTTTGCGTGGCCCCTGCTTTTTTTCCGTACATCTGCCAGGCTATGAAAGCGCCTGCTAAAGCCAATACAGCGGCTACTGTTTGCAATACCGCTTCCCCTACTGCCGGGGCGGAGGAAAGCACTGCCGGCGGAAGAACGGTGTTTAAAAAATTACTGAAAGGCGTAAAATGCCCCATGTTGTGCGGCAGTTCTATAAAGCCGGCCACCAGGGATAAAATACCGAGAATCACCAGGGGAATCTTGATCGTCAGTCCGGGCTGGTGATGAACCGCCGTTTTCTGTTCGCCATAGAAGGTAAGGAATACCATCCGGAATGTATAGAGGGCCGTAAGAAACGCCGACACAATGCCAGCCATCCACAACCAGGCGCTTCCTTTTTCACTGGCAAAGGAATACCACAGGATAGCGTCTTTACTGTAAAACCCGGCCGTGATCAACGGAATAGAGGCAAGGGCGGCCGAACCGAATAAAAAGGTCCAGAATACCACCGGCAGCTTTTTCCGGAGCCCGCCCATCTTAAACATGTCCTGTTCGTGATGCAGGGCCAGGATCACGGCGCCGGCGCCAAGGAAAAGCAGGGCTTTAAAGAAGGCGTGGATCATGAAATGGAAAATACCGGCCGACCAGGCGCCTACACCACAGGCCAGGAACATATAACCAATCTGGCTGATGGTGGAATACGCCAGCACTCTTTTGATATCATTTTGCACCAGAGCGCTACAGGAAGCAATAAACAAGGTGGCCGCGCCAATGATGGCCACCAGCAACTGGATAGAAGGCGCTAATTCAAATAATACATTCGTTCTTGCCAGCAGATATACGCCGGCGGTAACCATGGTAGCCGCATGGATGAGCGCGCTGACAGGCGACGGACCCGCCATGGCATCGGGCAACCAGGTTTGCAGCGGCAATTGCGCCGATTTGCCGAGGGCGCCACCCAGCAATAAAACCGCCGCCCATATAGCGGTGGAACTGTTGGAAGCCCAGGCTTGGGGCGCTGCGGTAAGAATTTCCGAAATATTAAGCGTATTGAAACTTTTGACCAGTAAGAAAAACCCGAGGATCATGGAAGTATCACCGATCCTGGTGATCAGGAAGGATTTGCGCGCCGCATAAGCGTTCTTCTCCGCGTCTTTGGAATCGCCGTAATAGAAACCAATCAACAGGAAGCTGCACAATCCCACGCCCTCCCATCCTAAGTAAAGCAACAATAAATCGTTGGCCAGCACCAGGATCAGCATACTGAAGATGAAAAGATTCATATAGGCAAAAAAACGGGGATAGCCCTCGTCTCCTTTCATATATTCCGCAGAATACAATACGATCAAAAAGCCGACAAAAGTGATCACAAAAATAAAGGTCAGCGACAGCGCATCCAGGTGAAGGGTCATTTCCGGGTGGAAACCTCCAATACTGAACCAGGTCCATAGGTGTTGCTCCACAACCGCACCCGGCGCCGCGTTGCTGATAAAATCAATCCCAACTACCAGGGTAATAAGTGCAGCAACAGCCACCACCCCGGCGCCGATAACCGGTACGAGCGACCGCTTTATCTTGTTGCCGAAAAGAGCCAGGACCAGGAATCCTGCCAATGGAAAAAACGGGATCAGCCATAATATATTCGCAATATTCATACGCTTGTTATTTCAGATTAGTCTCTTAAGCGGTTAATGACATCGGTATCCACCGTTTTGTTCAACCGGTACATTTGAAGAATAAGGGCCAGTCCTACCGCCACTTCCGCAGCCGCCATGGCGAGGATAAAGATCAGCATCACCTGGCCGTCGGCTTGCCCGTTATGGGCGCCTGCGAGCACAAAGGCCAAGCCCGCCGCGTTGAACATGATCTCCACGCTCATGAGCATAAACAGGATATTGCGACGGGTAATAACCCCCAGGAGGCCGGTTAAAAACAGCAGACCGGCTAATAACAGACCGGCATTAATAGGCAGTTCATTCATGTTCTTCCTCGTTTAATTGTAAATAACGATGGTATTCCCGTTTTTTCTCTTTCCCGATATGATAGGCGCCTACAATGCCCGCCATCAGCAACATGCCGGTGAGCTCCACCGCCAATACATACCCGCCAAAAAGGGAATCCGAAACTTCAGCGGCCTCAATGACGCGCACGTTGCGGTATCCGGCATCATACGAGAAAAAGACATAAATCAGTTCACACAGCAGGATCAGGCACAACAAAGCGGGGATGATCCAGGCGCCAAAGTTCATCAACCGGGATTCTTTTTGCGTACTGTCTTTCCCCAGGTTGAGCATCATAATGGCAAATACAAACAATACCATAATGGCTCCTGCATATACTATTACTTCCAGCGCCGCCACAAAAGGAGCCCCTGAAATAAAAAAGATCACGCTCACTGCCAATAAGGAAACGACCAGGTACAACAGGGCATGTATTGCGTTCTTCCTGGTAACCACCATCACGGTGGCTACCAGCGCTACCAGGGAAGCGATATAAAAAATGATATTCATTCAGGTTGTCTTGTTACTATTAAGGTATTAAGGTTCTAACATCTACCGGTTCACTTTCATTTTCACCGCCCCCTTTGGGTTTCACGCCTACTGCCACACCGGCTTGTTCGTAAAAGCTGTACCCGTGATATTTCCCCATCCCGTCAATCAGCAGGTCTTCTTTTTCATATACCAGGCTCTGGCGGTTATATTCCCCCATTTCAAAATCCGGGATCAGTTGAATGGCATAGGTAGGGCAGGCATCTTCACACAAACCGCAAAAGATGCACCGGGAAAAATTGATCCTGAAAAACTCCGGGTATCTCCGGTCGTTCTCATCCTCTGTAGCCTGTAAGGAAATACAATCGGTGGGGCATACGGCCGCGCAAAGGTTGCAGGCCACACATCTTTCGTTATGATCCGGATCGCGCGTAAGCACTATCCGGCCTCTCCACCTGGGCGCCAGGTAAGGCTTTTCTTCGGGATACTTTATCGTGACCCTTTTGCGGAACATTTTCAAAAAAACCAACCATAAAGAACGAACGCTACTCAGCATAATTAATTTTTTTAGTTTGTTGACAAAACGATAGCGCCTGTTACCAGCACATTCAACAAAGCCAGCGGCAAAAGCAATTTCCATCCATAGCTCATCAACTGGTCATACCTTGGCCTCGGTAATGTAGCCCGTAATAAGATAAAGAACAATATAAAGGCAAACATCTTAACCAGGAACCATATAATGGGGGGAAGGAAGGAAGGCCCCAGCCATCCGCCGAAGAACAACACCGTGATAAGACTGGATACCAGGGTGATACCAAGATATTCCCCCACAAAGAACATCCCGAACTTCATGCCTGAATATTCGGAGTGGTAACCGGCAACCAGTTCACTTTCCGCTTCGGGCAGGTCAAAAGGCAACCGGTGCGTTTCGGCTACTCCCGCTATCAGAAAAATTACAAAGCCCACAAACTGCGGGATCACAAACCACATTCCTTTCTGGGCGTTCACAATTTCAGTGAGATTAAAGGAACCGGCCTGGAGTACTACCCCCATGAGCGATAAACCCATAAATACTTCATAAGAGATCATCTGCGCAGCGCCCCTTACTCCTCCCAAAAGAGAATATTTATTGTTGGAAGCCCATCCCGCAAGGATAATAGTGTAAGCTCCAAGAGAAGACATAGCCAGAAAGAAAAGCAACCCGACGTTCATATCCGCTACCACCCATCCCGGGGCGAAAGGCACAATGGAAAAACTCATCAAAATGCTGAGCATAATAATCGTAGGCGCAATGATAAATACCTTCTTATCTACGAAAGACGGGATCCAGTCTTCCTTAAAGAAGATCTTGATCATGTCGGCCACCACCTGTAATATCCCAAAAGGGCCCACCCGGTTGGGGCCCAGCCGCTGCTGCCACACCGCCAGCATCTTTCTTTCCACATAAATCAAACCGGCGGCAATCGTTACGGTGCCTAATAATACGCAAACAATAATCAAAATATGAACCCATATCTCGTTCATAGCCTATGTTTAATTATTTATAAGATGTCTCAGCTCAGTCTCTTTTTTATACGCCCGCAATATCGCCATACAGGGGGAACTGCATCCCGGCGGTTTCTTTAAACCCTTTGGGAAACAGCAACACATTGTCCGGCAAACTGTTGTCCACTTTTACCGGCAAAACAATATCGCCTGAATGATAATTTATCCTGATCTTTTCCGCCCCGGACAATCCACTGCCCTGTAGCGCCTTTTCTGAAACTGATACGGCGGCTTCCGGGATCCGTTTTGCAACTGCCGGACTTAGAGCGCTCATCTCGCCGGAGCCAAAAATATCCCATGCCGGAAGAATTTCAAACCTGCCCTTACCCGCCGAAACAATATTCTCTTCAAAGACAGTTGCACCGTCTTCCTGAGGTTCAATCAATCGTATCCCCGGGTTACCGCCATGCAGTTCGCCCCCTACTTCAATCTGGTATTTATTGATAGACTGAATGGAATTCCATCCCGGCGACCAGTAATAGGGAATATCGGCAGAAGGCGGTTGCCCCTGGTATCCTTCCATGGTATAGCTTAGCGGGGAATCTTTATCCACCGGTGGTTTGGGTTCATGAACGCTTACGTTGGCGTTGATGGATGTGCGGCCGCTGAACCGGTGCGTTTGCCGCGGAATTCTTTGTGTGCCGATCCTGTAATCAGCGGCGGGCGCCAGCGTTTTGATTTTGTCAAACGCGGGAATATGTTCCGCCATTTCCGAAACGATGGCGTCAAAGGGCCGGGCGTCCTCCGTGTTATGGATCATCATATCCAGCCAGGCCCAACTGCTTTTCATTTCATTCTTCGGCTGAAATACCTGGTAATACCGCTGGGCTCTTCCCTCATTGTTAACGAGCGTTCCATCCGACTCCGCAAAAGTTCCCGCCGGAAGAATAAAATCAACTTCCGGGGTAGTCTGGTTTTCCAGGGTATCCAAAAGGATAGTCTTTTGACAACGATTTAAGAATCCGGTCGCCGTATTTTTGTCGGTTCTGTAAAACAGATCGGTTTCCAGCACCACCGCCGTGATATCATTTTCTTTCGCTACCCGGTCTGCCGCTTCCTCCAGGGCGCCTGCAGCCCCCATCATGGACAATCCCATTGAGTTGGCTTCAGGAACCGCAAAAACAAGCCCCGGTTCCTTTCCGGCTTCCTTTAAGGCGCCGGCAATAGAGGCCGCCACCCTGATGATGGCTTTACTCATCATCCCGGTACCGGAAACGATCAAAGGCTTTTGGGAACTGCTCAATGCTTTTGCCGTTGCGGAGGCGAAACCCGTCTCCTCATCATGGTTCGCCAGTCCCTGCTCTCCCTTGCGGATATGCGCCGCGATCTTTTTTCCAAGCGATACAAGGCTGGAAGTATCGCCATGAAAGCTTGAAGTGGCTATGTCTTCTAATTTGGTGGCGTAAGGGGTGGCTACGAAGAACGGACCGGTTTCTCCCTGCACCACTTCCCGGATAGCCGCGTCATTCCATGTTTGTATCCGTAATGCATAGGCTTTTTCCCGGGGCAGGTTTTTTGCCGCCTGCCGGAGAGACAGTGCGATCCTCGGTGCAGCATTAGTAAGATCTTCACCAAGTATAAAGATGGTATCGTAAGATTCAATTTCTTTCAGGGAGGGCGTTTTTACTTTCCCGTTTTGTAAAACCTCCAATACGGTGTTCACGGCGCCGGCTTCCGTACCGGGTATCCCCTGGTAAAAATTTTCGGCGCCCACCAATTGCTTCAGCATGAAGTTGGATTCCAGAGATGCTCTCGGGGAGCCGATCCCGATCATCTTAGGACTGGAAGCCAAATGCTTTCTTACCGATGCAAAAGCTTCCGGCCCGGAGGTGTTTTCTTTTTGTGCAGCCCTGGTCAGTCTCTTTTCATCGTTTACATATTCGTAACCAAAGCGGCCGCGGTCGCAAAGGAAATAACCGTTCACGTCACCGTTGTAGCGGGTCATTATCCGCCGGAGTCCGCCATATCTTTCCGAAGCAAGGGTATTGCAACCCACCGAGCACTGATGGCATACGGAGGGTGCGCTGGTCAGATCCCATTTACGGGTATAATGTTTGTGCAGGGTTTTGTCGGTAAATACGCCTGTGGGACATACTTCCACCAGGTTGCCGCTGAATTCACTTTCGAGCGTTCCGGATTCACTCCTGCCAAAATATACCCTTCCGCTGGAAGCGAAAACGCCAAAATCTTTTCCACCTGCATAATCATTGTAAAAGCGCACGCAACGATAACACTGGATACAGCGGTTCATTTCGTGCTTGATAAAAGGACCCAGGTCCTGGTTGAGATGGGTTCTCTTTTTAAAGCGGTAGCGGCGGTAATTATGCCCGCTCATCACCGTCATATCCTGGAGATGACATTCCCCGCCTTCGTCACACACGGGGCAGTCGTGCGGGTGGTTGATCATTAAAGCTTCAATATTCCCCGCCCGGAAGTCTTTGGATTTTTGATCCAGGATAGAGATCCGGGTACCTTCATTGGCATCCAGCATACAGGCCATCGTCAGTTTACCCCTGGTATCATTCTCATCACGGTATTGGGTAACCGCGCACTGGCGACAGGCGCCTACCGAATGCATGGCAGGGTGCCAGCAGAAATATGTAAGATCCATTCCCAGGGAAAGACATACTTCCAGCATGTTTTTTCCATTGGGAACTTCATATTCTTTATTATCAATAAATACTTTAGCCATAGCCGTTATTTTTCATTGCAGGTATCAGTTGTGGTACTTGCAACGGTGTGTATTGATATGTTCGTCAAAATCTTCCCGGAAATATTTCAAAGCGCTTTGCAGGGGCTCCATAGCTCCGGGCGCCAAAGCGCAAAACGTATTTCCCGGCGCGTTATAATGCGTCTGGAAAGTCAGGTGATCAATATCTTCCGGTTTACCTTTTCCTTCTTCCAGGGCCAGTAATATTTTTGCCGTCCAGGGCAGTCCTTCCCGGCACGGGGTACACCAGCCGCAGGATTCCTGGGCGAAAAAGTTTTCCAGGTTCAGGCACATCCCTATGGGGCAGGTTTTGTCGTCCATTACAATGATGGTGCCCGTTCCCATACGGCTTCCGGCCTTGGCCACGCTTTCGAAATCCATTTTTATATCCATGTGGTCTGGGGTAAGAAAATCGGTAGAAGCTCCGCCGGGTAATAAGCCGCGGAGTTGATAACCTTCCAGCATTCCTCCGGCGTGTTCTTCAAAGATCTCTCCTAAGGTGGTACCTAAAGGTAATTCCCAGATCGCGGGGCGCTTTACTTTTCCGCTTGCGCCATATAGCTTGGTGCCACCGCCGCCTTCCGACCTGCTTAAGGAAATATACCATTCCGCACCTTTAGCGAGAATATGGGGGATATTGCAGAAAGTTTCTACGTTGTTGACGATAGTGGGTTTCCCAAACAAACCGCTCACCTGGGGAAAAGGCGGTTTGTTGCGCGGGTTGGCGCGTTTTCCTTCGAGGGCGTTCAACAAAGCGGTTTCCTCACCGCAGATATATCTTCCCACACTGGTATGGAGATCCATATCCAGGTTGAAACCGCTGCCCATGATGTTATTCCCCAGATACCCGGCCTGGTAGGCTTCCTGCAGGGCGCGGGTGATCCGGTCTGCCGCTTCGTGATAGGCCCATCTCAAAAAAATAAAACTCATGCCGGCGCCAATGGCATAGGCGCTGATGATCATTCCTTCAATCAGTTGGTGGGGATTTCCTTCAATCAGCAGGCGGTCCTTAAAAGTGCCGGGCTCCATCTCATCGCCGTTGGCAACGATGTATTTGGGTGTAGGCGCATTGTCGCCCATGGGTACAAAACTCCATTTTACACCGGTAGGGAAGCCGGCTCCGCCGCGGCCGCGCAACTTGGAGTCTTTCACGGCGTTCATCACATCCGCGGGCGACATTTTCAGTGCATTTCTTAATCCCTGATAACCGCCAACCGCTTCATATTCTTTAAGGGATAAGGCGGTGCCGTCTTGTTTGATATGTTCTGTTAATGGTCTTTCCATTTTTATTATTCGTATTTAGCCAGGATTGCATCCAGGGTTTCAGGCTTTAAGTCGCGGTACAGATCTTTATCAATGATCATAGCCGGGGCATGATCACAGGTGCCCAGGCAGGGGATCGGTAAAAAAGTATAACGGTCGTCTTTGGTGGTTTGCCCGAAATCAATCTGCAATTTTTCTTTCAGCGCCTTATAAATTCCTTCATACCCCATGATATAGCAACTGACGCTGTTGCACAGATATACCACATGCCTGCCTACCGGTCTCCTGAAAATGATGTTGTAAAAAGTGGCTACACTGTCTATTTCATGAGGGCTCATTTCCAGGATAGGAGCCAATTCCTGCAGCGCCTGATCGGACACCCAGCGATTGTATTTTTGCACTACTTTTAATGCGTCTATGCACGCCGCCTGCTTATGGGGCAGGTGATGGAACAACTGTTCAATTTCCTGCCTTGCTTCATTTGATATTACTTGTTCGGTAGCCATTCCAATTTAATATTTTTATCTGTCAATATCCGACAACACAAAATCCACGCTTCCCAATATAGCCATTAAATCTGCGATCGTGTATCCCTTACTGTAATGAGGAACAAATTGCACATGCGGAAAGCTGGGGGTGCGGATACGGGTGCGATAAGAAGTGGTGCTGCCGTCGCTTACCAGGTAGTACCCGTTGTTGCCCTTGCTGGATTCCACACAACAAAACCCTTCATTGGCCGGGATCACCGGTCCCCAGGTTACATTCACAAAGTGGTTGATCAGGGTTTCAATATCGTACATGGTCCGTTTCTTATCCGCAGGTGTCGTAAGCGGGTGGTGGGATTTATAATCCCCCGCGGGCATATTATTCAAACACTGCTCAATAATGCGGATACTTTGCCGCATTTCCTCCACGTGTATCCAGGCGCGGTCGTAGCAGTCGCCGTTGGCAGCTACCGGCACTTCAAACTCAAACTGATCGTATCCCGAATAGGGTTGCTTCTTCCTGAAATCCCATTCCAGCCCGGTGGCTCTTAAGCCGGGGCCGGTAACGCCCCAGTCAATCGCTTCTTCCGTATTGTACACGCCTATGCCCACAGTTCTGGCTTTGAAGATGCGATTCTTCATTACCATTTTATCGTATTCTTTCAACCGCGGCGGCAGATATTTTACAAAATCTCTTACCAGTTCTTCCCAGCCTTCGGGCAAATCCTGGGCCACCCCGCCAATCCTGAACCAGTTGGGGTGCATCCGGTCTCCGCAAATCGCTTCAATGATGCCGAAAAGCTTTTCCCTGTCGTAAAAAGTAAGGAACACCGGCGTCATCATCCCCAAATCCTGCGCGAAAGTTCCGTACCAAACCAGGTGGCTCGAAATGCGGAAGAGTTCGCCCAGCATGATGCGGATCACCTTTGCCCGGTCGGGAATGTCTATTCCGCCCATTTTTTCCACGGCCATCACATAAGGCAGGTTGTTCAAAACGCCGCTCAGGTATTCCACCCGGTCGGTATAAGGAATATAAGTATGCCAGGACTGCCGCTCTCCCATTTTTTCGGCGCCCCGGTGGTGAAAACCGATATCGGGTACTATGTTTACGATGGACTCGCCATCCATCTGTAAGATCAACCTTAAAATACCGTGTGTACCCGGATGCTGGGGCCCCAGGTTCAGGAACATGAAGTCTTCATTATCCTTTGAATGAGCACTCAGCCCCCACTCTTCCGGTTTAAATTGCAGGATATCCTGCTGTTCCAGCATCTGCGCTTCGGGCAGTTTGAACTGTCCCATTTCCGTGGCTCTTGCAGGATGTTGTTTTTGAAGAGGATGACCTTCCCAGTAGCGGGGCATCAGGATCCTCGAAAGATGCGGATGTCCTTCAAAATTAACGCCAAACATATCATACACCTCTCTTTCATACCAGTTGGCAGACGACCATACCGTAGTGATAGTGGGGATAGAAGGCTGTTCTTCCGTGAGCCCCACTTTGAGGCGTAAAAACCGGTTTCCTGAAAAAGAAAGTAAATGATAAACGATGGTGAACCGGCTCTCCGGCTGTCCCTGCCGGTTCGTTCTGGCCTGCTCATCTATTGCTGTGAGGTCGTAAAGAAATTTAAATTGTAACCCGGCCTCGTTTTTCAGGAAACCCAACACAGGCACGATGTAATCTTTGCTGATCCAAAAAGTGGGAAACTCATCCCTGGTGGGTTGTTCATATAATAAAGCTTCCGGGAAGCGGATCTTTATTTTTTCACCAATGTCGTCGTAACCTGGCATATTTATAATTTCCTCTTTTAAATTTAAAAACAGGGTATTTATCCTGGTAATTATATAATGATCACACGTGATCCGGGGGTCTTATCTCCGTCATCTTCTTTCTTTCTTCCCGTTTCTTATCCCGCATGGATGGCATTTCAGGCCTAACGATCCCCTGGGGGCCGATCACCCAGTTCAGAGGGCGTTTTTCCTGTCCCACCTTATCCCTTAGCATCACTATCCCTTCCAGGAAGGCGTCCGGACGGGGCGGACACCCGGGAACATATACGTCCACAGGCATAAACTTATCCACGCCCTGTACCACACTATATATATCGTACATTCCTCCCGAAGAAGCGCAGGCGCCCATTGCTATTACCCAGCGGGGCGCCATCATCTGTTCGTATAATTTGCGGATAATCGGTGCCATTTTGATAAACACCGTTCCAGCTACTACCATCATATCCGCTTCACGGGGAGTACCGCGGATCACTTCCGCTCCAAACCGGGATACGTCATATTTACTGGTAATACTGGTTGCCATCTCCACATAGCAGCAGCTTAGCCCGAAGTTAAAAGGCCATACAGAATTCTTTCTGCCCCAATTGACCATAGATTCCATGGTGGTCAGCACTACCGATTGCTGCACAGCTTCCTGCATAGAACTGGTACCATTAATATTATTTACCGGGTCATTGGCTCTGGTGGTCCACCATTTCATGTTGTTAGGGTTTTATTTTCCGGTGAACGTTCACCTGTGATCTTATAAGGTTCCGATTTAAAACGCTCGTGGTATCGCTTTAATATTTTTTTGCCCGAAGGTCCAAAATCCAGCGCTCCGATTTTCCACTCGTAGATCAATACCGCCACCAACAATCCGATAAAAGTAGCGATTGCAATATATCCCGCCCAACCCAGCGCCTTTGCATTGATGGCCCATGCCACAATGAAAACCACTTCAAGGTCGAAGATGACAAAAAACATGGCAAGAATGTAAAAATGGACGGGGAATTTAAATCGTGCATCCCCGGTTTCGTTGATCCCCGATTCATACACGGTATCGGTAGCGGTTTCCTTATGCCGTTCCCCTAAAAAATAGGGTACGATCAGCATAACAGCTACCAATAATACTACCCCCCCGGCATACACAAGGAGCGGCCATAAAGAAGCTAATGATTCGGTTTCACGCATGTGTTATTTGTTTTAACTGCGGAAAAAACATGTTTTTGCTGTTCTGAAAATTAGTCTCACTGCCTGTCAAAAATGACAAAGAGAAAAGGTTTTTTAAACCCGCTGTCATGCACTACAATGAACTTTGAGGTTGTCTGTAAAAAACTGTTTTTCACTAACACGCCAAGATACCGGCTTTCACAACGTATTGGTTTCGTGAATCTTAGGATCTTCATGCCTCGTTGGTGAAATCAATATGCACCCCTTTTGAGACAACCTCATAATTTGGGCACCAAGGTACACAAAAAGTTGAAATAAAAAATTCTGTACCCGAATAGATTTGTATATTCCACTACGCTTGCTTCGATTGATGTGCTTTATAGCAATGGCAGGAAAGAACAAGAAGAAGTATACCAGATAAAAACCTTCCTCATTCTCTGCGCCTCTGTGTGCAACTTTTCCCACGCTAAGACGCAAAGACGCTAAGTCTTTTTTGATTACAAATCTGATCCTAAGAAACTCTTCCCATTCTCTGCACCTCTGCGTGCAAGTTTTCCCCACGCCAAGACGCAAAGACGCTAAGTCTTTTTTGATTACAAATCTGATCCTAAGAAACTCTTCCCATTCTCTGCGCCTCTACGCCTCTGCGTGCCACCTTTCTCACACCAGAACAACCTAATCCTTTTTGCGAAACCACAGGTAGTCCAAAGATATCCTTCCCGGACCGGTGAAACTAAGTGCAATAAAAGTGAAAAGATACAGGAAGCGAAGCTCCAGGATATTAAACCCGTCTCCCACTATAAATGCATGGAACACGAAAATGACTATGAAGTTGATCGTTAAGATAATGGTGGCGATCCGGGAAAACAAGCCGACGATCAATAAGATGGCACAGATACCTTCCGCAAATCCCGCCAGATGGAAGGATAATCCGGTGCCGATACCAATCGGATCCATAAATTGTATTTCCTGCCCGCTGAAAATAACGGACAGCTTCCCGGCACCATGACCATAAAGCAGGATAATCCCGAAAATCAAACGCAGGATAAGCAGCCCTATGTCGTTGCTATGGCTCCAGTTTCTGGTCAGAAAGTTCTTAACATTCATAACAGGTCAATTTTGATGAAAGAATACCATAATAATAAGATATTTTTTAATAAATTACAAATAATACTCCAGCAGGCTCATTTCAAATTTTCTCACCAAAAGCGGCGCAGGGAGATATGACAACACCGTATGTCGAAAAATCAATATCTTGAGAAAGTTTATTGTTTATCCTTTTAAGATCAAACCATGCCACGTTTTTTACTGCCACTTTTGCTGATCTCAATGCTGCCGGCTTTTTTTTCCTGCGCAGGCAATCAAACCATGCAGGAGCCTGAGAAGGATCGCCTCATTATCATGACCTATAATGTTCACCATTGCAATCCTCCGGGAAAACCGGGGGTTATTGACGTGGAGGCCATCGCCACGGTGATCAAACAGGAAGGGGCAACCGTAGTGGCCGTACAGGAAGTGGATGTAAATACCCACAGGAGCGGCAAGATCAATGAAGCCGAACAGTTAGCCCAAAAAGCGGGTTACCCGTATTATCATTTTGGTAAAGCCATGGATTATGACGGTGGGCAATATGGGGTGCTGATCCTGTCCAAATACCCATTGTCCGATACCCAGACCTATGCCCTTCCCATGAATGAGCCCGGCAAATTTGAGCAGCGGGTACTTGCGGCGGCAACCCTGTCCTTACCCGAAGGGAAACAGATCCGTTTTGGTTGCACACACCTGGAAGCTTTCAATAAAGAAAGTCGCTTATTACAGATCAAAGAGATCAGCCGTATCGCGGAGGAAAGCGCCATCCCCTTTATTGTGGCAGGAGATCTCAACGCAATCGCAGGCAGCGAGGTAATTGATGTGCTGGATGCACAGTTTACCCGAACCTGCGATGATTGTCCCGCCACCTTTGGGGAAGACGGCAATACCGGGGCTATTGATTTTATCGCTTTCCAACCCCGGGATGCCTTTGACGTCTTATCGCACCGGGTAATACAAGATAACGAAGCCTCGGATCACATGCCGGTAATAGCCAACCTGCAATTCCGGTAATCTTTTCTCCCTAAAAAATTCAATAATGAACAAAAACCTGTTCCATTTCATTGGCATTTCATTCTTCATTTCCATGTTGTTTTCATGTACAGCATCCAGGCATACGCAGAAGACGGTTTTATCATGGGAAGAAAATTTCAGTCAGAAAGATGGTTTTGATACCAGCCGCTGGTCTAAGATACCAAGGGGCAGAGCCGACTGGCAAAAATACATGAGCGATTTTGACAGTTGTTATGCCATGCGGGATGGTAAATTAATATTGCGCGGGATAGTGAACAATAACCTGCTGAACGATACCGCCACTTATTTAACAGGCGGCGTATATACAAAAGACAAAGTGGCTTTCGGCTTCGGGCGGCTTGAAATACATGCCAAATTAAATGGCGCCCGCGGTGCCTGGCCGGCATTCTGGCTCCTGTCGCAAGGAATGAAATGGCCCGATGGCGGGGAAATTGATATCATGGAAAGACTGAACTCTGATTCCATCGCCTACCAGACCGTACACTCACATTATACCTATAATCTTAAAATGAAGGAGCCTAAGCAGGGCGCTACCGGCCGTATAGACCCCGGCGGGTTCAACACTTACACGGTAGAGTTGCACCCGGACAGCCTGGTGTTTTTTATCAATAATACCCGAACCTTCGCTTATCCGCGCATCGCAACCGACAAAGAAGGTCAGTTTCCTTTTGACCAATATAAATACTACCTGCTGCTGGATATGCAGTTAGGCGGCAGTTGGGTAGGCAAAGTATATCCGGAGGATCTGCCTGTGGAGATGGAAATTGACTGGGTGAGGTTCTATGAGTTTAAAGGAAAAGACAATACCGTTTTTATCAAATAAAAAGTTGGTAACGGTTACCCATCAGGTAACCGTCATTTCTTTTCCGGAAGGCTATATTTATTTTAAAACTGAAACGCTTCCATAGCGCCCGCTACATATACCAGCGGCGCGTTCCAGTTGATGGCAATTTCATTCGAAGCATAAGAACATTCTTCATCCGTATAAGCAGTTTCAGGTTCGGTGAACCGGTAGTTACATTTATCCTGCCTGCCCGGATTGGGACCGCCTGCCAGCAATCCCGGAACCGGCGCCGGAATGCCGTCTGCACGCGAAGGGCGATGATGAATGTGCATAGGAGAAGTATGCCCCATACCGGTTACAAAACAATACCCGGTTGCATTTCTGCCTAAAACATAATCCAGGTTCGACATCGCCGCTTCAAGGTATTTTCTATCGTTCGTAAGCCGGAATACCTTAATTAAAAGCATTCCCTGGTTCATGGCAACCGCATTGCTTCCCCAGATAAAATCCCGAACGGTTTGTCCCATCACGGTTTTAAATGCCGCATTGCCGCCATTGATCAGGCGGCCGGCAAATGCGAGCAGCTCCGCTTGCAGTTTTTCCGTATCCACATGGGTTTTAGTAAACCGTTTTTTATTTCTTAATATGGAATACACCCCCAGCATATTTACCTTATTCCAGGCTGGAATATCCATAGAGAAACGGGTAGCTGTATTGGGGTGATTGATATATTGAATACGGCCTGTGGTAATCGTCAATTCCGCTGCCGCCCAAAACCATTCGTCAGAAACATTTTTATCGCCGTAGGTGCCTGTGCTGATGGCCGGAGAAAATTGCCGGTTCATTTCTTCCTGGTTATAGATCACCGCGGGATTATTTACAGACCAAGCCCACGCCTGTGTCGCTGCTTTCAGGCAGCTATCGCTTAAACCCGGGAATTCCGATTTGAATTCTTTATATACCCGGGCAGCCTGTGCCATCACTGCGGCAAAATCAAGGGTGGCGGCCGTGCTTTTTTGTACCACATACCTTGGCAGCCTGGTTACGCCGGGCATTACCACGCCGTCAAAAGCCGCATTGGTACATTTATGATATACGCCGCCATCGTTCGGATCCTGCATGGTAAGCATCCATCGCAGGTTATATACTACTTCATTCAAGATATCAGGAACCCCGTTGCCGGTTTCGGGGATCAACAATGGCAAAGACCGGTAGTATGCCGGGAAGTCTTCATAGGCCGACAATAATGTTCCCATGGTGATACCGCAGTTCACAATATATTTATTGTAATCCCCTGCGTCATACCATCCGCCTGCAGATGAAATAATAAATCCCTCCGGACGATTTTGATCAGCCGCCGATGCATGTATCAACACCCCGGTATCGGGATGCCCCGCGGGACGCTTCCACTGCCCGGCATATTTTTCCTCAAGCGCAACATTGGAGCGTTGATAATAAAAAGCTTTCAGCGCGGCGGTACTTACCTGATGCAATACGTTTTTATTGATGGAGAAAGGGTGGGTGGCAGCCATATTTTTTACGGTAATGATATAGACGCCGGGCTCGCGGAAATCAGAAAAATCAGCCACACGGACGATGTTGGAAGAATATGCCGAGGGTACAGGCGGCTGCAATTGACCGCGATAAACCGTATCTTTTTTGTTATGACTTAGCAGATAAAAATCTGTTGCTTCCGGCGCATTCATTACCACCGCTATTTTCGGCAAGGCAGGATAAAAGCCTACCTGGTTCAACACAATGGAGGGCTCTCCGGCAAAGCAGTTAGAAACCGGCATGGATATAAGGAACAATAATGTTTTTATTTTCATGGCAAACTATTTTTTATCAATCGCTGATATCACCGCGCCATGTGCCGGCACGGTTAGTTTTATACCATTGGTTATAACTGCTGATCTTGCCTTAATGGTAGCGTAATTATCAGGTCCCCCGGCGTCCAGGGTTGTGCCGTTTCCATTTACGCTGACTTTACGGGAGAATGTCCCGTTATCATTTCCTCCTTCAAGACTGTACCAGTAAAAGCGGTTGCCGGGATTAAAGTTTTTGATTTTGATCTCCACCGTAAGGGGCGCTGCCGAAATGTTGACCAGCGTCACATTTATTTCACCTGAACTGTAGGTAGAAGCATAGGCTTTAATACCACTGTTACCCTGCACGTCAACCGGCACTAAACGGTCGCCCAATAACTTCCGGAAAAAATAAAGATAGTAAAAAGAAGGCCGCGGCGCCCATTTGGGCACTCCCGGCTCGTTCCCATCGCTGAATAAGCCATGATCGTTCCCGTTATTCCAACCGTTCAGCAGATCCCACCGGGCTGCCAGACCATACTTGTTTTTAATGGCTTCGCCTAATACCATAGTGGCAAACACACCACTCACATTCGATACCTGTTGTTGGGAACCTTCGGCAAACATATTCCATTCCGTTAATGCGATGGGTTTAATAACCCCGCCATAGTCTTGTATCTGCCGGGTAACAAAGTGCATCATTTTTTCTGGAACCGTAAGCGCTGCATTCAGTATATCCGCGGCGCCGGAGTTGGTTTGATAAGGCGTAAAATAATGGTGTACAATAAAATAATCATTCGCGCCATTCAGTTCCGGTATCATGGTTGGGTTCCAGGCTTTTACCGTGTTGGTTTGCCAGGCTTCGGTTTCCGTCTCATAAATCACAGCGCCTATATAAATGGTTTTACCCATTTCAGCGGCGGCCGTGCGCATGGAATCCGCAAACACTTTAAAATGCTGTGCATATAATTTTCCGGTTAGGTACTCCGGTTGCCCGTCTTTGTTTTTCAACACATCAATACGATAACCCGCCTCCCAATCGCCATAGCTTTCATTGCCTATCTCCCAGTACTTCGTTCTTCCATTATCATATCTGACCCAATCGGCGGCAAGATGCGCCGCAGCAGCCACCGGATCGTCACTTGTGCCATAGCGCGCATAACCGTAGTTGATCGTAATCACGCCTTCGGTATTACCGCTCTGTTCCCTCATCTGGTAGTATTGATCCGTACCGGCGCTCCAGTTGTTATTTATTTTTCCATACCAATAACCGGCATTTTGCATCGTGCCATCCGCATTCATGAGTTGCGAAGGCGCGTCTTCCGGCGCTATGCCTTCCGGCAGATTCCAGAAATACAGATCACTGGCGCTTCCTGCGGGCCAGCGGATCACATGCGGTTGCAGGTTGGTAATATGAGTCATGAATAAGGGCTGATCTACCATGGGCGTCATCCAGGTATTGGCATTATGCCCGGTAATGGTGCGGGGTATCTTAGTGATGATGGATGAAGCATCTACTGTTACCATATTACCATCAGCAGATGCCGGTAGCGTGGCTTCCGTATAATCCGGAACCGAAAATGTTTTTGCCTGCCAGTCGTCCAGGAAAAAACCAATCGTGTTGGCCACCGGTGGATCGGTAACAGGTTTCACGGTTGTAGTATCCGTTCCGCCACCGGGAAGATCGGGTGTTACCGGCGGGGGATTGTTTTTTTTGCAGGAGAGCAACAAGATTGCGGTACACCACCAGAATAATATGCAACAACCTGATCTCATAAAATTATCATTTAGCGGAAAACGCACAACACAGGGCAGTCCGTTAAAAATGCCCGGCCAGCATGTGCATGTGAGCCGGGCTGGTTCTTCTGATAGAATAATTTTTATTTCACCAATAAAATGTCATCGAAATAAAAAGTTTCATCCTGACCTTCCGGTCCGGCAATCCAAAATCCCAATTGGAAAAAGGGATCGCCGGTAGCCCAGAGATTCGCATCAGCTATAGGAATCTTGAAATAGGTCCATACATTAGCCGGCACATTCAGCGGCGTGCTGCGGTCGGCATTGCCAAAACCCGCCGGACGCTTATCGCCGGTAAGGTACAAGGTTTGATCCGTGGAAGCGCCCTTTATCCATACGGTTAGGTATTTGTAGTTATCGTTTGCCGTCCCGGGCCACCAATTGGCAAAGCCAATCAGATGCCAGTTGCCGGCAGCATAGGTTTTCCCTACGGAAGCTGTTCCGGATTTGAAGACATCCGTATATATTTTTCCGCCGTCTCCCCAGGAACCGTCTCCATAGCCATTCTGATAATCATCCGTAAAAATGGCGTAGGCATTATCTGTGTTTACAAATTCCTGTGTAGTTATAATTGTGCCGGTGCCGTTGGTAACAGCGAGCGCCGACCGGTTGATGGCGGCAGCGGCAGGCATTTTAATTACCAGGCTTTTACTTTCTGCAGAAACGATTTCCACTTCAGCGGTGGAGCCCGCAAAAACCACCTTCGTTACGTCGCCAAGGTTTAATCCGGTGAGGGTGAGTTCTGTCCCTTCCGAAAAATTATAGTTCGATACCGTGTTGATCGCGGGATAGGCCAAAACCCTGAAAGGAATGGACAAAGATTTACCTGCACTGTTGGTTAAAACTATGTTTTGATCTCCGCCTGCAGCCGTGTCCGGGATGCGAAACAAAACGGCGCTTTCGGTATTCAGCGTGGAGTAAAAATCGGAAGGGGCGTTATTCTTATCAAAAACAATAGTTCTGATATCGCCCAGGCCTTCTCCTTTAACGGTCAACAGCGAACCGCTGCTGGCAGAATCCTTGTCTATGCCGGCAAAAGTCATGTTGCCGGGTTTGGTTTGGGGGCTGCCGTCTCTCTGATCTTCTTTTGAACAGGCAGCAAACAAAAGCAGGAAGCTGAACGCTATTGCCAGGTATTTATATCGGAAAATAAATGATTGCATAATTAGATAAATTTATCTGTTAATAATAAGAAACCGGGTCTTTTGCCAATGCCGGGTCCTGTAAAATTTCTCCGGAAGGAATGGGCAAATGCATCATCTGTTCGGTAAAATTGCTCACGCTAAACGGATTCTCTATGGTCCCTCTGTTCTGCGCTTCTATTATTTGTTTGGCTTTGGCAAAACCCTGCCTTTGGATATCGAACCAATATTCCCCTTCAAAGGCAAATTCAACGCGGCGTTCCTGCAAAATATCCTCCGGGGTAATAACGGTTTTGGGGGTAAGATTAGCCCTTGCCCTTACTTTATTGAAGGCGGCTAAGGCAGCAGGGTCCGTGGTCTGGGTGTTATTTCCCAGAACCGCTTCCGCATACATCAGCAGAATATCGGCATAACGCAGCATAATGGTATTGATACCCGTATTCATACCCAAAACAGCTTCTCCGCCGTATTTGGCTCCCGGGCCTACTACATATTTCGCAATGTTGGAAAGGGTCGCGCTTCTTTGTCCTCCCTCCCCTACCGAGGCCGTAGTATCGTAACGGTAACCGTTAGCCATAAACGAATTATAGGCCGCATTGGAGCCCTGGGGTTTCCATTCGGGTTTGAACCAGCCGTGTTCCATCATAGAACCCGCCCTCCGGGTATCCCCAAATTCGAAGGCATTCTTAATATCTTCCGTGGGGATATACAATTCCCACATGCTGGCTTCGTCTGTTTGCAGGTTGCCGGGTCCCCGGTCCGGATTCTTCTGGTTGCCCGAGCCCCAGGGATTACCGGTGAGCTGGTGCTGCACAGAAAACAAGGATTCGATATTGTTGTTATTGCTGCTGGAGTTGAACATGCCGGCATAATCGTGGAACAGATCATACTGGCCGGATTCAATCACTTCGTTGGCCTTCGTCCGGGCATTTTCATAATCTTTATTATACAGGTATAATTTTGCCAACATCCCTTTAGCCGCATATTTCGTCAGCCGGCCGGGTTCCGGATCTGTTTCGGGCAAACCGCTTTCTGCCTGCTGCAACTCTTCCATGGCAAAACGTAATACATCCGCTTTGAAATACCGTGGAATTTCGAAGTCGCCCCCAATAGCGGTCTTCCCAGGCTCCGTAACTATGGGTGCGTCTCCCCATATACGGGCGATATAAAAGTAAACCGTGCCTCTGAAAAAATGACACTCTGCAATGGCAGGGTCAATAAACGAGGCGTCGCCGCCCTGGCTCTTCTTCAGTTCCAGCGCATTCATATATTCACTCGTCCAGCCGCCGATTTTATAAAAAACCTTCCAGGCATCGGCTACCCTTACCGCCGTAGAGGCTAAGGTAAAGTTGAGAAAAGGCGCATCATCGGCATTACCGCTGCCCGTGTATTCGTTGCCGGCCATCACATCGCCTATTACATCCATCGCCCTGTTTTCATAACCGCTCCAGGGCAGGCCATACAGGGTGCTGGTGAGACTCCGCACTTCCTCCGCCGTATTGTAATAATTGAACAATGTGGTACCATCCAGCGAGGAGCGCTCGATAAAATCTTTCCGGCAGGACGCTCCTGCTACTATTAAAGCTATCAATAAACCGTATTTATATAAGTTCTTCATATCACTATGTTTTAAATAAAGAGACTATAATTCAACATTCAATCCAATGGTTATAGAACGCGGGTTGGGATAGTGACCGGCGTCCACATTCATCAGGCGAATGTTGTTATTAAAGGCGCCGACTTCAGGATCATATCCGCTGTATTTTGTAAATGTCCGGAGGTTCTGTACGGAGGCATACAACCGGATATTATTCATTTTAATCCGGTTCAATACATCTGAAGGAATCCGGTATCCCAGCGTTAGATTCTGAATACGCAGATAAGACCCGTCTTCCACATACCGGTCGGACATGGCAATATTATTCACCTGTCCGCTGACAAAGCGGGGTAATTTACCATTTGGGTTCTGTTCTGTATATCGGTCCATAACGCTCCTTAGCTGGTTATAATAAGCATTATCCAATTTCTCTAACTGCCAGCGCAAAAAATTAAATACTTTAGCGCCGTAACTGCCCTGCAGGAAAATACTGAGATCAAAATCTTTGTATTGGAAAGTATTAGTGAACCCGTAAGTGAATTTTGGTAAGGGGCTACCGATATAAGTGATATCGCTTTCGTTGATGATTTTATCGCCATTGATGTCCTTAAACCTGATATCTCCCAGCCAGGTATGCTGCTCATCTACGGTATAACCAAATTGGGGCAGACTGGCATCCAGGTCGGCCTGGGTGCGGAACAACCCGTCGGTAACCAGTCCGAAAAATGAACCTACTGCGTAACCGGGATTGGTATAGGTAATGGTATAATTGTCGTAATACACTTTACCGGCTAATCCTGCCGTAGAGTTCGCCATCTTATCCAGCTTATTTTTAAACTGCGAGTAGATGATATTGGTTTTCCAGGTAAAATTTTCAGACCGGATATTGGTGCTGTTGATACTCAAATCAAAACCTGTGTTCGACATCTGTCCCACATTACCAATAGGGGCTTTCAGATCATCCCATTGGTCGCCAACGCCGATCAGTCTCGGGCCGGTCAGGAACAACAACATGTCGGTGGTTGTTTTGCGATATACGTCTAAGTTGGCGTCAACTCTTCCGTTAAAGAACGATATATCTATCCCGGCATTTTTTGTAATCACGCTTTCCCAACCCAGGTCGGGATTTGCGATCCCGTTCAAATAGCTGGCATTACCAAAGCCAACCGGGCCGGGCCAAAACCCGATAGCTGAAACATAGGGAGGGTTGGGTGCGCCCGAGGGCAGGTTCTGATTGCCTACCGCGCCGTATCCTATCCTCAGTTTTAAATAGCTGATTGCCGGGTTCAGAAATTCGGCAAAGGATTCGTTGCTGACCGTCCAGGCTGCAGAAAGTCCGGGGAAATAACCCCATTTGTTGTTGGTACCGAAATTGGCGGAGCCGTCTGCACGGAAACTGGCAGACAACGAATACCGGTTGTCAAAAGAATAATTGGCGCGGGCAAAATAAGATTCCATCGCCCACTGACCTTTTCCGCCGTTCAGCTCCCAGGTATCTTTCAGGCTGCTCCCGGAATTGATATCCAGGATATTATTCTGCAGATCAACCCGTTTGCCTCCCAAATTCTCGTAATAAGAATATTGCGCTTCATGTCCTGCCGTGGCAGAAATACTATGATTACCGAAGTTCCGGTTGAAGTTGAGATAATTCCTGACGGCATAATAATAACTATTGCTCCGGTTATCAAATAACTGGCTTTGCAGAGCCGTCTGTCCTATATTCCCGGCAAGCTGATAAGCGGAACTGCTAGTGAGTCCCAGTGAGTAGGCAATTTCATTGCGCAGGCTCAGTCCTTTAACGAATTCAATATCGCCATAGATATTTCCAAATACCTGGCTGTTCACCAATTTATTGCCGCGCATGGCGCTGCGGGCGATCGGGTTATCCTGCGAATAACGCACGCCGCCGATCTGTGTACCTCCGCCCCAGCTTCCATCTAAGTTCTTTACCGGGATCAGCGGGTTCTGAACGGCGCCCCACCAAATAGTTCCTTCCGCTGCATCAGCCAATGTTACATTTTGCGTACTCCTGCTGGCGTTGGTGGAAACACCTATCTTCATCCATTTCTTTAATTGATGATCCAGGCTGAAACGGGTGCTGTATCTTTCAAAATCGGAACCGACCAGGATACCCGACTGATCAAAATAGTTCAGGGATAAATAGTAATTGGTTTTGTCTTTTCCCCCGGAAAAACTCAATTGATGATTTTGCACCTGCCCGGTGCGGAACATGGCTTCCTGCCAGTCGGTTCCGGGACCCAATACCGAAGGATCCGCAAACTCTTCCGTAGGCTGAAGACCTAAAATAGGAGCCACCTCATTCTGGTATTGGGCAAATTCCCGCAGATTCATGATGTCTAACTTCCGGGCTACATTGGACGTACCGTAATATGCATCGTAATTGATCTTTCCTTCCCCGGCTTTTCCTTTTTTAGTGGTGATCAGGATCACCCCGTTTGCAGCCTGGGAGCCGTAAATAGCCTGGGCAGACGCATCCTTTAACACGTCAATGCTTTCAATGTCATTGGGATTAAGTGTGGCCATTACACTGTTGCCGGTTTGACCATCGGAGCCACCTAAACCGGCATAACCTGCCGAACTTTTGGTATTAGAGATAAAGGGTACGCCATCAATAACAATCAAAGGATCGTTGCTGTTGATGGTAGTTACGCCACGTACTTTGATATTTACACCGCCGCCGGGCTGCCCGCTGTTATTGGTAACCGTAACGCCGGCTACTTTGCCCTGGATGGCCTGGTCAACACCCGCCACCGGCAGGTCTTTGATATCCTTAGCGCTCACGGAGGAGATGGAACTGGTAATATCGGCTCTTTTGGTAGTGCCATAGCCGATGACCACCACTTCATTCAAATTTTGCGCCGCGGTTTCCAGGGTCACCTCAAGAACCGATGAGCCTTCAAGGTTCACCTCCTTTGGCGTCATCCCAACGGAACTGATCACGAGGATCTTTGCGGAGTTGGGAACGGTCATCGAAAAGACCCCCAGCGAATTGGTAACGGTTACCTGTTTTGTGTGTTTCACTTCCACCGTTGCACCGGGAAGGAGGTTTCCGCTGTCGTCTTTTACCGTACCGGTAACTTTTCGTTCAATTTGTGCATATCCTGTTGTGATAAGCAGAAGCGCCAAAAGAGAAGCTAACAGGACTTTCGCTTTTGCCGCTGTTTTGTTTTTGTTCATATGCATATAACTATGGTTTTAAAGTGTAGCGTATTAATATTTAATATTCATATTCACCGTTTGTTCGTTGCCGTTATAGGATATGGCGGTATCGGACTGTGCAGAAAAAACCATCCCGGTTTCCCTGTCCCTGGTTATCCATATTATCCTGAAAATTTTGTTCTTTGAAAACCCGGGGAAATCTCCGTTGGATTTTCCTATGGTAAGCGTCCGGCTGGTTTCTTTGTAAGTAACCGGGATCGTAGAGAAGGCGCCTTTTTCATAATTATAATTCACGCCCTCGTCTTCATATAAATCAAAACCGGCATCTTTCCCGGTGTAAACATACAGGGTGATCTTGTCCGTATCGGACTGGTTGGTGTGTTGAATATCGGCGCCTACCGGAACAATAGAGCCTTCTTTTACAAACAGGGGTATCCTTTCATAAGGCGCAACGGCTGTGATGGATTGTCCCCCTTCGAAATATTTCCCGGTGTACAAATCGTACCAGCCCTGGCCGGCAGGCAGGTAAACCTGCCGTTCGGTGGCGTGCCGTTTATATACCGGGTTCACCAGCAGGGAAGGACCAAACATATACTGATCACCAATATTTTTTACACCGGGGTCGGAGGCAAAATCCATGATCAGTCCCCGCATCAATGTATAGTTGTGGTGATAGGTGTTGCCTGCTAAGGAATAGATATAAGGCATCAGGCGATACCGGAGCTGATTATAATACAGCATGCTTTTATACGCGGGATGATTCTCGGGCGCAATATTGTATATCTCCCGGTAAGGGTATTGTCCGTGCGATCTGAAGAGGGGACAGAAAGCGCCAAACTGGTACCATCTGGTGTTCAGCTCCCTCCATTCTTCAAGGGCTTCGCCCCGGGGATCGGGTTTATCATATTTATCTTCCACAAAAAAACCGCCTATATCGGTGGTCCAGTAGGGCAGTCCGGACAGCGAGAAATTAATGCCGGCGGGAATTTGTCTTTCTAATTCATCGAATCTTGCGGCTATGTCGCCACTCCAGGTAGCCGCTCCATAACGCTGCATCCCCGCGTAAGCCGAGCGGGTGAGTATAAAAACCCGCTGATCCGGATGAACGCGGCGCTGCCCCTCATACACTGCTTTTGCACTTTGTAAAGCATATCCGTTGAAATACTGAACCGCCGGCCCCAGCGCCGTAGGATCCATCAATGCCTTCCGTTTTTCGATGGTGGCGTTGGATAAGATATCCGGCTCCGTAGCGTCTAACCACCACGCATCCACGCCCTTGCTGAACAATTTGGTGTCCAGCAAATTCCAGAATTCTTTCCGGGCACCGGCATTGAAAGCATCATAAAAGGTAGATACATATCCTTTGCCGATCCAGTCGCGGGTGCCGTCTTTGATATTTTGTTGGTATAACCAATTGTTCTTATCAAATAACTTATACGCGTCAATGCCCTCATAAAATTTGGGCCATACGGAGATCATAAAATGGGCATTATTTTCATGCAGTTTCCTGATCATTCCTTCCGGATCGGGAAACCGGGTGGAATCAAATTCCTGGCTTCCCCAGGCGTCCTCTTTCCAGTAGCTCCAATCCAGCACTATGTTATCCAGCCCAATCTTTCTTTTTCTGAATTCAGCCACCGTATTTTCAATCTCCGCCTGTGTTTTATAGCGTTCCCTGCTCTGCCAGAAACCTAAGGCCCATCTGGGTACTATCGGCGCCTTGCCGGTTAATTGGCGGTAACCGCCGATAATATCATCCACCGTTTCGCCGTACACAAAATAGTAGTCTAATTCTTCGGCTGCTTCTGAGGTAATTTTCATTTCGTTGTCGGCTCCCGGATTTGGTCCCAGCCATTTGAGCGACACAAAAGCCTGCGTGGATTCCGGTATCCATTCTATTTTAACAGGGTACTTCCTGTCCTTTTCCAGGTAAGCCGTAAAAAATGAAGGGGCCGGATTCCATCCTTCCCGCCACTTGTCCAACAGCAGCTTTCCGTCCAGCCAATACCGGATATACCCCGAAGCCGTGAGATAAAATTTATGTTCGCCACTACCGGACGAGCCAATGAAGCCCTCCCAGGTTATCTTTCCGTCATCCATTGCAAAGCCCGAAGGCATATTTTTTAAGGAAGGCAGAAAAGCGTAGTCAATTTTGTCTTCCTGCCGCCGGAGGAAGACTTTATTGCTGTCTGTCCGGCTGGCATAGGTGGCGGTTAATCCTTTTGCAATGCCGTCTGCACCGGTAAGCCCTAATGACGACAGTTCTTCTTTCTTACGGCTATCCCCAAACGAAGTGATGGAATAATTGTCCCAAAGCAACCCATATTTGCGGGAAGAGACAAGAAAGGGTACGGCAACTATAGAATTGTATTGGGTCAGATCAACATCTTTGTTTTTATAATTAAAAATACCGGTTTGAGGTTGCCCTAAACCATAAAAGGCTTCATCTGCCGGCGATTCAAACACCTGGCTCACCTTGTAAAGCTGTTTTTTATCCGCTTCAACAGGGGTAATGGTTTTACCGCCGCCCGCTTTTTCCTGCAGTATAGTAGTACCCGTGCTGTCTCTGAACACCACTTCCCCGGTAAGCAGGGACACCGTAGCAGACAAGCTGCTTGTTTTCAAAACCGCTTCCGTGGGAGTATGTTCCTCTGTCCAATCCACCCGCGGGCCGTTTTGATCAGCCCGCATTAAACTTTTTTTGCCAGGGAAATGATCGCCCGCAATCGCGGTAACCCGGATGATGTCAGGGGTAACGGCTATTAATCTCACCGAGGCGGCGCCATCCGGTACGGGCTGCCGGAGCCTCACAATAAACCCGTCCTCCAAACTGATGATCTCCCTACCGGCATTGCAGGCCAGGAGAAGAGATGAAATACATACAACAGCGAGGTACGCTTTCTTACTGATGTACAACCACATGGACCACATTCGTTTCAATTCGTGTAATTTTCGTTTCAAAACTAATGGCAATCTGTAAAAACGAGGGTAGTCAAATGTTTAAAACAGGGCGGCGAAATGTTATCTCCGGGGGTATTATTTGTTTATTTGAGGGGTATTAAATGTTAACGGGGGTATTACCAGGTGATTTCAGCCGCCGTCCGGATTATTTTGAGAGAACCGTTTAAAGTATTTTTTTTATTATTGGGTATGGTTAAAAAAACCGTTTATATTTTTGCTTTCCTGTTTTTTTGCCACGCAAATACCTATTCGCAAAAAAACGGATACCAGTTTATGCACCTGGATGTGCGACAGGGTTTATCGCATAACCAGGTGAATACGGTTTTTAAGGATGAGAAAGGATTCATCTGGTTTGGCACCTTATCAGGTCTGAACCGGTTCGACGGCTATGATTTTAAAATATTCAGGAATGACCTCTACGACAGCACCACTTTGAGCGATAATTATATTGCCGGCATCTACGAATTGCCGGATCGTAAACTGTGGATCGTAACCCGGAACGGCAATAATATCTATGACCCCGTAACGGAGTCTTTTTCAAGGAATGACCAACGCTACCTGGCTTCCCTTTCGCTGCCCACCGGTAATGTGACATTTATTTCAAAAGATAAAAAAGGAAACTTCTGGTTTGTTTACCAGGGACTTACGGGTTTATATAAATATTCGCACGAAACAGGGAGGGCAGAAAAAATTTCAGTTTCACAGGATAATATTCCGGGAATACCACCGGCCGATATCTCTATGCTTACCCACGACCGGGATAACAATACCTGGATCATGTATCGCAACGGCTTTATTGAAAAACTGGATTTCGACACCGGGAAGACCGGGTTCAGCACCGGGGCGCTTCAAAAAAGAAACGGCGGCAGGAATGAAAACTATTTTTTGTTTCTTGACGATGATAATGAGTTGTGGATCACCGTGCCGCTTTCCGTAACACAGGGAGGCGTTTATTACTATACACCGGAAACGGGCATGCTGAACTATTTTTCCAAAGAAACGGGAAGAACCAGGCTCAATTCCAACATCATCGCCGGCATCATCCAAAGCGCCGATGGGAAAATATGGATCGGTACCGATCACGGAGGCATTAACATCCTGGATAAAAAAACAATGCAGGTGCAATACCTGCTGAACGATGCAGAAGACCATACCAGCATTTCCCAAAACAGCGTTTGGTGTGTGTATAAAGACGATAAAGATGTGATCTGGGTAGGTACTTTTAAACAAGGCATTAATTATTACAGCAGCCAATTGGCCCTCTTCAGCCTGTACAAACACAAAATGTCTGACCTGAACAGCCTGCCTTTTGAAGACATCAATAAGTTCGTAGAAGATAAAAACGGGAACCTGTGGATCGGCACCAATGGAGGAGGACTATTGTATTTTGACCGAAGCCGGGAAAAATTTACCCGCTTCCGGCATAATCCATCCGACCCCAACAGCATCAGCAGCGATGTGGTGGTGAGTTTATGCATGGATCATGAAAACAAATTATGGATCGGCACTTATTTTGGCGGATTGAATTGCTATGACGGTAAAAGATTCCGGCATTACAGGCATAACGTGGCAGATACCGGCAGCATCTCCGACGACAGCGTTTGGGAAATCTTTGAAGATTCGGATCACCGGCTCTGGATCGGCACTTTAACCAGCGGGTTAAATCTTTTTGACCGCGCAACACAAACCTTCCGGCATTTTGACGTGGAAAACGGCATGCTTCATTCAAATTATATCACTTCCATCATTGAAGACCAACAAAAAAATCTTTGGCTGGCTACCTCTAATGGAGTTGATGTACTGCATCAGAATCTGGAAACCACACTTTCCTATAGCCACGATGATAAAGACCCCGCTTCCCTGAGCAATAACAATGTGATGTCTCTTTTACAGGACGGACGGGGAAGAATCTGGGTGGGTACCCGGGAAGGACTCAACCTGTTTGATGCGGAAAAGAAAACCTTTACGGTGTTCAGAAAAGAAGACGGCTTACCCGATAATACCATCCTCACCCTTTTAGAAGACGAAGCGCATAATTTATGGATGGGCACGCCGAACGGTTTGAGTAACGGCATTGTAAGCGCCGGCGACAAGAGAGAGATCAGGGTCCGGTTTGTCAATTACGACGAATCTAACGGCTTGCAGGGCAGAGAGTTTAACGACAAGGCGGCGCATAAACTGCACACCGGGGAATTAGCGTTCGGAGGCCCCTATGGTTTCAACATCTTTTTTCCCGACAGGTTTTCCTCCGGGAGAGAATTTCCTAAGATCGTGCTGACCGGGCTGCAGGTTTTCAATCAGACCGTAAAACCTTTGAAAAAAATTAATGGTTATCAGATATTACCGGAGGCTATTTCGGAAACCGGGGAAATAACACTGAAATACAATCACAATGTTTTCTCTCTTTCCTTTGCCGCTCTCGGTGCGGGTATGTCCACCAAAAATAAATTCAGGTACATGCTTGAAGGCTTTAATAAAGAATGGCTGACCACAGACGGCAGCCGGCGTACCATCACCTACACCAACCTGGATCCGGGGCACTATACGTTAAGGATCCGATCCGATAGCGATGACCCTTCGGCAATGACCAACGCCGCCACTTTAGGCATCCGTATCTTACCTCCTTTCTGGCGTACCATACCGGCTTTCGCGCTTTATATCCTTGCCTTGACAGGTATCCTGTTCCTGGCACGAAGGTTTATTATTCAACGGGCTCATATCCGTTTCCAAATGGAGCAACAACAAAAAGAAGCCAACCGCATCCATGAATTGGATATGATGAAGCTGAAGTTTTTCACCAATGTCAGTCATGAGTTCAGAACGCCGATCTCCCTCATTCTCTCTCCTGTAGAAAAACTGCTCAAAGAATCCGATGACCGGGGACAGAAAAAACAATACCAGCTGATCTACCGGAATGCCAAAAGATTATTGGCATTGGTAAACCAGTTACTTGATTTTCGTAAACTGGAGATGAAAGAACTGCGGCTGCAGCTATCTATGGGCAATATTGTTAGTTTTTTGAAAGATATTACCCTCTCCTTTACCGACCTGGCGGAAAGAAAAAACATCATCTTCAGTTTTTCATCTTCGGTTGAAGCGCTGGATATGCGTTTTGACGCGGATAAAGTAGAACGCATTTTGTTTAACCTCTTATCTAATGCTTTCAAATTCACCCGCGAAAACGGGAAGATCGGGGTGCAGGTGCGTCTTGCAGAAGAGAATCCGGAAAACAAGATGCTTGAAATAAGGGTGAGCGATACCGGTATCGGTATCCCGGGGGAAACCAAAGAGAAAATATTCGAGCGGTATTTTCAACATGAGGTACCGGGTAATATGTTGAACCGGGGCAGCGGCATAGGACTGGCTATTTCAAAAGAATTTGCCCGTTTGCACGGCGGCGATATCAGGGTTGACAGCATGATAGGCGAGGGCACGACCTTTACGGTGCAGCTTCCTTTAACGGCGCCTTTTACCAGCGTCTCTCAAAAAACCGGGACGGAGGCGGAGGTTACGCCGCTGATGTTGGCTGCCCCGGGGGAAACCGCGTCTCAGTCCGCCCACAGAAAAAGCATACTGGTTGTGGAAGATAATGATGATATCCGCTTTTATATCCAGGACAATCTCCGGAATAATTATACCGTCTTTCAGGCGGTCAATGGAACGGAGGGCTGGAAGATGGCGCAGGAACTGCAACCCGACCTGATCGTAAGCGATGTGATGATGCCCGAAATGGACGGTATAGCGTTGTTACACAAAATAAAAACCAATACTGCTACTTCACATATACCGGTAATATTGCTGACCGCCCTGGTAACGGACGAGCAAAAGCTGGAAGGATTAGATGCCGGAGCCGTGGATTATATCACGAAGCCCTTCAGTTTTGAGATGCTGCAATCCCGGATCAGGGCCCTGTTATCGCAACAGGAATCCATGCGGCGCCTGTTTCAAAAACAAATTGAGATCAATCCCAAAGAGATCAGCGCTACGCCAGTGGATGAAAAATTTATCAGCGAGGCGGTTGAAATCGTTGAAAAGAATATATCGGAAGCTGAGTTTTCTGTTGAAGATCTGAGCAAAGCCCTGTTCATGAGCCGGGTGGCGCTCTATAAAAAACTACTTGCCCTCACCGGTAAATCGCCCCTGGATTTCATTCGCGTGATCCGGATGAAACGGGCTGCACAGTTAATGGAAAAAACCCGGATGGCGGTGTCAGAAATTGCATACGAAGTGGGATTTAACAATCCCAAATATTTCACCAAACAATTCAAAAAGGAGTACGATTTGCTTCCTTCCGAATATATTGCAAAAAACCGAAACAGAAACCTATCTGAAATCTGATATTGAATCCACGTCCCGGAAAAAAATACCCGACGCCTGATAACCTAATCAAAACAGGATCAAACGCCGGGCAAAAAGTTTACATAAGACAAGCCTCCCCTACCAGGGTTTCCCCGTTGACTGGATCAGCCACATCCTGGAATAGGAATGATCGGCGCTTTGTCCCTGCGGAACATGCGAAGTGGGTTCGAGATCGCTTACCGCGCTTTCATAATTCACCATATAACTTGGATCTAAATTAGGCGAAGGATACATGTACCGCAATGGGAGCTTGTCTCCGAATTGTGCCACCGGGCCGGTCTGCAGATCGGGGTAACCCGTTCGTCTCCAGTCAAACCAGGATTCTATTCCCAACCAGGAGGCGATCCATTTTTGTTCCATGATCCTTTCCAGTGGGTCCGGGGCGTCGTTTAGGTCCACATCGGGATTACTATAATACGTATCGAAATCAAAACCCGCTGCCGCTCCGATAATTCCAAATCTATCCATTGAACCCCTGATCCCATTCTTGTAATGCTGGTCGGCTGTTCCGCTAACGGTAAATTCTCCCTTTGTGGCCGCTTCCGCCAACAAAAATTCCACTTCACTATAGGTCATCAATTTGATGTTGACATAAGGATCCGTATTCAGACGATAGCGGTCATGCAGGTAAGAGATATAGGGATTCCGTTCAGGCGGATAGCTCTGGTTATCCGTTCCTTTATTATAGATAAGGGCATCCACCGTTACCAAACCTACCGGAAGACCCACATACATAGAAGTATCCACCTGGTCGGCCGGAGCGGCAGGTTTAACGGTAACCGTATAAGCATCCCCGAAAATATTCGTAACGGTTTCCGTTGTTGCTGAGCTGATATGCGTATCCCATTTAAATTGTACGGGGTTTGTCCAGCGCTGGAGCCTGGGATCCTTTAATACGGAAAGCTTTCGTACAATAGTTGCGGCAGGTTTCGTCAGGAAATTAGGATTGGGGCTGTTGAGTGGTCCGCTTATGGTTGAGTTTTCTCCGGTAGTGCCCAGAAATTTCACCGTAGGCTCATCACCGATACCCGAAAGCGCGCCGGCAGCGGCGTTGTTAAATTCCTGAACAATATCTACCCCCAGCGCACTCATTTCCGACTTTTTATTATAAAGCCTCATGGAATAACGCAATAGCAAACCGTTTGCAAAACGTCTCCATTTAGCGCCGTCGCCTCCGAATATTACATCAGCATTGGCATCTATGGCATCCCTCGACGGATCCAAAGAGCCCAGTAAGCTTGCGGCAGTTTTTAAATCCTCAATAACCCCTTTATATACCTCCGCCTGGCTATCATATTGAGGAAAAAACACGCCATCATCAGCACTCAATGATTCCGAATAAGGGATATCCCCGTATAAATCGCTCATCAGTCCAAACAGGAAAGACTTCATCACCAATGAAATCCCTTCAAACAGTTTATTTCCATCGGTCTTCGCATTATCATTGATAATTTTCACATTACGCAGTATATCATAATATCCTGCCCAGGACTCATGTGCCCATCCGTAAAAATTCACTTCGGTGGCTCCCTCATTAGTGCCTCTCTGGGTGTATTGCATCGCGCCTGCGATCTTGGAGTTTTCATTCCCCAATGCGTAATACGACCTCGCGGTTTGGGTTAACACATAGGTAAGTATATAGTTTGAGGAAACCTTTTCGGCGCTATTGGGATTTTCATTTGCCTCATTAAATTTTTTACAGGAACCTGCAAAAAACAATAAAACACCTAAAAATAACAGGGTTGATATTCTATATTTTTTCATCGTTCGGTCGTTTAGAAGTCCACGTTTAATTTAAAGCCCAGTGAAGCCGTCCAGGGCATCATACTATAATATTCCACTCCCTGAACCCAGACATTGCCATTTTGGCGGAATGCTCTTTCAGGGTCAATGGCGATCCCCGCAGCATTCCATTGAAAGATATTGCTGGCTACAAAAGACAGGGAGGCGCCCTGAAGTTTCATGCTCTTTACAAAGCTTCCGGGAAGTCTGTAGGCCAGCGCCAGTTCACGCAGCTTCACATAAGTGGCGCTATAGGTATTTCTATCGGGGAAAGGCCGGGTGGAATAACGGTAAGCGGTAAACGGATCCAGCCATTTTGTATCCGGTCCTCCTAAATTTTCAACATAGGTAACCTGCCCGTTTACCATGGTTTCATATACACCTGGTTCAAAACTGGCATCCTGCACACGGATATCAGCCTGGGTACCCGTCCAGGGCAAGCCGTTGTACTCCGCATTTCTGCCCCCTACCCAATGCCCGAGAAATGCCTCGGGATCAGCCTTGATCTGATCGGGCAGGCTCTTACTCTTATCGTACGGTACGCCGGTTAATGTTTCCTCCAGTTGCCCGTTATTTCCCAGGAACATCATTGAATTGGAGTAAAAAGAGCCGCCCTGCCGCCAGTCAATATTAGCATATAAGGTAAACGCTTTATAAGTTAAGGAAGGCTGAATGCCCAGCATGAAATCGTGATTGAAATTACCGATCTTCACCATGTTGTTTACGTCGTTATCCGTTTGGTAACGTCCGGCATTATCCACGATCGGGTAACCGTAATAGGGAGAAGAAGCATCTTTAACCACCAGCATGGGCAGCATGTACATGTCTCCGATCTGTCCTCCTTCATAGGTACGCACTTCCGCTCCGCTGTAGGATACAAACGGGAAGTATTTAATTCCTTCGGCAAGTTTTTTGATAGTGGTACGGTTACGCGAGAAATTGAAATTCATTTCCCATCTGAAATTCTCGGTGGCTATGGGAACCGTTGTAAGACGGATATCCCAGCCGCGCCCCTCTACCAAACCTGCGTTGATCAGTTTGCTGCTGGCGCCGGATTCTATCGGCAACCCTATAGACAATACCTGGTTTTTGTTTTGTGTGATATAGTAGGTAGCGTCAATACCGATCCGGTTGTTCAAAAACTGCATTTCTATCCCCGCTTCATGCGAAGTGGAAATTTCCGGTTTCAGGTTTGCATTTTTTAGCAAGCCGGCCATGTACATCCGTTTGGCAGGTCCCCAGTCTGACGCGGTGGAAAACGTTTGTATCAGGCTGTACGGGCTAACGTCATTCCCCACCTGCGCGGAGCCTACTCTCAGTTTGGTAAATCCGATCCATTCCGGCATGGTCATTATATCGGAAAGGATCAGACTGAGAGAGGCGGAGGGATAAAAGTAGGAGCGGTTGGATCTGGGCAGTGTGCTCGACCAGTCATTGCGGGCGGTGATATCCAGATACACTAAATTTTTATATCCTACAGACGCCATACCATAAATGCCATACAGTTGCTTAAGCGAGTGGTAGCTGCTATAGGTTACGGTTCCGGGCACGCCGTTCGAAATGGTATAAAGCCCCGGTACTACCAACTGCCCCGCATTATTGTCAATTGAACGGCTTTTTTGTTCCAGGCGATTAACGCCCGCATAAGTATTCAGACTCCAATCGTTGGCTATGGTTTTCTTATAGGTAAGCATTGCATCCATATTGCTTTCTTCCCTGAAGATATCATTGATCTCATATCCTCCTTTTTGCTGATCGTAATTATCATAGGCGATTTTTGCCTCTCTCCTCTCCTCGTATCCGTCCCGGGTGTACCGGAGCATTAAACCCAGTTCCCGGGTTATATCATAGTCCAGCTGAATTTTACCTACCGTTCTGTCCCGGTTGAAACCAGTAGGATTTTCATAAGCCACAAACCAGGGATTGTTTTGTTTCAGCTTGTATTTCCGCTGTGCGATCCCCTCCTGCCCGGGCAGCCAATAGTCTCTCAGGTCATTAATATTTACCTGTGCTCCCTCTTCGTACAAACTTCTGACAGGATCGGTACGGCCGCCATCAATGATCGGCCGGTTGTTGGAGCCGGATTGGGTGATATTAAAGTTTGCCGACACCCTCAGGCGACCGGTCAGCCTATACATTGTATTTAACGTAATAGTGGTGCGTTTCAGATCTGTATTCGGAATAATATCCTTTCCAACAACATTTCCGGCTGACAGATAAAAACTTCCTTTTTCGTAGTTACCGCTTACGCCGATGTTGTTGGCATTTGTGAGTCCGGTCTGAAAAAAATCTTTAAACCTGTCCGGATAAGATACCAACGGCACGGCTTCTCCGTTGCTGTTCCACTGCACCCATTTTTCACCTGCATCAAGCGCCGCGCCCCAGCTTTCATTTTCTCCTTCCTCAAATACGTGAGCACCCGATTTACCGCTACCAAATTTGTTCTGTACCGGTACGTATTTATATGGCACGTCGAAGGTTAGCGCCGTATTCACCGAAACGCCTAAGCCTTTTTTAGCCCCCCTGCCGGTTTTGGTGGTGATCAGCACCACGCCGTTGCCGGCTCTCGACCCGTATAAAGCGGCTGCACTGGGACCTTTTAAAATTGAAATATTTTCTATATCATCAGGGTTCATATCCGAAATGGCATTTCCCATATCGGCGTTGCCAAACCCGTTATTTAACTGGTTGGCTACGGGCACCCCGTCAATCACAAATAAAGGCTGGTTATCGCTGTTTAAAGAGGTAGCGCCTCTGATGATCACTTTCACCGATGACCCGGCGCTCCCGGTCATCCGGGATATCTGCACCCCGGCCACCTTTCCTGCCATCGCATTGAGCACGTTGGTCTGAGGCGTTTCATTAAGTTCCTCACCATTGATATTGCCAACGGAATAGCCCAGGGATCTTTTCTCCCGCTTGATGCCCATGGCGGTTACCACCACCGTGGATAAATCATGTGTCTCAGAGGCTAAGGTAACATCCAGCCTGGAACGACCTGCCAATGCTATCTCCTGGGTTTTGTACCCTACCATACTGAACACTATAACCGCGTTATCATCACTTACCGTTAAAGAAAAAGTTCCATCGGCTCTCGTTACCGTACCGTTGTTCGTGTTTTTTTCTACCACGCTCACCGTGGCTACCGGAGCGCCGTCGTTGTCGGTTACCTTTCCCGATACGCTGAACCTTTGCTGACCGGCTTCAACAACATCCGCTTCAACAAAATGATCATTACCGGCTTCGCTGTGGCGTACCGAAACGATGATCGTTTTGTTTTTCACCTGGTACATCAGGTCGGTTCCCGACAACAAAAGGTCGAGGGTTTTGGCCAGGGTTCGCACTCGCTTCGGGATCTTCAATTCCTTTGTAAACGTTACCTGCGACTCTACATAGGCAAATTTGTAACTCGTTTGCCGTTCAATCTGTAAAAAAGCATTCCTGAGGGAATGCCCGTTCAGCCCCACAGACACCTTCATTTCATCCAGATCCTGGGCATGTGCGCTGCGGGCTACCAGCAGTTGTGTACCCATTACCATTAAAAAAAATACCAGGCAGCTTAGTTTCATAATAAAAGCCCATTTTCGTAAAATAATTGCCGGATCGGGGATCGCGGAATATCCCCCGGAGGTAGGAATTTTCATACCTTTACTTTGGTTTTTAAATGTTACAGAATATTTAAAACTATGGCTGCTCCGACTTCCACTCAGAGCGGCCAATTTTTTTTATTTATAAGCTGGCATTTTTATTACCACTTATTCACAACCTTCACCCAGGATCCATATCGTGTTGTCTCCTTGCCCTTTTTCCCAACTTGCATGAATAAGCGTACAAATTACTTCCAAAGACTGCTCAAGACTTTCGTTTGAAAAATCCGCTGTAAACCTGCATTGCCTTAATTCCTCATGTTGAAAATGAAAGGATACGTTGAAACGGTTACTCAAAGCGATTGCAACTTCCTCCAAGGCAGCATTGTTAAACATCATGTTACCGGCGTTCCATTCCAATACCTTTTCTACATCTACCCTGCTGTACTGCGTGGCGCTGGAGTGCTTATCCACAATCAATTGATCCCCGGCGGACAACACCCCCAGCGTTTTCATAGTGCTGTCTGACTGTACCTGCACCTTTCCCCTGGTAACCGTTACCGCCACGGCTGCATCTCCCGGATAGGCCCTGATATTGAACGCCGTGCCCAAAACCCGGGTTACCAGTTTCCCGGTGTGAACAAAAAAAGGTTTTTGAGCATCGTGCATTACATCAAAAAACGCTTCACCTGTTAAATACACGTTCCTGGACGACTGATTAAAACCGGAGGAATAATCCAGCTTACTGTTTTCATTAAGCGTCACCCGGGTTCCATCGGGAAGGAGTATCGTTTGGCGACCGCTTTTATAAACAGGGGTTGCTGAAGCCACAACAGTTTCGGGTTGATCCGTCAACTCAGGCTTGTTGTTTGAAAGCCACCACAGGGAAACCGCAACCCCCATTATCAGCGAAGCCGCTATGCCCCAATATATTTGTTGTTTTCGCCTTACAGACTGTACCCTCCGGGTATAATCCACTTCCCCTGCGTCAATTTTCTGTTGCAACACCTGGTAGGCCTTATTCCAGTCAACCTCCGTACCCGGCCCGGCGATTCCCGTATCATTCCAATGATCTTTTAAATCGAGCTGCACCAGGTCATTGTCTGAAAGCTCTCCCATTAGCCGCCAGAACTCCTCCAGTTCGGCCCTGGTAGCCGTATTGTGGATGTATTTATGAAGCAGCCATTGCAACCGGATGGGGTTGGAAGACATAATAACTATAAGATTTGTTATTGATGACGACAAGAAAAAGAGAGAGTACTAACCCAAAGAAATTTTTTTTCAAAAATGTGTCGTACCACATTATATCTGAGATTCCAGTAAACAGGTAAGCGCTACAATACCATGTACATTGTTTTTATGTAAGAACAAACGAACAGAGCGGATAGCTTCGGCCATAGAATTGCGAACAGTATTCCGGGAAAGATGGAGTTGCTGCGCAATTTCATCATAAGACATCCCTTCTACCCTGCTTAGCGTAAATATTTTACGGCGGCGTGGCGACAACTGCAGGATAGCCCGTTCAATAATTTCCCGGCATTCCTGCTCCAGTACCTTAAAATCTGCTTCTTTTTCTTTGACCGATGCCATTTCATGCCTCACTAATCTTTGAAGGGTGGAGTTGCGGGCGGCTATACGTAAGAAATCCAAGGCCTTATTGTACGCCACCTTATGCAAAAACGCGTCCATGTTTTGTACCTCGGCTATCCAATCCCGTCCCATCCATATTTTCATAAACACATCTATTACTATCTCTTCGGCTATCTCCCTGGATTTTACAATTGAAAACAGGTAGTTGTAAAGTTTAACCCTGTGTTTTTCAAAAAACATTTTAAACGCCTGCTCATTGCCGGCGGCGATCTCTGTTTGCAGTTCGGCATTGGTATCCATATCCTATACTTTGCCTGTATTAAATACTTTGTAAACTATGAAATTAATCAAAACCGGTCATTCAGGGAAAACAAATTCCACACATTTTTATCTTTTAAACAAAGTATCCACCCCGGGCATTCCCTGCGCTAACCGCCGGATCTTGAGAATGGTAACCGGGGGTATAAACCGCTGGTTATTTTCCGGCTGCCGGTAAATTTTCATTACCGTTTCCCAACCTTCCACCACTTTACCGAAAGCCGCATAGCCCAGTCCATCCGCATTATTTTTGCCTCCATAGTCAAAGCCCGGCTCATCTTCCACACAAATAAAAAACTCGGGGGTAGCAGTACCGGGTTCATTTCTTGCCATTGAAATGACACCCTTTCTAAATATATACTTTTTGAGATACGGGAATGGACCAGGGAAAACCTGCCTTATAATTTACGGAACAGCCATAGCAAAAACGAAACCAGGATACTGAGCAGGATCATGGTAGTGATGGGAAAATAAAACCGGAAATTTTCCTTTTCAATACGGATATCGCCCGGCAGCCGGCCTATCCAGTGCAGCTTGTTGTGAAAAAAATAGATCACCACCCCGGAAAGAACAACCAGCACTCCGGCTATGATCAAATATTTACCCGTATCTGCGTTCATATCTCCACGTTAAAAACTTTATTCAAAAAAAATCCGAATGGTTTGATAAAACAGGCGGTTTTGGATATGGGGCGACTGTTTCTCCGAATATCCCTGCAAACCCAAAAGTCCGGCCGCATTGCCCTTATTGATGGCTATTTCGAGGTAGCCTGCCGAATTAAAAAGCGCTAACTTCTCCCCTTCCGGCACATCGGCATAGGTATCGCTGATCCTGTCTATCACTTCATCCCGCTTAAAGGCAATGGTAAAACGCCTGCCTTTCCGGCATTCTTCAAAATCTTTACGGGTAATATTGATCACCACGTTCTCAAAATGGTCAATGAAGATGATCTGTCCCTCCATCCAGTTTTCCCCTGAAAGAGGGCGAAGCGGGTTCTTTTCCAGTATTTCTATATCCGGGTTACCGATGGTGTGGATACCTTGTCCGCCGGCTACAGCCCGGATGGCCTTGCCAAAAACGGCAGCTACCTGCAGCGCGTTTTTCGCAACGCGCTTGTCCATAGGCAGCCCGATCACCACTTCGGGCTTCTCCTCTATGATCATGGTGAGCAAACCGTTATCAGCGCATAAAATATACTGCCGGTTATGAAAAGCCAGCAACAGATGCTCGTGCTGGTTTTCGAAAAGATTTACCAACACAATATGGAAAGAAAAGTCGGGGAAATTTTTAATAGCGTTCCGGCATACATAGGCGGATTGGGGATAATTAAACGGGGTGAGATTGTGACTGATATCCGTGAGGATACCACCGGGAACCAGTTGTTGCAGCAGCCCTTTGACAGCTCCCGTGAGGTAATCTTTTTGTCCTATGTCTGATGTCAGCGTAATAAAGGGCATGTGCAGCTATGAACAGAAGTACAACACTAATCCTGCAAAAGTAAGCTACTGCTGCCGTAAAAAAGAGAAAGAAAAATTTATAGGGTTTATTAAAGATTGCTGATTTTTTTAAGTTTGGCAGTATGGGTTTTTCCCTTATTTTTGCACTCCCAAAATTTGAATGATTTGAAAATCATATATTAAATGGTTTAAAAATCCAGTGTATAGATCATTTAAATTTAAGGAAACAAATGATTCCGTAGCTCAGTTGGTAGAGCATAACACTTTTAATGTTAGGGCCCTGGGTTCGAGTCCCAGCGGGATCACGGAAAGGGATGCTAATTGAGCATCCCTTTTTCATTTATAAGTGTCCCACAGCTTACAAAATCCTTCATTTTTACTCCAAATATCTCCATCAGTTGATGTTACTGCTATACAACCTTTCCGTAATCATACTTTTGTAAATGTGAGAACACCTTTAGCTATTGAGGTGAATTTTGAGAAAATTTCTCATTTTAAATAGTATATCGTATTTTTGAGAAAATTTCTCAAAATGTTGATTGAATTTTCAGTGGCTAATTACTTGTCATTCAAGGATAAAACAACTTTAAGCCTCCTTTCCGCATCAATTAAAGAGCATAAAGATGCCAATATTTTCTCTACCGAAAAATATGACCTGTTGAAAGGTTCAGTGCTCTATGGCGCCAATGCAAGTGGGAAAAGCAACTTTATTAAAGCTATGTCCACTATGCGAAGGCTTATTCTCTTTTCTTTTGAGAAATCATCTACCGAAGAGCTAGGGATTACGCCATTTCTATTAAATACCGAGACTGAAAATGCCCCTTCTTTTTTTGAAGTAGTTTTTCTTATTGACAATGTCCGTTATCGCTATGGGTTTGAAGTGGACGATACGGCTGTACATGCTGAATGGTTATACGAAGCACCCCGGCAAGCAGAAAAGCCATTATTCATCCGTGAAAAAGACGGGATTGAAGTGATGGAAAAATCTTTCCCGGAAGCAAAAGACCTGGAGGAAAGAACAAGAGATAACGCTCTCTTTCTTGCAGTTATTGACCAGTTCAACGGGAAAACAGCAAAGAAGATCATGCAATGGTTTAGCAATTTTATTACAGTATCAGGACTAAGTCATGAAGGTTATAAAGCTGTGACTTTCGGGTTGCTGGAGGATAAAGATACCCGTTCTCTTCTACTTGACTTTTATAAGAAGCTGGATTTAGGCTTTGATGATATTACAACGGATAAAAAGCCGTTTGACCCAAAAGAATTGCCTGAAGATATCCCGGAAAGCCTGGTGAAACAGCTTATTACAGACCTTCAGGATTCTTTCCGCATTGATATCAGAACCATTCACAAGAAATATGATGCTAAAAACAAGGTAGCCGGGAAGGTCGAATTTGATATGCGAAGCCAGGAATCTTCCGGTACCAATAAGCTATTCAATATCTCAGGGCCTGTATTCGATGTATTGAATGACGGTGGCGTATTAGTTATTGATGAGTTGGATGCCAGCCTGCATCCTTTACTGACACTTGCTATTACTAAGTTATTTAATTCAGCAGAATTCAATCAAAAAAATGCCCAACTGATTTTTGCTACGCATGATACCAATCTTTTGAATTATGGAAACTATCGCAGGGATCAGATCTACTTTGTAGAAAAGAATAAATACGGTGCATCCGAAATGTACTCACTGGTTGAATACAAAGAAGAAGGGAAAACCATTCGTAAAGACCGTTCTTTTGAGAAAGACTATATCGAGGGCCGTTATGGCGCTATTCCTTTCATTGGAAATCTTTCAAATGTTGTAAAGGAATGGCAAGAAAGATAAAGATACCGAATGAACACCTTAAACGCTATGCAAGGCAGGAACAGAAGCGTAAGCTGAATGTTCGTAATAAGCATATGTATTACCTGATTGTTTGCGAAGGAGAAGCTACAGAACCTAACTATTTTGAAGGCTTGAAACAGGATTTACCCAAAGGTGTTTTGACAGCTTGTCAAATAGACATTGCAGGAACAGGGCGTAATACTCAATCACTGGTGGATGAAGCATTGCGGTTAAAAGCAGCGTATGAAAAAAACAGCACACGACCGGTCGATAAACTTTGGGTAGTATTTGACAGGGACAGCTTTGCTGCCAACGACTTTAATAATGCCATTATTCGTTGTGCTCAAAGTAATCCTGTGATTGATTGTGCCTGGAGTAACGAGGCTTTTGAGTTATGGTATTTGCTCCATTTCCATTACTACCAAAACGCAATGAACCGAAAGCAATATCAAAGTTTGATTGAAGATAATCTTCGTCCTTATGTTGGAGATGATTATAATTATGAAAAAAACAGTAAAGAGATGTATGCCTTACTAAAAGAGCATGGTAGTATTAAAGATGCCATTCGGAATGCTAAACGGCTTACGGAAACTTATGAGGATAGGCAGGACTATGCGGAACATAATCCGTGTACGATGGTGTGGATGTTGGTGGAGGAATTAGTAAAATTAAAATAGATAATACAATTATTATGACTAATTATACGCATGATCCATTACGGGAGTTAATCGAAATAAGAAATCAACTCTCTTATACAAAGAGACTTGGCTTCTTATTTGGAGCAGGCACTTCAAAAGCAATGGGAATATCTGACATTGCAACTTTAACGAAAAAAATAGAGGATTCCTTAAATGATGCCTCTAAAGAAACTTTTATAAAAATTAAGGGCGATCTCGAAAAGGACGCACAACATATCGAAGCTATCCTTAATCAAATAAGATTAATTCGGCAAATAACCAAAGATGATAGTGAAAAAAAGTACAACGATATTACAGGCGATGTATCTCAAAAACTTGATAAGGAGATTTGCGACAAAATATATGAAATCATTTCTAACGAAGAACAAGCTGCTGATCTAAAAACTGCAAAGAAATTTATCGGCTGGTTAAATTGGATGTCTCGAGATTTTGTAAAAGAAATATTTACAACAAATTATGATTTGATACTTGAAAAATCATTTGAGGATTTACTAATTCCTTTCTATGATGGCTTTGTAGGTGCTCATGAACCTTTCTTTTCTCATGAAACGTTAGATAGCAAATCCAAATACGATCGCCCCCCCACATCATGGATTAGGTTGTGGAAGCTCCATGGTTCTTTGGGTTGGTTTTGGAAATTGAATGAAGACAAAAAGACACATCGAGTAATTCGATTAAGTTCAGGCGCAAAGGAAAAACGTCCAGACTCTGAACTTGTAATTTATCCTTCTAGAGATAAATATGAATCTTCAAGAAAGCAACCCTTTACTAGCTATTTTGATAGACTTAAAGAAACTCTATTAGCAGGAGAAGGTATATTCATTATAAGCGGTTATTCGTTCTCAGACGATCATGTTAACGAAGTGATTTTTAGCGGCTTAAATCAAAATAATAGATTACATATCATAGCGTTCTTTTTTGATGATAAGCCTTTGAACGCAATTATAGAGCAAGGAAAGAACTTTCCTAATTTAACATTGATTGGGCCAAAGCAAGCATCTATATCGGGAGTAAGCGGAGATTGGAAGCATGTAAAAGAAGGAGAGCTTTTAAGCCCATTTTGGGATAAGGATAATAAAAAATTGAAACTTGGTGATTTTAAGGAGTTAGTAAATTTTCTGATACTCTCCTCAGGGCTTAAAGATAAAATTGAAAATCAGATTAAATGAAAGCAGATATAACATATTTGGGAGGAGTCATTAACGTGAATAGTGCTAGTGTTGAAGTAGAGGTATCAAAAGATATACCTTCGGCAGCACCGATTATTAATGGAAGGCTATATAAGTTAGGTCAGATAGGGACATTTGTCAAGTTTCCTATTGGCAATCTTACTCTTTACGGTCTAGTATCATCGGTGAGCAATACACCTTCATCCATTGATAATATAGAGTATGAGCCCAATTATGGCTCCAGATTTTTACAGGTTCAATTGATTGGAGAGAAGCTGGGAAACGAAATCTTTGAAAAAGGAATCGGAACGTTTCCTACGATCAATGACGAAGTACATATCGTAACGGAAGAGGATCTTAAAGAGATTTATGGAGTCAAAAAGAATGGGTTTATTGAAATTGGGAAGCATGCATCATCCGAAAATCTCCCTGTATATGTCAGTCTTCATAATTTAGTGTTGAGACATTCTGCCATTCTAGGCTCTACCGGTAGTGGCAAATCAAATACAACTGCCCATATAATTAAAACTATTTTGGATAGCAGTGGAGGAGCCCGGCTGATTCTTGTAGATACTCATGGAGAGTATTCTTCAGCATTTGAAGGGAAGGCAAAGGTTTTCAAAATCAATCACGAAACGAACCCACTTCTTATTCCCTTCTGGACAATGAATTTTGACGAATTGTCATTCTTCCTTGTCGGGCGTCCCGATGGGCAAGAAAGGCCAGAAGACAAGCAGCTTAGAGATAAAATATTAGAGCTAAAAAAATCAAACGCAGCAGCGTTAAAAGCAGGTGCTGTTAATGCTGACTATATTACTGCAGACTCTCCAATACCTTTTGATATTAAGCAAATGTGGTATGATTTTGATAGAGAAATGAATGCTACTTACAATCATGCCAGTGATCATATTAAAGCTAACGAATGTTTAGAAGAGGAAGGAGATGCCAGCATGTTAAAGCCTGCAAGATTTCAACCCCATTCACCTAATAATACTGCTCCTTATAAATCAAAGAAGCAGACTATGTATCCTTATATAGGAAAAATCTATTCTCGCCTAAAAGATAGTAGATATAGCTTCATGTTTAATCCAAGCGATTACTATGATATTAAAAGCGAGAATGATGTTGATCACTTGTTGAGAAGCTGGATTGGGCATGATCAAAGATTGACTATTCTTGACCTAAGCGGTATTCCTTTTGAACTAATTGATATTTCCGTCGGATTAATAACAAGATTTTTATATGATTCAATGTATTGGGGTCGCTTTGAAGAGTATACTGGAAGAAATAGACCATTATTAATGGTATATGAGGAAGCGCATTCATATTTGCCGAGAGGTGAAAAAAGTTCAAATATTTATGGATATGCGAGGAAAGCCGTAGAAAAGATATTTAAAGAAGGGCGAAAGTTTGGGATCGGTGCAATGGTAATAACACAACGCCCTTCTGAAATATCCGAAACTATTCTTGCGCAAGTAGGTACGTTTATAGCATTAAGATTGACTAACAGCGGAGATAAAGGTACCGTTCAGTCTTCAGCTCCCAATAATATGAATAGTCTTATTGAATTATTGCCCTCTCTAAGAATTGGAGAAGCAATTGTTGTTGGAGAGGCAATTAATATCCCATCAAGAGTGAGGATTAACTTAGTGGAACCTCGACCTTCCAGTAATGACCCAGATTTAAACAGAGCTTGGGAGAACACGTTTCAACCGAATAATGATAATTATAAGTCTGTTGTAAAAGCTATTAGGGAACAAAAAAATATTATCAACAAATAAAACAATAAGAAATGGAAATGATCTCAGTAAGTTCATCAAATATTGCCGCAATAGGATATGATGAACAAAATGCTACTTTAACAATACAGTTCATTAAGGATAATGCAGCGTATGAGTATTATGATGTTCCACAATATGAGTATGATGCTTTAATGGCTGCGGATTCTAAGGGTAGTTACGCAAGTAAAAACATTTATAAAGTTTATCGTCAGCAAAAAATATCATAATTGTTTATGGTTAGAATGGATCAGCAACTTAAACGGTTGGAAGTTTCAAGTTTCGAAATCGACAACTCAATCGTTTTCAATTATTTCGACAACCTTCCTGCATCCGAAAGGGATGAAAAACTTCTTCGAGCTATTTACATTGGCGTTTTAGCGCTGATGGAAGATCGCATTTCTGCTTTCCTGTCCAAAACCAGTAATGAACTGGGTACAGAATTAGAAAGCCTGAAGATGATTTTCGATATGAAAAAGGAGCTTTTCTATAAATCCTCCGTGAAAGGGATGTTAGCGGAAGACGAAATAGCCGAGTATCTAAATCAATACTTTATAGAAAAGCTGCTGAAAGACAAAGCTGTTTTAACAGGAAATATAGCTGGCAATATATCTAAAAACAAAACTGGTGATATTGTATGTGAAGTAGATGGAAAGCCGAATCTTAGAATTGTTATCGAATGCAAATTCGATAAAGGTATCAGGTTGGGCGATATAGAGTCAAAAGAAATTTTTACCCGTAAGACCGATACTGCATGGAGCCAACTATTAGAAGCTCAGGCTAACAGAGATGCTAAAGTCAGCCTGATTGTTTTCGATATTTCCTTAGTGGATAATTCTATTCTAAAAAAATTTGAAAATGTAGGCTATATCCCAGGTATCGGATTTGTGGTTATTGTCAATTCTCAAAAAGGCGATTATACTAATTTGGCTATTGCCTATATGCTTGCTCGTGATATCGCACTAAATGCCAAAACTGTAGAACTGGATAAAGAATTATTAGCTGTACTAGTAAACAGGATCATTAAGGATATAAATGAAATGTTGTCTATCAGAACATTGGTTCACAGTAATATTGAAAACAACAAAGCTATTCTGAAACAGTTAGATAAAAGCATGCTGTTAATGGAGTTCAATCAACAGTACCTAAAAAAATTTTTGACAGATGGTACGTTAACTAAAGAAGACTTACTGAATTATTATCAAGCCGAAGATGTGAGGGATAAGTATTCGCTTATAGAAAAAGAGATAGAAAAAACCTTCAAAACATAGTCCATGAACTACGAAAAAGCCTTATCCCTTTATCGCAATGACAAAACATTGCAGCTATTACGGGCAGAACATTTTCCGCTGCTGGTAGGCTTTTTTCATCTGGCATTCAAACAACAGGATAGAATATCCTATGCCCAGGGCGAATTACAAAGCCTCCTGGCCGATTACCTGTATGCCCTCGAAAGGCAGGATATCAATGAATATAATAAGTCGCCCCTTGAATATCTTTCACGGTGGGCACAGCAGGGTTATTTGCGCAGGTACTATGAAGCCGCCGATGAACCTATATATGAACTCTCTCCCGCCACTGAAAATGCACTCAAATGGCTGGAAGACCTGAACAAGCAGCAATTTGTAGGTACCCACAGCCGCTTATTGCAGTTTTTTCATCTGCTGCAGCAAATCGTTAATACCACCTCCGGTCCTTATGAACGGGTACAACAGCTACAGGCCGAGCGCCATAAAATTGACCAGGAAATAGCGCAAATACGCCAGGGGAATTTCATAAAACCATCCGATACCCAGGTCAAGGAAAATTACTTTTTGGCGGAAGAAACGGCAAGACGCCTGCTTTCCGACTTCCGGCAGGTGGAAGAAAATTTTCGTGAACTGGATACCCAAACCCGCCAGACAATTGTAAAAAGCAGTCTCGCAAAGGCCGATTTATTGGACAATGTATTTGAACAGCAGGATCACCTGTGGAATACGGATCAGGGAAAAAGCTTCCGGGCTTTCTGGGAATTCCTGATGAGCGAGCAGATGCAGGACGATCTGGAAAACTTATTGCGTAAGATGAATGAGATACCTGCGATACAGGAAATAAAAAAGGAACAGACAGTAGACAGGATTAAAACCAACCTTGTTGATGCCGGCGATAAGGTAAACCGGAGTAATGACGGCCTGATCGAGCAACTCCGGAAATTTGTGGAGCAAAAAAATCTTTCAGAAAGCAGGCATATATTACATAGCATCGAAGAGATAGAAAACCTGCTGCTGGAACACAAGGAAACGCTTAACTCCCGGGAATCTCTTTTGGAAATAGACGGGCTTTTTAAACCCATGCTTATTATGGAACGACCCTTATTCAGCCCACCAGTCAAAGTTTTTTTTGATAAAACCGATATACAGGATGGGAGGCCGGAAGCGGATACAGACCTTTTATTTGAACAGTTTTATGTAGATATAGAAGCGTTGCGGAACAATATCAAACAGGCGTTGCGAAACAAGACCCAGGTAGCGCTTTCCGAACTGCTCGATTTGTATAAACCGCAAAAAGGCGTGACAGAAATTTTAGCGTATATGCAAATAGCGGCAAACGACAAAAAACACTATATAAACAGGGTATCGCAGGAAGAATTAGTCGTTGAAAATATTGAGAGTAATAAAAAATATTCAGTAAAAGCGCCGGTGATCATATTCAACAGGTAATTATGGAACAGGGATATTCAATCAGTCTTATTGCCTTACTTAAGGGTATTGTATTTGACCATCAGAAAGAAGTATGGGACAACCTCTTGCGATATGAGCCGGATGTGAAAAGATATTTCCAACCGGTGGGGCTGGAATTGTATCTCGACAAAAGTGAAGGATACGCATTCCTGAGGCAAATTCAATGGGACGAAGACAACGGACTGCCTCGTTTAGCTGAAAAACGTCCGCTCAATTTCCTTACCTCCTTATTATGTATTGTACTTAGGAAATACCTGCTGGAGCAGGACGCACAGGGCGGATCAGTCCGGTCTATCATCAGCGAACAGGAAATGATCAACCGCATAAAAGTCTTTTTGCCCGTTACTAATGATGAAGCAAAACAACAGGAAAAAATAATCAGCACCATTAACCGGGTGATTGACATTGGTTTTTTACGAAAACTGGATGACCGGGAAAAAAATTACGAAGTACACAGGATCATTAAGGGGTTTATAAATGCGGATGTGATTGATGATACGTTGAGAAAATTAAAGGAGTATGCGGAAGAAAAGAATAATGCTAATTAAATTTAGATCAAATGAGCCTTAATTTACAACATGCCAACCCTTCTATGCGTAACTTCTATCTTGCTTTTGAGATTTGGGACGCAGTGCGTCCTGAATTGAGTTGGACACATTACCGGATTTTAAGTCGAATTGATAATCAGCAACTTAGAGAACAATATATGGCCCATTCCATAGAGGGCAACTGGAATACCCGAACCCTGCAACGCAATGTTGATAGTCAGTATATAGGCAGATTACTTCAACTCCCTCAAGACGAAAAACCGGTTGAAGCAAATCAATTCATTAAAGACCCCTATATTTTTGAATTTCTTGGTTTGCCAGTAAATACCGGCTATACCTTCCGGATGAGAAGGAGCTAAAACAACTGATTGAGTCTGATAGAGTGCGATGAGAACTGGATAATGAGTAAATGGCAAAGAACCAAACTCCAAAAAAGAAGAAAGATGATTGACCTTTTTAATAACACAAATAACCTACTTGCCGGTTTTAGGCTGCAATCCCTTGAAGTGTTCAATTGGGGCACCTTTAACCAGGTATGCTGGCAAATAGCGCCCAACGGTTATAATGCTTTATTAACAGGAGATATTGGTTCCGGTAAATCCACATTGGTTGATGCCCTCACCTGTCTTTTGGTGCCACATAACAAAATTGTATTCAATAAAGCAGCCGGGGCGGAAGGCAAAGAGCGAAACCTGCTGAGTTATATTAAAGGTGAATACAAAAAGGAAAAAGAAGAAATTACCAAAGTAGCTAAAAAAATATACCTGCGGCCAAACGATGATACCTATACCGTAATAGTTGGCAATTTCAGAAATGAAGGATATAATGAAGAGGTTTGTCTTGCCCAGGTATTCTGGATCGGGAAAGACAGCAAGGTCGAAAAACTCCTTATCATCAGCACCGTTCCACTCACTATCAAACAACATTTTAGTCATTTTGCCGACATCAACGAACTTAGAAAAAAATTAAGGAATACAGACGGGGTACAACTGTTCAATGATAATTTCACCCGGTATAGCGAGCAGTTCCGGAGGTTATTCGGAATGAATAGCGACAAAGCCATTGATCTTTTTTATCAAACCGTTTCTATGAAGTCTGTGAGCAGCCTGACCGATTTTGTGCGGGAGCAGATGCTCGAAAGAACAGATGTAAAAGAGCAGGTCGCTGCATTATTGAAGCGTTTTGAAGACTTAAAGAAAGCGCACGAGGCCGTCGTACATGCCCGCGAACAGCACCAGATATTGAAGCCATTGACAGAAGCCTGCGTGGAATATGGAAATGTAAGCCGGGAAATTGAAAATATTGAAACCATGCTCGAAATGGCACCCGCCTGGTTTGCAGAAAAAAAATGGGATTTGTTGCACAAAGCTATTGAACAGGCAGAAACCGATCTTGAAAAACTCACACAACAGCAACAAATTATCAGTAATGAATTGAACAGTCTTGAAAGCCGCAAACAATCCATCCTGATTGATATTGCCAATAATGGCGGTAAACGGATTGAACAAATTGGTGATGAAATAAAGCGGCATGAACAGGATAAATCGGCAAAGCGAAAGGAGTTTGATGATTACGAACACCTCGCATTACAGGCAGGACTGAAGGATGTTCAAAATGAAAAGGACTTTGATGAGAATATATACCTGGCTAATACATTAAATGAAGAGTGCCTGCGCTTCGAGGAGGAATATCGTAATCAAAGAGACAACCTGATAAGCGAATTACGAAAGCAGGAGGCCGACTACCAGGCAGAGCTGAGCGAACTTCAGTCGCTGAAAGAACGTAAAACCCAGATCCCCGCCTGGCTGGTGGGATTCAGAACCCGCCTCTGCGAAGACCTGCGCATTGATGAAGAAGACCTTCCTTTTGCGGGAGAATTATTAAAAGTGAATGAACAGGAAACAGCATGGGAAGGCGCTGTGGAAAAGTTGCTCCGTGATGCCGGCATCAGCCTGCTGGTGCCTGCCATACACTATAAAAGTGTAAGCAGGTATGTAAACGGTAATCCTCTGCGAAGCGCCGACGGGCGGGGTATTAAGCTTACTTACCTGGAAGCGGATATACACAATCTTAATCGTGTTATAAAAGAACTGGATGAGGACAGCATCGTTTATAAAATAGATATTAAACCCGATACGCTTTTTTATGACTGGCTGGAAAACTATCTTAAGCGGAGCTTTGGCGATTATATAGGTACGGATGTCAATGGGCTGCAAAAAGTTCCATATGGTATTACCCGGCAGGGTTTGATAAAAAGCGGCCGCATACGTCATACAAAAGATGACAGGAAGCGAATTGATGATCGCAGAAATTATGTATTGGGCTGGAGCAATACCGAAAAAATAAAAGCGCTGGAACTTTCGGTGAATAAACTCGAATCTGCCATAGAGGATATAAGGTATAAAAAGAAGGAAGTGGAAGATGGAGAAAGAGATAACCGGAATTCCCGTATTGTTGTTGACAGGATCCTGCAATACAAGGATTTTTCCAGGATCAATTGGCAGTATCATACTGCGAAGATATATGAGCTGGAATCGGAGCGCAACCAGCTATTAAACAACAACGATTTGCTCGCCGAGTTGCAAAAGAACAAAACAGAAGTGGAACAGCAGATCGGGGATAAAAAAGAGAAAGAGAAAGGGCTCTCTGAAAACGCAGGGGGTATGAAAAAATCTATTGCAATATATACTGAACAACTTGCGAATACAAGGAGTATAAAGGAACAAATATCTCAAAGCGCAAAAGATGAATGGTTCCCTGTATTGGGCGAAAGGTTAAAGAACATCTCACTTACTTTAAAGAATATTGACAACCGGCAGGAAGAGTTCCGCAAACAATACCAGGGAGAAAACGGGGAACTTAAGCGGTTAAGGGGCAGGCAAATGGGATTCCGGTCGTCTATTGAACGAAAAATGCGCGAGATAAAAGAACACTCAAAAGCAGAATACAGTGAAATTGCAGAAAGCATTGATGCACGGGCCGAGTACATTAAAAAGTTTGAGCAGCTTAACCGGGAAGACCTGAAACGGCATGAAGACCGGTTCAAAGAGCAACTCAATACCAATGTGATCAACAGCATTTCTGTATTTGACAATCAGTTGCAGAAACACGAAAAAGACATTAAACAAAAGATAGATACTATCAACCAGCACCTTTCGGAAATTGTGTATAATGCCGCTCAAGACACTTATATCAAGATACTGATGGATGCTACTGCCAATAAGGAAGTCCGGCTCTTTAGGGAAGAATTGAAGAAATGCTACATTCATTCCTTTAGCAGCAATAATGAGCTTTATACAGAGGAAAAATATGAACAGGTAAAAAACATACTGAATCGCTTCGCCAGTATGGACTACGCAGATAAAGAATGGACAAACACGGTAACCGATGTGCGCCAGTGGTTTGAGTTTAATGCCAGCGAACGGTTCCGCTCCGATGATAGTGAAAAGGAATTTTATGAGGGTTCGGGAGGCAAAAGCGGCGGTCAAAAGGAAAAGCTGGCTTATACTATCCTGGCAAGCGCATTGGCTTACCAGTTTGGATTACAGTTTGGCGAAAGTAAAAGCAGAAGTTTCAGGTTTGTGGTCATTGACGAAGCTTTTGGAAGAGGAAGTGATGAAAGTACAAGATATGGATTAGAGTTGTTTAAAAAGTTGGATCTTCAATTGCTTATTGTGACGCCTTTACAAAAGATCCATGTAATCGAAAGCCATGTCAATTCCTTTCATTTTGTCAGCAACCGGGAGGGCAATAATTCCGAGGTGAGCAATCTTACGAAAGAGGAATATGAAGAGAAGAAAAAGCAATTCAGCGTGATGTCTCAAAATATAGAAAACGAATGATCAGCCCGGATGAGATAAAAAAACAAGCGCTGAAATGGTGGAAACCATTACTGCAAAGCACGATATCCGGAAATGTATTTTTCCCTAAATCAATAGACCGTATCGGGAAAATTCGACCAGGTCAGATAACGCAAAGTTTTGAAACGCTTCAGAAAGAGATCACAACGCTTTATCGTCATTCCAAAAATCAGACCGGCATTGGTTACCTGGTAAAAACAACAGAAAAGAATTTCCGGCGCACGGGCAGTCACGAATTACCGGATGCTGTTATTTTTGAAACGGTGGAAGATTATATAAGCTTCACCGGTAAAAAAAGTGAATGGAAGCTTTTTCTGCTTAATTATGAGAAAGTAATAAAAGGCATTCCTCAGTTAAAAGCGTGGGTTTTGTCGAATTGTGTGTGGCTGACAGATACGCAAATTAACTGGGACGATGTACTTAAAGTAGGCCGCTATTTCCTGGATAATCCCCGCCCTAACCTGTATCTGCGACAGTTGCCCATAGCGGTCCATACAAAATTCATTGAAGAGAATGTAACGGTTATCCAATCGCTGCTTGATTTTCTTATTCCGCATGATATTCGTAATCTTCAGCAGAGGCGATTTGCAGAACGATACTTTCTGAAATATGACGAGCCGCTCATCAGGATACGGATGCTGGATAAGCATCTGAATTGCTTCGGCAATTTCTCTGATATTAGTTTACCACTTTCAGACTTTGAAAAACTGGATTTGTCAGCAAAGAATATCCTGATCACAGAGAATAAGATGAATTTTCTCACATTACCGGCCATGCCTTCTACTATTGCTGTCTGGAGCGGCGGCGGATTTAATATCAGCTATCTCAGAAACGTTGTCTGGCTGGCAGAGAAGCATATTTTATATTGGGGAGATATTGACGAACATGGCTTTCAAATGCTCCACCAGCTTAGAAGTTATTGTCCCCATACACAAAGCATAATGATGGATTGTAAAACTTTTGAGCATTTTTCGGAATTTGCAGTAGCAGGAGCACGCAACAAATCTGAGCAGCTTTCATTATTGGATGAAGAAGAACGCAAACTTTTTGAAAAATTAAAGCTGATGGATAAAAACCGGCTGGAACAGGAAAAAATTTCCCAGGGGTATGTTGAGGAATATTTAAAAAGTCTTTTATAATGAAAAGCTTGTTCCGGGAAAAAAGTTCACTGGTTTTAATGTGCAATTATATACAACACCCACTCTATCCGTTTCAAAATCAGGCTATTATTTTTTTCCACCAACTGAAATGTTGGGTTAGACGCCTTGCCTGGTGTATATTTCCCGTGTTGCAGGCACGACTGCCCGACCAATTTTAAATGCCCCCGGTTTAACTCTTATCCGCGGGTTATTCATTTCTTATTTAACTTTGCGCCCCATATTTTGTTATTATTCAATAAATTCGTTAATCTTGAATTCCAACACAAGCATAAAAATGCCACACGAAGAAGATTTTGATGCCAACCTTGCCGGAGAACTTAGTAACAACGACGCAGCAAGGAGCCGTTGGTTCAAGCGAATCAAAAAGGGCATTCTTACGTCCACGGCGGAGAAAAAGGAAACTCCCGACGGGTTGTGGGTGAAGTGCCCGAGCTGTAAATACACCTGCACGGTACTGGAACTGAAAGAAAACCTGTTTGTATGCCCTAAATGCGAATATCATCACCGGATCGGAAGCCAGGAATATTTTGATATTTTGTTTGATAACGGCCAATATGAAGAACTCTTTGCCAACATCCGGTCTATTGACTTTCTGAAATTCAACGATCTCAAACCTTACCAAAAACGGCTGGAGGAGGCTTATCAGAAAACCGGGCTCAACGACTCTATTGCTGTAGCGTCCGGCAAGCTGAGTGATCATCCGTTGGTGATCTGTTGTATGGATTTCAATTTTATCGGCGGATCATTAGGCAGTGTAATGGGCGAAAAAATAGCGAAGGCGGTGGACTATTGCCTGCAATACCATCAGCCCCTGCTCATCATCAGTAAAAGCGGCGGGGCACGGATGATGGAAAGCGCTTTTTCTTTGATGCAAATGGCAAAAACCTCCGGGAAATTATCACAACTATCAGATGCCCGCATTCCCTATATTTCTTTATGCACCGATCCTACGTATGGCGGCACCACCGCTTCCTTCGCCATGCTGGGAGATATCAATATAGCGGAACCGGGAGCAATGATAGGGTTTGCCGGCCCCCGTGTGATCAAAGAAACGATCAAGAAAGACCTCCCTCCCGGATTCCAGAGTTCGGAGTTTTTGATGGATCATGGGTTTTTAGACACCATTATACCGCGTAAGGAACTCAAAGCCAAACTAGGCACCCTGCTTACCTTGTTTGAATCATAAAATCACCCGGTCCTGTTTTATTTTTATTCCATTATCTGGTGAAATTGTATCATCTTTAGCTCATGTCCAGCATACGTAACCGTTCCGCATTTTACGAATATCACATAGACGATAAATATGTGGCCGGACTGGTGCTCACGGGTACCGAAGTTAAATCCCTTCGTGAGGGAAGAGCCAGTTTCAACGACAGTTATTGCTATTTTCATAAGGGAGAGCTTTGGATAAAAAGCCTGCACATCGCGGAGTATGGTCATGGCAGCTACCTCAATCACAACCCGTTAAGAGAACGAAAATTACTCCTGAACAAAAAAGAACTGAGAAAACTGGAAACCAAACTGAAAGAGAAAGGATATACCATTGTACCTCTGAGTATATTTTTTAATGAAAAAGGATTGGCGAAAATGGAGATCGGCCTGGGCAAAGGAAAAAAATTACACGACAAACGGGAAAGCATTAAAGCCAGGGAAAGTGAAAGAGAAATTAAAAGAAAATATGGCATTTGACCACTTCTTTTCCCTGCATGGAAACGCCAAAACAGAAAGTTAAATAGTTTATTTACAATACTTTTAGATAACATACGTTATTTTGCATGTCTTTATAACCGCTCGATTTGAATAGTTTAATGAGAAAATTACTGACCGTTTTTTACCTCTTTATCGCATTACAGGGCACGTCCCAATCCATAAAAGGCAGTTGGTTCGGAAGCGCGGATGTGCTATTGGGCGGTTCTCATAACAATTACCTGATTGAACTGGATCTGAAACAAACCAATACCGAAGTAAAGGGGATCATCGGCTACTATTTTCGCGACAGTTACCAGAGTTTTTATGTAAAAGGCAGCTATAACCCCCGTACCCGGGAAGTATTGATCAAAGATGTTCCCATCACCTATTTCCGCGCCTCTTCCAGCAACGGAGTGGAATGTATCATGGATCTGAGGGCCACACTTACGGCTTCGAGAGTAAGCTCCAGCATCCAGGGCGTATTTACCACGCAGGGAAAATACAAATACACCTGCCCCGATATTGCCTTCGACTTTGTATATGGAGAACAATTGAATACCGACAGCCTGATTGAAAAATTTGCACCCATCCGGAAAATATGGCGGCCTACGGAAGAAGATGTGGTGGTGAACGAACAGCAGGTATATGTTCCGGATTCGGTGGATTTAAAAGTGAAAGAACCTTCCGCTGAAAAAATGGAAGCACAAAAGATCCTTGAAGAGTTTACAAAGCGCGAGGAGGTAGTGGGACAGGAAATACTGGTTTATTCCGATTCCCTGAGACTGACCTTTTATGATAATGGCATTGTGGATGGCGACAGCATCTCCGTTTTCTTCAATAAGCAACCGGTGGCCACTCACCAATTACTCAGCGAGAGAGGCATCATATTTTATGTAGCGCTTGATTCCCTTAAAGAACACAACGAACTGAGCATGTTTGCCGAAAACCTGGGCACCATACCGCCCAATACGGCGCTGCTGGTGCTTACGGACGGGGTTAACCGTCATGAAATATTTTTATCCAGCAGCCTTTCCCAAAACGCTACCATCAGGATAAAGCGAAAACGATAAAGGACCGGATTAAACAGAGGGTGTTGAATAACTGGGACACCTCATGGATATGAAGTAAAATGCCACGAATACACGAATATATAGTTGGAATTCGTAAAAATTTTGGAGGATGATACGTTTTTGCGGATAAGATTTGATCTGAAATCTTTATTGCTGCAAGACTTTTGTTAGAATTATCTGAAAATGCCTGCAGCGATCAGCCATAAAATACAATAATACTATTTTGATATACGAATATGCCACAGGCACATTCGTGCATTCGTGGCATAGAGAAAAAGAGAGGTAGTTAAACAGCAGCCCCTAAACACGAACTTATTTCACATATACTTTATAACCCCATGCGGGCAATTCAAACCAGGGATCGGCGTCACAGTCCTTTGCTTCCCCGCTGAATAATTCGTTCAATTGTCCGGAAAAAGAGCCCCGCTCGTTCCTAAACCGGCTGGGGTAAGGAGAAAGATTCAGCAATACCCATACCACACGATCGCCTGCTGTTCTTTTATACCCTAAAATATGGTCGTCTTTTTTGAATTCCAACAGCGTGGTATTGGAACCCGTTTTGCCGGGGGTCATCGCCGGGTGCTCTATGCGGAGCGTCAGCAATTTCCTGTAAAATTCTTCCAACTTGCATTCATCTTTCCATTCAATTGGATCCTTGTCAAAGAATTTAAGTCTTTTCAAAACCGGTAGTTCCTGTCCGCTGTATATTAAAGGTATCCCTTCCCAGGTGCAGGAAAACACAGCCAGTGCGGCAGCCATATCGCCGTATTTTTCATATTCCGTACCATTCCAGCTGTTCTCATCGTGATTGGACGTGAAGTAAAGCCCTCCAGTACCCGGTATAAAAGTTTCGGAATAGCGCTGCAGCAGGCTTTTCAAAGAGGGGATACTCCTCTCCTTCTTATAAAAATCTTCTGTTTTGTGCATCCAGCTCCAGGTGTAAGAGGCGTCAAATACCTCCAGGTATTCGGGATTATCCAGGGCATCAAATTCTCCCAACCAGAAAAGAGGTTTGATGGCATCCAACACCGGCCGGGCTTTTTTCCAGAAATCAAGTGTTACCCAAAAGGCCAGATCACAACGGAAGCCGTCAATATCGCATTCTTTTATCCAGAAAGCCATCGCATTGATCATCGCTTCTACCAGGTTGGGATTGGCAAAATCCAGCTCAATGATATCGTCCATGCCCGAAGCGGCTTTGAAATTCCCCCCCTCATCCTTCTCGTAATATTCAGGATGTTTTTTGGTCCAGATATGATCCCAACCGGTATGATTCGCCACCCAGTCTATAATTACTTTAAAGCCCATTTTATGTGCCTGACCAACCAGGCGCTTAAAATCATCCAGCGTGCCAAACTCAGGATTCACGGCAGTATAATCGGAACAGGCATAATAGCTGCCCAGCTCACCCTTCATCCTTTCTTTTGCAATGGGGGTTACAGGCATGAACCACAGCGTTTCCACGCCCATTTTCCTGAGCCTCGTAAGCGATCCTGCAAAAGCATTGAAAGTACCTTCCGGCGTATATTGACGAAGATTTACTTCATACACATTCGTTCGATATCTCCAATCCACGCGTTTAAAATCTTTCTCCATATTTTTTATTGCCGTTCGCCAAAATTTAATTTAACGGGCGGGAAGATAGGATATTTTTGTTGAAGCTCTGACCAGGGTATCCTCTCCGGTATTTGTTTTCCAATCCTTCTTCCCCGAAATATTAACGTTGGATTTCCCGTTTTTTCCTACCTTTAGTCTTACTTAACTATTTGATTAGTATTTATAAACATCTATTGACACCGACATATGCTCTGCGCAACCTGTTGAAATACCCTGTTGTATCAACTTAAATTCGTTTTTATGAGAAAGAAAAATCTTCTTTATCTGTTCTGTGCCGTTTTCTTAATGTCCTGCCAAACCTCCAACTCTGAGAAATACCCTCCGGGAATCGAACATGTTATAGTTATTGGTGTGGACGCCCTGAGTCCTGACGGTATCCGCAATGCCACTACCCCGGTAATGGACAGCATGATGGCGGAAGGCGCAGTAAAATGGAGGGTACGGACGGTGCTTACCACCTCCAGCAGCCAGAACTGGGCTTCCATGATCATGGGCGCCGGGCCGGAACAACATGGCGTTATTAATAACGACTGGGAAAGAGATGATCACACGCTTCCGCCGATCGTAGCAGGAGAAGAGGGTATCTTCCCCACTATTTTCGGCATTATACGGGAGCAAAAGCCGGATGCTGAAATTGGCGCAGTATATAACTGGAGTGGTTTCGGGAGATTGTTTGAAAAGAAAGCGGTGAATTACGACAAGACTTTTCCAACGGAAGACGCTACTGCCGCCGACTTCATCGAATATATCAAAGCGAAGAAACCCACTTTCGGGTTTGTCCACTTCGACCATGTGGATCATGCCGGTCACCATTACGGGCACGGTACTCCTCAATACTATGCCGCGGTATCAAAAGCCGATTCTTTGATCGGTCAGATATTAAAAGGTATCAAAGACGCCGGGATCGCGCAAAACACGCTGGTGATTGTAACGGCCGATCACGGAGGAAAAGGGAAAGGTCATGGCGGCCCTACTCCCGAAGAAGGAGAGATTGCCATGATCCTGTTCGGCAAAGACGTGAAGAAAGGCTACGAGATCCGGCAGCAGGTTTATACCTATGATCTGGCGGCTACGATTGCTTTTGCTTTTCATCTTACACCCCCTTATGCCTGGACCGGAAGGCCCATTAAAGCCGCCTTTGAAGGCTTTGCGGAACCGGCTAACTTATGGGAAGGAAAAGAAACGATTGCCGCCCCGGTAATATATCCTAAAGGTGTGATGAACGAGCAGGCAGGCGGTTTGTATATAGACGAACCGGCTACCGTGAAGATGAGCTCCCCGCTTGCCAACAGCGTCATTCGTTATACCATTAATGGTAATATCCCCGACAGCACCTCACCTGTTTACAAAGCGCCTTTTACTATTGACAGCACTTCGGTAATACAGGCGAAGGCATTCGATGAAAAAGGTAATGAAAGTGAAGTATCCGGCGCCTATTTCAGACTGGTCAAATCCGGGCAGGGCAACGGGTTAAATGTGTCTTTTTACAAAGGGAACGCCTGGAAGAAATTACCGGATTTTGCCAGGCTTACTCCATCGAAGAAATGGAACAGCTATGAGTTTACCGCGGATGAAAACACGATCACCCCATTGCTGGAAAAAGACAACACCTGCTTCGGACTGGTTTTTGACGGCTATATACAAATTGACCAACCCGGAGAATACCGCTTCTTTACCCGGTCAGACGATGGCAGCAAATTATATATCAACAACAAAGTAGTGGTAGATAATGACGGCGACCATGGTGTAACCGAACGTTCTGAAGATATTTCTCTTACGGCAGGGCGGCATCGGATAAAGGTGGAACTTTTTAACGGCATAGGCGGCTACTGGCTTGATGTTTTTTATAAAGGTCCGGGACTGACCAAACAGATTGTCCCCGCAAATAAGCTTTTCCTGAAATAATTTTCCACGATGCATCTTCACGGGTGTATTCTAAATTTTCGCTCCATCCCCGGTGGCGCACCCACAGATAGCATTATTCGTGCATCTGTGGCTTAGTTTTATTGTTTTTATTATCTTGCAAGGATGAAAAAAATACTTTTATTCATCCTTGCCCTGAGCACCTTGACCGCTTCCGCACAATCCAACAGGAAATGGAAACAACTTTTCAACGGCAAAAACCTGAAAGGCTGGACGGTGAAGATCAGGGGACATGAATTAAACGACAATTACAACAATACCTTCCGCGTAGAAGACGGGAAACTGGTAGTGTCGTATGATCACTATACCGATTTCAACGAACAGTTCGGACATATTTTTTATAAGAAACCCTATTCTTATTACCTGCTTGCAGTAGAATACCGGTTCGTTGGCCAACAGGTGCACGACGGCCCGGGATGGGCTTATAAAAACAGTGGGATCATGCTGCATTGCCAGGAGCCTTCCACCATGGGAAAGGATCAGGACTTCCCGATCTCTATAGAAGATCAGTTATTAGGCGGGGATTCCACAGGAGAAAGAACCACCTGCAATTTGTGTACTCCGGGCACCAACGTGGAGATAGACGGCAAATTGTTCACCCCCCATTGCGTCAATTCAACATCCAAAACTTTCCGCAACGAAGAATGGGTAAGGGCCGAGGTGCTGGTATTGGGCGATTCCGTCATCAAACATATTGTCAATGGCGACACGGTGCTGGTGTATGAAAAGCCGCAGATCGGCGGCGGGGCGGTAAGTAATTATGATCCGGCGGTGAAAAAAGACGGACAATTACTCAGCAGCGGTTATATCGCTTTGCAGAGTGAAAGTCACCCGGTGGAATTCAGAAAGGTGGAGATCATTGACCTGTCGAAGCGATACCGGAAGAAACGGAGGTAACGATCCTATAGTGGGTTGAAATTTTGGTTTTGAAATTCCCGGCCGGTACGCGTCGGCGTCAGACCGGTAGAACCGGGATCACAGCGATCGGGGGAACTATCTTACTCCATTTTAATTGTAGCCCGTATTAAACCCAGGGGCAGGATCATGGTCATATAATCAACTGCCACGATGCATTAACTTTCTTCATTCACTTCAAAATTCTTTTATGAAAAAATTATTCCTCTTACCGGTACTGGCAATCTTCATGTTTTCTTCCTGCAAAAAAGAAGAGATCACGCAGGTGCAGCAGGTCAACCAGGCCTTCTCCGCCGTATATACCATCGCACCCGCCGATTGGAGTTCCACCGATGGGGGTATTATTTACTCCGCCGAGTTGGATGTACCCGAGCTCGACAATATCATTTACCAGGATGGCGCTGTTCTCACTTATCTCTCTTTTTCCGGTACTTCTTATTATGAAGCCCTGCCCCAGGTTTTCGACGGGATCACCTACGGCGCTATTCATGGAAACGGGTTTGTGAGTATTGATATGAGTGCGCTCTCCGGCAACCCCATTGATCCCCCCGGGCAGGCCGTTTCCGCGAAGATCATTTTAATTGATGCTCAAAGACTGGCGCTCCGGAAAGATATCAACCTGCGGGATATGCAGGCTGTGGAAAAAGCATTTAATATTCACTAAACCGGGAATGTACATCGTTGTATAATATCGCCGGCCGACCTTTTCGTCCGGGTTCACCTCGGGGCAGCGGGAGGAGTGTTTCCAGCAGATCAGGGTGATTCCCGCTGATCCACTGAAAAAAATAATTGGTTACACTTAATAAAAACTTGCATTTATTTGCATATAGAAGTATATTCGTATGTATTTTCAACCCATTGTTCCAACATCTTACCGAAGGATCTCCATAAAATCTATTCGCTTTGTCCTGTATTCCCTGAAAAATCTACTGAAATAGATTCGTAGATTAAAAATAGGAGAAGAATGACCCTAAAGCAAACGGTTTTGCTTGCCCTGACCGTACTGGTATTCTGTTCTTGTGCCAGTTCCAGAAAGTTGGTTTATTTCAACGAAATAAAGGACACTACATTTTTGGGTATCCGTCCGGTTGAAGAGATCAGGATCGTTCCCAACGATATACTGAGCATCTCCATCAGCAGTCTGAGCCCCGAGGCGTCCGCTCTCTTTAATCCGGATGCAACTATGCTCACAAGGGCTACCACCATCACGGGTGCCAATACCGAACGTGGAGGATATTTGGTAGATCCGGAGGGCTTTGTGCAGTTGCCGGTATTAGGCAAAATAAAAGCTGCCGGTCTCACCAAGGATCAGCTGAAAGACGCCATCACCCAACCCATTTTAGAGAAAAAGCTTTTGAAGGATCCGCTGGTGGAAATCCGTTTTTTGAATTACGAGGTAACTGTGTTGGGGGAGGTAGGAAAGCCCACCGTAATTACGGTACCCAGTGAGAAAATTTCCCTCCTGAAGGCCATTGGTTTGGCCGGCGACCTCACCATTCACGGAAAGAGAAATAACATCCTGCTCATCCGGGAAGAAGATGGCAATCGGATTACGCACCGGGTGGATTTAACCCAGCCGGATTTTCTCACCTCTCCTTATTATTATTTGCAACCCAATGATGTGGTGTATGTGCAGCCCAACAAGGCAAAAGGCGCACAGGCAACCTTGTGGCCCCAGTTGGTACCTATATTATTAACCGCGCTCTCTGTAACGGTAATCGTTCTGGACCGGATGTTCAGATGATATTTTTTAAAACCCGGTAATCCCTGTAATGCAATTGGAATCGCAACATAGCGCTCAGTTTCCCGACGATGAAACGCTCTTCCAGCGGCTACTCTCCAAGTACCTGCCTTATTGGCCGTTGTTTGTACTGGCTTTGCTGGCAGGGGGGATGCTGGCATGGGTGTTTATCAAAATAGCTGTTCCGCAGTATGAGGCAACGGCAAAGCTGATCATTAAAGATGAGAAAAAGGGAAACGAAGAATCCAAACTGATGGAATCTTTCAACCTGATCTCCTCAAAAAAGATCATCGAAAATGAAATCGAAGTTATCCAGTCCAGGAAACTCATGAAGGAAGTAGCCGCCGATCTGGATCTGTTTACTCCCATTTCACAAAAAGAATGGCTGGTCAAACAGAAATCCGCCTGGTTTTCTTCCCCGGTAAGGGTTATAGCACCGCAGCCCGATTCGCTTCTGCCTCCTGAGAAAAGATCATATATCCCACTACATTATAATGAAAAGGAACACCAGGTGTTGCTGGATGGAACCTATGCCTATCCCCTCGGTACCCGGGTGAATACCCCTTTCGGGCCACTTGAATTTGTATCGAACGATCAATATAAACCGGATACGACCGCGAAGGGTCCGTTTTATTTGTCCATTATAAAACCAGTATCTCTTATACCGGGATTGTTGGAAAAATTGAAAGTGGAACCGGCAGGGAAATTGTCTTCGGTTGTCAATCTCAGTTACCGCGATGAATTTCCCGACCGGGCGGAGCAAATTTTGAACGGATTAATCCAGGCATATAGGCAGTCCGAAACAGATGAAAAAAACTTTTTAGCTAAAAATGCCCTGGATTTTGTTAACGCCCGGCTTGAGATCATTACCAAAGACCTGGACACGATTCAAAACCAGGTGGAAGCCTACAAAACAGGCAGCAATACCGTGGATATCAGTACCCAGGGTCAGCTTTACCTGAAGAACGTGAGTGACAACGACCAGAAGCTGAGAGATGTAAATGCACAAATATCCGTGTTGGGCCAGGCGGAGCGTTTTGTGAAGAACGGCAGTAGCGGAGAAGGGCTTGCACCCTCTATCCTGGGTATTGAAGATAAGGTACTAACGGAGTTGCTTACCCGACTTAATACGTTGGAGTTGGAATATGAAAAAGGAAAAGCTACCATCGGAGAAAACAATCCGCGTTTGCTGGAGATCAGAGACCAGATAGAAAAAATCAAACCTATTATCCTGAAGAATATCAACAGCCAGCAGAAAAGCCTCCTCACGGTAAAAAGCAATATAAATTCTGCCAACACGGCTTATAATACCATCCTGAGAGAAGTGCCTCAAAAGGAAAGAATGCTGATAGACCTTACCCGGGAAGAACAAAACAAAAGGGAGATTTATGAATTCCTGCTGCAGAAGAAAGAGGAGAGTGAGATCGCTTATGCTTCCACGGTAGCTGGTACCAACCGGGTGGTGGACTTTGCTGAGGCCGGGATTGAACCGGTTTCTCCCAACAAAAAGCTGGTCATCGCCGGCGCAATTGCTTTTCTGATGTTCGTGGTAATGGGCTTCATAACAGCAAGGGAATCCTTTACCGGGAAGATCATGTACCGCCAGGAGATTGAATCCCGAACAAAAATTCCCGTGATCGGGGAGATAGCCTACAATAAAACAAAAGAAAGCATTGTGATCCGGCCGGGTATAAGAACTGTGATGGCGGAAGAATTCAGAAGGCTGAGACTATCTCTTTCTTATGCCGGTATCAATGAGAATCATAAAAAGATTTTAGTTACCTCCGGGATATCGGGGGAAGGTAAGAGCTTCATAGCCGCCAATCTTGCGGTTAGTCTTACCCTAATTGGGAAGAAAGTGGTGTTGGTGGATATGGATCTCAATAATCCATCGCAGGAAAAAATTTTCGGCAGGGAAGAATCTGACGGGGTAACGGAGTTTTTAAAGAAAGAGGAAGATACAGTTACGATCCGGGAAATCCCTGAATACGAAAACCTGTACCTCGTGGCTGCGGGCAACCTGCCCGAAAACCCGGGTGACCTGCTGATGAACGGAAAGGCAGAGGAAATGATCAACTGCTTAAGTAAAAATTTTGATGTAGTGGTCATTGACACGTCCCCCCTTAATCCGGTGACGGATGGCTACCTGCTTACCCAGCTGTGCGATGCCACCCTATATGTGGTGAGACACCAATATACCCCTAAAATAATCATCAAACGACTGGATAACAATAATCTTATTAACCCTATCCATAATCCGGCTATTGTTTTTAATGGCGTAAAGCCCAGGGGGTTTTTAAGCGGAAATTATGGGTACGGTTACGGCTATACGAATCCGTATAAGTATAAAGAGAGGCGAAAGAAAACTATTTCGCTGAAAGCTTAACCCGGGGAAGCAACACCACTCCGAGCTCGTCACTTAAAATCAACGGATGTGACTGAGGAGGCGAAGCTGTGCAAGAACGTCAAATCAAAACTTATTTTGAACCGACAGTACGAACGATATTTGAGGATGATCCTGGTTGGGCTGGATCTGCTGGCGCTGAATCTGATCCTGGTGCTGGGAGAGATCCTGATCGTGCAGGACATCTCAGACGCTGCACGTTATTCGTACAATAAATACCTGATCCTCACCAATGCTGCCTGGCTGGCGGGGAGTATTATAGGCGGGGTTTATACCAGAACGGTTATTCTCAATTTTACCCTTCTCACCAAAAGAACAGTGCAATTGTATATAGTTTGGACGATTGTTGTGCTGTCTTATCTGTATTTTTCCCGCGACCTGATACTCTCCCGTTTTTATATCGGGTACAGCATTGCCAATTTTGGACTGGGATTGCTGGCTAACAGGTTTTTGTATTTGGCCATCAACCGGTATTTGCGGAAATACAAAAAAATTATTAAGCGGGTGATCATCCTCGGGCTGAATGATACGGCACAAAAGCTCACCCGTTATTTTGAGGATGATGGCGCTAATATGCAAATGGTGGGCTATATCGAAAATGACGACCGGGTTACCCAGCTCACCCATTATCCGGTGTTGGCGGGTTTGTCTGAAACCGTTCCCGTGGCCAAAAACATGGCTATAGAAGAAATCTATAGCACCATTTCTCCCGAAGAGGATCACCAGATCTATGAATTGATGCAGCAATCTGAAAAAGAATGCATCCGGTTTAAGATCGTGCCGGATTTGACGGTATTTTTTAAGCGGGATTTTCATATTGATTTTTTGGGCGATTTGCCCGTGCTGTCGCTTAGAAACGAACCTTTAGATGATGTCGGCAACCGGTTTAAAAAACGATTCTTCGACCTGGTAGTGAGTATTCCCGTAACGCTTTTTGTGCTTTCCTGGCTGTTGCCTTTGATAGGGCTGTTGATTTTTCTGGAGTCGGGTTGGCCGGTTTTTTTTCGCCAATTGCGTACCGGAAAAAACCTCGAACCTTTTAATTGCTGGAAGCTTAGAAGCATGAAAGTAAACGGCGAAGCTCATCGCCTGCAAGCCACCCGCGGGGATGCCCGGGTCACCCGGATCGGGCGGTTTATCCGGAAAACCAGTCTGGATGAATTTCCGCAGTTTTTTAATGTGTTGCTGGGGAATATGAGCCTGGTAGGTCCCCGTCCGCACATGCTCCAACATACTTCCGATTATTCCCGGATGGTAGAGGAATACCCGGTACGGCAGTTTGTAAAACCCGGCATTACCGGCTGGGCGCAGATCAACGGCTACCGCGGGGAGATCACCAATGCAGAGCAGATCCGGATGCGGGTGAACCACGATTTGTGGTACTTAGAGCATTGGACCCTATGGTTAGACATCCAGATACTCTTTTTGACCGTGTATAAAATCCTAAAAGGAGACAAAAATGCTTTCTAAGAAAAACACCGGAAGAAAGTCTGTTCTGTAAACGCTTACTCATTTCGCTATGGAAAAGAAATGGTTTATTTTATACACAAAGCCGGGAACGGAAAAAAAAGTGGTGGCTTCGCTGGCGAAGAAGAGAATTGAGCACTACCTGCCGATGTGTTATAAGGGTGGAGATAATAATATGACGGGTAAGCGGGCTAAGGAGCCATTGTTTGAGGGGTATGTATTTGTGGAGACTACGGCAGATGAAATAGCCATCATTCGTGGGTTAACGGGCCTAAGTATGATGTACTGGAAAAATAGCCCTGTAATCGTACCAGAGAGAGAGATTAATTTAATAAAGGAGTATGTTTCTGTGGATGGGAATATAATGATAAAAAAAATTCGAGTAAATAGGGATGAGTGCAGAAACCCTACGGAATTTTCTTCTTTGGTTTTTGATAAAGTACCATTCGATATGGCACACACCATCCACCAGACCGTTCTACCTTCTCTTGGGTATATGTTAACTGCTACAATTAACAAACCTCATGTGACTGTAATCGGCAAAAACAGGGTAATATCGAACCGAAAGAGTCTTTATTAATAATAAAGGGTATGCCAACCTCTTCCATCTGAATATTATGGTAATCAGTTTAGCTTACTTTTTTGGGTAAAGAGGGAAACCTGATCGTCTGTGTTGCATCAAACTTCTTCATTCATCATAATTTATTTATATAGTTGAAAAAAAACTTCCTCTATAACTTTTTATTAACCGTCTCCAATCTCCTTTTCCCGCTGATTACGTTTCCGTACGTATCTCGAATTCTGGGAGCTGATGGACTTGGACTTGTAAATTTTATAGTATCTTATAGTGAAAACTACTGCATAATTGCTGCGCTGGGAATTCCGATATATGGACTAAGGGAAATTGCTAAATTGGGAGGAGATAGAGTTAGAAGATCAAAGCTTTTTTTTGAAATACTTTCCATTCACATTTTATTCACTATCATTTTGTTTCTGATTTATGTGGCGACTGTTTTTATTAATCCGCAATTAAAACAATATACCAGTCTATCCCTTTTAGGTGGTTTGACAATTCTTTTCAATGTTTTTTCCATACAATGGTTTTTTGCGGGAATCAGTCAATTTAAGTACATTACTGTACGAAGTCTTATTATAAGGATTCTTTCAATTGTTTTCATTTTTGCGCTTGTAAAACAGAAAGAAGACTTTGGGATTTATCTGGTTATTTATGTAATTACAATTCTGATAACGGCTTTAATTGATTTGTATTCTGCACGACGCTATTTATTTTTTAGGGGTGGAACGTCTCTATCTTTAAACGGCATCTTATCTCATTCGAAAGCCATCTTCTTATTGGGAATTTATACTGTATTAACAAGCATATATACGGTATTGCCTACTACACTTTTGGGCTTTTTGAATACCAAGGCCTCCGTCGGATATTATTTTGCAGCTAACAAAATTATCCGTATGGTTGTTTCAGTCTTCTCTGCCTTAATTACGGTAATGATACCCAAGTTAAATCTAACTTTAGAAGAGAAGAATAGTCTGGAATATGCCATGTTGATTGACAAGGGATTAAGAATCATTATTACATTCGGAATACCGCTAACCTTATTTACCTACCTAATGGCTGAACCGATTATGCTTATTCTTGGTGGTAAGAACTTTTATAACTCAATACCTGTTATCAGGATCATGTCACCCATAATTTTTTTTGTTTCAGTAGCCCAGATTTTTGTTTACTTAATACTCAGTGCCTATAGAAAAGATAAAGAGCTGATAGGACTGGCAGTAATAGGAATGATTACAAGTCTGACAATTAATATCATCTTTATACCGAAATTCGCAGAGATAGCAACCGGGTATTCTCAATTGATTTCTGAAATAGTTGTAACTATTATTGCATTTGCACTTTCGCATAAGATAGCAAATTTCAGGTTCCCGGTTAAGATATTTCTTCTTAACGTTTTATGTGCCGCTCCTTTTATACTGCTCGCTTATTGGGCTTTGCTGCTTCCCAATGCTTTGCTCTCCCTTGGCACAGCGGCAATTACCTGTGCTTTATTATTTTTTTTCTATCAATTTTTTATAATAAAGGATCAAGTATTCCTGAATATCGTCAGATCTACAATGAAATTCAGGAGAAAAGCATTGCCAGTTACGGCAGAAAGTGATATGCAATTACTTTAAGAAGATGGAATATGTAAAGATAGCTTTATTGATTTCAATCAGCATTGCTGTATTTACGGTATATCCTACAAAAGTTTGATGAATACAATCCACTTACCAACGTTTACAAAAAATGTTGATTATGCAGGTGGTTGCATCCATTAATAGTAGTAAAAATGACTCTTATCATACTGGTAAATATCTTCGCTATTTCGATTATCGTTTTATCGTTTTTCGATTTAAGCTTGTCCATAGCGTGCTACGTGGCTTATTTGATTCTTGTTCCAGGTATGCAGGTACCAGTTGCTGGCATTTCTTTTTCATATAATATTGTCAACTCAATTTTATTACTGTCGTTCTTACTGCACTTTTACAAAGATGAAGGGAGAAGGTTGAGTTTTGTAGCCGTGTCTCCATTTCTACTTCTATTTTTTTTATTACTGTTTCTTTCATTATTTCAAGAGGCGGTACCGTGGCGGTGGCAGTTTAACTACTGGCGGGGCGCTTTTATGCAAGTTTGTATCTTATCGTTTATTATATGGAATAGAGGGATTACTCAACCTCGTAGCCTGGTTTATATTCGGTGGGCGTTATTCATTTCTATTCTCATTTCAGGGATTTATGGAATCTATTTAATGCAGTTGGGTGGAGAAAATCCCTATACATCCCAACTATCAGATTATTTTGGGAGCAGAGACGCTGCCGATTTCTTTTCTTCTTCTAATGATCCAAGACTTGGACTCTCTAGTGCAGGTAAAATACAATCGACAATGGACCATCCGATGACTTGGGCACTTATCTTGTGTTTTTCTTTTTTACTGGAATTCGTACTAATGCAAAAACACAGGAATTCTATCTATTGGATATTTATCGCCTTAATTTCATTTAATATTCTCATATCTGGTGTCAGAACAGCAATTGCTGCAATAATCGTCGGTCTATTTTATTATTTGATAAAATTGAAGAGTTCCAAATTGATTATGGTAGCTGCCATAATAGTTTTTTGCATATCAATAGCGGTAGTTACCAGTAAGGACTTGACGAATATTTTCACATCTTTTATTGACGTCTCAGGTAATAAAAGCAATATTAGTGGCTCGTCAATAGCAATGAGGTTGGATCAGTTTAATGGTGCATTACACGAAATGAAAGGGAATGAGATGGTCGGTAAAGGATATGAGTGGACAAGTTACTACATGGAGAAATACGGAGATCATCCGGTATTACTTAGCTTTGAAAGTTTAATATTTATTGTGCTTTGTAATAGCGGTATTTTAGGGCTTTTAATCTGGACGACATTTTTTATTTTACTTTTCAGAACACATAGAAAATTGCTTCTTGGCAATCATGATATTTACTCACTTGACACTATGATAATTATTTATCTCTCTTATACAATGGGTACTGGAGAATATGACTATCTAAAGTTTTTTGCAATCTTTTACACCTATATGCTAGCAGTTCTGTATGTTACGCAGTCCCATCAGGTGCCAATTTTATCTTATAGAAAAATAGCGCATTGATTATTCATAAAATATAATATTTTTTATTTCATAAAGTTTTTTCATTCAATGAAAAAAAGAAAAGCACGTATCATTGCATTCTACTTACCACAGTTTCATCCTATTCCTGAAAATGAT
>JAMLHL010000002.1 GCA_023957125.1 Chitinophagaceae bacterium
GGTCCGGTTACGCCATTTTCTCTTCCATACCAAAAGGGAATAGGGTTAACGTTGTAATCATCCACCAGCATCAATGCGGGTTCGGTTTCGGTAAAATTCTCCTCATAAAGTTTTACAGCATCCGTAAGGGTTTTATATTTCACCAAATCTCCATAGCCTTTTACGTGGTCAAAAAATTTATCCAGAACCACTATAGACTCGTCAATCACATCCTGAGGATATACTTTAAAAAGTACTCCATCGTATTGCATCTCATGAGATTCTTGTTGTTGCTGAAAAAACACAAATTTATTATGGCGAATATTACGAATATAGTTGTCAAACAAAGCTTTCAGATATCCTATGTCGTCAGCATTGCAGGTCTTTGAGCGCAGCACATCATTCGGATCACTCGAATAAATAGAAGCCCGTCCGGAATGAAGCGCCTTCAACAAGTCGCGTGAAGTCCACTCTAATGATATTGGACCCTTACCGGATAAAGCAGGGACTTTATAATTTTCAGATGAAGTGTAATATAGTCCCCAGGGTGCTCCACGATCCGTGATTCCATCCACGCCTTCCTGCTCCCAGCAGGAACCCCAGATACCTTTAGCTCCTATGCTTTGTGCAATAGCAGGCTCTTTCTCCGTGTGGTCGGATGACATAATATTTACAGCTGACCAGGGAAATAGGATTTTTAGAGAATCCCGCTGGACGGTAGTTCCCGAAATCATGGCTACGTCATCTCCAAATTCCTCATGCCACTGATTGATCTCCTTTTGCATCAGTTTTCCGGTGGTAGCGTCTGTTAGCCAGGTAACTGGGATTCCGTACTTATGTGTTAAATCGGCCAGAATTTGCATTCCCTTTGTAGGAATCCTGACTCCATTAGGCATTTGTTTGGCATGAGCAATTGCAGAAAAAGTGAAAATCAATTGTCCTTTTGAGTTGTCTTGTTTCAGCTCTGATTTCAGATTCGGCAGAAAAGGATCCTGACTTTGCAATTCTTTCTGCGTACCCATCAGCTTGTCTGTTTTGTCATCAGGCGTTGTTTGACAGGCATTCATCAGAAAACTTATAACGGCAAGGAACAATGCCTGTATTATCTGCTTCATATTTCTTCTTTTATTGTAATTGAAAATGAAAGGAAAAAATCTTACAAATAGACAACTTTTTTGGTAAAATGGGTTATTCCTTATCCCACCATACTCTTGTCATGAAATCATCCTTTCCCTGTCTTGATACTGCTGCCTGGTAGTTATCCGGATTCAAAGCTCTTTCATTCTGCGGGTACATTAATCTTCTTGGTATTTGGCTTCCGCTTAAATTACCGGGATAATCAACCGGTATTAATTCAGGGAATCCGGTTCTCCTCCAGTTTGCCCAGGTTTCAATGCCATCTAAAAAAGTACAAGCCCAGTATTGCGTATTAAGTTGTTCTATAGCCGCTTCAAAATTGGCCGCTCCAACAAAAGGATAATTATTCAGATAACCGTCAATTTCGCTGGAATGGATGGAAGCAATTTCATCGTATTGGCTCAGCATCTCCATAGCCGCCTTTACGCCATTATCATATAATTCCTTCGCATCACTGTTGATCCAGTTTCTAACAGAAGCTTCTGCTAATAAAAATTGAGTTTCAGCAAAACTTGCTAACATTTTAATTCCATCCAATTTGGCATATACGTCTCTTCTTATTCCCGAGTATTGATTCTGGGCTCCGGGCGCATTAGGATCATAGTCGGGTTCAGCTTTTACGGATTGGATAGTCAGGCCATTTCGCATCCCTTTTTGAATACCCGGATCCATGTTTCCTGTGGCAACATCATAGGGATCGCTATATACGCCCATAGTGAATTTTAACCTTGGGTCATTATGCGACTGGAGAAATTCAAAAAAAGTGCTGCTTATTTTAGGAGCGGCGGGATTACCGATCCGCAGGGTCTCACTCAAACCATTCGTTAATATGCTTATACTGCCCGTTTTATCGGTAAATTTAACCAACAGGTTGTCTCCATTGGCAATAAAAACCCCTTTATTAAATGCTTTTTGGACCCATAGCTCAGCTTTAGGAGCATCTACCTTAGATAACCGCATACCTACACGAAGCATCAGGGAGTTTCCCAATCGCTTCCATTTTTCCATATCCCCCTTATATATAATATCCTGATCGCTAAAATTATTCTGGTCCGCCTGAATCCTGTCCACAGCGTCATCTAATTCCGCGAGCAGATCTGAATAAATAGCTTCCTGGCTGTCATATTGAGGTTTACTGACCTGCTCGTAAAAGGCAAGCCCGCTTTGAAAATACGGAATATCACCATATACGTCGGTTAACCTTTGAAAAACCAATACCCGTAATATCCTGGCCATCTGGTGCAGATTATGGTATTTTGTATTCTCACGGGTAGATTCGATGATCTCCTGCAATAGTTTAACAGGACCATTCTTCGGATCGAATTGCGCGCTCCACAGTTGGTTGTTGTGCCCCTGGTGATACAGGTATTTATCTCCTTCAGCCCAACTGCTACCCGATTCCCCTAAGGCTGAAATTTGTTGCATCATAGTGGATCCGTAGAAATTACTGGTCTCAAAATCATTGCATAAGGTTAATTCAGCAGTCGTAAGCAGGAATGCCGGATTGAAATCTTTTTGAGAAACCGAATTGGGGTCTGTATTTACCTCTTCAAAATCTTTATCACAACCCAGTATAAACAGGAAGCAGGATAATATTGTGATCTTTATTAAAGAACGAACATATCTAAACATAATAGTTTCCTTTAGAATTTAACATTAATATTGACACCAAATGTCCTCAGCGGGGGCAGGGCGTTATCTTCCAGTCCCTGCATATTGTTTGAAAGCGCGTTTGTTTCGGGATCTATCCCCGGCGTATGCCTTAATATGGTCCACAGGTTCCTTCCAACAAAAGTGATGCTGGCACCCTTGATAAATTTGGTTGGTTGAAGGATCTTGTTTGAAAAATCGTAAGTCAGACTTACGTTTCTCAGTTTAATAAAGCTGGCATCAAAAACCCAGTCATCTAAGGCGTCTCTTCTTCTTTGGGCGATATCCCTGTTGCCTATCCTTTCCGCCGTAACTAATACAGTATTGGGTTTACCATCCTCCGTAACACCCGGAAGTATCAACCCGTCTTCTCTTCCGGGGAGAGATGATATAAGCATACCCCGGTGGTTCAACTCGGCATGGGTTGCGGAAAATAACTTAGCGCCAAATTTACCGTCCACTAAAAAGGATAAAGTAAGGTTCTTGTAATTAAAATTGTTCGTGATCCCTCCGATAAACCGGTGTACACCCGAACCAAAATTAACCACATCATCAGAAAGGATCGGAAGTCCCGTGGCATCAATTATCTCCAGTCCATCCTCGTTCCTTAAGATCTTTCGTCCGGCAATTTGTGAATATTCCATTCCGGCAACCTGCTTAAAACTGGCTGCCCCGGAAGTTCCCAAAACCAGTTCATCCGCTCCTTCTGAAATTTGCAGGACCTTGGATTTATTAAAGGAACTGTTGAAAGACACATTCCATCTGAACGTTCCGGTGTTTACGGGTGTGCCGTATAATAAAAGTTCAACTCCTTTATTTCTGATCCTGCCCACATTAACCCAGGAACCATCATAACCGGTGGTGGTTGAAATGGATTCCTGTGTGATATCGTCTTTCGTTAATTTATTATAAAAGGCGAGATCTAATCCAAGCCTGTCGCCCAAAAATCTGATCTCGGTTCCGATTTCAAATTCATTGACCCTGAGTGGGCGGATATGGGCGTTAGGAACGGTGGTTTGATTAACAGTACCCAGCGGTAAACCGTTGTACAAGCTTCCTACAAAGCCATAGGTCAGGTTCAAACTATACGGATCGGTATCGCCTCCAACCGAGGCATACGACATTCGTAATTTACCGAAGTCAATGAAGCCGGGTAAATCAAAAGCTTCCGAAAACAGGAAACTACCGCTTACCGAAGGATAAAAATAATTATTGGATTTCGGGCTTAGAGTGGAGAACCAGTCGTTTCTACCCGTTACATTAACATAAAGAAGATCTCTATAACTGATTTCACCTAAACCAAAAACAGAATTGATCTTTCTCTGGAAGCCGCCAAGCGTAGTAACTCTTTGGTTCGTGTTATTTAAGATATGCAGTTGAGGAACCTGGAATCCGTCACCACGCATATCTGTAATGGAACTGTTCTGGGACATCAGGTTTCCACCCACACTCAGGTTAAAGGATAGGTCCCTGTTAATTTGCCGGTCGGCGCTTATCAGCAATTCAAAGTTTCTCTCCCAGAACTTTCTGTCCTGTAGCTCAATATATCCGTTCAGCGCAAATGCAGTGCCATCCGGGATTATATTTTCAGATCCGAAAGTATAGAAGTCCTGGCCAACCTTACCCCGCACAAAAAGCCAGCTTAATACATCCCATTTTGCTGAGAGCGCAGTGATAAAACGGTCTTTTGAAGAATGATTACTCATCCTGTTTAAAGTAAAATAAGGATTCGTGGCATTGCGATCCGTGCCTACGCCTATCTCCTGAAAATTTTCGTCATACCCGGGTTTTAATTCATCCGGCCCCATGTTGTTGGTTATCATTAACGCTACCTGGGGTAAGCCTCCCTGCGTATTCCTGAAATAGCGATTGCCAACCTTTTCATTCATATAATCGGCGCTCACATTGAAACTCAGATTATTTAAAATTTTCTGCTCTGTGTTCAGGCTGATATTTCTCCGTCTTATATTGAAATTCTGTATAATGCCGTCATTTTTCATATCCGTCAGGGCGATCCTGTAAGATCCCCTGTCACTGCTATTCCTGAACGCGATGGTATTTGATGCACTAAGTCCCGTTGAATACAAATCATCCAGCAACTCATCTTTCTTGTAAGTATAGGGCCTTTCCACGCCGTCCATTTGGATCGTCATTTTGCCATCCAGCTTTTCTCCCCAATGTCTTTGGTTATACCTGGCCGCATCTTCCACCGTACTGGGTCTGCGGTGCCCTATGCCCTGACCATATTCCCTCTGTAAGATCTCATCGTAAATGAAATAAGGTTTTTCCCAGGTGTACTGACTGGTTAATTCTATTCCGAAGCCTTTTTCGCCACTGCCGGATTTGGTAGTAATTAATATGGCTCCGTTTTTGGCTCTTGATCCATAGAGGGCGGCTGCCGCTGCGCCTTTCAGCACCGTAACTTCCTCAATATCCGCCGCATTTAAAGTTGAGATATTATCTCCCCAATTGGGTGCTCTTGTGTCTGACTCTCCGAATTTAGTGTTATCCATCGGGATACCGTTAATGATGTATAACGGTTGATTATCCCCGGCAATGGAGGTATTTCCTCTGATCGTAACTCTTGCGGAGCCGCCCGGATTAGATACATTTCCCCCGATATCCACTCCCGCAACCTTTCCCTCCAGGGAATTGATAAAATTGTTTTCCCGGACCGTTGAAAACTCTTTGTTATTTACTTTCGTTACGGAATAGCCCAACGCCCTCACTTCTTTTTTGATACCCAAGGCAGTTACCACTATTTCATCCAGTCCGCCGGTATCATTTTGCATCGTAATATTCACCACGTTGCCTGCGATCCTACTCTCTTTTGCAACAAATCCAATCATGGTAAAAACCAAAAGTTTATCATCATCTCCCACCGAAATAGAATAATTTCCATCTTCATTTGTGGTCGTTCCCTTTTGGGTTCCTTTTATGACTACAGATACACCCGTCAGCGGATCACCGTTTTGATCCGTCACTCTTCCGGTTATCATCCTGTCCGGTTTTTCCTGCCCCGATAATTCATCGGTTACCGGAGCTGTGATCAACATGGTTTTGGGCGGCACCGATATTAATACGATCGTACCATCCTCCAACAACCAGTCAACAGGTAAGCCGCTAACCAACTGGTCCATTGCCTGGCTTAAGGATAGTTTTCGTATGTCAACGTCCTTCCGGAAATTGGCCAGGTCTTTCCCCTTCAGAAAATAAGTTAACCCGGTTTGCTTCTTAATGCTCTTCATCGCGTTCAGAAGTGTAATATTATCCGCGCGGAGAGTTACGCTTTGCGCCGCCCCGTCATTTGCAAAAGTAGCTGCAATATTGAGGAAGATTAAAAACACAGAAAGCTTCAACATAACCAGCAATCGTTTTTGAGTTGTCCACAGTAAAGAATCGTGGATAGTTTTGTTTTTATACATAATTTTGTAATGTTTATGGCTTATCATAACTTGTTACGATCATTTCAGGCGTAAAGTTTTATAGTGAGTTGTAAACTACCGGCCAATAGGTGGTGCAACACTTATTGGCTTTTTTTGTAGTCATCCGCTTAGCACCAATCCTGTTGTTTTTTCCATTTCTTTAATTTTTTTATTTCTTACAATTTTTGAACTTACTTCAGCACCACCAGCCTGTTTATATTCTTCATACGCTCTATCCTGAAGTGAATACCGCTCGCTTCCAGTATCTTTAAAACTTCACTCAGGTTTTTGTTTCTGCTGATGCTGCCATAGATATAGATGGGTTCAAAATCTTCGCTGTATTCAACATCAAAATCATACCATCTGCTCAAGGTTCGTAAAGCATCTTTCAGCTCGGTTTCTTCAAAGAAAAATTCCCCGTTTTTCCACGCCATTACGTCATTGATGTTCACCTCCTTTACTTTCTTAATGTTTTTTACTTTCACATTCATCCTTGCCTGCTGCCCGGGCGTAATGTCCACTTTTTCTTTTTCACCGGACACCTCCACTTTTCCTTCCAGGAGAGTGGTTTGGAAAATCAGATCATCCCAATAGGCTTTTACATTGAAGTGGGTTCCTACAACCCTCACATCCATATCTCCCGCACTTACAAAAAAAGGCTGAGCTGCATTGGATGTCACCTCAAAGTATCCCTCTCCTTTCAGTTCCACTCTTCGTTCCCGCCCTGTAAAGACTGCCGGGAATTTAAGAGAAGACAGGGCATTCAGCCAAACCTTTGTTCCATCGCTCAGCACCAATTGATAAACCCCGCCTGCCGGTGTGGAAATCGTATTGTAAAGCACCTGACCTGATCCTGCGCCATGCCCCCCGCTGCCTTTATAAGATAGTTGTCCGTCATCCAGTTTTATAACGGTTGCGTTTCCCTGGGTAGCCAATTGCCCGTTATCAGCCGAGTCCAGTATTACCCGGGTTCCGTCGGCCAGTGTCAGGATCGCTCTTTCCCCTCCCGGTACCAGATCCTCTACTAATAATGGCGCCGATGCTGCCTGCTGATCTTTTTCGGTTACCGTATTTCTGATCAACCAGTATCCTGCCGCAAATACCACCATCACGGCTGCAGCCCATCCCCATTTTTTAAAGTGAATTACGGTTGCCGGTCTCTTATCTTCAATCACCTGTAAAGCATTTCTGAGGTGTTGCTCAATGACTTCATCTTTGGGTTTTTGAATTTTAAAATCAATAGAAAGTAAGAGATTCCTTGCTCTTTCCATCTCTTTAGCCTTGTGGGGATAAAAGCTTAAGACCTCTTCCCAGTATTCGCTTTCTGTTCTGTCCAATACCCAGTTCTGAAACTTCACATCTGAAGCAAAGGCAATCATATCATAGTCCGAATAATCCTTCAATGCTCTTGTGTTTGAAAGATTAGTTAACAAACGGGAACTTTTTACCCCATTTTTTCTAAAAATTTTTCATTTTTTATGAGAATGCCTTGTGAATTGAAACGAGAAGCGGTGAACCCGGTGTTTTGAGAAGATAAAACGGGCCGTTTTTTTATATTCATAGTAAAATTATCAGGCTGATCAACATGATCTCTTTCAATCTTTCCAAAGCCCTGGCGACGATTTTGTAGGTTGCTTTTGTGGTTATTCCTAAAACAGAGCCTACCTTTTCGTAAGAAAAACCTTCATAAAACCGGAGATAAATGACTTCTCTTTGGCGTGAAGTCAGTCCCTTTACGCTGTCTTCTAATCTCTTCTTTAATTCAAGGTCATGCTCATTCTTTATAATAACCTGTTCTACATTAAACTCCGGTTCGGTTGTCTCAGTGATTTTGCGGGTTTGTATGTAATGTTCCTTTAATCGCTGAAGTAAGATATTCCTGAAAACGCTGTAAAAATAAGTCTCCGCGTAAGTCAGCGTTCCAATAACAGATCTGTCGTTCCAGACCAATAATAAAGTTTCCTGGATAACGTCTTCTAAAATGACATATTCTTCTGTAAACTTTGCACCGTAGTTGTACAGTCTCTTATACATATAGCGATATAATTCACCATATGCTTCCTTATTTCCCCTGGAAACTTTCGCCCATATATTACTGTCAATTGCCAAAAGTCATCTCAAATTTTCGCAGGCGGATGAGATATCCGCCTGTAGATCCTGCTACCGGTTGATGTCTCACAGATCGGAATGCCAAAATACAAACTTTCCCGGTTAGCATCGGGGGTTTTGAGAGCGATTTGCCCGCAAATCGTGTGTCCGCAGGCGTTCACTACAAGGTTTCCTTTAACCACTTAAAAAATTCATGCTGCCATACCAGGGCATTGTGTACCCGTAAAACCCAGTGATTTTCATCCGGGAAGTACAGCAACTTACTCTTGATTCCTTTTAACTGAGCTACCTGGAAAGCCTCCAACCCCTGTTCAATGGGCACCCGGTAGTCTTTACCCCCCTGCACGATCATGATCGGGGTGTTCCAGTTATTCACGAGGTTGGAAGGATTGAATTTCACATAACTCTCAGGAACTGGTTTTTGCCAGTAGTTTCCTCCCAGATCGTGGTTGGCGAACCACAATTCTTCCGTGGTGCCATACCAGCTTTTCATGTCAAAAAGGCCGTCGTGCGCTATGAAAGTCTTAAAACGGTTTTGGTGCACTCCCGCTAGCTGGTAAACGCTGTACCCGCCATAACTGGCGCCTACGCAACCCAAACGGTCTTTATCCACGTAAGGTGCTTTTGAAACCGCATCAATAGCATCTAAATAATCTTCAATGGGTTTGCCACCCCAGTCTTTACTGATGCTGGCATTCCATTCCACACCCCAGCCCGGCATGCCCCGGCGATTGGGCGCAACAATGATGTATCCGTTGGCAGCCATTAACTGGAAATTCCATCTGAAACTGTAAAACTGGTTCAAAGCGCTTTGGGGTCCGCCCTGGCAATATAAAAGCGTGGGATATTTTTTGGCCGGATCAAAATCCGGGGGATAGATCACCCAAACGCCCATCCGGCGGTTATCCCTGGTCGTTACCATCTGGAGTTGGGAGCTACCCGTTTTTATTTTTGAATACAGGGAATCGTTAACATGCGTTATCGCTTTCATCTCACCGGACGGGAGGGAGGTAACATACAGCTCTGTAGCATGATTAAAATCGGTTCTTCCTGCAACAATGGAATTTCCTCTTTGCAGCCACAGTTCGTTTACATTAAAGTTGCCCTTTGTAATTTGATTCACCTGCGGCGGCGTTCCGGACCCGGGAATATTAACCCGGAACAGTTGCCGGGTACCCTTCACGGAAGCGCTAAAGAAAATGGATTGCTGATCGTTTGCCCAAAGAAAACCGCCATCAATGGTTTCATCCCAATGGGCCGTCAGGTTTACTTTCTTTTTCGTTTTGATGTTCATGACAACCAGGTCATTTTTATCAGACTCGTAACCATCGGTCTTCATGCTCAGCCAGGCCAGGCTTTTTCCGTCAGGACTAAACACCGGCGCTGCATCATACCCCATCATTCCCTCGGTAAGATTAGCAGTGGCGCCGGTTTCAATCCGGTATTCATAAATATCCGTATTGGTGCTGAGAGCATATTCTTTACCTGTTTTTTTCTTACAAACATACAGGATGGATCTGCTGTCCGCACTAAATACAAAATCTCCTTTTCCCCCAAAGGGCTTTTGCGGACAATCGTAAGGTTCGTCTTTCAGGATGTCCAACGGAGACTTATCCGGGTTTGAAACCGGCATTAAGAACACATGTGACACCTTTCCATCGGCCCAGCTATCCCAATGGCGGTAATTCAGATCGGTATAAATCTGCCCGGTACTCTTTTTAAGCCCGGGGTAAATATCCGTTGCCATCACCTTGTTCATCAATACCGGTTTGGAAAACGCGATCCATTTTCCATCCGGAGATATCCGGATGTTTTCAGCATCTTTCAAATTGTTGACAACTTCTTTCCAGGTCTTTCCTTTGTCGGTACTTTTCATTAGTTTTTCATCCTCCTTTATATACAAACCGTTTTCATCCCATTGTACAAACTTTTTTTTATCAAACAGATCGGTGGCCGACGACTCGTGGGTTTCGAGATCCAGGAAAAAATATTTATTTGTACTTTTTTCGGTTTTCAAACTGTAAGTTTGAACAGAGTAAACCAGGGTCTGGTGATCCGGACTGAAGCCTGTTACCGAAAGCCGTCCTAATGACCATAATAATTCGGGGGTCATTTTATTGTTTTGCGCGTGAAGAAATAGAGGTATAGCAGTGATCATCAATAATGTTATCTTTTTCATATTCGCCTGATTATTATGTTGGATACCGTTTTGTCATCCTGATCCGGATTTTTCACAATTAACGATATTGCAGCGGTCGCCGGAATGTCTTTGGTTACAAATATATTTGATAAAGTCTAATAAGCGATTTTATCATCCTATGATCGGGCATGTGGAGGATTGTTCTTCCGCTCCCCGCTACCGGCCCTATTCTTACAATTATGGAATTCAACTCTATGATTATAAAATTCGGGTTGTGATTGATATAAATTCGGGTTGTGATTGAAAGGAAAGCACAAGAGGAGCTGTGAGTCTTAGCTTCTCAATTCAAAGCGGTAGCGGTCGTCTGCCCCGGGGTCAACAGGAGAATATTTCCCCAAGACCCGTGGGTAGAATCGCTTATTTATATTACAGCCTCATCATCGGAACTATAACAAAAATGTCGTGAAGATGCCTGAATTATCTTTTTACGATATAGGTCTGGTACAGCACTAATATCCCGTTTCCAAATGAATCAGATTCTCCATTGGTTTCCCTTCTTTGAAAGCCCGGAGATTCTTCAGAAAGAATCGGATCATTTCCTTCCTTTCGTCAATATAGCCACCACCCGTATGCTGACTGATAATAGTGTTCGGGCATTTCCACAGGGCATGATCCGCAGGTAGGGGCTCCTGCATGGTTACATCCAGCACGGCGCCCCCAATCTTTTCATTCATCAGCGCATCCACCAGGGCCGATTCGTCTTCCAATAAATTGCCCCGGCCCACATTACAAAATAAAGCGTCCGGTTTCATCAGGGTGATCATCTTTCGGGTAAACAATCCTTTGGTTTCCGGCGTCCCCGGCAAGCATCCGATCACCAGATCAGCCTGTGGCAGAGCGCCTTCCAATTGCCGGGCATTGCGTAAACCTGCTTCGGGAGAAGTGCGGGCAAAAAAACGGATCGTACAATCAAATCCCGTTAAAAGCTTAGCCGTTTGTTTTCCAATGCTGCCTGCGCCAAGAATGATCACATTTTTATGGGTTAATAACCGCAGGTCTTCACGCAGGGATACGCCCAGCCATTGCTGTTTCTCTTTGAGCAAACTGAAGCGGTCCATTCCCCTGTAAAGGCTCATGATCCCGGCGATCATGGTCTCGGCGCAGGGAACCGCGTAAAAGTCTTTGAGATTGGTAGCCAGCGCCGGGATCTTTATGCCGGTATAAATTTCAAAACCCGTAGAAGCCAGCTGGATCCATTTCAAACGGGTAGCCTGCAATAATTTTTGGGCCGGTTTGGGATTTCCCAAAATGATTTCAGCCTCCGACAAAGCTTTTAATTCTTCCGCCTCTCCTGTAAGCTCATCTTTGAAAACCAGCTTATCGGTGGTATTAACAGCATCCCGTAACAAAAGTTTAAAAGAGGGTTTAAAGTGTGTTTCAACAAAAATCTGCATTTTAATATTTTTAATAACCTGGTGTTATTTCAGGGGCTATTCCGAATACATATAAAATTGCCATCCCCCTTGCTTCCGGCGTGTGACGAAGACGCCATCCATGGCTGGCCGTTCCATATCCCTTGCTAAATTACTTTAAAAAAAATAATGTTGTAACTTACAATTGCTTATAGAGCGCATGCCATATTTTCGCAGGCGGGTGCGACACCCGCTTGTAGAACGCACTTCCGGTAGGTGGGACACCGACCGGAATGCCACAGGTGGAGCGAAAATTCGGGATGTACCGTTGCTTATAAACATTTGTCAAATACAATAATATGCTTTCAAAAATACCTGGTGCTGTTCTGTTCATGCTGCTGTTAGGTTGCAACACCAGCGGGCAAACCAACAATACCGCCTCCCTGTTGGTATTGAATAAAGGCGACAACAATATGGCGATTGTCAACCCGGCTACTTTACAGGTGGTGGCAACCGTGCCTGTCGGAGACGGCCCGCATGAGATGACAGTATCGGCAGACGGAAAACTGGCTTTTACTGCCAATTACGGATCAAAGGAACCGGGACACAGCCTTTCGGTTATTGATATCGCCGCCAAAAAGGAGATCCGCAGGGTAGAACTGGGACCGGTATTAAAACCACACGGCATTACTGAAAAAAACGGCAAAGTGTATTTTATCGCTGAGTTTTCGCGTATTGTGGGACGCTATGATTTCGCTGCCGGCAAACTGGACTGGATAACGGGTACCGGACAGGATGGAGGACATATGCTGGTATTGACTCCCGATGGAAACAAAATCTATACTGCAAACAGGGTATCCAATACCGTTACTTTTATTGACCTTAATACTTCCATGCCGGTGGGAGGGATGCTCCATATCCCTGTAGGAAAAAGACCGGAAGGAATAGCCGTTTCTCCCGATGGGAAGGAGGTGTGGGTTGGAAACACCGGAGAGGGTACTATTTCTATAATTGATGTGGCCACTAATACGGTTAAGCAAACCTTCACAGTGGGCAAGGTACCTATCCGTATCTGTTTCACCCCGGATGGAAAAAGAGTGTTGGTATCCGATAATGGAACCGATGAACTGATCGTGTTGGAAGCTGCCACGCGAAAGATAATTAAACGTATGGAAGCCAAAGGTTCTCCGGTTGGGATTATAGTTACCCCGGATGGAAGCAAAGCTTTCATTGCGCGTAGTGGAGCAGGTATGGTAAGCGCGGTTGATCTCGGTTCGCTGTCTGTAACGGGCGATATCAAAATGGGAAGCCAGCCGGACGGGATGGCGTGGGTGGAATGATCCGGGATTTAAGATTTGAGAATGGAAAATACGGTTTGGACTACGATCATTATTCGAAAAAAGAAGTAATGAAAAGTGATGCAAAATTAGGTCCGGAAAAATATGCGAGAGATCTGAAATAGGAAGAACCGGGGATTGCTGTACCGGTACTACAAAAAATTTTTAATATTGATGTTTATGAAAAGATTATTGGCATTCGGCATCTGGTTATTTTGTTTGGAGCAGGGGTATTCTCAGGAAGCGTTTAATTTTTATTTTGGAAAAGAAATACCATTAAATAGTTTGTTGGGCGGAAAAAATATAAGCAGCAGTCAGCCTGTAAAATGGATCAATGTGAACACCCATAAAAACACATGGGAAGTAAGGGGAGAACTGTTGGTTGATTTCGGAGATCCGGTTGGGGTTGTCAGAACCGAAAAACAGTATGAAAATTTTATTCTTCATGTGGAGTGGAAGCATCTGACGCCCGGTGGTAATTCAGGGGTTTTCGCATGGAGTGACGGCAAGGCCCAGGACGGCAGCCCCTATCCTTCAGGCGTGGAGATCCAGATGCTGGATTCTCAATGGGTGATCCTCAATAAAAGAAACGGGCTTTATCCGCCGGTCGCTTACGTTCATGGGGAAATGTGGGGCGTGGGGAATGTAAAAACGAAGCCGGATAATCCCAGGGGGAACCGGAGTAAATCCATTGAAAACCGGGCAGTAGGAACCGGGAAATGGAATACTTACGACGTGGTATGTATTGACGGCGTGATAAAGTTATCGGTTAATGGAAAGTTTGTCAACGGCATCAGTCATGCTACAACGAAAAGAGGGTACCTGTGTTTGGAATCCGAAGGAGGGGAAATCCATTTTAGAAATTTCCAGTTGATTGAGTTGCCGCCGGGGGTAACCTATCCCGAGCAGGGGGTTCCGGTATTGAATCCGTAAATTTTTTTCCATAATTTTTTTGTTGTCAAGCTACGGGATACAATCCCGGAAGAACATAAAAAGTATGCAGTCCGGAGACAGGCGTACGGCAGCGGGAAGTTAAAGCGTTTATAGTTTGAAAGTTTATGGTTTAGGGTTGCGCACACCCTGATACCTGATACCTGCAACCCCACAAACCAACGGATAAAAAATTTCGCCTGTCATCGCTCTAAGAGATGGGAGCAGAAAACAGGCGAAATTTTATTTTGTTGAGGTGGATACTATTTCAGAAATCCTCTTAATACATATTGCAAAATCCCCCCATTCTGATAATAAGCCACGTCAATCTCAGAATCCAGTCTTGCTTTGGCCTCGAAACTGATCTCCTCCCCGGATTCTTTCTTCGCGGTCACCTTTATCTTTTTAAAGGGATGCAGGTCTTCGGAAATACCACTGATATCGAAGATTTCTTTTCCGGTCAGTCCTAAGGATTCAGCCGTTTGTCCCTGGGGAAATTCTAGTGGCAGAATGCCCATCCCTACCAGGTTGCTTCTGTGAATCCGTTCAAAGCTTTCCGCGATCACCGCTTTTACCCCCAGCAGGCTTGGGCCTTTTGCCGCCCAGTCTCTTGAAGAACCGCTGCCGTATTCTTTTCCGGCCAAAACGATCAGTGGCGTCTTGTCTGCCGCGTATTTCATTGCCGTATCATACACAGTAAGCGTTTCATTGGTGGGAAAATAAGTGGAAAAACCCCCTATCTTATCCGTGATCTTATTTTTTATCCTTACGTTAGCAAAAGTGCCCCGCATCATCACTTCATGATTCCCGCGACGGGAACCATAGGAGTTGAAATCTTTTCTTACCACGCCCTTGCTGACAAGGTATTGTCCCGCTGCCGTCTGCTCACCAAAAGAACCTGCCGGGGAAATATGGTCTGTAGTAACGGAATCTCCTAAGTACAACAATACCCGGGCGCCTTTAATATCATCCGGCTTTTCAGGCTCGTTGCTAAGGTCCTGGAAGAAAGGCGCTTCCTGGATATACGTGGAGTGGCTGTCCCATTCGTATTTGGTGCCCTGGGGGGCGATCAGTTTTTTCCATTCCTCATCCCCGTCAAAGATTACTTTATATACGTCTTCAAAATCCCTCGTGTTCATGCAGGATCTGATGGTGTCGTTGATTTCTTCCTGCGTGGGCCAAATATCCTGCAGGTACACCGGCTCGCCATTCGGATCAAAATCAATCGGATCTTTCAACAGGTTTACGTCCACCCGTCCGACCAACGCAAAAGCTACTACCAGCATCGGAGACATCAGGAAATTCATCTTCACCTGCGGATGCACCCTTGCTTCAAAATTACGGTTACCGGACAATACGGAAGCTACCACTAATTCCCCTTTATCTACCGCTTCGGCGATATGGGGTGGGAGAGGACCGCTGTTTCCTATACAGGACGTGCAGCCGTAGCCTACGGTATGAAACCGAAGCGCTGCAAGGTCTTCCGATAATCCGGATCGCTCCAGGTATTGGGTGACCACTTTGGAGCCGGGCGCCAGGCTGGTTTTGACCCAGGATTTGGTACGCAACCCTCTTTCAACCGCTTTGTGCGCCACCAAACCCGCCCCAACCATTACAGCCGGGTTGGAAGTATTGGTACAACTGGTAATTGCAGCAATAACAATGCTGCCGTCACTCAAAACGTACTCCTTATTTTTTATTTTTATCCGGACGGATTTGAGATTGCTTTCTTTTTCCACCGTGATACCGGCGTGATCCTGCCGGGGTGACCACGAAAATTCTGTACCCGATCCGCCTTCGGACAACCATGCATTTTCCTGCCGGTTCCTGAAAGGGATATAATCCCTGGAAAATTCAGATTTCAGGATTTCACAAAATTTATCATCCAACTGCCTTAACAGTATTTTATCCTGGGGGCGCTTAGGACCGGCAACCGTAGGTTCCAGTGTGCTAAGGTCTAACTCCACAACATGTGAATATTCAATTCCCTCATTTCCCGTACGCCACAACATATTATCCTGGCAATATTTTTTTACCAGGTCAATTTGCTGCTGGCTGCGTGCCGTACGCTTCATATAATCAAGCGTTTGATCGTCAATGGGGAAATAAGTAACCGTGCAACCAAATTCCGGCGACATATTAGAGATCGTGGCCCGGTCGGTTACCGTCAGGTGGTCCAAACCATCACCAAAAACTTCTACAAATTTCCCAACCACGCCATAGTCGCGGAGCAGCCGGGTAATCGTCAGCACCATATCGGTGGCGGTACAGCCCTGCGGAATTTTACCGGTCAGTTTCAACCCCACCACCTGTGGACACGAGAAATAAATGGGTTGTCCGAGCATGGCTGCTTCGGCTTCAATACCACCTACACCCCAGGCCAGTACGCCGATTCCATTCACCATGGGCGTATGAGAATCGGTGCCTACCAGGGTGTCGGGAAAGGTCCATCCATCCCTCTCAATAACGCCTTTGGCCAAATATTCCAGGTTCACCTGGTGGCAGATGCCCATACCGGGAGGTACCACCGTAAAATTATCAAGCCCCTTCTGGGCCCATTTCAACAATTTATATCGTTCTGCATTTCGCTCGTATTCGAGGGATACGTTATTTTTATAAGAATAATCGGTACCGAAGAAATCTACCTGCACAGAGTGATCAATAACAAGGTCCACCGGGATAGCCGGGTTGATCCTTGATCCGTCGCCGCCTTTGCGGATCAGCTCAGCGCGGAGAGAGGCGATGTCCACCACGGCGGGTACGCCGGTAAAATCCTGCATCAGTACCCGGGCCGGTTTAAAAGGAATATCCTTATCCGAGCCGGCGGCATTCCATTCGGTTAAAGTATGCACGTGTTCATCAGTAATGGCAAAGCCATCGTGGTTGCGAAGCACATTTTCGAGCAGAATCCTGATGGAAAATGGGAGACGGTGAATGTTTTTTCCTTCCTGCTGCAACTTCGTAAGAGAAGCAATTTTATTACTCATAGTTTTGAAAAGTTAGATATTTTTCAGGCGGTCAAATTACGATTTTTTTTCGAGATGGGACTGCAAAAAACGCAATAGCCCGCGGCAGGCGCATTCGCATTCAGCTACCCATTATTTTCCAGGGATTAACTGCCTCAAATTTTTTATAAACGATTCCCGTGGTATCATTTCAGCGCCCAGGCTTTCCAAATGCGCCGAATAGATCTGGCAGTCTATTAATTCAATCCCTTCCTCTTTCAAATGTTGGACGTATTTAATAAAAGCAAATTTACTGGCATTGCTTTCTGCGCTAAACATACTTTCACCAAAAAATACTTTACCCATCTTTACTCCATACAAACCTCCCGCCAGTTCGTCATTCACCCATACTTCTGCACTATGCGCATATCCTTTTTCATGAAGCAGGCTATACGCCTTTTCCACTTCATCGGTGATCCATGTGCCCCGTTGATTTTTCCGAAAACTGGTTTTACAGCCATGGATAACTGCTTTGAAGTTTTGATTTATGGTGAACCGGAAAGCATCTTTTCTAAACAGTTGCTTCATACTCTTACTGACCTTTAATTTATCAGGGAAGAGTACAAACCGGGGATCCGGACACCACCACAAAGGCGTTCCCCCCTCATACCAGGGAAAAATCCCGTTCCTGTAAGCAAGAACCAGCCTTTCCGTACCTAAATCTCCACCAATGGCAAGCAGCCCGTCCGGCTCTGCAAGATGTACCGGGGGGAAAATCAATTCATGCTGTAATGCAAAGAGAGCCATCGCCGCAAAGTTACAGAGAAGGATTTGCCTGCCATGTAACAGGTATTAACTTCGCAGGTAAATCCTTTTATATATGCGGAAAGCTTTGAAGTTGTACATTATCCTGTTTTTCTTTGTGTTACCCCCGACCGCTATTGCCCAAAACAATTTTGATCTTATTCCCAAGCCTGCCCTGCTCAGAATGGATAACGGGCTGTTCCGGTTTAAAGCGCATACCTCGGTTCAGGTTAGTCCTGAATTCCGGGCTTCTGCGAACTTATTAATGGAACATCCCGCCATAAAAGAAATCACGATTCAGAAGATCAACGCTAAAGACCCCGCAGACATCCTTATAAAAAAGGCCACAAAGGCCGATCAGTTGTCTCCCAAAGCTTATTCGCTCCAAATTCGGGCTAAAGGGATTGTGATCAAGGCCTGGGATGCGCCGCAGGTGATAGAAGCCATTCAAACGCTTTTGCAATTGGGATACCTGCAAGACGATCCCGAACGGTTGGCTGCAGCGCAAATCATTGATCAGCCCCGGTTTTCCTATCGCGGACTGCATCTGGACGTATCCAGGCACTTCATGCCCCTGTCTTTTCTGAAAAAGTATATTGATCTGATGGCGTTATACAAGTTCAACCAGTTTCACTGGCATCTGACCGATGGTGCGGGCTGGCGGTTGCAAATTAAACGTTACCCCGAACTGACCGAAAAAGCAGCCTGGCGCACGCATGTACACTGGAAAGACTGGTGGACCCATGGCAGGAAGTATACAGACAGGGGCGCTCCCAACGCCGGTGGCGGTTTCTATACCCAGGAAGAAGCTAAGGAACTGGTTGCCTATGCATTGCAACGGGGAATTAATATTATCCCTGAAATAGAAATGCCAGCGCATTCGGAAGAGGTGCTGGCGGTTTATCCTCAACTTTCCTGCACCGGGCTGCCTTATACACAAAGCGAATTTTGTATCGGGAATGAGCAAACCTTTGTATTTCTGAAAAACGTGTTGGATGAAGTGCTTGCCATTTTTCCGTCGAAGTATATTCATATGGGTGGAGATGAAGCAGATAAACGTCATTGGAAAACCTGCCCCAAAGATCAGGCGCTGATGCGAAGAGAAGGGCTGAAAACCGTGGATGAATTGCAAAGTTATGCTATCCGGCAAATGGACATCTACCTGCAATCGAAAGGAAGAAAACTGATCGGGTGGGATGAGATACTCCAGGGAGGGCTCACCGAAGGAGCTACCGTGATGAGTTGGAGGGGCGAGGAAGGAGGTATCCGGGCGGCCAATACCGGGCACGACGTGATCATGACGCCGGGTAGTTATTTATATTTTGATTCCTATCAAACCGATCCGCGTACCCAGCCGGAAGCCATCGGCGGATATATTACCCTGGAAAAAGTATATTCTTATAATCCCGTTCCAGCAGCCATTGCTTCGGATAAAGTACAACATATTTTAGGAGCCCAGGCTAATTTATGGACTGAATATATTCCTACTACGGAGCATGCCGAATACATGGCGTTTCCAAGAGCGCTCGCTTTGTCGGAGGTCAATTGGACACCACCACAGTTTAAATCGTGGGAAGATTTTCACCACCGGCTGCAGTCCCATTACCGGTTGCTGCAAAATTTAAACGTCAATTATTTCCGCCCTTCTTATAATGTTGCCTATCGGGCAGTTTACAATGCGGCAGATAAAACAAGCCGGGTAACCTTGACCACCGAACAGAATGACCCGCGTAATATTCGTTATACGGTAGATGGCAGTGAGCCGGTTTTATCATCGAAAGTTTATGAGGGGCCTTTTGACCTCGGTAAGAGCGCTAAAATAAAGGCAGCCTTTTTTTGGGATGAGTCCCCGATAGGGCCGGTGTTGGAATTCGATGTTGATATTCATAAGGCTATTGGTAAGCCGGTTCAATACATTAGTCAGTGGGACGGTTATGCAGCGCAGAAGGAACAAACCCTGACCAATGGAATTACGGGAGGACTTACCTATCACGATGGACAATGGCAGGGTTTTACAGAGCCGATTGATCTCGTAGTGGACATGGAAGCTACACAGCCCATTCATACGATTGCGATGAATTTTATGCAAACGATTGGCCCAGGCGTGTATATGCCTGGTGAGATGGAGGTATTATTATCAGGAGACGGCAGGCATTATCAACCGGTGGGGAAAGTGATGAATGATGTGTCGCCCAAAGAAGCCCGGCTGACTTTTAAGCGATTTGAACTAAGCCTGGATCAGCCGGTAAACGCACGATACATCCGGGTAAAAGCATCCAATCCCGGAAAAGGATACCTGTTTACAGATGAGATTATGGTTTACTGAAATTTAAATGGCAGAAGAATGAAACCAAAAGCATTAAAGAAAATCTCAAATCTCAAATTGTAAATCCATCTATTTCGTTTGTATGAACTTCAGGTTTCGCTGAATACCATTAAATTTTGATCTTTTGAGCGGTGATTTCTTAAAAATCTTTTTAAAGCTTTCTTCGGTCAGCGCATTCCAGTCCCGGAGATCAAAATTGAGTATTTCCGGAATGGGGCTGAACTCCGGTTCCCGGGTGGGGGTACTGAAACGATTCCAGGGACAAACTTCCTGGCAGATATCGCAGCCAAACATCCAATTTTCAAATTTCCCTTTCATTTCGTCGGGGATCAGCATGTCTTTTAATTCAATCGTGAAATAGGAAATGCATTTGCTGCCGTCTATAACACGGTCTTCCCGGATGGCCTCCGTAGGACAGGCATCTATACATCTCCTGCACGACCCGCAATAATCTTTAGCCACCGGATCGTCATATTCCAGTTCCAGGTCAACGATAAGTGTAGCAATGAAGAAATAAGATCCGGATCTTTTATTGATCAGGTTGCCGTTTTTGCCCACCCATCCCAGTCCGCTTCGCTGTGCCCAGGAACGTTCCAGTACGGGTGCTGAATCTACAAAGCCCCTGCCGTTCACTTCTCCGATCTGTTCGTTCACTTCCTTTAAAAAGTGTCTTAGTTTGGCTCTGATGATCTCGTGATAATCGTTGCCCCAGGCATAGCGGGATATCTTTGGAGTTCCGGTCCGTGGCGACTCAGCGGGAAAATAATTCATCAGCATGGTAATCACAGACCTTGCGCCGGGAACCAGTTTCGTAGGATCCACCCGCAGATCAAAATGATTTTCCATATACTGCATGGCGCCATTCATGCCTTGATTCAGCCAGTTCTCCAGCCTCCGGGCATCCTCATCCAGCTTTACCGCCTTTGCGATACCACAATACTCGAAGCCGTATTTCACTGCCAGGTTTTTTACAATCGAAGTGTTATTTTTAATATGTACAAATTCCACCGTTGGTACTGAATTTCATCCTTAATGAATAAAAGATAATACAGATCAAAGATAATGATCACAACGTTAGCGGATGCGTTTCAATTCCACAAGGAGAGCGGACTAAGGGATATGGATCGGTTTTCATACCGGTTCCAAAAATGCCGTTATTCCTTCCCTTCGGGCCGGTGCAGGAAGTGATCCCCTACCTGATGCGACAGGCCAGGGAAAACAGTTCTGTTTCGGGGCAAACAGGCAGAGAATTATCGTTGATTAAAAAAGAGATGGAACGGAGGAGGAAGCCTGCCTCCTAAATTTTTATCTTTGCCGGATCGTTAAATACCAGGTAAAGATAAAAATTATAACAACCTTTCCATATTTTGAAGCGTGATAAAGATTTGATCAGAACCGCTTTTGACCGGTGCAGTGCCTGCGTAGTGATCCCCACTTACAACAATGCGACTACCCTTGCGGGTGTGCTTACGGCTGTGGAAGAATATACAGGTCATATTATTGTGGTCAATGACGGTTCTACGGACGGCACAGCGGAGGTGTTGTCTTCCTTTCCGCAAACCGAGCAGCTTAGTTATTTTCCCAACAGGGGAAAGGGCGTTGCCCTGCGCCGGGGCTTCAAAAGAGCGCTGGAACTGGGTTATTCCTATGCAATAACGATGGATTCGGACGGGCAGCACTTTGCGGAAGACCTGCCGGTTTTTATACACCGGCTCCTGGAAGAGGGGGATGCCATTGTTATCGGCGCACGTAATATGAGGCAGGCGGGTATTCCCGGCAAAAGTAGCTTCGGCAACCGGTTCTCTAATTTTTGGTTTAAGGTGGAAACAGGTATCAGCGCGCCCGATACCCAGTCGGGTTTCCGGCTTTACCCGGTTGCACTAATGAAAACAATGCGTTTCTTTACCCGCAAATACGAGTTTGAAATTGAAGTGCTGGTACGGTGTGCCTGGAAAGGTATTAAAATTGATTCGGTCCCGGTTTCCGTTTATTATGCGCCCGGAGGAGAACGGGTTTCTCATTTCCGCCCCTTTACAGATTTTTTAAGGATCGGTGCGCTGAATACTGTACTGGTGCTCATTGCCTTTCTGTATGTGAAACCTAAGAAGTTCTTTCGGTCCCTTTTTGTTCGCGATAACTGGCGTCGTTTTTTTAGGGAGCAGGTGATCAATGTAGAGGAGCCGCCGCATATAAAGGCCTTCTCCGTAGCATTGGGTATTTGCATGGGCATCATGCCGATATGGGGTTTCCAACTGGTTGCCGCCATATTTTTGTCTGTGGTTTTGAAATTGAACAAGGCGCTGGTGATCATCGCTGCCAATATCAGTTTACCACCGGTGATACCCCTGATCATTTTTCTCAGTTATAAAACCGGTGGTATCTGGATGAAAGGCAATGATAAAGGCCTGGTGTTTTCAGATAGCCTGAGCCTGGAGTCTGTGAAAAATAATTTTGAACAATACCTATACGGCGCCGTTACGCTGGCAATGGTTGCAGGTATTGTATGTGGATTGGTAACCTGGATCCTGCTGATCTGTTGCAGAAAAAAAACGAGCTCAGCTGTTTAACTCAGAAAAGTTATGGAGAAAGTATTCACAGCCTTATATGACCATTTTCAAAAAAACAGGTGGCAGCTCTTCCTTATTTTCTTCATCAGTTTATTGACCGCCGCTTTTTTTGCTTCGCGGCTCCGGTTTGAAGAAGATATAGCCCGCATCCTTCCCAAAGACAAAAAGGTAGAAAAACTGAACCAGATCTTCACCCAGTCTAAGTTCATGGACCGGCTTGTGGTGATGGTTTCTTTAAAAGACTCCGCGGCCACCGATCCGGACAGCCTGGTGGCTTTTGCGGATCATTTTACTGAGCTGGTTCAACAACAGTTTTCAGCTTTTGTGCGTAAAATTAATTATAAGGCAGATGATGAACTGACGCTGGAGCTGTTCGATATCATCTATGAACACCTGCCTGTTTATTTTACTGAAAACGACTATCACACCATTGACAGCCTGATCGTTCCCGAAACCCTCCGTCAAACCCTGGAGCGTAATATCCGCACCCTAAGTTCGCCCGCAGGGCTGGCGTTTAAAAACATGATCAGTAATGATCCGGCGGGTATTTCATTTATTGCTCTCAAAAAGCTGCAACAACTTCAGTACGATGAAAATTTTGAGCTGTATGATAATGCGGTATTGACGAAAGATCATAAATATCTCCTGTTTTTTATCACGCCCCGTTTCCCGCCGAATAATACCGGCCAAAACATCCATTTTCTAAAAGGGTTAGACAGTCTCATTACCATTCAAACCGATCCCCGGTTTTCTGCTGTTGATGTAGATTATTTTGGCGCCACGGCGGTATCAGCCGGCAATGCCGTGCAGTTGCAAAAAGATTCATTATTTACGCAAACCGCTACGATCATTTTCCTGGTCATTTTTATAGGTATTTATTTCAAGCGGGTATCCGCACCGTTACTGATCATGATCCCGGTTGTTTTCGGGGCATTGTTTGCATTGACGGCGGTGTATTTTATCAAGGGAAGTATTTCCGTGATTGCCATAGGCACCGGATCCGTTATCCTGGGCATCGCGGTAAATTATTCGCTGCATGTATTCAATCATTTCCGGCATACCGGCGATATGCGGAAGGTGGTGAAAGACCTGTCGTTTCCCCTTACCCTTGGCGGCTTTACCACTATTGGCGGCTTTTTTTGTTTGAACTTTGCCGCTTCAGAAATGCTGCAGGACCTGGGGCTGTTTGCGGGATTCAGCCTTATCGGCGCTTCCCTGTGCTCTCTCATTTTTTTACCTCATTTTCCGTCCAAAAGGCGAAAAGAGCAAAACCCGGAACGGTATCAACATTCCTGGATTGATAAGATAGCGGCGCTCCGCTTAGACCGCAACCGCCTGGTGATGACCGGTATCGTATTGCTCACCATCTTTTTATTTTACACTTCCGGGAGGGTAGGGTTCGAAACCGATATGAACAACATGAATTACATGTCGGACCATCTGAAAAGATCGGAAGCCCGGTTGAATCAAATCAATAAAGCCGCTCTTCAATCGGTGTACCTGGTGGCGGAAGGAAAAACGCTTGACGAAGCGTTGAAGGTGAACGAGCGTGTGACAGGCAAAGTGGAATCCTACAGGTCGGAAGGGGTCATTTCCCGGTACGCCGGGGTTTCTTCTTTGCTGGTTTCCGGGGATCTGCAAAACCGGAGAATTGCAAGATGGAACCGCTACTGGACGCCGGAAAAGAAACGGCGGTTACTCTCCGTAATGCGGCAGGAAGGTGCCGGTTTAGGCTATAGCGTCACTGCCTTTCAGCCTTTTGAAGCACTCCTGGATAAAGCGTATGTGCCTACAGACAGTAGTGAAACAGCCGTCATCCGGAAAACCATCCTCAATGATTTTATAACGGAAACGCCCGACAAAACTACGGTGGTAACCTTATTAAGTGTGGCGCCGGAAAACAAAGCAACAGTTTACGAGGCTTTCGACAACCTGCCGGAGACCACCGTCCTGGATAAGCAATATCTCACCGGCAAATTTGTGGAACTCATCAATGCGGATTTTACCAGGATTGCGCTTCTTACCTCCTTACTGGTTTTCCTCACCCTCCTGGTAACCTATGGCCGAATTGAACTGACGCTGATGGCCTTCCTGCCGATGGCGGTCAGTTGGGTATGGATATTGGGCTTTATGGGGCTCGCCGGTATTAAGTTCAATATCATCAATATCATTGTGTCCACCCTGATCTTCGGTTTGGGCGACGATTACAGCATTTTCATCATGGACGGTTTATTGCAGGAATACAAAACCGGCAGGAAAAACCTGTCTTCGTTTAAGTCGTCCATACTGCTGTCCGCTATTACCACCATTACCGGGCTGGGAGTGCTCATCTTTGCGAAGCATCCGGCATTGCAATCCATTGCCATGATCTCTATTATCGGAATATTATGCGTGGTGCTGGTAGCCCAGGTGGTGATCCCTTTCCTGTTTGATTTTTTGATCAGGAGAAGAACACAAGAGAAATTGTTTCCCTGGACATTGTGGAGTCTGAGCAAGACTTTGTTTTCCCAAATTTGGTTTGTTGCAGGCAGTATGCTCCTGGCCTTGCTGGGATTTATTTTGGTGAAGGTAAATCCCTTCAGCAGGGAAAAGGGGAAATACTATTTTCATGTTTTAATTGCCCACTTCTCAAAGTCGCTCATTTATATAATGGGGAATGTTAAGAAAACGATCATCAATCCATTGGGAGAAAATTTTTCCAAACCCGCGGTCATTATCTGCAATCACCAGTCGGGCCTGGATAATTTTGTAATGATGATGCAATACCCAAAGCTGATCCTGTTAACCAATAACCGGGTAAGAAATGCGCCGGTATCCGGGTCGGTAGTGAGAATGGCCGATTATTACGCGGCTGCGGACGGCGCCGAAAACACACTGGCGCTGCTGAAGGAAAAAGTGAGGAAAGGTTATTCCATTGTGGTGTTCCCCGAAGGTACACGCTCATCCGATGGCACGATAAAAAGATTGCACAGGGGCGCTTTTTACCTGGCAGAACAATTGCAGTTGGATCTGTTGCCGGTACTCATTCACGGTACCGGATATACGATGACTAAAAATGATTTTCTGATCAAAGACGGGAAGATCACCGTTCGTTTTTTGCCGCGGATAACACCCGGGGATAAGCGATTCGGCAACACTTACAGTGAGCGGGCCAAACAAATTGGCGGGTATTTCAGAACAGAATATGAGCAACTCCGGTCGTCTGTGGAAACGCCCTCCTGGTTTCGGGAGCTCCTGTTTCATAATTATATCTATAAAGGTCCGGTACTGGAATGGTATATGCGGGTAAAGGTGAGGATGGAGAAAGACTATCTCCCGTTTCATGAATTATTGCCTGCAAAGGGAAAGTTGCTGGATATTGGCTGTGGATACGGTTTTATGTCCTATATGCTTCATTTTTCAGCCAAAGAAAGAACGATCACCGGGATTGATTATGATGAAGAGAAAATTGAGGTGGCGGATCATTGCTTCAGCAGGGATGAGCGGATCCGGTTTTTTCATGCGGATGTACTTAACTTTACCTTTGAAAAATACGATGGTATTGTACTTGCCGATGTATTACATTATCTTACGCCCGAACAACAGGAACGCATGATCCATAAATGTTTGCAGAGTTTGAACAACAATGGCATGCTGATCATAAGAGATGGAGATAAAGACCTGCCATCGCGGCATAAAGGCACCCGGCTGACGGAGTTCTTTTCTACGAAACTGCTCAGTTTTAATAAAACCACCTCTGCCGGATTATCGTTCCTGTCGGGCGCTATGATAGTGGATACGGCTAAAAAATATGGCTTCGAATGCCGGCGAATTGACGAGACGAAATATACGTCTAATGTTATTTTTGTAATTCAAAACTATAAACATATCTCATGAAATACAGTTGTATTTTTTCACCTGAGCGCCCGGATAACGAGGCGTTTCATTCCATAAAAAGGTAAACACAAAAGAACGGATGAAACGATACGATATCCTGATCATAGGAAGCGGTGTAGGAGGGTTGGTTTGCGGGGGGATTCTCAGCAAAGAAGGATATCGTGTAGGGGTACTCGAAAAGAACAAACAAACGGGGGGATCGCTTCAGACCTTTTCGCGTGACAAAGAAATATTTGATTCCGGCGTTCATTACCTCGGCGGACTGGACAAAGGACAAAACCTTTACCAGATATTCAGCTACCTGGGCATAATGGAGAAGCTGAAGTTGCAAAGGATGGATGAAGAAGCTTTTGATAAGATCATCATTGGCAACGATCAGAAGGAATACAGGCAGGCCCAGGGATATGAAAAATTCATCAGGAACCTGGCAGTAGATTTCCCGGAGGAAGAAGCGGCCATCAGGAATTATTGTGAAAAAATCAAATGGGTTTGCAGTAAATTCCCGCTGTATAATTTAAGAGACCAGGGTTTGTATGATGAAAAGGCGGAAGTGCTGGAACTGGATACCTACGCCGTTATCCGTTCGTTAACCGCCAACAGAAAATTGCAGGCGGTATTGGTTGGCAACAATGCGCTTTATGTAGGGAAACCGGACGAAACGCCGTTTTACGTACACGCGCTGATCGTCAACAGCTACATCGAAAGTGCATGGAAATGTATTAATGGCGGCTCCCAGATTGCAAAGCTCCTGGCAGGGCATATCAGGGATGCCGGAGGGGAGGTGATCCGGCATGCGGAAGTAGTGAAGATCGCCTCAGAAGGCAACAGGGCTACTTATGCCGAAACGGCCGATGGAACCCGCTATTACGCCGACATGTTTATCTCCAATATGCATCCGGGGAAGACCCTCGAAATGACGGATACCGACGTGATCCGGAATATTTACAGGAAGCGTATTCAAAATCTCCCGCATACCATCTCTTCTTTTCTGGTACATATTGTATTGAAGAAAAATTGCTTCAAATACCGGCGGCATAATTATTATTATCATAGGGAGGGGCGGATATGGGATTTGGCGGACTATACCACGGACAATTGGCCGCTGGGCTATGCATTGTTTTTCCCGCCTTCGCATCGAACGGATGAATACGCCGGCACAATGACTATCTTCACCTATATGCGTTACGAAGATGTAGCGCCCTGGTGGGTTACTTTTAATACCGTGGTAGCGGAAAGCAGCCGGGGGCAGGCCTATGAGTCTTTTAAAAAGGAAAAAGCCGGCATTTTACTGGACCTGGTGGAGGAAAGATTCCCCGGGCTTCGTAATTGTATTAAGTCTTATACGGCATCCACACCGCTATCGTATAGAGACTATATAGGCAACTACGACGGATCTCTCTACGGTATAGCCAAAGATTATAAAGACCCTTTCAAAACTTTTATCTCTCCCCGGACCAAGCTGAGAAATTTGTTTCTTACCGGGCAGAACATCAACATCCACGGCGTGCTGGGTTGTTCCATCAGCGCCCTGCTGACCTGTATCACCTTATTGGGTAACGACGATGTGATCAAAAAGATTAGAAATGCATAGCACTAAAAAAGTATTCCGGTGGTTCCTGTATATTATTGCCGTACCGGCCCTGCTGTTGCTGCTGCTTTTTACCTATGTAGCTTATGTCAGCCGAACGGCGCCTCCGGTTGTTAACGACACTGGCAGTTTGCAATGGCAACGGGAGGATCATGGCAATGGGTTTTACACTATCGGCAATAACTGGTTCAGGAAAAGTAAATCGGGATTGTTTGAGTTGTATGTAGAAGGAAAGCCTTTTGAAAGGGGAGTGGTCAACGGCCGGCTTTCAAAAGAGCTGATCGTATCGCAGGAAGATTATTTCAGCAACCAGATCAAAAAAATGATCCCCTCCACCTTTTACCTACATTTTCTGAAATACATGATCGGCTGGTTCAACCGCAACCTGAGCCGGCATGTAACCGATGAATACCAGCAAGAAATTTATGGCGTGTCTCAATCGGCTTCCGGCAGCTACAATTATATCGGCACCAATTACGAACGGATATTGAACTATCACGCCGCTCATGATATAGGGCATGCGTTGCAAAATATGGCCCTGGTGGGCTGCACTTCCTTCGGTACCTGGGATGGAGCTTCGGCAGACAGCACAATGATCATCGGGCGCAACTTTGACTTTTACGTGAGCGACGACTTTGCCAAAAACAAGATCATTCTTTTTGAGAACCCGGCACAGGGATACAAGTTCATGAGTGTTACCTGGGGTGGTTTTATAGGCGTGGTATCCGGGATGAATGAAAAAGGCCTCACCGTAACCATTAACGCGGCTAAAAGCAGTATCCCCACAGGTTCCGCTACCCCTGTTTCGCTGGTGGCCAGGGAGATCCTGCAATATGCGGCTACTATCAAAGAAGCCGTTGCCATTGCCCATCAACGCACGATGTTTGTATCGGAATCCTTTTTAGTAGCTTCCGCCGCTGATCATAAAGCGGTGATCATTGAAAAAACGCCCGATACTTTGGATGTTTATGATCCGGGCGAAGACCATATTCTTTGTGCGAATCATTTCCAGGGTAAAGTACTGGTGGGTACTGAGCCTAATATCCACCAGATGAAAGAAAGCGCTTCGGCGTATCGGTATAAGCGGCTCCGGGAACTTATAAAGGAAAATGGGAAGAATACCCTTCAAAAAACCATCAACATTTTACGAGATCAGAAAGGGTTGCGTAATACGGACATTGGCATGGGTAACGAGAAGGCGTTAAATCAACTGATCGCGCATCACTCCATCGTATTCGAACCCGGGAAATTACGGGTATGGGTTTCCACCGCGCCCTGGCAGTTGGGCGAATACGTGGCTTACGATCTTCATACGATATTTGCGATGCACGGATTGCAGGAAAACCGCGAAATTTATGACGCGTCATTGACCGTTCCCCCGGACTCCTTTTTATTGACTGAGAAGTATAAGGATTATGAAAGGTATCGCAAACTCAGGCAGCGGCTGCAGGACGGAGAGGAAGTGAACGTGGACAGTCTTATTGAAAGCAACCCGGAGTTTTATCACAGTTATGTACTGGCTGGAGATTATTGTACAGCGCACCATGACCAACACCGCGCTTTGGGTTATTACCAACAGGCGCTGACGAAAGAGATAGCCACGGAACAGGAAGAAGCCTATATCCGGAAAAAGATAGAAGAAATACAAAAACGAATACCATAAAATGATCTCGGGAATAGGAACAGATATCGTGGAAACCAGCCGGATAGCCGGCGCCATTGAAAAGGAACAGGGCTTCCGGGAACTGGTATTTTCAAAAGATGAAATCGCCTATTGCGAATCGAAAACAAACAAGTACCAGCACTATGCCGCACGCTTTGCAGCCAAGGAAGCCTTCTTCAAAGCACTGGGAACCGGATGGCAAAACGCAACTGCATTTAACGAAGTGGAGATCGTGAATAGCGGGACCGGGAAGCCTGAGCTCAGGCTGCTTGGAATGACCGCAACAACCATTGGACCGGTAAATGCACAGGTGTCTCTTTCTCATATAAAAACGGTAGCCACCGCCGTAGTAATTCTCGAAGCCTGAAATTGGCTGCCGACAAATAAAAAAAGGGGCGGCATAAAAATGCGCCCCCGCTTTTAAAATCCAATATCCTATGAAAAACCTGGAACAAAGCTATTCTTTGATTTTAAAAGAAGGAAACATTTGCCTTTCTTTTGAGTAACTTGTCGGATTCAGGCTGTAATCAGTCGGAATTCCATTATTTTTTCCAGCCCCGGGAATAACATGACCGGAATGCCGCCGGGCGAAGGCGAACAGGGAACTAAAACTTAAATCCAACCGTTAGTAATATGTTACCGATATTGTTGGTTAATTTGGCAGCATTGAATACATTTTCGTCCAGGCGGTAAGGATAATAAGCGTCCTTAATGATCTGGTGTATGTAGGCGATATCCACAAACATGCCTTTGTTGCGCCAGCCCAGCCCGCCGCTGATATTCATCCTGGCAGCCCTGGTGATATCTGCAGCCTGGTTGTTGAAGTAATTGTTAGTGTAGGGATTGCCGTAATATCCAAATCCAGCTCTCACCATGAGGGTTTCGAACTTAAGTTCTCCACCGAGGCGGAAATTTACAGCCGATTTGAATACCCTGCTCATCGTATTGTTGAGATCGTTAAAATAATCCTTGTCTGCCTGGTTGGTATTATCCTGCGTATTGAACGCATTATTTTTATAACTGACATATTCCACATCGGCTGTTACAAACCCCTTTTGTGATTTTACATCCTCCTGGCTGCCAAAAATATAGGCCAGGCCTCCGCCCAAACGCAGCGGGGTTTTATACCGGTAGGTGTATTCACCTGCATAGCCCTGGTTGAAATCTAATGAACTCTGCGACTGAACGCCGGCATAGCCCTCCGTATCGGTGGTAAGAGAAGAATAGTAGGTATCTTTAAAAGAATACCATGCCGGACTTTGAAAATTCAATCCCACTCTCAGCGACTCTATCGGCTTTGCTATTATTCCGATGTTGATGTTTACCCCGGTTCCATCGGTTTTCAGGTAGTCATCTGCCACAAAATAATTGAAATCATTATCGGTGTTATTCGTTGCATCGCTTTCCCTGAAGCCGGAGTTTCGAACATATTTCAACGTATTAATATTGACAGAACCACCCAGATAAAACACATCGTTATAGTTGCCCCCCATGCCAATACTAAACGTTGATATTCCTCCGGTTGAACGGATGGTTTGTTGTTGCTTCAACCCGGTGGTTACCGTAGCATTGCTGGCGTATCCGTTAAGGAAGCCATCATTGTCATAGGTGGGATCAATAAGATAAGTATTCAAACCCAAGCTGGCGCCATAGGGATAATCCGATGCAGCCTGGTTGGGATCGGTTGCGTTTCCGTTGATCAGTTGATCCAGGTATTTTTCCGAATACGAACTTTGATTATTGTCGCCGGCAATATAGGTATTGCTGTTGAAATTGGCCGTTTTATTCAGCGCCAGGGCAATGCTCATTCCTTTCCACTTGCTGTTGCTGCGATACGAAGGCATGCCCCATACTACTCCTATAGGACCGTAATTAAAACTGCTTTTACTATCTGTGGCGGCGCTGCCTCTGTACATTGATTTGCTGTTGTTGAAACTGATCCCCGGGCTAAGCACAAGCTCGCTGGTCTTATATATGCCGATGCCGGCCGGGTTGGTATATAAGGCTGTAATATCTCCTCCCAGGGCACTTATGGCTCCTCCAATAGACTGCGCCCTGGCGGTGCCTTGCGGGCTAAGCCAGGAATATCTCACAGCGTCCAATGGTTCCTGGGCGAATAAAAAATGAGCTAAAAAAACAAATCCTGCTGTGGCTAATACCGTCCTCATATCTGAATGTTTAAAATCAAAGGTTTCCTTTGTTCTCTCATACCAAAAAGAGCGGATTGCCGCTCTTTTTGGTTGATTATATTTTATTGTTTGTTTAATAGAATACAATTACTCAATTTCATTTACCTGACCGCTACTCTTTTATCTGCCGCCTCTGCCCGGGGAACGGGAAGGAGCGCTTCCTCCACTGCCACCCATCCTGCTTCCGGAGTTGGAACCCGGAGAAAACCTGGGTGTTGATGGTGAGTTGTTGTTGTCAAAAGTTCTTGATGGTCTGCTCTGGGTATCCCTCTCAACCGAGCGACGTGGGCTGGTATTAGAGGGCGATGAACTCCTGGGATTCACATAATTGTTGTTATTATTATTTCGGAATACCCTAACCGGCGCGTTCCCGTTATTATTATTCAGGTTCGTGTTGCTTCTCTGATTTCCAAAACTCCTCAGGTTAGAGGTTCTTGGGGTATAAGTACCCGCAGGCTTCAGATTTCCTATAGGTTTCCCGGAAATAATGCCGGGATAATAATGCCCATATCCATAGGAATAATAAGGATCATAAAAAGGACTATAAAAAGAGTAGGGATTGTAATACCCGCCATACAAACCACCCCAGCCGAATCCGAGCCCCATTCCGAAAGATGAATAGTAGGGAGAATAGAGGGAATAAGGACTATACATGGAATAGGGAGAATAGAAACTGTATGGACTATACCCATAGCCCAATCCGAAACTACTTCCAAAGTAGGGAGAATACATACCGCCTCCATAATAACCATAATCATCAAGCCCAGACCACAGCGCCCGGTTCCTCACCTTCATGCGCAGGTAATTATCTTCGCTCTGGTATGCCGAACGGTCCTGTTCGGTTTGCACATTCACATACTCATCTCCGCTATTGCTGTCGTAATATGGATCGTTATCGGAATAAGCAACACGCTGTTGCGGGCTGGGAGAATAATACACATCATCGGGAGTTTGCCCCGATCTGTATAAGGTGGAACAGCTGCTGAGCCCCACAGCTATCGCTGCCAAAAGTAAAATTCTCTTATTCATGCGTAAGTGTTTTAGATTTACAGGATGAAGTTACTACATTTGCCGCAATTTATACTGTTAATCTATTCAAAATAGTTGAATATATATTGACAATATATCCTATGTGAATAAAATCTTCTGTATAAAGCGCGTAAACACAAGAATACACATAAAAATATGAGCAAAGAAATCACTCCGCGGTTGCAGGATTATGCCCAATGGTACAACGATCTTATCATCAAGGGGGGCTTGGCCGATTATTCGGCGGTAAGAGGCTGTATGGTTATTAAGCCCTATGGCTTCACCTTGTGGGAAAATATGCGCGACCAGTTGGACCGGATGTTTAAGGATACAGGTCACGTGAATGCTTATTTTCCCCTCTTTGTTCCTAAGAGCCTGTTTGAAGCGGAAGAGAAAAATGCGGAGGGATTCGCCAAGGAATGCGCCATAGTAACCCATTACCGCTTGAAAACAGATCCTGAAAACAAAGGAAAACTGGTGGTAGATCCCGAAGCTAAATTAGAAGAAGAGCTGGTGGTTCGCCCCACCAGTGAAGCCATCATCTGGAGCACCTATAAAACCTGGATACAATCTTACCGCGATCTTCCCCTGCTGATCAACCAATGGGCCAACGTGGTACGCTGGGAAATGCGTACCCGGTTGTTTTTGCGCACCACGGAGTTTTTGTGGCAGGAAGGTCATACAGCCCATGCCAACGCACAGGAGGCTATAGAAGAAACCGTGCAAATGCTGAATGTATATGCCGATTTTGTGGAAAACTGGATGGCGCTGCCGGTGGTCAAAGGCGTAAAGACTCCTAACGAGAGATTTGCGGGCGCCGTGGATACCTATTGTATCGAAGCCCTGATGCAGGACGGGAAAGCGCTGCAGGCAGGCACTTCGCATTTTCTCGGACAGAATTTTGCCAAAGCGTTCGACGTGCAGTTCCTGAATAAAGAAAATAAACTGGAATATGTTTGGGCTACTTCCTGGGGGGTATCTACCCGGCTGATCGGAGCGTTGGTGATGGCGCACAGCGACGATGAGGGGTTGATCCTGCCGCCCCGGATTGCCCCTTACCAGATCGTAATTGTGCCTATTCATAAGGGAGAAGAACAAAAACAACGGATAGATGAAAGGGTGAAAGCGCTGATGCAGGAATTGAAGCTGGCTGGCATCCGGGTAAAATACGACGACAACGACAACAACCGCCCGGGCTGGAAATTTGCCGAATACGAAAAACAGGGCGTTCCTGTTCGTTTAGCCATTGGCGTTAGAGACATAGAAAACAATACCGTAGAAATCGCCCGCAGGGATACCAGAGAAAAACTCAGCCTGAGGATGGATAACCTGTCCGGGCAAATTATAAACCTCCTGCAGCAGATCCAGCAGGATATGTTTGACAAAGCAAAAACATACCGCGATGAACATATCACGTCTGCTGATCATTGGGATGAATTTGTGCGGCTGTTAGACGAAAAAGGCGGATTCATAGCGGCTCACTGGGACGGTACCCCGGAAACGGAAGACAAGATCAAGGAACTTACTAAAGCTACTATCCGCTGCATTCCCTTAGATGCAACTGAGGAAGAAGGCAAATGCATTCTTACCGGAAAGCCCAGTAAGAAAAGGGTATTGTTTGCGCAGGCGTATTAACAGGCGGCCCGGAGCCCCCCAGGGTTTCTACCACTGAGTTTTCATAGGAATTTCACCGGTTCCGGAACACCAAAAAGATACTTCGGGCAAAAATTTTTTGGCTGCTGATCTTCCAATCCCTTTAGCCGCACCGGTTACCACTGTGTTTTTTCCTGAAAATTGCATAGAATCTGTTTTTCCCATTTTGAATGAAAGAATTATCGCTTTATTAATTCTAAACAAAAATCTGCTTCCAGAATTCCTCCGGGAGGTAATATAGTAAGCCCAACTCCATTGTTGAACGCATTGCCAATACAAGTAACCGGTTCTATTGCTACTGCTTTTTGGTCAACTACATACAACTGTATGAAAGGATATCCTCTGCAGATTAACAAGACATCTATACCATCCGGTTCATTTCGAAGGACTATTTTTTCCTCTTCGTTTTCACAACGAAGTTTAAAAACGTTAAAGCTAAAGCCGGTAAGAGGAAGGAATTGATTTTCTTTATTAAACGGCAATAGCTCACCCGTATTGATATAATCTTCCGTTGTGTAGAATGAAGCAATAGCCGGGATATTTATAGCATAATCTGAAGGATTTCCTTTCAGTTTAAAATAAGGATGCCATCCCATCCCGACAGGAATATTACACGATGCCGTATTCTGAACCCGGGTTATGCAATGAAATCCCTTCGAACTCAGGCGGTAAGAGACACTTACAACGAATGGGAAAGGATACCCTGGATGATTACCTGTATAACTGCAGGACAATGTTACGCTGGCTCTGGTTTCATCACAAAACAGGGTCATTTCCTGAAAGACTTTTTGATTCATAAATCCGTGCAGTGCATTTTTTGTATCGGGATCATTGCGGGCTAAGACGTATTCAACGCCTTCGAATAAATACCTCCCGTTTTCTATCCGGTCAGCGAAGGGCATCAGCAGTGCGCCGCGATACTGCGCCAATCCTTCTCTAAAAAACTGTTTCGCATCGTCCTGCGACCATAATAACGGATGGGTGGCTGTGTCGCATGCTAAACACACCTGATGTAAGGCTGCGCCAATTTCCGGAAGTATATGCACAAATTCTCCGGTATCCGGATTCCTTAATTTTAATAAATAAGTATTGCCAAACGGGCTTCTGGCGATCTCATACATGAACTTCAACTTTCAATAAAAAATGATCCCTGTACTCCCCTGACACCAGGTTTAACAGAAAACAAACCTCCGGAGAAAGGAAATCTTTTTATATTTTCTTCATTGTCATATTTACGGCTTGAAGTAATAAATAAAGTGGACAGATCGTCCCCTCCAAAACAACAGGAACTGGGTATCATTGCGGGCGTCCTTATCCGGGTGAGCAGGGCGCCTGTCAAAGTATCGTAGCAGCAAACAGTCTGTCCCTGCCAGCAAGCAACCCACAAATTATCGTTTTCATCAATAGTCATCCCGTCGGGCAAACCCGGTTCCGAAGAAGTGTCAATCAGCACCTGTTTATTTTTTATACTTCCTTTATTCAAATCAAAATCATAACAGAAAATTTTTTTCATCTGGCTATCCACTATAAACATTCGGGTGCTTTTTCTATTCCAGGCTATGCCATTTGGAATAATAAATGGCTCATCCATTTTTTCATAACCAAGATCAGCATTTATCCTGTATAAGGCTCCGGTCGGTATATTTGCGGTATTGCTCATCGTGCTGATCCAAAGGCGGCCGAGGCCGTCACATTTTCCATCGTTTAATCTGTTATCCGGATTTTCTTCAACAATGGTTGCTTCCTTTCGTCGGCTCCTTTTTACCGGATCGTAAATGACTATCTGTTTCTCAATAGCCAGAATCCAGTTACCGCGGTTGGTAGGGATGGCTACCATAACCGTGTCCGCTACCTGCACTTCTGCATATTCTTTTGTCTGAAGATGAAAACTGCAAACCTTTCCCTGATTGTAATCCACCCACATTAATTTATGGTTTGGATAATCCCATACCGGACCCTCTCCCAGATCGTTCCTGCAGTCAAGTTCAATCGTTACGTTCATTACTTTATGATTAAAGCGTTAGAAGTAAAATAAAAAAATTTCCCTAATAACCGTTTTCAATATCTCTTCTCAAATTAATCGCTTCGCCACGGATTCCGCTTACCACCGGGTAAAGTTTCCAATTGTTTCGATCTGTCTGCTCCAGCCGCCAACTTCTGGCGGGATCGGATAATAGTTGTTTAATACTCCTTGGAAAAGCATTGGCCGCCCGGGCATTTTCCCAGGTCCGGATCACTTTGAAAATAGCTTCCTTTTCCGGACAACTTTCCACATCTTTTTGATTCAGGATTAATGTGTACGTGGTTCCGACACCTACCGAAACAGCCTGTATATGCTCGTACTGCTCTGCTGTTGATTGTGCATTAATAGGAAAATTTATTCCCAGTCCAACAGGGAAGAAGTTAGCATAAGTTACATCCCGTAGATCTTTTCCCTGGCTGGTAGTACTTCCCCACTCTCGCGTTTCCACATCATATAAATTTTTGCCTCCGCCAACATTCCATATACTCTGGTAATGCCACGAGCCTTCCGATAAAGTGGCGCCTGTAAACCGAATATAAGGAACACCCAGCGCAGCAGCCTTCTCAAACATTTTGCGAAAGAAGCGCTTTGCCGAATAATATCCATGCCCGTTATTAAACAGGAACTCCTGCCCGTCGAAATCATAATAGGCCAGCCCGTTGATCTTACAAACCTCTGCATAATACTCCGCAATCTTATCCTGCAATTGCATATTGGGGATCAAGCCATCATAGCCATAGTTCAATGTTACCTGAAGTTTCAGGATAGTATCACCTACAGCATGAGCGGCAGGATGGGTATTCCAGTAACCTCGTTTTACATTCAACAGCCGGTAGGGCTTTTCCTCAGATACCCCGAGGTAGTAAATCAGTTCTTTCCCGATTTTGATCATATTTAAATTAACGGCATGCCCCTCCCAACTGGAAATCTCTTCGAGGTGTTCGGGATTATCAACGATAATAATGGTATCGGAAGGGCTGATACTTGTCATTAAGATGCGTTTTTGCTGATAGCACAAGCTGTCACTTGGTACCGGGCTGGCATCCCGGGTTCCCGGAGGAAGAGCAATGGTATGATTTGACCGGCCAATGATAATGCCCTGCTTAGCTGCCATCTCGGCAAATTCTTTATGAGACAAATTGCCGGAGCTCAGTTTTATCGTTTTTTTTTCGAAATGTCTTCCGTCAATGTAACCTTCATTCGCGCGATCAAGCCTTAAAGCTCCCTGGTCATTTAAACTGATGGCTTTAAATCCAAGTCTTTTAGTATAAGAAATAATGCTGTCATACAAATTTCCGTTAGCGCCGGCATCCGGAACATAGGCAGCCGGATCTTTGACCCATTTTCCATCTATAGTGGGATAAGGTAATCCTTCGGACAACACAATATTTTTGATAACCCCTATTAGCGCTATGCTGTCCGGACTGCCCCATAACGCCACCGAAGAACCAATATAGTCAACACCGGGTAAAGGTTGTACCTGCAGGTAGTTGGGGGTATTGGCCGGCATATTGGGAATCAGAGAAAAATAAATTTCCCGATTTCCTGTCCTGTCCCGGGAATGATAAGTAACCGATATTCTTCCCTTGTTGTCAACCATCGCCGCATCCCCATACATAATCCGGTACCAGGGTTCCTTATGCGCATAAAAGGCCACGTCACTGATGCCATCTCCACCCAGCGTAAAAACCTGCCCCTCGTGCAGAGAGGCAGGTAATGGAAAACGAACGGGATCAGGGCTATGGATAATGTATTGAAAAGGGGCCGCGTCTCCAATGGTTGCTGAAGTTCCGCCTAAGGTATTATCATCCAGTGCGAGCATTCCAATAGCGTAATTCACCGCCTCAGTAGTATCTCTCGCTACGCCAATTATTTCACCTAAAAGATTGGTAATATTAGTGTGGTAAGGACCCCATTGAATGCCGTCTATGCCTTCCCGTTGAGTAAGGGATCGCAGTGTGAATTTCAGATATTTGTGCTTTACGCTAAAAGCAATCTCAGCAACAGATCCATTACTATAGCTTAAGAAAATAACCGAGTCCCTTTTTTTAATAGCCGCTTTTTCAGGCTTAAAATATCTTTTTTCGTTGCTATTGTACAGGCACAACAGCGGAGAAGGTTTATCCCGGATACCAAACTCCCGGTAAGGCTTTCCGGTAACATTTTTCATACTGGTGATGAATCCCGTTTTGTTGATCCGGATTTTAAAATAGGCGGTGGATAGATCTAATTGCGCATAAGAACTGCAAATTGATATATACAGAAAACAAAAAAAAAGGGAAATGTTTTTTTTAAGATACATATTATCGTTGTTTCGTGATACAGCAATTGGTAAATACCTGGTTTCAAATTTGTTCTTCACTGTAGCAAACAGAAATTACAGGGTGTCTGTCATTGTTTAATTTGTCCATTGCTCAAAACGGTTATCATCGCCGTTGCTCCCGCCTTTACACTAATTCTCGGCCATTTGGCAAAATCCACATAGCCCAGGGGATTCTTTGCCTCTTTAGAAGACTCTGCAAAAATAGAAAGAGTAGCGTCAAAAGGGGTTTTGTTGGATATGGACAGCTTTGTTGTACCCTGGCGTCTGTTCAACACTTTTGCCTCCACCTGATCGAAAACGTAGCATTCATTTTTATCAGTCTGCAGGTAAATTCCCGGAATTTCCATAGCCATCAACATGCCATTTGTTTCAGTCCACGAATTTCTGTCGTGACCATAGTTGCCGGTATTTTCTCTGCCTTCTGCGTCCGACGGCTGGATTCGTTCCAGTGAAGTACCGAATCCCACATGGGTGGTACGATGCCCCGGCATATCAACCGCTTCGGTGTGTGCATGTTGAATGTCATTTATCAGATCCGCATATAAGCGGTTACCGGTTGCCCTGTAAAGTTTAAACAAATAATCGCCCGAAGAAGTACAAATGCCGGGAGCTGCGTGTTTGTTTTGAATGCTGGCAAATACCGCTCCAGCCATGTGTGACTTCAATTGTGCAATTTGGCTTGCCGTAGGAAATGTCGCGTCATAGGAGAGCGTCCACGTAGCACATAGTGCGGCAGCCACTTCAGCTTTATCAAGCCATTGTTTGTCGTGCGTACAATAATATAAAGCCATCAGGGATTTCAAAAATCCAAATGCGGATTCTGAATCGGGATCCTGCGATATGTCAGCGCAATAACCGCCGGTTAACCCTTGCTTCACTACATCTCTGTTGTAGTAATAATTGGCCGCCTCCATGGCTACCTGTAAAAATTCTTTTTCATGAAAATAATCAGAAGCCAACACCAGGCCGGCAGGTGCAGCGGCTCCGGCAGTTGAATTAAATACCGCAATTTCCCCCGATTCGGGATCAATATATTGTCCAAACTGGCCATACTTTTTCCACGTTCTTACAAATGCCTTTGCTAATTTTTCAGCCGACTCCTCCCATTTTCTATTAATCTCTTTGGCATAGCCTTGTTCTTTGAACAATAAGATATGTTTTATCATCCAATATAAAACGTCGCAATTTTTCCGAACCATAGCATGTACTCCCGGAACCTGCGGATTTGCTTTTTCTGGCCTTATTTCTCCGCTAGCCATGATGCCCCCGTAAAAATAACCGCTTTCCCCCTGTAATTTATCCACCACAAAATCCAGTTCTTTCACAACCCTCTCTCTCTCCTTTTTATCATTCATGCTCAACATCGGGAACGTATTTATCATCCCGCTGACCCAGCCCAATTGAAAATGTTCACTATTCTCCGGTGCGTAATAACTTCCCGCAGGAGTGGTGATCCACGTGCTGCTGCAAACATCTGTAGCCCATTCAAAAATCTTACTTGCAGGGGCCAGGTTTCTTGGATGGTTGGGTCCCGTTAATGATTTACGCACCCGCATAAATTTTTCCAATAAATCGGGAATTGAACCAGCCTTAAAAGAATATAGACGAAAGCGAAGCGACACTTCATCACCTTTTCTCCAGTCAGCCGCCAAGTCGCCACTGGAATGGAAATCACCGAAGCCGGCAGCCAGCTTTCTTACTGAAGGAGCGGTAATTTCAATTATTGCTTTGGTGCGTTCCAAATTTTCCGTAATGGTTATTCCTGAATTCCCCAGTCGCGTTCCCTGTTCTGTTAAAAGTATAAATCCTCTTTTCCGCGAAGGTGAAAAAAAGCAAACTGCAGGTGTGGCGGCATTGGTTGTTTGCAGTTCAATTGATGATGGAACACCCGGGTTGAGCGCCAATCGGGGATTATTGGATATCGTTAGCGGTACATCGGGGTTGTAGTACATGTTTTTTGGATATTCGGGGTTGTATCCATTTCCGATAGCCCGGTAGCGGTTGCCATTGTAAACGATAGCGGGAACTAAAACATAGTTTTCGGTACTCCAATTACTGAATTCAAAAGCTATCGAAACAGCAGATGAAACAACCTCTCCTTTCTCCAGCCTGAAATGTGCCGTTAGATCTATCATATCGCTCCCGTTGCCCGGTGTTGTTTTAATTGTACAAGACCACTCGGAGGTTTTATCCGTCAGTTTTCCGTTGTTGAATTGGTGCGTAGAATCCCGGTGTGTGCCGGAATACCAGGATACTTGTGGGTATATGGTCCCCCGGATATCTTTTAAAAAGTTATTAACCTGGGCCTGTCCGAATGAATTTGAAAATCCGGAAAGCAGGACTAACACACAAGCCGGAATAGATATGTTGAATTTCATTTTTTTGTGATAAAATAGTTATTTCTTTTTCTCAAGAATAATGATTCCTCCTTTACCTAAAGGCACGGTGATGTCATTTAAGTTGTGGTAAAGCTTTTCCTCCTGAAAATTCTGGACCTGGGGAGCCACAATAGTCAACTGTTCCGGGTTAAGATTTAATACTTTCCAGTTGACATCGAACCGGACCTGAACATTCTGTTTGGCCCAACTGGCATAAGCTATTAAGGTCTTGTCTTTTCGCTGATACACGGATATCTTAACCTCATTGTTATTACATTTAACCGGAACCTCAGGATCCCAATACCCTGTCATCTTTGCTTCTTTAATTCCAAACTCATCCCATAACTTCCAAAGAGCGGACGGATCACATCCTAACCATCCGAGCCGGGAGGTCATCCCATATACCATTCCCCGCCATGCATTGCCACAACCATCGAGCATCTCACTAAACAGCCCAAAAGGAATCCCCGATATTTCTGTTAACCAGTAATCAGGATCATCATTATAATTATACATTTCTCCCAACCAAAGACTGTTGATGTAGGGAAACAGTTCCATATATTGATTAGCCGGACTGTTTAATCCATAAGTGGGGGTGAAATTATTACCGGAGTGAAAGTCTACCAGACAGCTATCGGCGGAACTGTCCAATACCTTCCGAACCCGCTTCATGATTTCCCGGTCATATCCTACGCCATCAAGATAAATACCTCTGACTCCCGTGTTTTTCACAAGCCATCCCAATCCTTCCAGGTAATAGTTGTGCAACCTGGATAATCCCTGGGTGCGAATAGCCATGTCCGCATCTCCGCATGGTAAAGGTGTATGCCATGCCGCATCGTAATCCGTGTATAAATGTTCTACCAGCCACGAGCCACCTGTGGAAAAAAGATTGCCTCCGGCCCCATCGTCTGCAAACTGATCCGCGATTTGCGAACCAAGACCTGGTGTATAAATTTCGTCGCCCAGGCTCCGGAAGGCCCATAATTCTTCGGCGTGATTACTGAGCTCCCGGATGGTATAATAAATTTTGCTCCGGATATTCTTTGCATTTGCTTTTGAAATAAATCTTTTTAGGGTATCTGTTGTGACAAAAGGATAATTGATATATGGGTTCAAAATATTTCCCTGATGGATATTAATAACATTTGCTCCTTTTTCAACCGCCTGGGATAACCAGTTGTTTACTGCCGGCGCATCAGGTTGGAAATATCTTTCGCTCCAATGATTTTTGTCCAGCGTCTTAAGGGGCGTAATCAGGAGCCCAAAGTTAAAATGTAAAATCTCACCCTTATTTAAAGACTTCCGGCCGGTAAAGGCTTTAAATAAGAAACGATCTTTCTGTTCTGATAATGTGCAGCCGCCCAGCCCTTCATTACTCCAGTCTTTATAAGTTCCTGTTTTTTCAAAATTAGTAATCGCCCAATCGGGGAATTCATTCTTCAATTTGCACTGAAGCCCGGCATTCACATCTCCTATCCACACCATATTGTTAGCCCGGGAACTGTCCCATTTCCAATCCCAGTTTTCGGGCCGGCGCCCGCCTTTGAAACCAAGCCCCATCATATAGGTTGCCACAGGCTTGGCAAAAGGAATCAGTAGTTGTATATCGTCAATGGTTATTGCTTTTTGAGCAATCAGTTTAACCTCGTAGTTGACATATCCGTCACATTCCATGGTTGCGCTGATTTGCATTTGCGCATCTTTTCTCAGCTCTGTCGTACTCCAACTGATCAGGCCGTCTTCCTGCTTTGTGATTTTTGGTCCACTTGATTTCCAGCTAAGTCTTTTTCCGTTTTGCAAAGCAATTAATTGTATAGGCGCTATGATAATATCTTTTGGAAGCCCGTTGACTGCATCATTACTACCGGAAAAAGAGCTGGTGATCTTTTCGGGTAAACCATGTTTATCGAAAGAAAGCGTTCGCCCAAGTATCTTAACAGTTTGATGGTTTACTTCTATCGGAAGGTACGGTTTATAAACATTGTCATTAAGTCCGGTCTTTGAATCTAACCAATTGAGTCTCGCCATACGAAAAAGATCATCATATCCCCGATTTGGAAGTATTTTATCAAGAATATTTATTTGAACGTGAACCGTTCTTTTGTTAATACCGTCCGCCGATACGATCACCGTACCGGTATAAATACCGGGGGCAGCATTTTCTTTGATGTCAAGCCCGATCCAAAATGCCTGTACCTTTCCTTTCTCAACATTAATTTCCTTTTTAAAAGACTTTCCAAGCCAATCAATCCCTTCAAGGTTGATACATCTGATAGCAGATGCGCTGATCTTCTGCCCGTCATTCTTTTCAAGGTCTGAAAAGTTTAGCTTCACATGTTTCAGCGGTTTAAAAGCTGCAAAAACGCCTATCTGGTACACATAAAACTCATTTCTCCATGCGGTTCCCTCAAAGAGTTCATTTTCCGGCCCTGTTATCCAACGTTGAGGGATATTCGCAGTCATTCGTACCGGGTACTTTCTGTCTTCCGGAAATAGCAGAAAATCTTTACCGGTATTATTTAATAAGGTCTGCACCTCATCGTTTGTTGCTACGATTTCCATCGGATCAAAGCTGTTGAAATTATTTACAGATTCGAACCTGAGGACTCTTGCGGCAGGAAATGCATCGGACTTTGCCGCTAAGGTGATCTTATTCGATTGTTTCCAACCGGGGTTAGATTGATCAACATAATCAGGATAAATGGTGTTGGGGAAATACCAGCTTCCGGTGGTTTTATGGGGCAAATAATACAGGTAATACACTCCTTTACCGGTAGCAGGCTGGAAAATAAAATCTCCAAATTCCCTGTTGGCGCTGACTCTGAACAGGTTTTCCACTTGTTTACCAGAAGCGGCATCCGTAATGATCACGTTTTTTTTCTCAGGGTCATCTTCTCTTCGCCAGGGTACATGAACAAAGACCGCATCTGCATCCTCCAATACCCTTATTACCGCCCGGTGATTACCCAATTCCTTTTCGTTCCAGTTGCCTGTGCCGTCGTAAGAGATTTCCTGTGCAAATAATGGCGATACACTCAGCACAAAGAGCATAAAAGAAAGTAAACTAAAAAATTTAAATATTTCTGAGCGGGTCATGATTCTACCTGTTTGAATGATTATTTTCCTTTCGTTGATAAGAACGGCATCTTTAAAAATCGGGAGTCCATGAGGACTCCCAATTATATGAATGGGTGTATAAAAAAAATCATTGTAAGGGATCGAAGCTGCCTCCCCATTCCTTATTCTGGGGCAACATATCCGGTTCTATTGAAATCTGAGCAGGGTTCAATGCATAAAACCAATGATTCAAATCGAAATTGAAGCGGATAGCGGGATCAAAATCAATATTTTCGACATAAGTCGCTGAAAAATTTGCTCTCACAGCGGGCGTCAAAATATTATCTGTTGGCGCCGGAGTCGGAGCGCCCGGATTCAGGGTTATTAATAAGGCCTGTCTTCCACCCTGATCGTTGAGAATATCGTATCTTTTAAGACGGCGCAGGGTGGGCAAACGTTGATTTTCAAAAGCAAATTCTACTTGTCTTTCTATAATATACTGTTCCCGGATATCCGGCTGGGAGGCGGCCGTAATTCCATAATTGTTGGCAGACGAAATATTTGCTCTCTCGCGTATTTTATATAAAACGTCTAAGGCTTCATCAGTTTTATTTATTTCATTGGCACATTCTCCCAAATTCATCAACAGTTCTGCATAACGTAAAGGAACCCAAAAACTCTTAGCTGAGCTATTGCCGGAGGAAACTGTGGCTCCCGTTTGGGTAGTATCCAATCCTTTTATATCATAAAAACCTGTTATTCCTGAGCCTGTGGTAAGACCATTATATACATCAGAAAAAATAGTGGTATACCCCCCTGTGCCATTTGACTTCCAGGCTTTCCATAAAGGCGTTATGGTGGAATACCCCGGAATCATGTCCGGAGTCGGATAGATCGTGCCGGAAACCCAAATCGTTGCATAAAAACGGTCATCCCGGTTGGTTATAAAATCCGTCAGAAACTGGGCATTATAGACGGGATTGGACAAATTATCCTTGTCGAATTGCATTGGGGAGCCGTCTCTTTTAGGAAATGCGAGTAGTAAAGATAATAAAGGTTGGTTTGCATCAGCCGCTCCACTAGTAAAAGGCTGTGGCCTGATCGGTGCAAAATTCATATAATGAGCCGGGTAAAAATACTGGTTCACCATGATCTGTTCCTCGTTTTGCTTATACCAGATATCTTTAAATTTTGGCAGCAGGCCATACCCATTGGCATCGGCGGCGGTCACCGCTGCCTTGTTCGCATCGTAGGCAGCCTGCCATCGGGCCGGGTCGTTCGACGGATTAAACAACGGGCTTGCCCACCATAAAAGAATACGCCCCTTTAAACCCAGCGCGGCAACTGATGTAATACGGCCATAGTCATCTCCTGTATAGGATGCCGGCAGCGCTGCCGCAGCATCGTCTAAGTCCTGAATGATCTGGTTAATACATTCTGAAGTTTTACTGCGCGGTACTTGCAGGCTCTCGGGTTGGGTAGGATCCTGGGGATTCAGAATTAAAGGCACTCCTCCTATATTTTGAACCATCCCCCAGTAGGCCCATGCCCGCCAGAATTTTGCTTCCCCAACGAATTGCTTGTTAAGATCACTGCTTAAAACAGTGGCGGGAACACCGGCCAACTGATCTATCATGAAATTACACTTATCAATATTGGTATAGTTCAAATTGGAATAGGTGGTAGCCGCGGTAATGACACCCTGCTGATAATTACCCAAATCATGAGAAGAATATATTCCTTCATCAGAAGTATTTCCATCAAAACTCCATCCGGGCATAGACCCGCCATAGATATCCGTCAAATAGGCTTCTATCATGGTTGGATCAGTCCATACCTGCGAAGGATTGATGCTATTGGGATTTAAAAAATCCAGCCCTTTTTTACAAGACAGCAGAATCAGAATTGAACATGCCATCAAGGCCAATGTACAGCGATTGTATTTATAATTATTTCTCATTCTATTTTAATTAAAGGTTTTAAATCAAAAGGTTACATTGATACCCAGGTTATAAGATTTCAAGATAGGGAATACTGTTCCGCCACCCATTTCAGGATCATAGTACAGTTTATTAAACTTACTGATGATGAAGAGGTTGGCTCCTGAACCATAAACCTGGATTTGGCCGATATTGAGTCGTTGATAAAGTTTTGTAGGAATGGTATAACCAATAACTAAGTTTTTGAGTCTCAGGAAACTGGCATTCTTATACCAAAAATTACTTCCGGCGGTGCTTATCCCGGCTCTTCCGTCTCCGGCTGCAGCAGAATACCGGATGGGTAAGAAGGCGTCCGTCCGGGTAGGCGTCCAGCTATCGGTAGCCCATTTATCCCACATCCTGTTCCATTCTACATTATTATTCAGATCTCCGATCCATTTCCACTGCCTGAACATCCCATTGAAGCTCGCGTTCAGAGCGATCCCCTTCCATTCCAGTCCAAAGTTCCAACCCACAACAACCGGATCATTATTCTTTCTTAGTACCGTAATGTCATATTGATCAACAATCCCATCCGGAACACCCAGTGCATTGCTACTATTCAGGTCTGCATAATAAAATTGCCCTAATGCGGGTGCGTTACCATTAAATTTATAGTCGGGAGTTTTAGCGATCAATTGGTCCAGGTCGGCCTGGGTTCTTAACATTCCACCCAGTTGATAGCCTGCAATATAAGTAGTGGTTCTCCCATTATAGTTTTGATAATCATACGTGGCATTAATGTCTCTTAACACCCATTTCGCATAGCCGTAAGAAGCTATTAACTGTGTATTAAAATTAACAGGCCCAAACTGGTTATTATAACCAACAGACAATTCAAAACCCTGGGCATTCATAATACCATAGTTTACAGCCGGCAGCGATAAGCTAAAGGTTGGAGGTGTTGTTTGGATACGGCTGCCCAAAATATCGTAGGTATGCGTGTACCAGTAATCTGCGGAGGCCGTAAAGTGATCCAGGAAACTGATATCAACCCCAAAATCCTTATTTAAAGATTTTTCCCAGGTTAAAGCCGGGTTTACAACGGAGCCATATCTGATGCCGATGTTTGTAGATGCCGGGGTTCCGAAATAATAACTGTTACCCTGCGCGTACGAGGTCTGCCATTGCCAACCGCCTACCGCGTCATTTCCCACCAGCCCCATGGAAGCCCTTAATTTCAACAATTGAATTCCTTTTGCTTTAAAGAAGTTTTCTTTGGAAACGATCCATCCTAAGGAACCTGAGGGAAAGAAGCCCCATCGTTTATCGGGAGCAAAATTCATTGAACCATCATAGCGGTAGGCTATATTCGCAATATACTTCTCTTTAAAGTCGTAGAAAAATTGTCCAACCCAGGATTTTCTGCCTGTTTCATAATCTGAGTAACCGGTGCTGTTAGATACAAATTGATTGTTATTGGTTCTTGGACTGGCTGCCCACCATTGGTTGGTAGTATATACGGGGAATCCCTGGATGCCTGCACTCACACCTGAGCCTGAAGCAAGAAAACCTTCATAGATCAGCCATCCTTTTACATGGTGGTTATCGCCAAAAGTGCGCTCATAATTTAACTGCAAATCCAACTGCCTGTCTTCCGACCAGGTTACATTATCCTGCATGTAGCTGGGGTTTACCTGGGAAGAAAGCTGGGTACCTATAATATCCGCGTCGTCCAGACTCCAGATATGTGCACTCTCCTGTTTTGTAATATAGGTGAGATATTGGGTTGCAAAAACCTTATTTATATTATTCATAAAAGATTTACTATAGGCGGCGGTTGCGCTTAATCCCTTTAAGAAGGGAGCTTTGTAGGTGGCGCTCAGGTTAATTACCGGTTTCACCGTGTATAGATTATCATATCCTCCCGCCTGTCCGTTAGCCTGAGCGGCGAAATTGCCAATCCACCCATAACTAAAGGGCTTTCCCCCATTCGTAAAAGCCGGCATCCAGGGTTGCCATACTAATAACTTGGAGTACATATCCTCCTGGCTTGTGCCAAACCAGGAATTAGACTTTGTGATATTCCGGTTCAGAGTTAAGCCGCTGAAAACCTGTAAATTCTTAGTGATATTTGCTGTAATGTTTGCACGAATATTATACTTGTCATACTTTAAGGTTCTATAGAACCCGTTTTGTTTAACATAAGAACCCCCAACAAAATATTTGATTTTTTCATTTCCCCCCGAAGCATTTAAATTGTAGGTTGTTGTTGAAGGATCCACCCAAACTGCATCTAATTGATTAAATCCATAACCATTGTTGATGGTTTTCATATAGTCATAGTCCTCCTGGGTATATTCCATTCCATACAATCCACCAGGGAAAACCTGATCAAATAATTCGCCCTGCTGAATAGCGCTCGTTAATTTCACATTCTTTGCTCTCTTATCAACTCCTGTGTTGACAGATAATTGGATCTGCATTTTACCGCTTTGTCCTCTTTTTGTGGTAACAAGAATAACTCCGCCTGCGGCCCTGGATCCGTAAACTGCTGCCGATGCGGCGTCTTTCAATACCGTGATGGATTCAATGTCATTAGGACTAAGATTATTAAAGTCACCAGCGCCCATAATCTTTCCATCAATTACATATAATACAGGTTGTGCATTCCATGAATTATTGGTTCTGATTTTAATACCGGGTTGGTTAACGCCCGGAACACCGTTAGACGTGGATACGCTAACCCCCGCCAATTTTCCGGCCAGCAGGTTTCCCATTTGTGTAGTAGGAACCTGCCTGTCGGATTCTGATATTTTCATCGTTGCCACAGAGGCCGAAAGTAATTCCCGCTTCGCCGTGCCGTAGCCTAAAACGACCACTTCTTGCATACTGGTAGGGTTAATTTCCATCCTGATCGTCATGGATGCCTTATCAGAGGCCGTCACGGTGATTGGATTATAACCCACGCTCGAAAATCGCAGCCGGCTGCCTGCCGGTACGTTGATTTCAAACATACCATTGTCGTTGGTCAGCGTTGTTGCGGTTCCCTTTACCTGTTCTATGGTAACCAGCGATAAGGGCTTGCCCTCCTCTTCATCAACAACCTGTCCTTTTACGGTGATCGTTCCCTGTGCAAGGGTATTCAGAGCGCTTAGCATCAAATAGCAGAGGCTCAAGGTAAAAAGAAAGAGTTTTGGTAACCTGTACATAATTTTTTTTTTAGATACCCTGATTTTTTAAAGCAGGATTTTAGATTGAGTAATAAATTACTCCCTAAAAGTCAGAAGAAATATTTCACAGGGCATCCATTAAATTGCCTATTATTACCGTTATTTTTGCTGTAAACTATATTAGTATCTAATTTTAAAGCAAATAAAAAGCTATGGAGTATTTGTATGAAAATTTTACGTTCCCGCCTGACCAATCGTTTACCATACGATCCCAGTTTATTGAACTGAAAAAATATACGGAACTCCGATGCCATATTAATTATGAGCTTAGTTCTATAGAAAACTGCTTTGGAAAGCGTTTTATCGGAGATCATATTGAGGAATTCAACGGATCGGATTTGATTTTGATCGGCAGCTATCTGCCGCACTGCTGGCAATATTACAAGGCCGTTGACCCCGCCATTCCGCCGCATGCTACGATCGTTCATTTCTTCCCGGATTTTATGGGGAAAGAGTTGTTGGGTAAACCTGAGGCAAGCCACCTGCAGTCCCTGTTTCAGAATGCAGCCCGGGGGATTCGTTTCATGGGCTCTTCTTTGAAGGAAGTGAAAATGCTGATGCAGCAGATGCTGTTTACAAAGGGATTGCACAGGGTTGCCCTGATGCTTCAGTTATTGGATGTGCTCGCTAATTCTAAGAATTATAAAATCCTCGCTTCCCCCGGATATAATTCTGTAGAAAACTCGGAATATGCTAATAAAATAAACCGGGTATACGAATATATTTTTAAGAATTTTCAGGACGAAATTTCGCTCTCTGAAGTAGCCGCCCAGATCCACATGACGCCTGCTGCTTTTTGCCGTTTCTTTAAACTCAGAACTAACCGTACATTGATTGATTTCGTGAAGGAGGTCCGTATCGGATTCGCAGCAAAATTATTGTTGGAAGGAAAGTCTAACATCAACGAAGCCTGCTATAAAAGCGGGTATAATAGCGTATCTAATTTCAACAAGCACTTCAGGGAAATCAAGAAATTGTCGCCGAGCGAATTTGTAAAAGAATACAATAATACAAATAACGGAGAAGCGTAACCGGCTATTCGTTCCTGAAAAAATAGAAAAGTTTTGCCTCCGCCCATTTTTGCCCTTCATTAGTTCCGGTTACTCCCACCTGGTATCCGCTCATGATTTGGTTCCATTCGGCGCATTTTTCGTCGTAAGCTTCGGCCATCCTGCCAATCTGGTTGACGTCTGCATTTTCGGGAATCCGTATGGTCATCACAAGCGTAGTATTAAACCGGAACATCTTGATTTCCCTGTAGCCGGCTTTCCGGAAACCCGCTTCCACTTCCGGCCACACCTTTTCATGATACCTGAGGTATTCATTTATTTTCGATTCATCATTTACCAGGTTTACGACAAAAACAAGTTCTTTGGTTTTTTCCGTCTTTGCCGGGTTTGTATCACATCCGGTACAAAACGAAAAAAGGAGACCTAAATAAAACGCATACCGGTAAAAGTTGTTCCATGACGCCATTGGAATGATTTAATTAAATACAAGATAAATAAACACCATGATCAAAGCCAATATCGCCCAAAATATCCATACTTTTTTTGCGTCGTGCTTAAACCTTCGGTTAGTTTCCGCAACGGACGGCAATGATTGTCCGTGAACGGGTTTTGTTACAATTGATACGACGATCATCAATATGGCTAATGCCAGAAATGTATAAAAAGAAAGAAGGAGAAAATGCGGCCAGAAGCCTTTATACGGAAAGTTAAGAATATGACAAACACCAAGAACAGCACACAGCAATCCGCCTCCGAAAAGAACCCATTCAGCAGCCGTATTATTTGCCTTCTTCCACAATACACCGGCAAGAAATACGACTGACAAGGGAGGGGCTAAGATAGAGGCTAACCCCTGGGTTAAATCAAAAAAACCTTTTCCTGACCAGGAAAACAGCATGGCTATAAACAACGAAACCGCGGCAGCCAGTACAGTCATGATACGTCCTGTAAAACGGGTTTGCTTTTCACTTAGTTTTTTAACCGGCTGTACTACATCCAGCGTAAATACTGTGGTAAAAGAATTTAATCCCGACGAGATGGTATCTATCAGTGCGGCTATCAGGGCTGAAACACTCAGGCCCAAAAGGCCGTGAGGCATCAGATTTTTCACCATTATCATATAGGCATTGTCCGGCTGCGCGATATCCTTGAATAATACATAACACATGATACCGGGAAATATAAATATAAAAGGCATGATGATCTTAAGCGCTGCAACAAAAACGGCGCCGTACTGTCCTTCTTTGATACTCTTTGCCGCTAATACCTTCTGTACAATGGTTTGATCGGTACACCAGTAATAAATAGCTACAACGGGATAGCCTAATACGATGGCAATCCAGGAATATTCCGGATCCGAGCCCGGCCGAAAAAGCTGCCAGTATGATGCAGGCGCTCCCTGTGCCAATGCCTGAATGGTTCCTATTCTTTGGAAAGCCAGGATGGTAAGGATGATGGAGGTAAGGATAATAATGACAGACTGAAAAATGCCGGTACGAACCACCGCCTTTAATCCGCCCATTGTGGTAAAGCTGGCCGCGATAACAGCCACCACAATCATTGCCTGGAGCAACGACCAGCCAAATATCTGCGAAATCAGTAAACCACCGGCATACAGCGAACCCGCCAGCCATATAAACAAAATGGAAAACAGGCTGTAAAATGTTAAAAAGCGATACGATCTTTTTCCATATCGAAGCAACAGGAATTGCGGCATGGTGCTGATCTTGGTGGCATGATAATGCGGAATAAAAACCATTGCTAAAAGAAGTAGAAACACCCAGGCAAGCCATTCAAAATTTCCGGCTACGATACCCTGGGTATAACCAATTCCGGCAAACCCGATCAAAGTCATGGGGCCGGCATTAGCGCTGAAAATTGAAAAACCGATTTGCCACCACTTAAGATTTCTGCCCCCCAAAAACAAATCGTCTTTGTTCTTTTTTTTCCGGCTAAAATAAAACCCCACGAACAAGAGGAAGGTTACATATACAAGAAGTACGAAATAATCTATATGAGTAAGGGTAATGTTCACTGTAAGGATGGGTCGTTACGATGACGTTATAATAATACTCCGGGCGTATATTTTTTCACATTTGCAGCCGTCCAGGTTTTTTTCATTACTATCTTATTCTTTCTTTCCCAATAATCCCAATCTATTCTTATAGGTAATCCTTCAATGTCCGGGAGTATAAATTTACCTTTTTCCAATTTAGGATGGATAGTAAAATATTCTTCAAGACCGCTCATTAGGGTGTATAAATATTCTACCCGGAATTCTTCCGATGCGGTAGCCATTAACGATGAAGTATATAAGGAATAGCCGCCTGAAGTAAATGCTATCCCGGCGTTCTTTGCTTTATCTCTTACCTCCAGCCACTCCTGAATACTGCTCAGGTTATAGGGTACCGGTTGCAAATGACGTACTCCCGCATTGATCAGGGCAGGGAATACCTTACCACTCCTCTCCGATTCGCCATAAGAAACAGGAACCGGCGTTCCTTTACATAAAGCTTCAATATCTGTTATAGAAGCAGAATGTACGGGCTCCTCAAACCAGCCGAGATCATAAACCCCCGCTTCATCCAGGAACCTTAAGGCTTCATCTACCGACCATACCTGATTAGCATCTGCCGCAAGCCTAACTTCGTCCCCAACCAACCTTCTTATAAACTTCAGTCGGTCTATGTCTTTTTGCATGGCCCTTCCATGATCTTTCCCCACTTTCATTTTGATGCAATCTATCCCATTATCCAGAAAATAGCTGATCTCTTTTTCCAGGTTCTGGTAGGTATAGTTTGTTCCGCAACCGCTTCCATACATCCGGGTATAATTTCGGGTTGCCCCTAAATACGTATGAAGGGGTTTCCCTTTGCGCCGCGAAGCCAAATCAAACAAAGCCAGATCAAGCTGGCCCAGGATGGTAGAAGCCTGCCCCCTGAATCCTTCGTTGCGGATGGACCAATATAATCTCGGATATAGCTCTCCGTAAGAAATATGATGACTATGTAATAAGATCGGGAGAATACAATTTTCCAGGATATTGATATACGTTCTTAATACGGGCGCCTCTCCGGTATATCCTTCACTGTCAGTTATCGTGATCAGCGATAAGTTCATGCTTTCAAAGGGTCCCATAGTGGCATCCTCAAAGGGCGTTATTGCCTTAACCGGCTCCAGGGCACGGATTTCTACTCTCCTGATATTAAAAGTCTCTTTTTCGATGATTTCCATAGAAACCTGATTTATTTTTCCCGCCTATAAATTTATAATGTCTTCTACGATCTGTTCCGGTAATGCACCCAGCCCGATATCATCAATGAGATGATTCAATTGGCGGGTGTCAGAAGGTCCTGTTACAATTTTAAAATCTCCTTTGATAGAATATAAAAAACGAATAGCGAGTGAATGCAACGCCATCTGATATTGATCCGCAATTTTCTTTAGCAGTTTAGCTTTTTCAATAGCCGACTTTTCTAACCAGCCGGGCGGAGTACCGACAAAAGTTTCGTAACGGTTGCCTAACAGTCCCATATGTAATGGGCTGGCGGCATAAAACTCCATTCCCTGACGGGTTGAATGAGGGAGGCTGTCTTTCAGAGCATCCTGGCAACAGGCATCCAGGCGATTGTATTCCATCATAACGTCAAAAGTGGCTCCGGTAGCATAAGGGAAAAACCACTCAGGGAGGTTACCGCCTATTCCGATTTTCCGGGCATATCCTTTCCGCTTGAATTCCAGCATCTGTTCCACTATTTCAGGCGCCCTATCCCTGTCGGGTATTGCCGCCGGTTCATGAAGAAATAAAATGTCAACGACTTCTATACCCATGTTTTTAAGGCTGTCTTCAACGCTTTTGATCATTCCTTCGGGGCTGTAATCGTATAGCCCATCGTGTGCCGAATTACTTTTCAACCTGCCGACCTTAGTGCTGACAATCGGTCTGTCTCCCGTCCACCCACGCAAAACGGTTCCTACCAGCTCTTCTGCATCTCCATATGCCGGAGCCGAATCAATCCTGTTGATACCCGCATCCAAAGCCGTTAGTATTGTTTTCAGCGATTCCTTTTTATCAGCCCTGCCCCATACGCCACCCAGCCCCGCAGTTCCTAATACGCACCTGGTGAGGTTGATCGCTTTCTTCATAAATCACTCTTTAACAAAATTGAAGAATCAAAAATATTTGTTTCCGTCCGGTATAGCCTTCACAATATTGACATATCTTAATGTTATTTTATTATTCCGATAATAGATAGGCTATAAGGATGATAGTGTACGGATTGATCTTCAGGCACGGGTATCACAGTAATGATAGTTGTGAGTGCCTTTAATGATAACGGATGGACAAATAAAACGATTACACCTGCGGAAAGTTGGAGGACGGTTAAATAAAGAGGGCCTTTGAAGAATACAGTTTTCGTATATCTTAAAAACTACGATTGATTGTTTTGGCAAAAATAACGATACAGCCATTTAGGTGATATGCCGGCAGCATTGTTATTTTTCATTATCCTCCCAGGATATTTCTTTCACCCGTATATGGGATTGAATATCCTTAACAATTTCTGCAAACTCTTTATTACCCATTCTCCTGAAAGTAATATAAACATGGGTTTCTTTTTTCCCGGGGTCAATGGAACTGTGAACGCCCACTACGTGTTTATTAAATACCAGGCTTCCCATTGCTTCCGTCATGTCTGCCGGATCGGAAGTAACAAACCGGAGTTGTCGCTGCTCGTACCGCCGTAGAAATTTTTTTTCAACAGGTTGCAACACCCAAAGGATAAACAACGCGATCAGTGTAGTGATTCCCGCGGCGAAAAACATCCCCCCGCCGGTAGCCAATCCAACTGCGGCAACAGTCCATAAACCGGCGGCTGTAGTCAGTCCTTTGATATGCGTTTGGGTTTGTTTCAGCAGCACAATGGTTCCGGCGCCTATAAACCCGATCCCGCTGATCACCTGCGCGGCAACCCGGGAAGGATCAAGCACCACGTTATTATAGGTCAACGCATCGTGAAAGCCAAAAGCGGATACCAGCATCACCAGGCAGGAGCCTACACAAACCATCATGTGGGTGCGCATTCCCGCGGAAGACCAGCGTTTCCGCTCTCTTTCCAAACCAACGATAGCGCCAAACAAAGCCGCAAACAACAGGCGGATCAATATTTCTTTCCAGGATATCATACGTTGAAATATAGTGTGAAATGAGCAAAGTTAAGAAACCGCATTTTACCGGTCACAAAACCCTGGCCCGGCAAGATATTCCGGAGGAAGATGCGCGCTAAAACTGCCAGCCCAGTTTGATTATTAACCGGTTCAGGCTGTATGTGAACTTTTGTATATCCACCGTTTCCTTTGGGGCGATGGCATATTGGATTATTTTTTACCCAGTATCCATTCCGCCTTCAACCCCGCGTATATAAAATGCTGATCCGCGTTTGCGGACAACTTAAGCAGACGCGTAAGGTCGTACTGAACCCGGGGTCCGATATAAAGCGGGCGGCGACTATTGGCAAAAATGGTTACGGAACTACCCGCATATATCCCTGCCCGCATTTTGTTGAACAGGGCCTTGTCTTTATAATACGATCCGGTTTGCGCGTCATAATGCACCGCTGTTGTATTTATCATTCGCGAAAGGGATAACCCGCCGTTCAACTGCAGAGGAAATATAGCGAACCGGTTGAACTGCCACTGTATGCCTACCGGCACTTCAACAAAATGATAGCGGTTAACGTAATTGATATGTTGCCCGCCGGGATAGTACCCTGCATAACTTGCGTTCGCGTTATTAAGCGTATAATTCAGCATAAACCGGTAGCTGTTGATATCATTTCCTACCATCCTGCCGGTTGAATAATAACTATACTGCAACCCGCCTGTAAGAGCCATTCGCGGATTCACTTTCCATTTTACAAAACCGCCGGACTGCCAGGCTAATCCTTCTCTTACCGGAGAGGCGGGAGGAGGCAGCGCGGTAACCATGTTGTTGTTGTTGTTTTGCCAGTTAGGATAACCTGGGTTGTTCGTGGTGTTAGGATCGTTGGGCATGGCATTCATGTTCGTTTCTTTTTCATTGCCATCTCCAAAAAGACCGGATAAGCCCCCCGTAAGAGATGCTACGCCGCCGCCCCCGGAAATACCCCATTCCCAGACTTTCTTTTTTGCCAATTTAACCGGAGCATTCGCGGCAACATCGTCCTGGTGAACGCCTTTCAGGACTCGGTCCGTTTCGATTTCGGGAAGGGATAAAGTTTTGCCGGTAACAAACTGTAGCGCCGCTAGGGGAGGGGTAATCACCAAAGCTTTATTGCCGGCCGGAAGGGTCTCTTCGCCAGCCGGAAAAGCCGCCTTCGTTTTATCACTTTCTTTCACCGGATAGGGTCCTCGTATTCCCCCAATAGCAACCGGCATACCGGTATGATCAGATGCCGGTAACTGCGCAGCAGGCCGGGCCTGTTGTTGGGGGTTACCCGGCATCTGAACGTTTACCGGTGGCTTCAAGGAATGCTGTGATCCGTTTGAAGCGTGGGCATCAGAACCTGAACCGTGCTTATCTAAGTTGGCATCTAACGTGTTGTTGCCGGCTGCGGCTGATGCGGCGAAATCACCCCGTTTGGGCCGATTTTTATAATACTGCAGCAGCCCGTAACCGCCTGTTCCTAACAGTAACAGGCTCAGCGGAATCCATATAAACGCTCTTCTACGAGTCTTTTCTTTTCGTATCCTGCTGCTTACTTTGGGCCATACTTCCTCGGATGGCTTTAACCGCAGCTCAGCAAAAAGCTGTTGCACCTGTTTTTCAAAATCATTTTCCGGCATATTATCCCAGTTTTGATTCAACAGAATGTTTTTCTATCCAACTGATCAGCAAATTTCTCGCCCGCATGTACTGAGAGCGGGAAGTACCCTCACTGATCCCCAGTATTTCCCCTATCTCTACATGCGTATATCCTTCCACCGCATGCATATTAAAGACCGTTTGGTACCCGGCAGGCAGTTGTCTTACCAGGTTGACCAGCTCTTTTGTTTGTATATATACCTGCGGATCATCTTCCGACACCAGATGGAGCGTAAGGTCTGTGAATGAAAGGTCGTACTGGTATTTGCTGCTTTGTTTAAGATAATTAATAGCTGTATTGACCATAATGCGCCTTATCCAGGCCCCCAGTTCTCCTTCGGAACGGTACTGGCGCAGGTATTTAAAAACTTTTACAAAGCCGTCCTGCAACACATCTTCCGCATCGGCAAGGGATTTGGTATAACGGTAGCAGATACCCAGCATCTGCCCGGCATACAAATCATAGAGCTGTTGCTGGGCAGCAGTCTTCCCTCTCAGGCAATCTTTTACTAATTGTTGATCATCTATCATCCCGTTCGAACATTATGCTGACAATGCAACCGTTTAAATCGTTGCATCGCAGTACACAATTATCGTGGCGCATGCCTCACCAGGAAAGCTTCGGGCGTCAATACCTCCATCTGTGCAAAATAGAAATCGTTCAAATCATTTGTTACGATATGCTCACAGCCGGCATGCAACGCGCAATAATACTGTAAAGCATCTTCAAAATCGTGGGCCTGCTTATTTTGAATCGCCATTTTCGCTTCCCTTTCCCCGCAATCCGCTACTTCAATATGCTCCAATAAAAGCGCTATTTTATTGCGGGCAGCAACGGTGCCGTGTTTTTTTTCGGCAAAATAGAAAGCGATGGCGAGACATACGGGTGAAGTGACCAGCGAAAAACCGCCATACCGGGTAAGACTTAACAGCCTTGCCGTATAAGGAAAAAGAGGATATTCCTTATTTAAAACAGAGATAAAAATATTGGCATCCAAAAAAATACGCATCATTTTTTCTTTCTGTTTTCGAAATACTCCGCTTTGCGCTTTTTATTGCTTTTGGGACGGGTGATATATTCGGCCTCTCCTTCAGAAACCATGCTAACCCAGTCCTCAACAGGAAAATCCTCAATATTGTTGTAACCTCCGCTGGTAAGCTTGCGAAGCAGGATTTCCGTAAGACGGCTAAGGCTTATTCCCTGGCCCGCAGCGTATTCTTTTGCCTGCTGAATGATTTTGGTATCAAAACTTAAAGTGACTTTAGTATCCATGGCGCATTGCTTTATACTACAAAGATAATAAATTTATACGTATAGAAATAATATGGATGAAAATGAAAGTTCCTGTAAAATGGATAATACCGGGAATCAGGAGCTATTGTTAGTTCCGCCACGGTTTACCAGCAGGCAATAATCGTGCTCAAGGGAAAGGTAGCCGTATTCATAACAGAAAAAGTAGGTGAGTCCTTTTTGGGTGATATGGGTATGGGTGATGTATTGAAAATTGAAGCCTTTCTCAGCCAGTTTTTTCCGCGATGCCCTGGCTGTTTCTTTACCGCTGGGGATCAGTTCTTCGAGTATCTGCCGGTTTCTGCGAAGGATGGCGTTGATGTTTCTTACGAAACCCGAGCTTTGACTGTAACGTTTGTTATTAAACGCGTTACGGCACCAATCGTCACAGAATTTTTTGTCAATCCTGCCTTTAACCGGCTTGCCGCAATACAGGCAATACCGTTGTTCGTCGGGGGTGTTGGTCATAAGTTATGGCTTTACAGTGAAACGGTATCCGCCACGATATACCGGAACCGGCTAAACTAAAGTTAAGCTATTTATTTATTTCAATACTTAAAACAGATCTCAATTATCCGTTTTTAAACGCTTATAAGCGACTATAAACGAATTTAAGCGACTAAATACCGGCTACCAGGCCCGCAGGAAACCATCTTTGTGGGGTCAAATGAACAGCGCTTTTCAAAGACAGCTATTAAAGTCCCGGTGGGATGTTTTTTTAACAACTAAAATCTACTAACATGAATGCTCTTCAAAACAAGGTACAACTGATCGGTAATTTAGGCAGCGACCCCGATGTACGCAACACCGAATCCGGTAAAAAAATGGCCCGTGTATCCATTGCCACCAACGAGAATTACCGGAATGCCAAAGGCGAAACGATAAAAGAAACGCAATGGCACAATGCCATCGCCTGGGGGAAAAATGCCGAACTGATGGAAAAATACCTGACTAAAGGCAGCCAGGTAGCCATTGAAGGAAAACTGGTCAGCCGGAATTATGTTGATAAAGAAGGAGTAAAACGGTATGTTACGGAAGTACAGGTAAATGATATCCTGTTTCTAAACGGACGGAACAACGGAAAATAAATTAGCGCTTGTCCTCCAATAAAAGAGGCTGTCTCCCAAAAGGGTGCAAATTGATTTTATCAGGAAAGCCCGCAAACGCTCCATCGTGGCATCAAATCAGCACTTTGTGAAACGTTGTTTATTCAGGGGCTTTTGGCGAATAACGCTTTGGAGACGGCTTCTTTTTTTATTCTAAATTTTCTATCACCATGGCACTGGCGCCCCCGCCGCCATTGCAGATTCCCGCGGCGCCGTACCGCGCTTTGTTTTGTTTCAATACATGAATAAGGGTAACAACAATTCTTGCCCCGCTTGCTCCAAGCGGGTGTCCCAAAGAAACGGCGCCCCCGTTCACGTTTACCCTCGAAGGATCAAGATGCATCCTTCTGCTGTTTTCAATACCCACCACACTAAACGCCTCATTGATCTCCCAGAAGCCAATGTCCTCCATCGCCAACCCTGCTTTCGAAACTGCTTTGGGGAGGGCAATAGCCGGTGTGGTGGTAAACCATTCCGGCGCCTGCCCGGCATCGGCGTGAGACAGTATCCGGGCGATCGGCTTTATTTTCAATTCCTCTGCTTTTTCGCGGCTCATCAATACCAGGGCGGCAGCGCCGTCATTCATAGTACTGGCATTGGCGGCAGTAACAGTTCCGTCCTTTTGAAAAGCGGGTTTAAGGGAGGTGATTTTATCAAATTTTACATTAAACGGTTCCTCATCTTTATCAATCCTGACGGCTTCTCCTTTTGGCTGCCATATCTCCACGGGTACGATCTCATCGGCAAAATAATGATTTGCCCAGGCGGTCTGGCTTCGTTTATAGCTTTCTATGGCAAATGCATCCTGGTCCCCACGGGTGATACCACAGGTTTTTGCACACAATTCAGCGGCGTTACCCATCGCTTCGCCATCATACACATCCGTTAATCCGTCTTTGGCCAACCCATCTATCAATGTAACATTTCCATACTTTCTGCCCCAACGCATTTGTTCAACATAAAAGGGAGCCCTGCTCATGCTCTCCATGCCACCCGCCACCGCAATTTCCGCATCCCCAAGCGCTATGCTCTGCGCCGCAAGGGCGATGGCTTTCATCCCACTGGCACAAACCTTATTGACCGTAGTGCAATTTGCTTCATTGGGTAGTCCTGCAAATTTAGCTGCCTGTCTTGCCGGCGCCTGCCCCAGGTTGGCCTGTATCACGCAGCCCATCAACACCTCCTGCACCCGTTCCGGACCTATTCCGGCTCTTTCCACTGCTCCTTTTATTGCGATAGCGCCTAACCGGGTGGCGGATACATCCTTTAGTACCCCGCCGAAACTGCCGATGGGAGTTCGTACGGCAGAAATGATAACAACTTCTTTCATCGGTAATATATTTAGTTTTTGCATGACCATTGGACAGAGCGCCTTATTTTTCCGACCCCGTAAAAAACAACGCCTTTCATGATCTGTGTCCGGGTTACAGCGTTCCAAAGATAACCAAAGCCCCGTGTAAAGATCATTTAAAACCCGGGAAAACCTGCCGGTCGCCTCCTCAATAATGAATGAAGCGCAAAAACAGGATTAACCTAAGCTAAAATTTGTTGCCCGTGCAATATTCATGAAGGATCAGGGTTTGTAATTTTTAATCCCGGTCATTTTATGGTAGCCTTTATTCCCCCCGAGCCCCGATACAACAGTTTTGAAATTCCAGCCCGGATTTCAAAAGATCACCTGTTTGAAAACTTTGTTTTAAACCACCTGTTCCCTTCCGGACTATATACCTGTATCCCGCAGACCGGATATTTTAAAAACACCGGGCGGTTTCCTAAAAAGATATTAACCAACCGGCTGCTGCTGCGGGACAATACCAGCGGTTTTGAATTTCACGTAGCATGTAAATATCATTTCGGGTTCATAGCCAATAGTTTCACGTTTTCAAAAATGCTGCCGGTGGGATCTTATAAAGGAGAAACCGACCGGCCGTTGATCTGGATCTTAGGATTAGGAGGAACTGCCGAAGCACCCCTTGAATTATTTTTAGTGAATACTGAAGTCTGTCCTTATGTGCATTTGCATAAGCGGCACCTCGCAGGAAAAGCTATATCCGCCACCGTACCCGTAGAACCTGCAAGCCTGTTAAAGCAACTTCTTCCCACCGGGTTTTTGTCAAAAAGGATAGCGTAAATAGATCCGTTGGAGACAATTTTACCGGAACACATCCACACTAAAACCTGAAACCAAAACTTGAAACATTTGGAAAAGACGGCTTGTCTGTTTACCAAAATTTGGTAGCCTTGGAATCAAGAAAACGGAATTGCCCAACACATCTGGTCGCACAGAATAATGGAACCATCATCATAAAAAACAATCGCACAGGTAGTTTATGTAAAAATGCGGGCCGACGGAAGACGTTCTTCCACCTTTGGTTCTTTGTTCAACTATAGTTCCGGCATACGAAATACAATCAGCCTTAACTTAAAATTATGTGGTTCATCCTAAGAAAAATATTATACCCTTCTACTAACCCACTTTCTTCATGTTCAATTTTTTATTAATTTTATTGCCTGATCCGATTCACATTTTGTTTTACCTTAATCAGAAGCCTCATCTTATTACTTCCTTGTACCTTTTGAATTCCGGTTATAAGTAAATTATTTTATCACTCATATTTCAATTAAATCATGAAAACAAATTACATTTTTATGGCGTTGGGTGCTTTCGCCCTGGCAGCTTCGGGTTGTAACGGCTCACAGGAAAAGGAAGAAGATACTGTTGCTCAAACCGCTCCGGAAGAAGTGTATGAAGCCCGGCTTCAATCACTGAATGCCGATATCACTAAAACGCAAACCACCGGTACGGCTCGTTTTATTATTTCCGGAGACACTTTAACTGCCGTTATCAACGTTCAGAACGCACCCGCGGAGATGGAACACTGGCAACACTTTCACGGCTTTGTAAACGACAGCGTGGCCACCTGCGCCTCGGCTGAGCAGGATAAAAACGGAGATGGCATAGTGGATGTAACAGAAACGGAACCCGTATCCGGCACTACGATGGTCCCTTTCAACGCCCGGCCGGCAGACATGCAGTTGGGTAGCGATACCTATCCCCGATCCGGTGCAGATGGTTCCTATCAGTATGAAGTGAAAGTGCCGCTGTCCCAACTGGAAGGCGCATTTGCCAAATCTTTCGGAGATTCGGCATTGCATTTAGACCGGAGGGTATTGTATATTCATGGTGTGCCAACAGACACAAAATTACCGGCTTCCGTGGCTTCAGTAGGAGATATCCCTGCCCAGGTAACTTTACCCATCGCCTGCGGAAAAATAGAAAAAGTAGCCAATTAGGGTTTTACATACCTCTTGTGCGATAACTGCAAGGGCAAATCTCTGAACGTTGGTGTAACTAATGCCAGGCTATTTTTTGCCACCACATCGCCAAACCTTTTGTTGTGCGTTCGGCAAGGTTAGTAAGCGAATTTTCCACCTTTTAGTTCCACGTTAAAATTCACTTTTGCGTCCAACGCTTTGAAAACTTTGAGTATGGTTGCAAACCTTGCATCAGTTGCACTATTTTCAATTTTTGAAATTTGAGCTTTTTTCACGCCCACTAATTCGCCCAGTTGTTCTTGTGTCAAATTTCTTTCAAGGCGAACTTGTTTTATAGTTTGTCCAAGTAAGTCAAGTCGTAATTCGTTCTCAAATTCGTTACGTTTTTGAGTTCCTTTTTTACCAATGTATTTGTCGGTCAGTTCGTCTAAACTATATGTTTTCATAAACAATAAATTTCCGCTTTCGTCTACAAAATTTCGGACAAGCAATTTTCCGTCTTTTGATTTCCCAACTCTAATTCTGTCAATAGAACAAGAACTGTAAATCAAAGGGAATAAAAAATTGCCATTTTGAAAAATAGGTTTACAAATTGGCGATGGAGCCGATTTTTAGCAAAACGTTGAATAGTATTACTATGGTTCAACCTTTCACAAAAGCCCAATAGAAATACCTCACCGGCTCTATTGCCAATTTGTTTGTTGGCAGAAGTAGCTCTCATCAAGCGATTTGTATTTTGTTGTTCATTAGTTCTACATTGAAATTTACTTTTGCTTTTAATGCTCCAAAAACTTTCAATATAGTTTCCATTGTTACATTAGTCGTGTTGTTTTCAAGTTTTGAAATCTGTGCACGTTGCACTCCAACCAACTTTCCAAGTTCTTCTTGTGTTAAATTTCGCTCAAGTCTGACTTTTCTTATCATTTCTCCCAATACTTCTAATTGAAGTTCTTGTTCGTATTGAGTTCTCTTTTCAGTCCCAATCTCACCAATAAATTCGTCTTTTATTTGGTCGAAACTAAACATTTTTAATTCTTTATTTTTTGTTGCCATTTTTTCTGATATTTTTAAGTTCAAAATATTTCAATCTGATTTGTTCTGCTTTCTCAATTTCTTTTTCAGGTGTTTTCCCTGTTTTCTTTACAATTCCGTGAGTTGCTAAGACCAAAGTTTGTTGTTTATCTTCTTTGTCCCAAAAAGAAAATATTCTGAAATGCGTTTTGTTGAATAATGTCCTAAACTCCCAAATTTCCCCCTTCAATTTCTTAAATAACTCATTATCATTTTTGACCTTTGCCTTGTCAATATTGAAGATAATTTTGTCTCGACTTTTTTCGTCCAATTGTAATAAAAACTCCCTTGCTTCAGTCAAAAAAATCACTTCAAATTTATTCATTTAACTCTTAGTTGTTTCCATACAAAGATACAAGATGATTTCGAAAAAAAATAATTCGAGAAATTTTATTTAGGAGACGAGTTTAGTTGCTATTTCTGCTAACGGTTTCGGGCTTGGCGCAGTGGCGGTTTAGAAGCACTTACCTGTCCCCAAGCACTATAGTTTATTAGATGCACAAATGTTGAATTTACCACGTCACCCGCCATTGCCGCCAAACCCGTGTTACAGGCTGGCGTTCTTGTCGTCCGTGTCTTGTAATCCTTGTCCTTATTGAGTTTTGCAACCAACTGTCCGAATGTTGTTGTGTCGGTTTGTGAGTTGGCGTTTTTAAAATTTTTAGAAGGGAAGGGAATTTTTAATTTTTTCTTTTCAGCGTGGGACAGGCATACTCTTTGGCAAGCTTTGGCTTGTGTGTCGGCTTGCGGGGCTTGCCAATGTGTATGACTGTGAAGGGTCGGCATTTTATTCTTCTTCTTTTGGTTCTTCTTCTTTATTTAAACTTTGCCAATCGTCAGAAAGGTCTTTCCAATTTACTTCTCGTTCTGATGCTCTTGTCCAAACATCCCAGAAGTCTGGGTCGTCAGATTTAGGTCTGTGTTCGGGCTTGAGTTCGTTCATCTCAACAAGTATCGGAAGTGGTGATGCCCAACCTAATAAAATCGCTTTTCTTGTCGGAAGAATTGGAAGTTCCTGTAAAAGACCGCCAATGTTGTCAGGAACAAGACGTCTTACTAATTCTTGGTCACGGTCGTTTACAATTCTATGAAGTAAAAAAGTGTTGCATTGAGAAAGAACTGTCGGAGAAAGTTCTGATGGTCTTTGTGAGGATAATGTCAGACTTAATCCAAATTTTCGACCTTCTCTTGCAATTTTTTCAAATGATTCCGTGCAAAGTTGGGAAGCAGAAATTTCCTCAGAACTTTCATTATATCGCTTTATGAAGTTGTGTGCTTCTTCCATAACAATAACTGTTGGCAATAATTGGTTATGCGTTCTTCTGTATCGTTGAAGTGATTCAAAGACTACTCTTGAAATAACTGAAACCAAAAGATGTGTAATATCTGAGGGAACAAGAGACAGGTCAATTATAGAAATACCATTAATTGTTTTATCAAGCCAATTCTCTAATGATACTTCCTTATCGTCAGCAATAATTTTGTTCATTCTTGTATCTGACAGCATTGACCTCATACGCATTATAAGGAAGTCAACAAATTGAATTACACCAGCCTCTTGTGAAAGTCTTTCAACGTGGTCAGGTATTGCTGTTACTTCAAATGGTATTGGAGTGTCTTCATTTGGACCTATTGAAATTTTAAGTCCTCCGAAATTGTCGAGTAGATTTTGGATAGCTGCTAAAGAAATTTCGACATCCTCTCTCGAAAAGGAAACATAGTATTCGACTAATTCCTGTCCCTTTTGAAATGACTTATACTTTGAAGCAGCAATTCCAGAAATTTCATCCGCAAGGTCAATAAACTTAGGTTTCAATTCCCCATCCTCACAATTACTCTCAAATAATTTTGCATCAGAAACTATGCTCAAAAGCTTATTACCAAAAGCAGTAGCACTATCTTTATAATTTGAACTTGTTGACAAATCAACTCTTAAAGAGGCATAGCAACTTGAAAAATGACTTCTTGCTCTTGTTTGAAAATCCGAAATTCCATCTGTTTCACCAGAACGTAATTCTCTTAATGCTCGTCTTAATATTGGTCTTTGTGTTCTTCCGCTTGCATTGGAAAATGAACTCCATTCATAGCTATTCCACAACCAAGCAGGAACTTTCAGTTCTTTGAAAGTTGCCTTTTCCGCTTCTGTTAATTCAACCTTGAATTTTTTAATATCGGAGTTCAGGTCATCAAAGGCATTTGTATATTCTCCATTCGGGTCAAGAATGATAAAACGATTATTTAACTTTTGCCCTTCAGGTAAGCTTTTAGAAGCCTCCTCAAGCGACCATCTTATTACACCTGCTACGCTGCAAGATTTTCCACTTCCAGTATTTCCAAGTATTGCAACGTGTCTGCCAAAAAGTTTATCAGGATTTATTTTTACTTCTGCATTTCCTGCAATGGGGGCAATGCCTATTTTTACGACTGAATTTTTCTCCTTGTTTTCAACTATTGATTTTAATTGAATGTCAGTTGGAAGTATAACAGTATCCCCGATTGAAGGGAAACTGTAAACGCCTCTTTCTAACTTGTAAGTTTTATCTTCAATTTTACCTTCCTGCTTTAATGTTCCCATTGGTGTTATTGACATCTTCCGCAATGGGAAAGGCAAATCAATTAAATCAAAATCTTTGTAACCCTTTCGTTTGGGATATTGGCTGTGTTCAACTCCAATCCAACTGATTAAACCAACTAATGCACCAACTTCATTAGGAATTAATACAAATCCGTTAATTCTCGGAAAAAGGGAAGGAGTGCCTGTATTCAATGCGGTGTTTTGTGGTGCTGATGTATCAAGCATCACTTTTATTTCATTCGGTGAAACATAATCAACCGTTCCGATTGTCAGATTTCTTAAATGGTCGTAATCGTATTGGTTAATGTTGCTCATTCCTCACCTTTATTATCGTTTACTGAATTATCTTCACCCTTATTTCGGTCACCTCTATTGTCTTTCAGTTTTTGCATTTTAACTGTCAATCGGTCAATTGCAGATTTCGGCAAATAAAATTCAACAAGGTTTTTAAGGTCTGCGAAATGTTCGCCTATTAGTAAAGTGCATTGTGCCGAATTTTTGTCTTCTAAAAATTTTACTATTCGTTCTCTCGATGAACCAAAATTTACAGGGTCTCCTTCATTTGCGTAATTCCTATCCCAAGCTATCACAACCAAATGAGTAGATGGAATTGTAAGCATATCTTCAATCACTCTGTTAATATGACTGTCGCCAAACCCATATCCGTAAGTAATGATTACCGAATTTGGTTGACAAATTGCGGACGAAAAATCACGGAATAATTCAGCATACGGATAAAATGCAGTTTCAATATCTTTTGATGAATTGGGGTAAATTACAACTTGTTCAGTAACATTTGAAGGTATTTCAGGATGAGTATCTGTTGCACCAAAAGGTAAAAGCGACCTGATGATTTTATCTCCTGTGAATTTCCAATCAATAGAACCGTGCAATTTTGTAATTCTGGCAACACCTTCAACATATCGGGGTTCCCCTCTGATACCTGGCGGATTGTAATGATAATCTAATTCAAGTCGTGTATTTCGGAATATCGGTTGTATTTTCCCTTTAAATCTGTCCAATAATAATACCCCTGTTTCATCACAAGCCAATTCAATAAACCTGTCATAATTTGTTGTGAATAAATTAAGTCGTTCTCTTGATGCAGCTCTGCTTGTAAAGCTTAGAATAAAACTTTTCAGCAGGTTGAAAGCAAGAATTCCTTTTTCATCATCTGTTTTCAGTTTGCTAATAAAATCTCGTTCTGTTTTCAGAATTAATTTTATGAAAGCAAGTAACTTGGTATTTAGTTCTGTTTCTAAATCGGTGTGTCGCCCATCATCAAGAATTTTTAAGCCATTAATTAGTTCCAACGCAATACGAATATCATCTTCGATATTCGCTTCGCCACGATTCATCTTTTGGGCTGTTTCATCAGCTTTCGCCTTAATCTTGGCACTAAGTCCGTTTTCAAGTGCAAGCCTTGACATTTCTTGTGGTATTACACCTGCGGTAAAAGAAACTGCACTTGTTAAACCTGTTCCAATGAGTAATGATAGATGTTCACTTTGAAAGATGGCAGAAAGCCAAGGTTCGACCTCTTTTTTCAATTCTTCCGCATTGATTTCTCCAATATCAGAAGTGCAAACAAGTTTGGTGTTTGTTTTCAGTATGTGCTTTTCATTCCAATCTATGCCGAAAAATTCCATATCTCTTTAAATTACTTTTTGGTTACTCAATTTCCTTTATCGTTTCATCACCACTGATATTCCTGATTTTTATTCTTTTGGGTTTTTTATCGCTTGCAATTTTTCCGTCCCAAAATTCTTTTGTTTTGGTTCCGTCCTTAATCACAAAACCAAGTTTATCAATCTTGATTTCTGTGCTGCTTTGCCATTGACCTTCTGAATTTTCACAATCCAATGAAATAAGTTCAATCAGTTCCAAACCTTCTTCGCTGATGCTGATAGGTTCAAACTTTTTGCCTTTGGTTAAGGATTGCAGGTTGCCTTTTTGGTTGAACTCATTGATTTTTTGAATAAGTCGGTCGCTAATGAATTTGGTAATTTCGGTTTCGTAGCCCTCTTTGGTTTTTGTGGTATTAAAATCTACAATATCCTCAATCACAATTTCGTGAAGCAGGTTTTTCAGGTCTTTGAGTTCTACTTCAATTTCGGTGGCGTTGTTTTCTTTGATGAATTTTTCTACTGCCTTTTGGTCGTCAATGTCAATGTAATAAACAATTACTTTTTTGGCGTTGACTTCCAAATTTTGTAATTCCTGATTGATAATGGTGTTAATGGTCGGAATGTCTAAAACTTTTTCCTGTGTATTGAGCAGGTTAGGCACATATACTGGGACTGTTCCCAACTTTGCTTCTGTCATAGCTCCAAACCAAAAATTACCGATGCCTGAAACATTCCTTTGCAAACCGGGAATTATGGTTGCCAACTTGTCCATAGTTTGTTGTGGATTACGGAATAAACTAACTCCGTCTTTGATTTCCATTATTTGAAAATCGGCTTTCGCCTCTATTAACCTGTCTCTTACCGTTTGTATGCTGTTAATTCCAACATCTACGTGAATAAATTTCCGCCCTAAATCATTTGCAACTTTTGATGTAACACCACTACCACCAAAGAAATCGGCAATTACCATTTCTTTCTCGCTACTTGCGTTAATAATTCTTTGTAGTAGAGCTTCTGGTTTTTGAGTTGCATAATCTTGTCGCTCATTGGCAACTGGATTTACTGGCGGAATGTCTGTCCAAAAGGATTCAATAATATCGCCTTCAGATTCGTCTAAATATATTATTCTCGACCCACCACCAGTTGGGTTCACATCATCACGATATTTTCGACCATTTTCGTCCGTTTTAAACCGCTCCTTATATTCTTCACTATGAGGCCGCACTTGTAGATTCCAAACATAATCATCATCATTTTTGACATAGTAAAAAATATCATCGTGCTTTTGTGGAAATTTTTTTGTTGTTTTTCTTTTGAATCCAAAGTAGCACCAAACTATATTATTCTTGAAGTTGCTTTCACCGAATACTTCATCTAATAAAATCTTGACATAGTGCCCAATTTTTCCATCCAAATGAACATAGATACTTCCGGTATCACTCATAATTGACTTAATCGCCATTAAGTTCTCATACATCCAATTCAGGTAATCTTCTTTCTGCCATATATCGCCATACATTTTTTCCTCAAATGCCTTGAGTTCTTCAATATCCATTTGTTGTTCTGCTGCTGCAACTTTTTCAGCCAATTTTGGATTTCTTCTTAAATGCACCTTTTTTGCATAATCTGCACCGCTGGCAAATGGTGGGTCAATGTAAACCAAGTCCACTTTTATGCCTTGCTCTTTCAAGTAGGCACAAGCCGAAATACACTCTCCACGAATTACGAAATTTTCAGAAGGCTTGCCTACCGTTTCAATGGGTTCAACTTCATAGTAAGGCATACCTCTTTTAATGCGGTCATACACTTTATCATTTTCACGGTATCGCAATACACGTTGTGTTCGGGTGATGTTGTCCAAAATGGCTTGTCCTTCAACCGTGTTTGGATAATATGGAATGTATTTTACTGGCATATCTTAATCGTTAAAAAACTGGTTAATCTTGTTATTCAATTTGGTGATGTTGGCTGCAATGTCCTTGCTATCCTCCAAATAGAGGAAATCAAAACGCTGATAGCCAAATTTTTCTTTGTTTAGTTTCAAAAACTCAGTCTCCACATAATTTTTCTTTTTCTGAAACACTTTATCCTCTGCATAAACAGAACCTTTGGTTTCAATAAGCAGGGCTTTGTGAATTTTATCTTTTGCCGTCCGCTTCACAACCAAAAAGTCGGTGGTGTATTTTCCAACATTTTTCCAATACCTGCCTTCTTTGGCAAAACAGTTAATTACAAACTCGGTCAAACCACGTTCACCGTTATAGTAAATCTCCAATTCCTTGTTTTTGAAATCGGCTAACTGCAAGGCTTTTTGAAGTGTTTCAATTTCAAAACCACTGCTTCCGCTTCCGCCAAAGTTGTATGGTAAATAGTGAAAAGAATGATTTTTAGATTTTACTGGCAGTGAGTAATCTTTATCTGCTTTGAAGCTTTCATAGGTAGGAACCATATTTCCCAAGCCTTGCTGCTCCAATGTGTTCTTTACAAGTTGATACGCTTTTTCGATTTCAGCAGTATCAATGCTTACGCTTGCATTGGATTTATCAAGTTCCAGAATTTTCAATGTGTCTGCTTCATTCGGATAAAGCCTTGCGTTCTTCTCTACCTCTGTCAATCGTTCTGCAATCAATAATTCGGCTTGCTTAGGAATTACTTCTGTATCGGTTTGTAAATCCCGTTTGATGCTGAAAGCCAAGCGGATTTTTGATTGAATGGTGTGCAGGTCGTATAATTCATTGAAAAAATGCTGACCATTTTTTTCATAAGAAACGGTTTCAAATATTTCGTTCAGTTCGCTATCATATTGATGCAACAATTCTTCTGAAATCAAACCGAAACTTTCTCTTGAAATTTCAAAAAGCCATTGATTGAAATTGGCAAATGCAATTCCTGTTTCATTGATAACATCAATTTCTCCTGTGTCAATGTTGGCAATGTCGCTGGTTGTTATCAGGGCAGATGCTTTGAAATTGTGAATGTTTTTAAGCAAAGCTTTTAGTTTAGCTTTTGTATTCGGTGTTTCTTCTTCATCAATTGCCTGATAGGTTACTTTCATTTGATAGAAATCCACTTTCGGCAATTGCAAAAAGTCCATTCGGGAATGTCTGTCAATGGTCTCAGGTTTTCCAGTTCGCTTAGTGCTGTTCAGTTCTTCAATGCTTGTGTTTTGCTCCTGTTTCAGTTGTTTGTTCAGCGTATCAGCATTGTCTTTGTTCAGCCAAATCAAAGCGGTTTCTTCTTTGTCCTTGTCCACTTGGCGTAAACACCTGCAAGAAGTCTGTAAGACCATATTTTGAGGGCTGTCGCCCTTTTGAGAAAGTATTACGCCTGTTAAACTTGGGCAATCCCAACCTTCTTTTCCAACCTGAACTAAAAGAATGTAACGCTTCTTTGAGATTGGTAAATCCAATGAACGAAACTCTAACTCGCTTCCTTCGGGTTGTGGATGTGCTTTGTTTCCTTTGTGAAAGCGTAAAATTTCATTGGGATTTATTTTCAATTCACCTGTAAGGAACGGATAAACTTCTTCCTCTAATACTTCAATATTGCTGCAATAGATAGCGACTTTTGCAATAGTTCCGTTTTCGTAAACCTTGTTTTTGTATTGGTTGTCGAAATCCTCAATGCCTTGTTTAATAATTTGGAAACGGTCAAGGTTTTGCCCGATTTTTACTGTTGGTGTTTTTAGAAATTTCCTAATTGCTGTTACAAGCGGATAGTAATAAACTGTATTGGTGATTTGAGAGAATTTAAACTCATAATCGTCTGCTTTGATTTTTTCAGCACTTTGCAAATAAGGTGTTCCCGAAAAACCTAAAACGGTTGTGATATTTCCTTTGCTGTGCCAGTAATTAACTGCTTGCCTTAATTTGATGTCGTCTGTTGCTGCGTGGTGAACTTCATCTATGAGGATGGATAAATTCGGGATTTGACCGAATAATCGTTTCAGGTCGTTTGTTGTGTCTTTTTCTTCTTCGTCTAATTCAAGTTCTGTTTGTGCATTGAATTTGAAACTTTCCAAAATCACTTTTTCAGCGTTCACTACAAACACTTGCCCGAATGGATTAGGCAAACAAGCATTTACTTTTTGAGCATTCGGGTTTCTTGCCTTGTTACTTTTCTTTGCTGTTTTCTGCTCGTCCAAAACTTCAAACTTCAACAATTTTTTCAGGTTGCTTGCTGATGGTTCGGGCAATACCCAAGAAGGGTCAAAGTTTTCAATCGTTTTTAAACTCGGAACAATGGAAGATTTCAAGCCCGAGGGAATAAGCACTAAAAAATTATGTGCAAATGCCTTGTTTTCGGGTTCGTTGTCGGCAAAATACAAGTCAAGATAAATGAAAGCAGCCATCAGGAAGGTTTTACCTGCTCCCATCGGCAAGCTCATTAAATAGTCGGCATAGTTTACATTGTAAAAAATGCTTTTAATGATGGTGTCATAATCTAACGAAGCGGGATTTGCTTTGATTAGTTTTTCCAGTTCAGGGATATATGTTCCGTTACCGTTTTTCTGTCTTGCAAAGTCAAAGAGTGCAAAAGCATTTTTATTTTGAGTTAAATACTCTCTTGCAATTTGGTTGATGTCAAGTTTTGCAAGGTCAGTTCCGTTGGTGAAAAAGCCCTCTGAAAAAAGTTGCCAAAGCGGTTTGTTTTGTCCTTGAATTTTCAGGAACAAATAAGTTTCAATTGCTTCAATTTGCGTATCACGCAAATGTCCCTTGTCACGGATATATTTAACTAAATCACGAATGGTGCAGTCGTCAGACTGCAACCATTCGTTTTTCTTTTGTTGTATGATATAGTGAAGCATTACTTTTTCTTGTATTTAATTTTCTGTTCCGCTGCTTTCAGCACTTTGTCAGCCAAATTTTCGTCTTGTAAGTCATAAGCAACTTTGTCACTCAGCCACGCAACCAAAAGTTCTTCCTTGTCCAGTTTGTAGAATTTGGCAAACTTCAAAACCTGTTCTTTGGTCGGCTTCCTGTCGCCACGTTCAAACTTGCTGATAATAGCTTGGTCAATTTCCATTTCGGCAGCTACCTGTCGAAGGAACAATCCTTTTTCTTCTCTTGCTTTTCTGATTATGTCACCGAAGCTATTCATAAGACAATATGTGTTTTGACAAAACTGGTCAAAAGTAAGTATTATTTTCCGATTGTCCGTCCGTGCGTTGGCAAAAATTTAGCTCTTTTGGTTTTGCGAAGGGTCGGGCTTGTGTGTCGGGCAAAACCAAATGTGCTAAATGTGCGGCTGGTAAGAAAAAATTAAAAATGCGGGTGGGCAAAAATTTTAAAAACATTCGGGTCGGCTTTGAGTGTCGGCTCGTTGGTCTGTGTCAAGTTGTTAAAGAACTGTCCAGTTAAAAGTCCGCTTAATTGTCAGGTTGCAAAGTCTCCGTTTTTCAGTCGTCACTGTCAGGGTTGCTCAGTCTTTTTACGCTTGCCTGTAACTCCCCGATTTCTGCTCTCCTACCGACTGTAAACGTTTCTAAACGCTTATAGTCGTTTGCAAATCAACAGCTAAGACAAACTACAAGTTTTACAGAAAAATTTAATATAATTGTACTGGGTGTATTTACAATTGTCGCGCTTGTCGATGCGGGCGGCGGAGACACCGCCCACGGCTGGCTGCCCCGGTTGGTGTCCTCACCAACCGGTGACAATTATATATACACCGTCATTAACTAATTCATTTTCAATAAATTAAAATGGTGTATTCTGCTTTGTTGCACCTGAGTGCAGGGGGAATTTTAAATGCGCCCATTAAAGTTCTGGCCGGTTCAGGGATACTTCTCCCAATGGATAAAAGTCGAAAGTATAAGCGCTAAGTTGATGGGACGTGGCGAATAAACAAACACAATGTCCCGGCTAAACACAAGACCGGTGGGAGATGTTATAGTGAAGGAGATGGGTTGGTTGTTGGTTTACGTTGCGCCGAGATCCCCATCTAAGCAATAGTTCAGAGCCATGCGACCTCGTGAGGAGATTTTCCGCTATCTCCCCATTCACACCATTTCCTGACTGCGAAAAATCCGAAGGGTTAAAAGGAGACGAATAAGCAATTCATTAAACAAGGTTTATGGATAAATAAATCTTTATGACACCCTATACATCAATATATTTAGCGGGTATAATACTACAGCTTTTTATCCTGCGTTTATTAATTATCGGGTTCGATGGATTTGTGAAGGCCTTAAATCTACATTATAAAGATACACACAATGAGTAGGGTTGCATTATTAATTACAGGAACATTTTTGATTATGTCCGCGAATTTGCTTGCACAAACGGAAAAACAATCCAAGCCAAAGAGTGGGAATAATAAAAAAGAACCAGTCAAAAATGTAGTTTCAACCGCACAGGACTTCAACACCACCAGAAGCAACAGACAAAACAGCAATTACAACGCTGGGATCGCAACCGATACGGGTAATAGCAATCCTGCTAACGCCGACAGTGTTCCAAAACGGCAGGAAGCGCAGGACTTCAATACCACCAGAAGCAATAGACAAAACAGCAATTACAACGCTGGGATCGCAACCGATACGGGGAATAACAATCCTGCTAACGCCGACAGTGTTCCAAAACGGCAGGAAGCGCAGGACTTCAATACCACCAGAAGCAACAGACAAAACAGCAATTACAACGCTGGGATCGCAACCGGTACGGGGAATAGCAATCCTGCTAACGCCGATAGTGTTCCAAAACGGCAGGAAGCGCAGGACTTCAATACCACCAGAAGCAATAGACAAAACAGCAATTACAACGCTGGGATCATAACCAATCCCGGAAATAACAATTGCATCGAATTTAATATAGATGCCGGCTTAAGCGAAGGCAGGAATGTTCATGCGGGAAGTGGGTTTCGTGCAGCAGTTGAATTAACAAAAAGTATAACCCAAAACATTCGTGTTTCTGCCGGGGTAACCTATTACTCACTAAAATTATCTTACGATAGTTCGCCTGACTTGCCGAAATATTATGTTGAAAATATGGAAAATAGCGTTGGCTCTCCAAGATGGAGTCTTATCACCTTAAACGCAGGTCCGGTCATCCGCTTTGGAAAAAGCAAACTATATGCAGATCTCTATGGAAAAGTTGGTGTTTCCTTTATAAAAATTCCTAAACAGATTGTAGGCATAACCGGACGTTCAGGCAAGGTGGATGACGAAACTGGCGTTGCAAAATTTTCTGGAAACAAGACTGCGCCGTCGCTCCAAACAGGAATTCATATTAGCTATGCCATAAGTCGAAATACGAGTGTTTTTATACACCCCCAGTTTTTCACAACACTTGGCAGTAGCGCTTCCTATCTGGAAAAAGATGCAACCAAAGCTCTTGTGGACGGCAAGACTTTTGATTACAAGACTTTTATGGCACTACCATTTGAGAAAAAAACAACGTCCTTACAGGCAATAGCTATTGGTGCCGGGGTAAAGATTTATTTGTGCGGGAAGTAACTTCCAAAACACTACAGTTTTCCCTTCTCCGCGACGTCCCTACACAGATAAAAGTCGAAAGTATAAGCGCTAAGTTGATGGGACGTGGCGAATAAACAAACACAATTTTGAGATTCTGAGAGGAGAAATATTTACATTTATCTCCTTAAACCAAACCGATGTCAGATTCAACCGCCGCTTCCGGAAGAAATGTAATCTTTATTATTCTCGTTGCCTCCCTGGGCTATTTTGTGGATATATATGACCTGGTGATTTTTTCCATCGTCCGGATCCAGAGTTTCCGGGATATCGGCATACCGGAAGAGGCTATGCGAAGAGGAGGGGAGTATGTGCTGAATATGCAGATGGGCGGACTGCTGATCGGTGGTATTATCTGGGGTATCATAGGAGATAAGTTTGGCAGGATCAAGGTGCTGTTTGGCTCCATCCTGTTGTATTCATTCGCCAATATAGCCAATGCTTTTGTACACAGCCTGCATAGTTATGCCATCATCCGGTTTATAGCAGGGATCGGGCTGGCGGGGGAATTGGGCGCCGGGGTAACGCTGGTCAGCGAAAGCATGCACAAGGATAAGCGGGGCTACGGCACCATGCTGATCGCCACGGTAGGTGTATTGGGAGCGGTGGCGGCATTTTATGTAGCGGAGCATTTTGCCTGGCGAAAAGCGTATATGGTAGGCGGTGGCATTGGCATATTATTACTGCTGCTGCGCGTGGGCACTTTTGAATCGGGTATTTACAAAAAATCGGTTTCGCCACATATTGCTAAAGGTAAACTGAGCATGTTGTTTACCAACCGGTCCAGGTTCTGGCGTTACGTCTATTGCCTGCTGATCGGCTTGCCCATTTGGTTTGTGGTGGGCATATTCGTAACCCAGGCGCCGGAATTTGGCAAGGCGCTCCAGGCGCCCGTTACCCTAAGCGCCGGAAAAGGCATCCTATATACCTATATCGGTATCTCCCTCGGCGACCTCCTGGCAGGTTTGCTGGCACAGGTCACCAAATCGAGAAAACTGGCGGTTTTTATATTCCAGGTAGGCATTGTAGTTAGTTCCGCTTTGTACCTGGGCAGCACCGGCATAACGGAAACGCGATTTCACTGGCTGGCGTTTTTTATGGGGCTGAGTGTGGGCTACTGGGCCACCTTCGTAACCATTGCTTCCGAACAGTTTGGCACCAACCTCCGGGCAACGGTAACCACCACGGCACCTAATTTTGTACGCGGGGCCCTTATTCCCAGTACTTTTCTTTTCGAGTTTTTCGTAAAGCGTTCCAATATTATCACCGCCGGCTATATCATGATCCTGGCACTGACGCTGATCGCCGTTTTTGCACTTAGCCGCCTGCGGGAAAGTTTTAATAAAGACCTCAATTACCTGGAGGAATGAAACAAGCAGGGGAGCATCTGCGGTGTTGAACTCCGGCGGGAAAGTGATGGGTTGTCAGGTTTCGCCTATCCCTCAACTTTAGTTCCGGCTATTGCCAGCCTCCGCCTAATGCTTCGTATAAATTAACGATGGACTGAAGTTGGGCATACCTTGTATTCACAAGATTCAGTTGGGTGGCCAACGCGTTTTGCCTGGCCGTCAATACTTCCAGGTAATTGGCCAACCCGTTGATCAAAAGCTGTTCAGAATAATTCACAGCTGTTTTATAGGCATCATATTTTTTCTTTTCCAGATCAATCGTTTTTGTTTGCGACTGATAATCGAACAAAGTATTGGAAACCTCGTTACCGGCCTGAAGTAATATTTGCTCGTAATTCAATAAAGCCTGCTCCTGTTGCATCTGAGATACGGCATAAGCGGTCTTAATTTGTCTTCGGTTGGTAATAGGTTGTAATAAACCACCGGTAATATTGGCAAACAGGGAATTGATATCCAGCCAGTTTTTTATGTCCAGACTCTGTAAACCTGCTCCCGCACTGATGGTTAGTGACGGATAAAAATTACTCTTAGCTACATTGGTCAGTTCAAAGGCATAGATGAGACCGTACTCTGCCTGTCTTACATCCGGGCGATTGGCCAGCAGTTGGGCCGCAACGCCTGTTCTCAACGGCGTGTTGATCTCCTGCTGGCTTAAAGCATTCCTGTCAATGGAATGAGGCGGCTCATTCAGCAGCATACAAAAAGCGTTCTCCAGCGATCTTTCCTGCTCGCGTAAGTTCACGAGGATCAGTTGTGCGTCATATAGCTGGGCTTCCGTTTGCTTCACCGCTACTTCGGTTACCTGGCCGGCCACTTTTAATGCTTTGGTGGTGATCAGGCTGCTGTCCCTGGAAACGATGGTTTCCTGTGCAATTGAGACCTGGTCACTTATCGCGCCAAGCTGGTAATACAGGGAGGCGATATTCGCAACCAATCTTGTTTTAACGGCTTTATGGGCTTCCACCGTTTGAAGATAGTTAGCAGAGGCAGCACGTTCGCCACTTTTTAACTTTCCCCAGATATCGGCCTCCCAGGAAAGATTAGCGCCTAATTGAAACTGGTTGACATCTGTCACGGCAGCCCCGCCGTTTTTTGAGTTGTGCGCTATACCATAGTTTAAATTAGCATAAACAGAAGGCCCGAATGCTGCTCCCGCCTGTTTCAGATAAGCATTGGCGATATCAATATTTTTAAGCGCTATGCGGATATCAATATTGTTAGTCAAGCCGGTTTGAATGTATTGCTTCAGCAACGGATCGGCAAACAGGTTTTGCCAGGAAAGATCAGCCATCGAAACACTGTCCATTTCAAGGTAAGCGCTATCCACCAACGCGTCTGTACGATATAGATCATCTGTATTTAATTCCGGCCGCTGGTACTGCCTGCCCACATAACAGGACGACAGAAAGATCAGGAGAGTTGCTGTAACAGCGAGCCGTTTTCCTTGTTTCTTCTTCATCATTACTTAATCTAAGAGTTCATATTTTTGAGTGAGCGTTTTTGGTTTGCCGCTGATCTTTTCCTGCAACCACTGGAACAGCATATACAACATGGGGATCACAAATACTCCCAGGATGGTGCCTATAAAAAGTCCCCCAACTGCTGCGGTACCTATGGAACGCTCGCCCTGGGCGCCCACCCCCGAGGCAAAAACCAAAGGCATCAGGCCAAATACAAAAGCAAACGAAGTCATTAGGATAGGGCGAAAACGCACTTTTGCGCCATCTATCGCGGAAGCAAAAATGGTTTCACCGGCTCTTCGTTTCTGTATGGACAATTCAACAATCAATATCGCATTTTTGGCCAATAAGCCAATCAGCATGATCAAAGCGATCTGGAAGTAAATATTGATTTCCAAACCCGCTAATTTGGTACTGATATAAGCGCCCATCACCCCCACCGGCAAAGAAAGCATTACCGCCAGCGGTAGTAAATAACTTTCATACTGACCGGATAAAATAAAATACACAAATAAAACACATAGCAACAGGATAAAGATGGTTTGATTGCCTGCAAGAATCTCTTCCAGCGTAAGCCCCGAATAAGCTATATCGAAATTGGCAGGCAGTTGGGACTTCACCTGTTCAATGGCTGCAATGGCATCCCCCGAAGAATAGCCCGGGTTGGAAGCGCCGGTTACATGAGCGGAGTTAAACAGGTTGAACCGGGTAACCGATTGCGGGCCGTAGATCCGGTTCAGTTTTACAAATTCGGAGATGGGCGCCATATCCCCTTTTGAATTTCTCACGAACATAGAGTTTAAATCGGAGATATTGGCCCGGTCTTGTGGCAGCGATTGTACATATACCCGGTATTGTTTTCCAAACCTCGAAAAATCGGCGCTGTATATCCCTCCTATGTATCCCTGCATGGTTTGCAGGATACTGTTGACGGTAACGCCCGCTTCCTTTGCACGCGGCACGTCCACAGTCATCTCGTATTGCGGGTAGCCGGTACTGAAAGAAGATTGGGCATATTGAATTTCCGGCCGTTGCGACAATTGCTGCAGGAATTGCCGGGACTCCTGGTCCAGGTCGGAAAAACTGCCGCCGGATCTATCCAGGATCTCAAATTGAAAACCTTCAGCCGCGCCATAACCCTGGATACTTGGAGGCGTGAAAAATAAGATCTTCGCACCGTGAATACCCGCCGTGGCGGCAAACAGTTTGGCAGTAATGGCATCAATGGAAAGCGAGTCGGCTTTACGGTTGCTCCAGTCGTCCAGGCTGATAAAGGAAAGCGCGAAGTTGCTGCCGGCGCCGCCAAGAAGGCTGAAACCATTGGCAAACGACAACGATTTTACACCGGGTATCGTCAACGCCAGCCGGTTGATCTGTTCGGTAATAGCTGCGGTACGGTCCATCGTGGCGCCATCGGGTAATTGCACATCACAAAAAATAGTACCCCGGTCTTCTTTAGGTACAAAACCTTTGGAAGTAGTATTGGCCGACCATAAAATGAGCGCTACGCAGCCCAACAAAAACATGGCCGTGATCCATTTAAACCGGTAGAGAAATTTCAACCCGCTGACATACCGGTCTGTAGTATGCCTGAAGCCGGTGTTGAACGCCGCATAGAAGCGTTTCATGAGTCCTTTTTTCCCTTTTTCCTCTTTATGCTCGGATCTTAGAAATAATGCGCAAAGGGCAGGACTTAAGGTCAGTGCGTTCAGGGCGGAAATAAAAATGGCGACGATAAGCGTAACCCCAAATTGCTTGTAAAATACCCCCGTGGTACCGGTGATAAAGGTGATGGGGATAAACACGGAAGCCATCACCAGCGTAATTGAAATAATGGCGCCGGTAATTTCGGACATCGCTGATTGTGTTGCCACCAAACTGTTTTTGGCTCCTCCCTCCAGTTTGGCATGAGCTGCCTCCACCACCACGATGGCATCATCCACCACAATCCCGATCGCCAGCACCAGGGCAAATAAAGTCAGCAGATTCAGCGAAAACCCAAACAGGTTGATGAAAAAGAAGGTACCAATGATAGAAACCGGTACCGCTATGGCCGGGATCAGAGTGGAACGGAAATCCTGCAGGAAAATAAATACAACAATAAATACGAGGATAAAGGCTTCCAGGAGCGTTGCAGTTACCTTACTGATAGAGGCGTCGAGGAATTTATTGGTATCATAAGTAACCGCTAATCTCAACCCCTTGGGAAAAGATTTTTGCATTTCATCCAGCCGCTTATGAATATTTTGAATGATTTCATGCGCATTGGACCCCGGGGTCTGGTAGATCCCGATGGTAATAGCCGGCTCGCCGTTTGTGGTGGAGCTTACATTGTATCCCTGGGCGTCTAACTGGATTTTGGCCACATCGCTCAACCGAAGATATTGCCCGTTACCCAATGCTTTCAGCACAATGTTTTCATACTGCTCCGCCGTTTTATAGCGGCCGCTATAGCGGATCACATATTCAAAAGCTTCTCCGTTATTTTGTCCTAAGGTGCCGGCCGCGGCTTCCTGGCTCTGTTCATTAATAGCCGCTACAATATCCGCGGGCACCAATCCGTAAGCCGACATTTTATCGGGCTCAATCCATATCCGCATGGCATAAGTTCTGCTCCCCAGTACCCTCGCTTCGCCCACGCCGCTGATCCTTTGTATTTCCGGAACGATGTTGATGTTCGCGTAGTTTTGGATAAAAGTGGCATTATATTCTTCGTTACTGGAGTGAATGTTGAACCACAAAAGGGCGTCGGTTGACTGCTTTTGGGTAATTACGCCCGACCGTGTTACTTCAGCAGGTAACAGCGGTAAAGCCCGGGCCACCCTGTTTTGAACATGTACTGCGGCTATATCCGGATCTGTTTCCTGGCTGAAAAATATTTGTATCCTGGCGCTCCCGTCATTACTGGCGGTGGAAGTCATGTATTTCATATTCTCCACCCCATTGATCTGTTCTTCTATGGGAATGACCACACTTTCCAGTACCGTTTGCGCATTGGCGCCGGGATAAATGGCGGTTACCTGCACCGTGGGCGGAGCAATGTTGGGATACTGGGAAATCGGCAACAAATAAAGTCCGATAATTCCCAGGATCACAATAATGATGGAGATAACTGTTGATAAAACCGGTCTTTCGATAAATTTTTTAAACATAACAAAATTATATAAGACGGATTATTGGAAAATGATCGCGGGACTTTTTGCCAGGCTGTCAAATGATTTCATCACCGGTTTTATTTTCTGCTTGTCCTGCAGCGTGCCTGCCCCCTGGCCGACGATCTCGGTTCCCGCTTCCAGGCCGGAACGAACCACGAGTACATTATTGATCACATCGGCAATATCAATTATCACCGGGGATACGGTGGTGTCTTCTGATAATTTAAACACATAAGTCTTTCCCTGTTGCTCAAAAGTGGATTCCCGCGGTACCAGAACTACATTCTTAAATATCCTGGGTATAACCAGGGTGCCACTGCTTCCGTTTGCTATCAAGTGTTCGGGATTAGGAAAAGTTGCGCGAAAACTAACGGTACCCGTTGCAGGATCTACCTGGGCGGTGACGGTTTGTATCTTGCCGGCATGAGCATACATTTCACCATTGGCCATCTTTAATTGCACTTTGGGAAAATGTGTCATTTTCTCGGCCAATGTTGTGCCTTCGGTTTTTTGAAGAAAATCAACATAATCCGCTTCGTTCATGGAAAAATATCCATACACTTCGTTGGTGTTGGACACCGTCGTCAATGGCATGGGGCTTCCCGGGTCAACCAGGGAACCCTGGCGATAGGCTATCCGGCCTACGTAACCGGAAATAGGGCTGTTGATATTCGCATAGCCTATATTAGCGCTGATGCTTTTGTAGGTAGCCTTTGCCTGTGCCAGTTTGGCCTCCGCGGTTTGTAACTGTACCTGGCTTACGATATTTTGTTCCACCAGTGGTTTTAATTGATCCACCCCAACCTGCGCCGCGTCAATAGTAGCTTTGGCAGCCTGGGCGTCTTCCGTAAGAGACTGTGTTTCCAAACGGAACAAGGGTTGACCCTGGCGTACATAAGCGCCTTCATCAACAAGCACATGAGTAACGTACCCCGGAATTTTAGCACGTACCTCAGCATTTACTACACCGGCAAGACTCACGGGATAGCTGATGCTGCCCTCGATATCCCGAGCGGGTACCCGGATCACCGGGAGGGAAAGGATCTGAGGTCCGGACAAGTGGTTTTGGGGCTTGTTCTGACAGGAGGAAACCCAAAATCCAAACGCTAAAAATGGAATATACCTTTTCATAATATTTTTGAATTATTCTGTTTGTCTTTTGTCTGATAAATTGAAGCCTGTTCCCCGAAATAAGCCACAGAATTTTGAAGAAAATTCAACATTTCTTTTTCCATGATCAGGGAAAAAGGTTCATCGGGATGAGTTTGATTATAAGCGGTTTTATAGGCAATAACCTGTTGCCGGAGACCAATCTCATTTTTCCATTGATTAAGCAGATCATCAATTTTTCGAAAAATAAGATCGCCGGAAATTGTATAATAACGTTTTCTGTCGCCACTCTTGGTAAAATAACCAATCCGCTGTTGAGCGATCAAGCTGTTTAAATGAGTGCTGATGGTGCCTTTGCTGGCTTCCAACTCGGAAACCAACTGTTCAAAAGTGGTACCGTGATTTCCATGCAGGATCAGCGTAGCCAGGATTCTTGAAGCCAGTGGCGGGTTTTGCTTTTCCTGTTCAAAGTAAACCCCCAACAGTTCAATCAGTCGCTTCTTTTCGGCCTCTAATTCCTCTTTCTGCATGTTATCGTCTTAATGAGGGAGGCAAAGTTATGATTAGTTCTGAAATTTCAAAACTAATCGTAAATAAACGGATTGTTAAAATAGAACTTGTTGAATTTTTTGATCCGGAAAGCGCTATGGTAAGCGCATTCAACCGGTATTCATTTTATTTGTGAATATTGGGATTCACAGAAAAGGATTCCGAAATCCTGTTTATCTTTAATGTCTATGCCGAATCATGCTGAATTTATGCAACGTTGTTATGAACTGGCGGAGATAGCCCGAAAAGAAGGTGAAAGCCCCGTGGGCAGTGTATTGGTGAAGAATGGGATAATCATAGGGGAGGGGACGGAAAGAAGCCGGCAATTGAAAGACCTTACCCGTCATGCGGAAGTGGTGGCAATTCTTGATGCGCTGAAAACAGCAGGTAGTGTGGAAGGCGCTATCCTCTATACCAATGTGGAACCCTGTATTCTTTGTTCGTATGTAATCCGGCAGCAAAAAATAAAAGAAGTGGTGTTTGCAAAATACGCAGGTGAGTTGGGAGGAACGGCTTCTCCTTTTAACATACTTACCACAGTGGAAATAAAATCGTGGTCTTCCCCGCCTGCAATTACTATTTACCGGTAAGCAGGGATTAAACATTCCGCGGGTTCCCTTTTCACCGTCTTTCATTTTATTTCCTCCGCCGGGTCTGCCTCGGTTACGGTAAACCGTGAGGGGGTAAAAAGGATAATGATCAAAGTAATAACGGCAGTTATAAGCAGTCCTGTATATACCTCATGCGTAGCGGCGTGAAAGGTTTGCTTCAGGAAAGCCTGAACACCGGCAGCGGTATCTTTGGACTGCAGGGTTTCAATTACCTGGTTGGCCGCGGGTAGCTGACCCAACAGTCCGGAGGGAGCCTGGTGTAAAGATTTTATAAGCACTGCATTGAAAATGGCAGCAAAAATGGCGGTGCCCAAGGTTTGTCCGAAATACCTCGAAAACATATTGGCGCCTGTTACCACTCCACGCCGGTTCCAACCCACTACCGATTGTACGCCCACAATCATGGGAGTGGAAATAAAACCAAACCCCGCTCCTAATAATAATTGCGTTGCTACAAGCATCCAGGCTGGCCCGGGAAATGGCAGGAAAGAAAACAGCCCCGCGCCCAGGATTACAATAATAATTCCTACTAACGCGGTATTGCGAAAACCGATACGAAGATAAAGACGGCCCGATAAAGCGGAAGACAGCGGCCAGGTAAGACTCGTACTAGCCAGGATGAATCCCGCCGCTATAGCACCCACGCCGGTAACGGACTGGGCATAAACGGGCAGGTACATGCTGGGCGCCATCATGGTTGCCCCCATGCCGATCATTGTGAGGTTAGCGCCCAGGAGCACCCGGTTTTTCCATATCCAAACGGGCATGACAGGTTCCTCGCTTTTTGCTTCTATACGGAAAGCAATAATGATTAAGACGACCGACAACACAAAAAGAATAATACTTTTGGCAGACAACCAATCCCAGGCTTCGCCTCCCTGTAATAATCCAAACATCAGCAACCCGGTGCTGCCTAAAATGAGAAGGGCTCCTTTATATTGGATCTTATGCCGGACAGGAACCTGGTTTTCGTGGAGGAAGAAATAAAGCAACAAAAGAGAAATGATCCCGATGGGCAGGTTGATCAGAAAGATCCAGTGCCAGGTGACGTACTCGGCAAAAGCGCCGCCCAAAGCAGGGCCGGCAATTGCGGAGATACCCCATACGCTGGAAAGCCAGCCCTGGATTTTAGCGCGCTCCTGTACATCGTAGATATCTCCTGCCAATGTATTTACCGTTGCAATAATAGCGCCGGCGCCCAAAGCCTGTACGCCTCTGAAAACAATAAGCGAGTACATATTCCAGGAAAATGCACAAGCGGCGGAGCCCGTGAGGAAGATAATGATGCCAATGTTCAATACCGGTTTTCTTCCATACATATCGGCCAGCTTGCCATATAATGGGATTGTGACCGTTTGCAAAAGAAGGTAAATGGAAAAAATCCAGTTAAACAGGGAAAAGCCTCCCAGGTCGCCCACAATCTGTGGTATGGCCGTAGAAACAATGGTGTTGTCCATGGCCGCCAACGCCATGGTCATCATCAGGGCGGCAAGTATCCAACCACGGCGCCGGGGTGGTACTGACGTTTCTCCATCGTTTTCCTCTGTATGAAATCCATCTGAACGGTGATTTGTACTCATTTGTTTTTGTATCTGCAAAGATGCGGATAATCGGCTAATTGATAATTTGGGGTGTATCCCAAATAATTTTCGCTCCATCTGTGGCATTCCGGCGGGCGTTCACAGACCTGTAATGGCGTCCACAGGCGGGTGTCCGCCAGCGAAAATTTGAATTGCACCCGTCATTTGAGACTGGCAAACGCATTAAATTTGGAAGCACTAAGGGAGGGCACGGAGCTTTTATTACCATTTTCCTAACTCGATCCACACAGGGGCATGGTCGCTTGATTTTTCCCATCCCCTCACTGCCCGGTCAACGCCGGCATTCATAAGCCGGGTTTGCAGGTCGGCGCTCAGCAGAAAATGATCAATACGCATGCCGGCATTACGGCCATATGCGTTGCGGAAATAATCCCAATAAGTGTAAATGATCTCTTCCGGGTAAAGGGTTCGCAAAGCGTCTGTCCAGCCCTGTTTCAGCAGGATTTGAAACGCTTCCCGTACCTCCGGGCGAAACAGTGCGTCGTCTGTCCATCGTTCGGGCTTATATACATCCCGCCCGGTGGGAATAATATTGTAATCGCCTGTTAATACAACGGGTTTCCCGGAAGCAATGAGTTCCCCGGTATGACGAATAAAACGTTCCAGCCATTGTAGTTTGTAGTCGAATTTAGGTCCCGGCGCCGGGTTGCCATTGGGGAGATACAGACACCCAATAATGATGCCCTCCACCATCGCCTCTATATAACGGCTATGGGTATCCTCCGTATCCCCTGGAAGCGCGCGCCTGGTTTCGAGGATATTGAGATCGCGGGTGAGGATGGCTACGCCGTTCCAGCTTTTCTGTCCGTGCCATATTGCCTGATATCCGGCGGCTGTTATCGCCTCCAGGGGAAATTGCTCCTGGGGCGCTTTTAATTCCTGGAGGCATACAATATCCGGGGCTGTTTCTTCCAGCCAGCGGAGTAAAACCGGTAACCGGCTCCTGATTCCATTAACATTATAAGTTGCAATCTTCATAATTGTTGCTTCGCAGATTTACGATTTGTTATTCCAAAACGGGATCGGCATTTCTCTTTTGGGGAAGCAATAAAATCGCTATTGTGCCAATAATAGCCAGTGTGATCAGGATTTCAAAGCCGCTGAAATAACTTCCCGTTTTATCTCTTATCCAACCCACCAGCATGGGCGACAGGGCGTCTGCAATAACATCGGTGGTCAGGATAATGCCCATCACTTTGCCTAATACCTTTATTCCAAACAGTTCGGCCGTCATAAGCGGAATGATCATATAATCCCCGCCCAATGCCATCCCAAAAACAAAAGCAAATGCATATATCACTCCGGGGATGTGGGCAAAATACAACATCGGTATCGCCGCCGCAACCAGGAGGTAGATGACGATCATCACAAATTTTTTGGGAATGCGATCTGCCATCCATCCCATAAAAAGCCTGCCGATGATGGACGAAAAAAGCACGATGGAGATCAAATTGGCCGATTGCTCCTGCGTATAATTGAGATCAATGCTGAAAAACAATTTCAGATGCTGGCTGGTGCCGCTGACTGCCGCTATAGAACAGGTACTGCCGATCATCAGCAGGTAGAGCGAACGGTTTTTCAGAATTTGCCTGACCGGGATATCGGGTTCCTTAACCGCAGTCTTTTCCGATACGGCTCCCGGCGGAGCATCTTTTACCGAAAAAGCGACGGGAAAAGCGATGAGGACCATTAATATGCCTAATAGGATCAGCGAGGTATGCCACCCAAACCAGGTATTCAGATAACGGGCAATCTGGGGTACCAGCATACCGCCAACGCCTACCCCAATATAAGCGAACCCCATGGCCTTTCCCCTGGATCGCGTAAACCACCGGGTGGTGAGCACCTGGTTGGGCAGTGGCCCTCCGCAAATATATCCCAACGCAGCCATCAGGCTAAACAAAAAGAATTGCCACAAATCCGTCATCAGTCCAAACCCCATAAAAGCAAAACCTCCCAGGAGTACGCCAAGCAGGATCAACTTCCTGGGGCCGAATTTATCAATCAACCCACCCACCAGGAACCCCAGCAGGGATACCGTAACCCTGCCGAATGCGCTTCCCGAAGTGATCGTAACCCGTGACCATCCCATATCTCTTACCCAAAAATCATAGAAAAAGGATAACCCGTAAAACATTATTCCTATCAGGGAAAAAAGGCTGGCAAAGCCGGTGGCCGCCACTTTGATCTGATCCCTGCTGAACTTATTGTCTTGCCGGGCCTGGTAGGGTAGGGGATTTACGGATGGTTGGGTATCCATTAATAGAACTGGTTTCTTTATTTTCGGATGGGTTTGAATAATGAAGATACGTTTCCTTATTTTTAAATTCCCCCATTTTAGATATAACAGGAAATTATTGATCCCCAAAAACCCGTTATCCAACGGGGCAGGGAAGATACAGCGGTGTCGGGCGTATTATTCCACGAGCTCAAATCTTGCCAAAGGCGCCATCCTGGCTCTGTTAAGGGATAGCGTTTTCCCGTCAGAGGAAAGATTATCTACTACAGACAGCACCCTTAAGAACTCCTGTTCTAAACTATCCGGACAGGCCATTAAAGTGGTGAGCCCCTGTCCGAATCTAAGCTGCAGCTTGTTTTTAATGGTATAGGGCAGAGAGATTGTGTTGCAGTTGGCCTTTGCTTCCGCCCGACCTTCTTTGGAGTGGAAGATGATGAAATGCTTGTTGGGCGAGCCATTTACAGGCTTACCTTCCAATTCCACCAACTGCCATCTCTTATCTTCTACTTCCTTATTGCCGTTTTTTGTCAGCACATAATTTTGAGCCAAACTTCCAGTCACCGGATTCCCTTCCATATCAAGATACCTTACCTGATCTTCTTCTATCTTAAATTGGGAAGATCTTTCGTTATCGGGAATCCCCTCTAAATGAACCTTATTGCCTTGCCATTGGAATTTCCCCTGCAGGGTATCCGATACCGTTTGGCTGCCTTTTACATGCCGGCTGATCAACCTGTAGCTTTGATCATCGTTTAAAGTGAGTTCCATCTCAATCCTTTCGCAGTCGGCACAGGGGAGATTTCCCGAATAAGTACCCTGCCAGTCCAGAGAGGTTTGAGCTGTATGCTGGTCGGGCACCTGCGCATCCGGAGACTTATTACTGTTAGCGCTGTTGCAGGAACTGATTGCAGTTGCTGATAAAAGCAAAACGACAAGGAACAGTAAACGATTGTTTTTCATAATTTTAATACTATTAGTATGCGGACAAAAATACAGAAGTATTGTATTCTCCCGCTGGTTTCCACTGACACGCAGTATTTTTTGTAATCCTCCTATTTACCCCTTCCTTTCTTTGCAGGAGTTGCTTTCCGGACCACTTTGGATGCCTTTTTTTCTGCAACCGCTCTTGCTTTCTTCGCCACTTTGGTTATTTTCTTGGCTGCTTTCGCCGGAGCGGACTTTGCTTTTTTAGCAACTTTCGCCACTTTTTTCTCCGTTTTTCTGACAGTCTTTTTCACAGCCTTTTTCGCCGGTTTCGCTTTTTCCGAAATCTTCTTCTTCACCTTTTTTTTCACGCCTGCGAATTTTTCAGCAACGGTTTCCGTTACCGCCGTGGCGCCGGCAACAATGTCGGTTTTCAGTTCTGAGGCGGCTTCGCTGATCCTGTCAAACAAGGTAGGGTGTTCCTGGGTTTTCTGTTTTTTTGATGCCATATGATCATTCATTTCCATAAAGTTAGTATTCCTTGTAAATATCACAATTAAAACTCCTGCTTTTTTTTATGCCGCTTGAAATTGCTGCCGGCATCTGCCCCAACCGGGAAAACCTGTGAATAATTTGGATTTGCAGTTTATGGCAACAAGGTTACCTTATCTAAACCTGCCGGAGCAGAACTAACGGGTACCTATAACCGATTTTTTGTTGATCGTGTTTAAATTTTTTCTGCCTTTATGACGGCATTGAGGTTGATAGGGCCATATATATGGGGGAACGTGTCTTCAACGGCGTTGGACCAGTTATAAATCAACCGGCTGGTAAGTTTATCGGTGTCTATAGATAGTTTTACAAGCCCTGATTCATGGCTGTAAAACCGTTTTAATATATCCGGGATCTGCCGTTCTTCACTGCAGTGAATAAACCCTTCTTTTTTGAGCGATTCGGCTTCATACGCGCCTTTGCGTCGGGCTTCCTCCCATTCGGATGCAGTGGTTATATGATAGATGACAGACATACAAAGGTCAAGTTAAGGAAATTTAGGATCATAACACCCTTGAAATTTTTTGAGCCGTTAAGAGGAAGTCGGTCAGCACAACGGCCGTAACGGCTTCCAGCACCACCGGCACCCGCAGGGCGATACAAAGGTCGTGGCGTCCTTTTACGGAAAATGATTCTACATTTCCTGTTTCCCAGTTCAGGGATTCCTGTATTTTGGGGGTAGAGGAGGTAGGCTTTACTGCAATCCGGAATACCAGTGCATTTCCATTGCTGATTCCTCCCACAATACCACCCGCATGATTGGTGAGAGTAGCACCCCGCTCGTCAATAATAGGATCGTTGTGCTGACTGCCAAACATTTTCGCTGCTGCAAAGCCGGTGCCGAACTCAATTCCTCTTATGGCGGGAATAGCAAAAACGGCATGGCTCAATACCGATTCCACAGAATCAAAAAACGGTTCTCCCAGCCCCAACGGCAGACCGTTTACCCTGCATTCCACAATTCCTCCAACGCTATCCTTGGCTTCAACTGCTTTTTGAAGTCCTTTTTCAGGATCCCTTTCACCTCCAATTTCGATAATAGCGGCTTGCACTGATATTCCATTATCAGAAGGCGTTTTATCATTTTTATCAGCACGGACCAGCCGCAACAGTTTTTTGGCAACAACCCCTGCGGCTACAAGAGCCACAGTTAAACGTCCGCTAAAATGACCGCCCCCCCTGAAGTCTTCATATCCCCCAAACTTTTGATGCGCTACAAAATCGGCATGTCCCGGGCGGGGAAAATCCCGCTGCTTTTGATAGTCGGCCGACCGGGTATTATTATTCTCGAATAAAATAGTGAGTGGCGCTCCGGTTGTTTTATCATTAAAAACCCCGCTTTTAAAAATAGGCAGGTCTGATTCCTTCCTCGGCGTGGTTCCTTTACGGGTTCCTCCTTTTCTTCGTTCAAGATCCGGCAAAAAATCCTCTACAGTCAAAGACAGTCCCGCCGGACATCCATCAATATTAATGCCGACACTTTCTCCGTGTGATTCCCCGAAAATATTTAACCTGAAAAATCTTCCAAAAGAGTTCATGATACAAATTTAAGTAAAGACAAAGATAGCTCCTTGAACGGGGCGTGTTCAGCCCGTGATGGTTATATCCGCCCCTGATTTTTGTAGATCGGTATAAAAATCAGGATACGACTTATTAATAGCCTCGGCTTCTTCTATTGTGGTTGCCCCCTCCGCAGATAAGGCTGCAACAGCACAGGCCATAGCAATGCGATGATCGTGGCGCGAATGCACGGTGGCGCCCTGCAGTACTTCTCCTCCGTGAATCAGCATCGTATCTTCCTCCAGTTCTATGGAAAGCCCCATTTTCCCAAATTCATCCCGGAGAGTGAGTCCCCGGTCGCTTTCCTTATGGGCCAGCCGTTTTACTCCTTTAATATCGGTTGTACCCTTACAGTAAGCGGCCAATGCCACTAAGGGAGGAAACAGGTCGGGACAATCGGTCGCGTCAAAGGAAAAGGCCCTGAGTTCCTGTCCGGACAATTTGATGCAGGTATCCTTGATTTCCATGTTTGCCCCGGCATCGCGCAGGGCCTCCAATATCTTTTTGTCGGCCTGCGGCGAGTCCGGGTCAAGCCCTGCAATTTCAATATCGCCCGCAACAGCGCCTGCTACCAGCAAAAATGCACCGCCGCTCCAGTCGCCCTCTACCGTGTATTGCGTGAGGGGAGAGGTGAGCATTGCAGGAGACCGGTCGAAATAGAAAGCCTCATAATTCCGGTTTTCCGGCATTTTTAAACCAAACGATTCCATTACCCGGAGCGTGAGGTCTATATAAGGCCGGCTTTTTAAATCTTTTACTTTGATGGTTACATCCCTGGCTCCGGCGGCGGAATAGGCCATCAGCATTCCGGTGAGAAACTGCGAACTTAAAGAACCGTCAATTTCAATATTACGGGGCTGCAGCGGTCCCGACAGGGTTATCGGCAGCTTTCCTTTATTTGAACTAACGGTTACGTTCAGGTGCGGTAATACTTCATCAAAAAAATGCATCGGCCTTGACAACAGGCTGCCGGTGCCCACGATGGTTACCGGTTGCCGGCTGAGGGCTATAATGGGTGCAAACATGCGGATACCCAGTCCGCTTTCCCCGCAATTCACCACTAACGGTGCAGCGGCAGAACCCAGGGCCGACAGGTTCACTTCCGTACTGTCCACTTCCGTTGGCTGACCGGGCAAGGGATTGACTTTGGCGCCTAACAACTCAATTATCTGAAGCGCGGCCTTATCATCATTGGAATGACCGGGATTGAGAATGATACTTTTTCCCCTCGCAATGAGCGCTGCAGCGCAGGCTCTTTGCATCGAACTTTTGGAAGCCGGCGCCTGGAGGGTATTCGACAGCCTGGAAGGTTTAATTGTTGCGATCATAGTTATAAGGCTGTTATTATCTTTTCTAATTGCGTTACCGGAAGGGCTTTTATTACCGCCTTGCCTGTTTTCTCCAGCAGCACATAATTCATTTCCTTCCGCTCTCTTTTCTTATCCATTTTCAGTACGTCCATCACCTTCTTCTTATCAAATGCTGCATAGGTGGGCAATCCATACCGGGTTAACAATTTCACCACCCTCTCCGTATCTTTAAAGCCCGTTAACAGCGCAGAAATGTGGCAGGCATACGTCATCCCTATGGCAACCGCCTGACCGTGAGACAACTCGTATTGATTCTCCAGTGCATGTCCCAGGGTATGACCGAAATTCAAGAGCCTCCGGTCGCCTTTTTCAAATTCATCTTTTTGTACCACCCTTATCTTGATCAGCGCATTGCGGCGTACCAGGGCGCTCAGGAGGGATTTTTTTTGCTGATAGGTTTTGATGGAAGCAGCTTCCAGTTCTCTGAACAAAGTGGCATCTTTGATACACGCATGTTTTATAATTTCTGCAAAGCCATTCTCCCATTCATTTTGGGGAAGCGTCTTCAAAAAGCTGTAATCGTGTAAAAGAAAAGAAGGCTGCCGGATCGTACCCACCATGTTTTTATATACTCCAACATCAATGCCATTCTTGCCGCCGATGCTGGCATCTACCAGCGCCAATACCGAGGTAGGCACAAATCCAAAAGGGATACCCCGCATATAAACCGAGGCCGCGTACCCGGTAATATCCGTGATTACGCCTCCTCCCACGCCGATAAGCGTGGTCTTCCGGTCGGCCTTCAATGATATCATTTGCTCAATTAAAGTGTCCACGGTGGCCTGCACTTTATAGTTTTCACCCGGCTTTAACACAATGGTATTCCATCCTTTGAATTTTTTTTCATTTTTGCTATAGACATTTTCGTCCGTCACCATCACCGCCGATGCGGGACTGGCAATTTTTTTCAGTTGTGAAAAAGGAGTATCAAAATAGAGCCGGGTAGCAGCGGTATTGAATTTATAAGTAACTGAGTCCATTCTGGTAACGCTTTATTATTTCCCTTTGTGCGGGGTTAGTTTTTAACAGCCGTCATTTTATTAAATGCCGCCAATTCTTCCTCTAAAGATTTGTGCTGATGGTATTCCTCCTGTTTGTTGATATATTCTATGGCCTTATCCAGCGTGGAAGGACTGACAGACCAGGCCGAATAAGCATTTTCCCACTCAAAAAGGAGGTTCGATAATTTATTATCATTCAACCAGCTCAGCGATTCTTCCTTAAGCTGCTTTATTACTGCCGAAACAGCCTGTACCGGCATTAACTTAAAAAGACAGTGGACATGCTCTTCGCCTCCGTTTGCGGCTAATACCTGGATCCCTTTTTCTGCAGCATTCTTTTTCAAACTGGCGAACAGCACTTTCCTCACTACGGAAGAAAGTAAAGGCTGTTTACCCGCAGTGCACCACAGGGCATGAACAAAAATAAAGGTATCAGTACCGCCTTCCATGCTGCATCGGGTGGAGTCAGGAATTCATGATTTTATTCTGGTGATTAATGGACTCCATGTGTACGGCATCAAAATATTTATTGATGAACTCGTTGCTCAATCCGATTTTCTCCCCGTTTTTTAAAGCCCTTTCAAGAATTTCATTCCACCTGGAAGTCTGCAAAATGGTGATGTCATTCTCCTTTTTATACTGTCCTATTTTTTCGGCGAGGCTCATCCGCTGGCTTAGGATCTGCATTAGTTCATCGTCCAGATGGTTAATCTGCTGACGAAGCTTTTCCAGCGCCGCATGAAATTCCTTTGAGCCGGCGTCTTCTTTTCTCCAAACGATCGCGTCCAGCATTTCCGCCAGTTTTTCCGGGGTTACCTGCTGTTTGGCATCACTCCAGGCCTTATCAGGATCTACATGGCTTTCTATCATCAGCCCGTCAAAATCAAGGTCAATCGCTTTTTGCGCTATTTCCTGCAAAATATCCCTCCGGCCGCAAATATGGGAAGGATCGTTGATTATTTTAAGTTCGGGATTACGCCTTTTCATTTCTATAGCGAGATGCCACATCGGTGCATTTCTATATTCTGTATGGCCGTAGGAACTAAAGCCGCGGTGAATAAGACCGATGGTCTTGATCCCGGCCTTGGCTATCCGTTCAACGGCGCCGGTCCAAAGTTCCAGATCGGGATTGATGGGGTTTTTTATAAATACCGGTACGTCCACCCCGCGCAATGCATCCGCCACTTCCTGGACACTGAACGGGTTTACGGTGGTTCTTGCGCCGATCCAAAGCACGTCCACTTCAAATAACAGCGCATCCTGCGTTTGTCTGCCGGTAGCCACTTCAACCATAGTGGGTAAACCCGTTATTTTTTTTGCCTGTTGCAGCCAGGGTAAGCCTTTGGTGCCAATACCTTCAAAACTTCCGGGGCGGGTACGCGGCTTCCATATTCCTGCTCTCAGCATATCTACCTTGCCGGTTTCGGCCAATCGCTGTGCCGTTGCCAGCACTTGTTCTTCCGTTTCCGCGCTGCATGGCCCTGAAATGATCAGGGGTTTTTTATTCAGTTTGCCCAGCAATGCTTCTTTTGTATTGGTTTCAATCGCTTGCATATCAAATGGTTTTATTGGTTTATTGATCAGGTTTCTGAATTACAATTATTTTCTGTGTTGATCGGCTTCGTTCATGCGTATGTTCCTGCCCCGGTATTTTTTCCCGTCAATGGACCGGATCATCTGGGAAGCGGATTTTTTATCCACCTCTATCCAACTGTTCATTTCTTTGAGATCAATTTTTCCCAACGCGTCTTTTTTCAGGTCGCTCATATCCAATATGAATTGTAAAAAGCTGGCTTTATAAAATCCGTCCTTGGTACCCAGGTTCACAAATAGCCGGGTATAGTTACCATTACCTCCAAACATCCGCCCCCTCGTATCGCGCCGAAGGCTGATCTCCCGGTTCCCGGAAATTCTCCGGGATGTCCTTTCCCTGCTTTCAGGTATCCTTTCCTTCACGTTAAGGTCTTCCGCACTTTCATAATATTTCAGGAACCGCTTAAATTCAAGCGCCGCAAGCCTTTTCAATATTTCCTGTTTACTCACGTCGGCAAACTTTTCTTCGAGCATCGGAAGATAAGGTTCAAAGCTGTCATCTTCAATATCCAGTTGCATCAGGTTGTCTATGAAATGATAGAATTGTTTACGGCACACATCTTTGCCCAACGGTATTTCCAATTTGTGAAAAGGTGCCTGCACCATCCGTTCTATCTGTCTGATCTTGCCTAATTCGCGGGTATGGATGATGGTCATACAAATGCCGGTATTGCCTGCTCTCCCGGTACGCCCGCTACGATGCGTATATACCTCCACATCGTCCGGCAATTCATAATTGATAACGTGGGTTATTCCATGCACATCTATCCCCCGGGCCGCTACATCCGTTGCTATTAGAAGCTGCAGGGTTTTGTTCCTGAAATTACCCATTACTTTATCACGCTGCTGTTGGGTCAGATCGCCGTGCAAGGCATCAATGGTATAGCCTTCCCGGGTCAGTTTTTCCGCGATGGACTGGGCATCTGCTTTGGTCCGGGTAAAAATAATACCGTAGATCCCGGGGTTAAAATCTATCAGGCGTTTTAACGCTTCATAGCGGTGTTGCGCCCTTACTACATAATACTGATGATCTATATTTTTGTTGGCTGTATTTACTTTCCCTACCGTTATTTCAACCGGCGCCTCCATATATTTTTTACTCACCCTCCGGATTTCCGGCGGCATGGTAGCGCTGAACAGCCAGGTGCTTTCCCGGTTCACCGTGTTTTGCAGAATAAACTCAATGTCGTCCTGGAATCCCATATTGAGCATTTCATCCGCCTCATCCAGCACCACATACCGGATATGTTCTAACTGTATGGTCTTGCGTTCTATCAGATCTATCAGTCTTCCCGGGGTAGCTACCACCAGTTGAACGCCTTTCTTCAGATCCCTGATCTGTGCGCTGATAGCGGTGCCTCCGTAAACGGCCGCCACCTGCATTCCCGGAATATACTTTTTATAAAGCTCAATATCTTTTACTATTTGAATACACAATTCTCTTGTGGGACAAACTACCAGCGCCTGGGGATATTTTTTGTTCACATCCACCAACTGCAGGAGTGGCAGCCCAAACGCTGCCGTTTTACCGGTTCCTGTCTGTGCCAGTCCTACCAGGTCTTTGGTGCCGCTCAATAAAACCGGGATCGCCTTTTCCTGTATGGGAGTTGGTTGTTCAAATCCTAAGACCTTAACAGCCTGAATCAAACTTTCTTCTAAACCCAACGCTTCAAATGTCATCATAAATGCTGAAAAATTTTCGCAAAGATAAACACGATTTCACGGATTATCTTTATTATTTAGCTATCTCTGCCTGTCTTCTTTATTTGATAATACGATTTATTTTATTGGCGTTTTCCATAAGTTCCTTCAAATAATCGTATTTCTCTTTTTCTATACAACTTTTAAATTTTCGCAACTGGCTGATATGTTCATTGAGTACATCCAATACATGCTCCCGGTTTTGCCTGAAGATCGGAAGCCACATATCAGGACTGCTTTTTGCCAGCCGCACGGTACTTTCAAAACCACCGCCCGCCAGATCGAAAATGGCATCGTCTTCTTTTTCTTTTTCAAGTACGGTGTTGGCCAGGGCAAACGATGTGATATGAGAAATATGACTTACGTACGCGGCGTGCATGTCGTGCGATTCCGCACCCATATAGGTAACTTCCATCCCCAATAGCTGGTAAACTTTCTCAATAGTGGTTACCGCATCCGGATCGCTTTTTTCTTTTTCACAGATCACACAGGTACGGCCCGCAAACGCATCGCTAACGGCTGCTTCAGGGCCACTGTATTCGGTACCCCACATCGGGTGAGTGGCCACAAATCGTTTTCTCATCGGGTGGTCACAGAGCGCTTCGCAAAGCGCCTGTTTTGTTGATCCGGCGTCGGCAACGATCTGCCGGTCGTTGATCATTCCCATAATTTCCTGCATTATGGGAATGGTAACGTCCACCGGGATGGCAACATAAATAAGGTCGCTTTGCCGGACCGCCTCCTCCAGTGGAAGCGCTTTATCTATAATACCGAGGTCGAGCGCCTTTTGAATACTCCGTTCTGTTTTGCTGACACCGATCACCTGCTTTACCAACCCTTTCTCTTTCAGGATAAGACCGAATGACCCGCCGATCAAACCTACGCCAACTATCGTAATAGTATTGAACATCTATTTGCTTTTTCTACTCATTAACGTTTTAATTCTTTCCGTGCTTTCTTCTATTTTCTGCTCCGTGCAGCAAAGGCTTATTCTCACATAATCGTTGCCTGCGCTACCGAATATCCCCCCGGGCGTTATAAAAACACCCGCGTTATACAACACCTCATCACTCAGCGCATAACCGTCTTTATATTTTGCGGGAACCTTCGCCCATATAAACATTCCTGCCTGATGGGTTGAAAAACTGCAACCCAGGGTTTGCAACAGCGTCTGCGCCTTTTCTCTTCTGCTCCGGTATAGGGTATTCAACTGATGGTACCAGTCTTTTCCCAGGCTCAAAGCTTTTGCTGCAGCCAACTGAACGGGCAGGAACATGCCGCTGTCCATATTGCTTTTGAACCGGAGTATTTCATCAATCCGCTCTTTTGCACCGCACAACATACCCACCCGCCAGCCGGCCATGTTTTGCGACTTGCTCAGGGAATTTAATTCAACAGCCACTTCCTTCGCATCCTTTGCGTTTAAAATACTCAGCGGATGATCATTCAGAATAAAGCTATACGGATTGTCATGCACAAGCAAAACCTTATTCTTTTTTGCGAAGGCTACCAGTGATTCAAAAAAAGAAGTGGTGGGCAACTGTCCGGTGGGCATATGCGGATAATTAACAAAAAGCAGCCGGAAGGGCTGTGGGCTGTCCGAAGCGGCCATTTGTTTTTCGAGTTGTTCCAGGTCCGGCAACCAGTTGTTTTTTTCCTCCAGCCTGTATTTCACGATCTTTCCCCCCGCAAGCCGGGCAGCGCTGCTGTAGGTTGGATAGCCCGGATCCGGCACGTACACCTCATCTCCTTCATTTATGTAAGCCATGCAGATATGCATAATCCCTTCTTTACTCCCTATCAGCGGCAGCACTTCGGTATCGGGATCCAGCTTTACATCGTACCACGTATTGTACCACGCGGCCATGGCCTGGCGTAAAACCGGTACTCCTTTGTAGCTTTGATAGCCATGAACATTGGATTTGGCGCTTTCATCCTGCAGAGTTTTAATCACTTCCGGGTGAGGAGGCATGTCGGGACTTCCTATTCCAAGGCTGATGATCTGCTTCCCTTGTTTGTTCAATGCTTCGATCTCTCTGAGTTTTTTTGAGAAATAATATTCGCCAATCCCTTCTAACCGTTTTGCTGTGGATATCATATACTTTGTAAATTGGTAAATGTTGGGCAATAAGATCAATGGTGCGCTCCTTTTTTGTACACGCCGAATATCTTCAGATCTTCCGTGAGCAACTTCATTTCTTTTATTACCTGGTAAAACTGATGTAAAGAATCAAATTCCATATCGGCATAAAAGGCATATTTAAAATCGGAACCGGGCAGGGGAGCGCTTTGCAGTTTGCTCAGATTGATATTTCCTTCCGCAATCTTTGTAAGTACTTTGGCGAGGCTGCCCTGTGAATGATCGGTATGGAAGATCACGGACGCTTTATTGGCATTTTCCACTACCTCCGCCAGGTCTTCGTGCTGCAACACCAAAAAACGGGTGTAATTGTGGGTAAGTGTATGGATATCCGGCGCCAGAACATCCAGGTTGTAAAGTTCAGCGGCCAAGGTGCTGGCAATAGCTGCCACGTGTTTGCTTTTGTGCTGGTGGATATGTTTGGCGCTTAAAGCCGTATCCTCTGTTTCTACCAGTTTCCAGTTGTGCCGGTCCAGGAATTCCAGGCATTGCTGGAGCGCCATGGGATGGGAGTGCACCTCTTTGATATCGGCCAGTTGAACGCCCGGGCAAACCAGCAGGTTTTGTCTTACCTCGAGGTAAATTTCCCCCACAATTTTTAATTTGCTCTTCCGGAGCAGGTTATAGTTAGGCAGGATACTTCCGGCTATGGAGTTTTCAATAGCCATTACCGCGCCATCACTCTGCTTCTTGCTGGATGCGATTTTTACCACGTCTCCAAAAGTTGCGCAGCAGATAACGGCGGTATTTTTCCCGAAAAAATGATTGGCTGCCGCCTGGTGAAAACTGCCTTCATAACCCTGGATGGCAACCACCACCTGTTGGTCTTCCGGCACCGCCGCGCTTGTATCAGCCGCAATGGTGGTGGAAGAATTTTCTTTTTCCTGAACGATCTCCTTCGTATTACTCATATAATGTTTATATAATATACTGTGTAAAAATTCATAAAAAAAATCCCGGTATTAAACCGGGACTCTTTATGTTGAATGATTTCAGCTTTATTTATTTTTCAACAAAAGCAATCCCGGTCTACCGGTAAAGTAGAAATAAAAATAAAAGAATCCGTATGCTTTTGTAATGTTCATTGCGATGCAAAGATAATACATAAAACAAATACAAATGAATTTTGTTCTATTTTTTTTAAAAAAATGCCACTCCTGAAAAGGAGTGGCCTCAACGATTGCTTGCCATATAAAAAAACTTGGGATCGCTTATTGCTTAACCGCTTCTTTTGCAGCATCAGCAGCAGCCTTTACGGAATCCACGGCAGCACCGGCAGCAGTCTGTAAAGAGTCAATAGCGGCGCCGGCATCGGCTTTAATACTGTCAACGGTAGCTTCGGCAGCAGTTTTTACGCTGTCAAGTACGGGATCAGTGGATTCACTTGCATTGTTGCAGGCTGCAAAAGCGCCTATAGCTAAAATAACCAATAGCTTTTTCATTCTGATTGTTTTGAATAGTTTTATAAAGAAATCTATCTTTAATACGAGAGGGGAAAAAAGGTAACCCTCTTTTTTTAAATTATTTTTTAACCAATTTTGGGTTACTATTTGCACTATTAAAGTATTAATACCGGCTAAGTGGATAATATTCTTAAAGAACAGGAATTGATCAGGGGATTATCATTGAACGATAAAAAGGCGGTGGCTTGTATATATGAAGATAATTATAGCCTGATCCGAAACCTGGTTGTCAGGAATAACGGAACGGAAGATGACGCTAAAGATATATTCCAGGAGGCTTTGATAGTGCTGTACGAAAAATCCAAAACGGGGTCGTTTGAGCTCAACTGCCAGATCAAAACGTATTTGTATGCCGTGGGCAGAAGGCTGTGGTTAAAGCGTTTACAATACAACAACCGCTATGATCTGCAGGTTCCCGGTTTTGAAGATTCGGTACACCCCGAAGAAGATCTGGAACTGCACGAAAAAAGGAACAATGAATTTGGGATGATGGAGCATGCGTTGTCGGATCTTGGCGAGCCCTGCAGAAGCTTACTGGAAGCATATTATATGCAGAAGCAGAATATGCAGGACATAGCGGTCCGTTTTGGCTATACAAATGCAGATAATGCTAAAAATCAAAAATACAAATGTTTGTTGCGGCTAAGAAAACTATTTTTTGCACAATATAAAAAGGAAGGAAAATGAATGATATCCGTTTAGCAGAAATGGTGGAACGGTACCTTGATGGAGCGCTGTCGAACGAAGAAAAGATATTGTTTGAAGAGCTGAGAAAAACCCGCCCGGAAGTGGACCAGGAAGTGGTGGAACACCGATTCTTTATGAATCAGATGGAGCGATATGAACAGGATAAGCAATTTCGATCTTCGATAGACGAGGTGCACTCGCGGTTAATGGAGGAAGGAAAGATAGGAAGGGAACCCGGGAGTTCCAAAGTTTTCTATTTGTGGAACCGTTATCGCAGAACCATTGCTGTAGCCGCCTCTATCGCAGGCATCACCGCTCTTATTATCAGTGGTATGATCAGTTCGCTGACGCCCAAAACAGATAAAGCAAAAATAGAGTACCTGGGGCGCAAGATTGACATCCTGGAAAGGGATCAGAATCATACCCGGCGGGAACTGTCTGACGTAAAAAATAAGATTGAGATCCCAGGTGTGCCGGCGAAATTCGGGGGAACCGGATTCCTGATTGATGCTAAAGGATACCTGGTAACCAACGCGCATGTAGTGAATAAAGCGGCCAGGGTAACGGTGCAGAGTAAGTCGGGAGTGGAGCTCAACGCCGATATCGTGTATTCGGATGACAGCATGGATATTGCGATCCTGAAGATCAGCGACAGTTTATATAAACCCCTGACAGGCTTGCCTTATTATATCAATAATAAAACGACCACAGACCTTGCGGAAGCGATTTTTACGCTGGGCTATCCGAGAGATGAAATTGTTTATGGTGAGGGATACCTGAGCGCTAAAACGGGGTACAACGGTGATACGCTTACCTGCCAGATCTCTATCTCTGCGAATCCCGGCAACAGCGGCGGGCCGGTTATTAATAAAGATGGCGAGGTAATTGGCATTTTAAGCACCAGGGAAACGAGCGCCGACGGTGTTGTATTCGCTATTAAGTCTAAAAGCATTTTTAAAGCAGTGGAAGCATTGAAGAAGGAAAACAGCAATCGGCAGATCAAGCTTCCTTCGGCTTCTTTATTAAAGCACATGGAGAGAACCCAACAGGTGAAGAAGATTGAAAATTGTGTGTTTATGGTGAAAGGATATTGAGCGGGTTTGAAGTGTTTAGTTAGGGAGTTTGCGGTTCGACTGGAAGCTCACCGCTCATGGCTGATAGCAGGGTACAAGTTGCAGGATACCGGCACACTGCACAACCTGAAACTTGGGACCTGCAACCTGCAACTTGAACCCTGTAACCTGGGACCTAAAACCTGCAGCCCCGACAGCTACAGGATCTCCACCGGCTTGTTAAAGGATTGTGCCAGGGTGTACATAATGTTCCAGGATTCTCGGCAGGGGCTTCCGGGCGTGCCTGAATCGGTAATAGGAGTGGAATTGGGTGCTTTGCCGGTTTCTATATAATCCCCGGTCAGCAATATATTTTCGTCTTTTATCTTCGCTTTGATTTGTGTTGCCACATTGAGGTTGGGAGCGTTTTTTGGATAGGTGATAATAGTGCTTAGTGAGCCTTCGCTTTTTTCGATTGTGAAGCCGGCGTCCAAAAAAACGCGAATCAATTGTTGCAGACTTACACCCTGGATCCTGATCGTATGGCTGCCCTCAGATTGACTGAACACGGCAAAAGGCCCGGCTGCTAAAAGTAAAATGATAAATATCTTCTTCATAAGAGGTCTGTTGTCCTGCAGGCTCTAATTTACAATAATTATTCATTAATGCAGGTTTTTGTAATTAACTTTTTCGAAAAAATGAAAGTAGGTGAGTTGGTCAATTTCTAAAGCTGATGCCTTTTCGTAAAACTCATCCGTTACAAAAGCGACAAAAACAGTACCGTAAAAGTCGTTGAAACGTTCCTTTATTTTTCCTTCGTGCGGATAAATATTTTTATATGTGAAAATTGCCGTTCATGAAATTGGTGCCAACGTCCGGCCTATTTGCAAAGGCACGGCATTAGAAAACCGTCAGCCGTGCAATTTCTTCTTTAATTTCTTCAATCACTTCTTTATTCTGTATTTCCTTTTTGTCTCCAATTTTTGCTGAAAACAAGTAAAATACTTTGCCCCCAAAGACTTCAGTAAATTTCTTGTGTGTTTCAGCCTGTAGACTGTACTCCTTAAAAATCTCAGGCAATTGTATGCCGCTATTCACAGGCTTGATTTGAAGCCCAATATATTTTTCGCCAATTTTAATGAAAAAGTCCACATTAAAAAGCCTGTCCCATTCATCTGGTGCTGGTTCAATCTTTATGTCCAAGATGTTTTGCAGCTTGCCATATATGGTTTGAATCTCTGTGACATATCCATCAAAAGTACGATCAATAACTAACTGCAACATGTAATCTATGCAGTCCTCTTCAGAAACTTCCAAGACTTCTGACTGAATGACCTCCGTAATCTTGACGTAGAGTCTTTTTCCAAGTTCTTCAATATGTTCTTTGGACCTTACATTGGAAAAATAATATTCTCGCCATTCTTCTATTGTTTTGGGTGAACATTTTCTGATAGATTCAGAAGTAGGTCCAACATTTCGTTTAAAGTTTAGTTGAAAGCGGTTCATTGCGCTGTTCAGAATCCATTCTTTAGCCATTAGCCCGTTGTAAAAGGGTTAGGAATTTGGTTTTGTATTTAAAATCTAATTCTGTGTCCACCTGTGCAAGACCATTTTTAATTAAATGAGCATTTAGAAAGGTCTTGTTTTCAAGATAGAGATAACAGAGCAGATTATTTTCCGAATCGTACTTGATATCATCGTACTTCATAAAAACCCGTTTACCTTTTGTCTTATCTTGAAGGAACTCGGTTGCCTTGCCATTGATTTCTTCATCTGCCTTTATGCCAATTAGTTTCACTACAAGGTCATTACTCAACCTTATCATTTCTGGACTAATCACTTCTTTTACTGTGAAAAGTTCAACCCTTTTTGCTGCGCCTTCTTTATCAAGCCTTGAACCAAACTGTAGTTTCTTCACATCAATTTTCTTGTCCAGTTTGTGTGGGTCAGAAAAAATATATGGCAGAGAATTTATTTGATCTTCAAAGATTATTTCTTTTTGCTCTCTCGTGACAAACTGATAAGTCGTACCTTCTAAATCTGGTTGGTTAGATCCAACTTTTTCTTTAAGTATAGGAATAAATTCAGGGTTGATTTCAAAAGTAGCTGAATTGCGACCTAAATTTTTAGCGGCAAGAGACGTCGTGCCACTCCCGCCGAATGGGTCTAATACGTTTTCACCAACAAAAGAAAACATTTTTATCAGGCGATGGGGCAATTCTTCAGGAAACATGGCAATATGATTTGTTTGCCGTGCTCCTGCAAAATTCCAATGACCTGCAAAGAAGGTGTTCCATTCTTCTGCTGTCATCTTCGAAGCCTCTTTTTGTTCTTTAGTTGGTTTTGGGGCATTTCCCAGTTTTTTGAATATTAGAATGAATTCATAGTCAATTTTCAATATCCCGTTTCGTGGATATGGATAAGAACCCATTTGTACACCGCCGCCAGTTGTATTTGAGGTAGTAACTTTTCTCCAAATGATTGCCCCCATGTAATCAAACCCTATGTTTTCGCAGAATTTGATAATTTCTTGTCGGATAGGAATCACCTTGTATCGCCCATAATACACTGAACGCGCGAACTGGTCCCCAATATTGACGCAAAGTCTGCATCCGTCGTGCAACACACGATAACATTCCTTCCAAACTAAATTAAGGTTGTTTATATACGATTCGTAGCTGTCGTGAAACCCAATTTGATTGTCTGTACCATAATCTTTTAGTTGCCAATAAGGCGGTGATGTAATAACAAGGTGCATTGAATTGTCTTTCAATTCAAGCATTGCGCGGCTATCACCGTTAATAATTTTATGATATGTGCTCACGTTTTTTTTGTTTCCGGCAAACTTACAAAATTAAGAGGTGTTCTGTCGGGTTGTTGAGAACCCGCCCCAGGTTCGCTGGCATTCTGACCAACCTTCTTCATCATCACTCATAATCAAGTTGTTACCATTCCTAAATCTTCATTAAGAGAATGTATCTTTGTACTGAAAATTATTCTGAACGGGGTAGTGAAAACTCCACCACTGAAATTATCACGAAGCTTTGAACTTGAACTTCAAGGCTTTTTATATTTCAACCAGAATGACGCACAGACTATAACACACCAATGCTTACAAGGGTATAGTAGCACAAATGCTCAATTACTTCCTTCAGTCGTGCTTTTGCATCGTCGTAAAAAATAGCTTTCATACTCATGTCCTGATCTCCCGGCGCATAAACAGGAAATAAGTCAAGGCAAAACAAACCATGGTGGCCGCTAAGAGGCCCGTAACCTGGGGCCAAACGATCATCAGGCTTTCCTTAAAAGGCAGAGGAGAGGGAATAGCTCCCGCCATCTGTTCCATAGTCAATGGGCCGAGGCTTCGCACAGACGGCATCAGCAGGGTGGTAGCCGCATCAGTGTATAGCTGACTGGGCGCCAACCGCATCAGCGACAACAGGAGACTGTTGTAAGACAACGCTTCTTCCGGTTGCAGATAACCCGAGGAAGGCAACATTGCATTTACTATTACATTTACAATGATCTGGTAGAAAACGGTAAAAAACAGCCAGATGCCGATCGCTGTCAAAGCCGAAGTGGCCGCATGTCTGAAACTGACCGACAAAAGGATGGCAAGGCTAAGCCAGAAGCCAACATATACGATGCTGAGGGCAATAAAGGCCAATATCCGGAGCAGTTCCACCGGTTCAATGGCTACGCCCGTGATAACCATACCGCCGCCGATCATTAATAAAACCAGGCTGAAAAACAGGACACTCACTACCAGGAGGGCGCCGCAAAATTTTGCCAGCAATACGTTATCCCGGTACACCGGCTGCGCGATCAACCGGGTTAAGGTACCATTATTTTGTTCGGCATTGATAGCGTCAAAGCCCAAAGCGATACCCAGCAAAGGACCCAGGAAACTGATAAAAATATGAAAGGTAGGCAGGGTGCCGTCCGATGTGGTAAGCAGTTTCAGATACACGAAAAGCCGGTCGGGATCGCGCAGGTTGGATACGGCCTTACCGATATTACTTACCGATACCGACATCGAGCCCAGGAACGTGAGCACGATCAGCAGCAGCATTACTATAAACCGCCAGCTCCTGATATGATCCCCTGTTTCTTTACGAACCATTGCCCAAAACGGTGATAGTGATTGGTTTGGGCGCCGGTTACCCCGCATTGGTCCTTTTGAAAAAAGATCTTTGAAATAAACCAGCGAACTTTCCATTTGCAGCATTATTCTTTAAACTGTTTTCAAAATAACGATGATAAATTTCATCAAGTCCATATTCTTTTTTGTGAACGCCTGTAATGTTTACTCCTTTCTGAACCAAAAACCGAACGATATCCGGCGTAATATCCGCGGTACCGGAAACTTCCAGGTGGTTTTCTGCAAGCGTTACATTCTTAACGGATCCCAACCCGCGCAATTCTTCCAGCGGCCCCCAGGATGCAGGTAATACCTCCATAGTGGTAACCGTCACCACATAAGATTCTTCTCCAAACAAATTACGGGATAAGGTTTCAATGGTGCCTTCAACCAATAATTTTCCTCCTACAAAAATTCCCACCCGGTCGCATACCTGCTGTACCTGGTGAAGATGATGGGAGGAAAGCAATACCGTAAGTCCCTGCTGCCTGCTGAGCTGGCGGATGAGCGACAAAAAGTCCCTGATCCCGCTGGGATCAATACCCAGGGTAGGCTCGTCCAGGATGATCACTTCAGGGTTCCTGATCAATACATCCGCTAATCCAAGCCTTTGCTTCATACCCCTCGAATAGGCGGAAGCCTTTTTATACATCTCTTCCCCCAGACCCACTAATTCCATGATATCCCGGGCACGCGCTTCCAGTTCATCCCCCGGAATGCCGTTAAGCCGTCCTACATATTGCAGGTTCTCAAGAGCCGTCATATCGTCGTAAAAGCCCACGCTGTCAGGCATGTATCCCACCTTCCTTTTCACCTCAATAGGATTCGACGTAGCGTTAATGCCCGCGATACGAACCGTACCTGCAGTGGGCTCCGTTAATCCAAGCATCATCAGGATGGCCGTGGTTTTGCCCGCTCCATTAGGTCCGAGAAGTCCGAATATTTCTCCCTTGTTGATCTTCAGGGCAAGATGATCCACAGCCCTTACAGAACCGTAGTCTTTGGTCAGTCCTTCCAGTTCGATAATGGGATTCTCCATAATCTCCTATCTCCTTCCATATTTACGAATCAGATAATATACAACCCACAGTCCTGCTAATATAACCAGGATCCCTATCCAACCGGATAACAACGATGTTTTTACGGTCATTCTAAACACCGCACTCGCGTTGGTATTACTGTCTTTGGCCGTAAAAGTGGTCATGTAATCGCCTGCTATCGTTTTGTCGGGAACGTTGAGAGTGGCTTTGATCTCCCTGCTGTCGCCCGGATCCAGTCTTTCGATTTTTGCCGGATCAAACGTAGCGCTCCATTGGGTAGGGGTTTGAGAAGAAAACTCCAGATCATTGAGCGGCAAGGTACCGGTATTTTTTACCACTAACTGGATGGCTTTGCTTCGCCCTTCGGTAATATCGTCGCTCAGGCGTCCGGAAGGGGTACTCAGTTCAAGACTGTAATTTCCCTTCACCACGGCTTCCAGGTCAAGCCGCAGCGAATCGGTGCCGCTGACGGCGCTTACCGGCACACTGTATTTTCCCGGTTTAGCGGTAGGGGAGGCTGTCAGTTCAAGAGAGATTTCCTGGGTTTTGCCGGAATCCAGCTTTAATGCCGCTACCTGGGTACCTTCCGTACGAAACAAGGCCATCCAGCCTTGCGGCGCTGCTACCCGCAATTCATAAATTTGAGTGGCGCCGGTGCCATTGTGCAATGAAGTACTGAACCGGAAAGGGTCTTTTGCAGCAGCTTCAATATTTATCAGCCGGGCCGTAAAGGTGGATGTAGGTGGATTGATCCGTTGCTGCGCCTGAAGCGAAGAGGCAAAAACCACGATAAAAACCGGAAAAAAGCAAAGAGATTGAAACCAGGATCGCAGATCATTCTGCCGTGCGGAATACAAAAATTTCGCTACCATACCATTAAGAAAAATTTGAACATTAATTAATAAATAGCAATTTTTTAAGTAAACGTTACGAAAATAATAAGCAAGCAAATACTAATTTGTTAATAAAATACAAATATAAAATTTTGGCGGAATTTGGGAGGGGTGCATGTTGCAAGTTGCTGGGGGCACAAGGTGTGGGGAGTTTTTAGTTTGGGGTGTGGAGTAGGGGGTTGCAGGGTACAGGTCTTAGGTTGCAGGTAGCCGACACCTGACACTGATAGCTCACGGCTAAAACCTGATACCTGATACCCCACACCCGGAAGCTCACGGCTGATGGCTGTCTCACCTGATACCTCGTCAACTCCTTTGCGCCTTGGCGTCTCTGCGTGAAGTTAATTCTAACTAAGAGGTTTCAGGCTTGAGATCTCAGGACAAGACAGAAGTGTCTTCAAACTCCAAACTAAAAACCCAAAACTTCAAACTTCACCTCCTGCTCCCTGCAACCTGCGATCTGAAACCTGAGGCCCCCACCCCCCATCCATCAGGGCAGGCATTTTTACATTCTCTTTCGGTATCTTTATCGCCTGGAATTCCTTTTCATTAATTAATTAAAAAATCATGAGTATAACCCTGGGCAGTAGGGAGTATTTCCCCGGCATTGGAAAAATCAAATTTGAAGGTCCGCAATCGGATAACCCACTTGCTTTTAAATGGTATGATGAAAACAGATTGGTGGCGGGAAAAACAATGAAGGAACATTTTCGTTTTGCGATAGCCTATTGGCATACATTCTGCGGAACCGGTGGTGATCCGTTTGGTCCGGGTACCAAACGCTTTCCCTGGGACGCACAAACAGACGGGATACAGCGGGCGAAGGATAAAATGGATGCCGCCTTCGAATTTATTACCAAAATAGGTGCGCCATATTATTGCTTTCATGATGTTGACCTGGTAGATGAGGGTAATACGCTGTCCGAATATGAAAACCGGATGCATGCCATCGTGGATTATGCCAAAGAAAAACAGAAGCTTAGCGGTGTAAAACTACTCTGGGGTACCGCCAATGTATTTTCCAATCCGCGTTATATGAACGGAGCTTCCACTAATCCTGATTTTAACGCGGTTGCATATGCCGGCGCACAGGTGAAAAATGCCCTGGATGCTACGATCGCTTTAAATGGCGAAAATTACGTGTTCTGGGGTGGGCGCGAAGGTTATATGACGCTGTTGAATACCAATATGAAGAGAGAACTGGATCATCTTGCCATGTTTTTAACAATGGCGCGGGATTATGGCCGGCGGAATGGTTTTAAAGGTACTTTTTTTATTGAGCCCAAACCATGCGAACCTACCAAACATCAATACGATTACGACAGCGCTACGGTGATTGGTTTTTTGCGGCATTACGGATTGGAGAAAGATTTCAAGCTGAATATTGAAGTGAATCATGCCACCCTGGCCGGACATACATTTCAGCATGAGTTGCAGGTAGCGGCGGATAACGGTATGCTGGGCAGTATGGACGCCAACCGGGGCGATTATCAAAATGGCTGGGATACCGATCAGTTTCCCACCAACCTCAATGAATTGACGGAGGCATTCCTCGTAATCCTTGAAGCCGGTGGTTTTGCTGGAGGCGGGATCAACTTCGATGCCAAAACGCGCAGAAATTCCACCGATCCCGATGATATTTTCCATGCGCATATTGGCGGGATGGACGCGTTTGCACGGGCATTGGTGGTGGCGGATAACGTGCTGCAAAAATCAGCCTATCGGGCGTTTCGCAGGGATCGCTATGCTTCCTTCGACAGCAATACCGGAAAACAGTTTGAAGAAGGTAAGCTTCAACTGGAAGACCTCCGGAATTTCGCCGCCGAAAACGGAGAACCTGCGCAACTGAGCGGGAAACAGGAATGGCTGGAAAACATCATCAATCAGTATCTATAAAATACGGAACTGTTGTAAACAGATGCGGGCCGGGCAATTGACTTTATGGTTGCTGTTTTTCATCTTTATAAGTTGTTTTTTTCATCAACTCAAAATTTTGATGTGTTTGATGACGTCCTGATTCATCATTTTGCCGTAGGTTTGCTCGCTTTTTTATTAATGTAAAATTAAAAGAACAGACGGATGAAACTTTCTTCCAGACTTCAGAAATTAAATGAATCGGAAACCTTAAAAATGTCCAAACTTAGCCGGGAATTGAAAGCTAAGGGAGTGGACGTGATAGACCTGAGTGTAGGAGAGCCGGATTTTAATACGCCTGATCACGTTAAGCAGGCGGCCAAAAAAGCCATTGACGACAATTACAGCCATTATACCCCGGTAGCCGGATATGCCGATCTGCGTGAGGCGGTTTGTGTTAAATTAAAAAGAGACAATGATTTAGATTACAAACCTGAGAACATAGTTGTTTCCACAGGTGCCAAGCAAAGCCTGGCGAATGTAATTTTAGCCGTTGTGGAAGAAGGAGATGAAGTGATCATTCCCACTCCATACTGGGTCACCTATTCGGAGCTGGTGCGCCTGGCTGATGGCAAGCCGGTATTTATAACTTCTTCTATTGAAAGTAACTATAAGATCACCGCACAGCAACTGGAAGCCGCCATTACACCTAAAACCAAGCTTTTCCTGTTTTCTTCTCCCTGTAACCCTTCCGGATCGGTTTATTCCAAAAAAGAATTGGAGGGACTGGCGGAAGTATTCCGCAAACATCCCGGTATCCTGATCATATCAGACGAAATATACGAATATATCAACTACCGGGGAAAGCACGAGAGCATCGCCCGGTTCGCAGACCTTAAGGAGCGGGTGATCGTGATAAACGGATTGAGTAAAGGTTTTGCCATGACCGGCTGGCGTTTGGGTTATGTAGCCGCCAACCCGGTAATTGCAAAGGGCTGCGAAAAACTACAGGGACAGATCACCAGCGGTACCAGCTCCATTACCCAGCGCGCCGCAATAGAAGCGCTTACCGGAGATCTGGCTTCGGCCCAGGAAATGCTTAAAATTTTTACGGAACGCCGGAAAAGAATGCTTGAATTACTGAAGGAAATCCCGGGTATTGTATGTGCTGAACCAGACGGCGCTTTTTACGTGTTTCCGAAAGTAGATATCTATTTCGGAAAAAAACACGGCGATACCCCCATCAAAAATGCGGACGATCTTTGCATGTATTTACTGAATACAGCCCATGTTTCTTCCGTAAACGGTGCAGCATTCGGGGAACCAACCTGTATCCGTTTTTCTTTTGCCAACAGCATGGAGAATATTGAGAAAGCAATGTCGAGGATAAAAAAGGCGCTGGCCGATTTATCCTGATTGCGGCAGGTAGCCGCATGGTATCTATTTTATTTTTTGAATATCTTCCTTTACGTTTTCAGGAAGGTTCAGGAAGGTCAATACCGCTCTGATCTCTCCGTGCGAAAAGTCGTCGCCTAATCTTTCTTTAACGGGCGATGTGGCATTCCCGGCATTCGTCTCCTCGATGGCTTTACGAATAACCGCTATTTTTTCCTCTGTAATGATATCCGTTATTTTAATTTCGCCGGTGGGGATAAAACCCGACAGGTGCCCCTCTATGGTACCGGTTGTCAGTTCCCTGATCCGGGCAATCTCCCCGATGCTTTTGCCTTCTTTGAACATGGCAAGGCTCATCCGCCGGGTATCGCCTTTTTGGGGCTTTGCAGTAATGGCTTCCGATATTGCGGGGGAAGTATTGGTGGTTTCGTTATCCTTCCGGTTTTGCTCAGCAATGGACTGAAGCAACGCCGAAGGGTGAATGCCCTGTAACAGACCTTCGGTGAGTGGCGTCGCCTGCATGACCCGCTGTTTCTTCCGGATCAGATCTATTTCCAGGTTGCGAAGCTCGCCCAGGTATTTCTTTACCTTCTTTTTCATCTTTATCTGGTTGACATGCTCCTTTATTGACGCCAGCATTTCATCCAGGACCCCGGAAAAATAATCAGCAGCAGCCTTCACGCGTTCGTGCAATCTGTCAAATCCTTCCCGGGGGGTGTTGGTGATAAGCTGGTGCAGTTGCTTCTGAAACTTTTCACTTACCTCCAACTGCGACGACATCATGGTCAGCATCCGTTCCGCCCACTTAACAGCCGCGTTTTTTTCGGGAATCTGGATCTGGGCATATATCCCGTAATGATTTTGAATATTTTCAAACAGTTTCTCAAAACGGAAAATCTCTATCAGCAGATCTGCCAGGTATTGCTTTTGTTCCCGGTGTAAAGTCTGTTCAATCTCATCGCCGGTCATTTCATTTCCGGCAAACTGCAGCACCCGCGGATCGGTATGAATGCTTCCGGATAAAATCCGGGAATGTAAAATCAATCCGTCCAGAGATGTCAGCCTGCTCAGTGCTACATATACCTGTCCGGGGGCAAAAGAAGCGCCGGCGTCAATGATCGCTTTGCTGAAGGTAAGACCCTGGCTCTTATGGATGGTAATGGCCCAGGCCAAACGAACCGGGTATTGGGTGAAAGTACCCAATTCCTTTTCTTCAATTTTATCTTTTTCATTGTCATACTGATATTTTATATTTCTCCAGGTTTCTTTCTCCAGTAAAAATTCCTCTTTCGTGTCTGTAAATTGTATATAAATTTTCTCGCTGATAATACGGCTTACAACGCCGATTTTCCCGTTATAGAATCGTCGCGTCTCGCCCTTGTCGTTTTTGATGAACATGATTTGTGCGCCCGGTTTCAATTTCAGCACCCTGTCTGCCGGCAGGGCCTTATCGTTGAATTCACCGGTAAGCTCACCTTCAAATGATGCGATCTTTCCGGGCAGTTTGTCCAGCTCGTGGCGGTTTACCTGGTCGGCCCGCGCATTGTGCGTAGTCAGCATAATGTAGTTTTCTTCCTTAGGCGGTTCAAACCCCGGCCGGTAATATTGGTGCAAACATTCGATATCCGCGGTTTGCACCCGGTTGTTGCGGATATTATTCAGGATATGAATAAATGCCGCTTCATTTTGCCGGTAAATTTTCTTCAGTTCCAGGTAAACCGGGGGATTTTCTTTTACAACCAGTGCATCAAAAAAGAAAGGGCTTTTGTAAATCGTCTGCAGGATTTCCCATTCCTCGTTGCTGACCACCGGAGGCAATTGAAAAAGATCGCCGATATACAATACCTGAACCCCTCCGAAAGGTGTCATTGCCTGCCGCCGAACATATTTCAGGATAGCGTCAATGGCGTCAAGCGTATCTGCCCGCATCATGCTTACTTCGTCTATGACCAGCAGATCCAGCTCCCGCATCAGTTCCCGTTTGCTTTTGGTTAGTCGGAGGTTTTTAAAAAGGGCATGTTCATTCAGCGCCCGCGAATCGGTTCCTAAAGATTGGCGCGTGGGCAGATAGGGGCCAAACGGAAGCTGGAAAAATGAATGAAGGGTTGTACCGCCGGCATTAATAGCTGCCACCCCGGTAGGGGCTACCACCGCCATCTTCTTTAAACAGTTTTCCCGGATATAACGTAGGAAGGTCGTTTTTCCCGTACCTGCTTTTCCGGTTAAAAAAACAGGTCTGTTGGTTTGGTTTACAAACTGAAGCGCCCGCTGGAAATGGATGTTGGTGGTGTCGTAAGTGTTCATGTTTCTCAAAGATAAAAGCTATTGTCAAGATAACGATTTGTAGTATAATCCCTACATTTATTTTTATTCAAATTGGACGTTATAATAATATAAGCTACTACATTCTATTGGATCGGAATATCCGAATTTTGCACCCGAAGTTTGAATTGGCTCCCAATCCCAGATGTTATCCGTCCCCCTGAAAATTTTTGAAACTATTGTCCCTATCCCTAAGTCAAACATGAGAAACATCCCTAACCCCTTATGCCAGAGGACGGATATAGCATTTGATATTAACCCATTGGACTGACCTTTAACCACAATCTCCGCTACTGAATATCTGTCTTCTGGCTTTTTATGCAATCCTTCATTCGTGCATCAGCCTGTTGCGCGGCGCTGTTTATTTCTCCGTAATCATCCCCGGTAAGTTATACTATTAATGCCTTCGGGGCGTTTTCAATGGGATGTAGTCATAATGTAAAATCGGATAAGATGAAACGCCCTGTTTTTTTTATTTTAATTTCAATAGGTTTATACTCTTGCGCTTCTACCGAGTTGGTACGGCTAAGTGTGTTGGAACCGGCACCTGTAACCGTTCCTGGAAACGTAAAGCGAATTGGCTTGCTGGACCGGAGTGAAATAATGCCGCAAAACAAAGCGATGGATGTCGTGGACAAAGTTTTTTCGCTGGAAGGAAAGGACCTGGACAGCGAGGGCGCCCTGGCGAGTATCCGGGGGTTGCAGGACGAGCTGCTTAAGAACGGCCGGTTTACCGAAATCAGGATGATAAAAGATACGGGGGTTTCGAGCCTGGTTCCCGGCATATTTCCACTGCCGCTGTCGTGGGACCAGGTAGAAAAAATATGCAGGGCTAATAATGTGGATATACTTTTTGCCCTTGAATTGTTTGATACCGATTCTAAAGTTTCCTATGCAGCCAACCCCGTAACCGTCAATACTCCTTTGGGCAAAGTGCCGGGTATAGAGCATGTTGCTACAATGCACACCACGTTAAAGGCAGGGTGGCGTATTTACGATCCCGCGGAACAAATAATACTGGATGAATTTCCGATTGTGGAAAATATGGTATTTACGGGCAGAGGTATCAACCCCGTGAAGGCAGCAGGCGCTTTGATTGAGCGGAAAGAAGCCCTGAAGCAGGTGGGTAACAAATCCGGCAGGGATTATGCATTCCGGATTTTACCGTTCTGGCTGAGAGTGTCGAGGGACTATTATGTGAGGGGTACGGATAATTTCAGGTTGGCCCGCCGGAAAGCTCAAACAGGTAATTGGGATGGCGCCGCATTGCTTTGGGAAAAGGAAACTACCAACGGGAAGGAAAAGGTGGCGGGAAGGGCCTGTTATAATATGGCCATAATAAATGAAATTAACGGAGATCTCAATAACGCCAAACTATGGGCTCAAAAGGCCTACGAGCGCTACAACAATAAACCGGCGCTCCGCTATGTAAACATCCTGGAAAACCGGGCGATAAAAAGAAGCTTGGCCGAACAACAGGAATCCATCACCCGGAATTAACCCATCGGATTTCATTCCTTCGCTGTATTGTTATTAACATATTAACCCCGTTGTTTTGTAGAAATGCAATAAGGCTTACCTTTGAATTTATTGGTAATCATATTATGGCAGATATTATTTTAGAGCTAAAGGATGCGAATATTTACCAGGGGAATTCATTGATTTTAGAAGGAGTAAACATCAGCGTGAACAAAGGAGAGTTCGTTTACCTGGTGGGTAAAACCGGTTCGGGAAAATCAAGCCTGTTAAAAACCTTGTATGGCGATCTGAAACTGAAGGAAGGAGAGGGGATGGTAGCCGGGCATAAGCTGAAGGACATGAACTGGAAAAAAATTCCCTTTCTGCGAAGAAATCTCGGTATCGTGTTCCAGGATTTTCAGCTATTGACCGACCGGACCGTACACGATAATCTCAAATTCGTTTTGCGCGCCACCGGATGGAAGGACGAAAAGCTGATAGAGGAGAAGATACAGGATGTATTGGACAAGGTGGGATTGAAAACCAAAGGATTTAAATTTCCCTTTGAACTGTCTGGCGGCGAACAGCAGCGGGTGGATGTGGCCCGGGCCATGTTGAACTCCCCGAAGCTGATCCTCGCGGATGAACCAACCGGGAACCTGGATCCCGAAACCTCTGATGAAATAATGCAGTTGCTGTTTCAGATATCCAAAGGATACGGTACCGCTATCGTGATGGCCACACACGATTACCGTGTGATCCGGAAATTTCCGGCAAGAACGATCCGCACGGAAAGAGGAAAAGTGATTGATAATGCCGCTATCTCATTATAGCGGCCGAAAATTCACCAAAACAACTCCCGTCATTTTACATAGATTCTTCCCAAAGATCAAAATCCGACTCATTTAGTTTGAGCAACCGGTAATGCCTTTTTAGAGCTACACCCAGCGGATAGCTCCGATAAGGCAAATTGTATCGCTCGGCCATTTGCTTTAATACCTGTGTGATCTCCGGATAAAAAATATGATGAATATTAGGGAACAGGTGATGCACGATGTGATAATTGTAATTACCCAGTACAAAACGACTAAACCAGTTTTCGCCACTCACATCATTAGTGGTCTTTAACATGTGCATAAACCAGGTATAGGGTAATTTTCTTTTATCATCCGGTATGGGAAATTCCGATCCCGTGTTGGCATGAGGTGGCAGCAGCACAATCAAAGCGAAAATACTGGCTGTAAAGATCATCAGGCAAAATGCAGCAAGAGTTTCTAACCAGGAAATCCCTAATATGATTTTAGGCAATACTACCATGGCTGCCAGGAACACTATTTTAAATATGAATAACTTCACAAACTCAACCCGCGGTATAGGCGAGATCAATTTGTGCACCGTTCTTTTCCTGTCAAAAAAGTCCCGGAAATCCCGGACCAGCAACCAGTTGAACAGAAATAAGGGATAGATGAACGGCAGGTACAGGTGTTGGTACTTATGAAAACGGGAATGACGGGAATGAGGAGACACCCTTATCAAGACACTCTGGTCTATATCCGTATCCCATCCGTCCACATTCGGATAGTTATGATGGTAACGGATATGACGGGTTTCCCAGATAAAACTGTTGGCGCCCATTAAATCGAACAGGTATTTGTATAATGCGTTGATACGCCTGTTTTTAAAGATCGTGTAATGCACACTGTCGTGAATAACATTGAGATAATTCAGTGGAATAGCGATCCCCATCAGGAAATAACAGGTAAATAAAACCCAGGAATGAGTGCCAAAAAGGATGGCTGATGTCCAACAGGCAAAATACATCAGCGGAAACAAAATGGCCTTCCATACAATTTCACTTCTTCTTTCGGGTAACAACCGGTTTACGATCTTGCTGGCTTCGACCCTTAATTGCTGAAAAGCATTTTCCGTTTCTTTTGCAAAATAAGGCTTCTTATCTTTTAATATTTCCTTACTCATAGCCAAGTTTTTTAGGCGCAGCTATTTCGATTGTAATAACTCCTTATTATGTGCAAGGTAAACAAAAAAATATGAAACGGGTTCCAACAGCTTGCGTCCCGGGTCTTCGCAGGCGGGGGAGATAGAACCCGCTACTGGTTGGTGAACGCCGACCGGAATACCACAGACTGCGCGGAAATTTGAAATTCAGCCATCAAAAATCAGCGCCATACAGCGGAGAAAAGATGAGTGGGATTGCGTTGGTTATTCACTTCCTGTTCTGTCTCAGCCACTCTACTGTCTCCCTGATCCCTTCTTCCAGCGGGCGGATTTTATAATCCAGTTCTTTCTCGGCCTTACTGCTGTCTAAAGCCCAGTGGTATTTATACTTAGCCACCCAGTCCGGGGTGATCATAGGAAATTTGCCGGTCAGTTTTGCATTCCAAAGCATCAGATAGCTGAGCGCGTTAAGCGCAAAAAAAGGCACGTGCCGCAACTTCATATCTACGCCGCTGACCTTTTTTATAACGGAGATCAGGTCATTGAAGCTGGCATTGACCCCTCCCAGGATATACCGCTCGCCGCTTCTTCCTTTCTCCATCGCACTGATATGCGCATTCACCACATCATCAATAAAAGGATAGGAGCCGATATCGCCTCCACTGCCTGGGATCAGTTTCCATTTCCTTTTTATATACAACTCTACGATCTTAGTGATGGGATTGCTGCCGGTATCAAACCCCGGACCATATATCCGCGAGGGATTCAGAATGCATACTTCCATCCCCTGTTTTGCAAAATCCAGTGCAACCGCTTCGGCCTCGCTTTTCGTGGACTCATATAAATTAAAAAAACCGGTCACCCTCGGATCTGTTTCCGTCATAGGCCTGTCCCCCGATGGCCCTATCACCCCCGCGGTGGAGGTATATACCACTTTTTGCACGCCGGCGGCGCTTGCTGCGGTCAATACATTTTCAGTTCCTTTAACATTAAGCCTGTGATAAACCGTTGGATCTTTGGCCCAGGTTCTGGCATAAGCGGCAAGATGATACACCCGGCTCACGCCATTCAAAGCGGTTTTTAAAGATCCGGGATCGGTAATATCGCCTTTGAATATCTTTATATTGGACTTTTGAAATTCCGGAAGGGTAGGAGTGGATCTGCATAAAACACGGATATCCTGCCCCGTCTGCGCTAACTGAACAACCAGTTTTGAGCCGATATATCCCGTTCCACCCGTAACTAATAGAGCCATGCTGTTATTTTATCCAAAGATAATTGCATACGCGCAGCAGCCGGTGAACATTTATAACAAAATTATTTTTCTCCAAATAAACATTTGTCAATTCAGGGATCGTTTCTTCTTGTAATCAAACAAATAGGCTTCGTTTTTGAGTGTTTCATAGTAATTACCGCTAAGTACTTTTTGCGTAAAAATGCTACAATAAACTCAAAATTACAATATGTAGCGGCGGTGGGATGTTTCTTTACAAATGAAACAGTTCATCTCGCGTTGATAAACATCTCCGGAAATGAAAAACACATCGTTAGCTTATCATATTATTTCCATTGCGGCCCTCCTTTCATTTTTCTTACCTTTTGTCCTGGTATTTATAAAGAAGCTGTTCAAGCCGAGGGCTATTCTCTGGTTTGCGGCTTATTGGTTACTGCAGGGGATCATTAATCTTTTGTTTATGAGCGATTCCCTGTTTGACAGTAGATTCATGGGCACTTTTCAGCGGATCTTCAATCTTGCCGACGCACCTTTCATGTTGTTTATTTTTTATAAAACCATCCCCGTTAAAACCATAAAAATAAGTGTCGGAAAAATGCTACCCGCATTCCTGTCCTCCTCATTGTTTGTAACGGTTTTCACCCGTCTCGACGAATTCATGGAATCATTGATCGTAGGAGCCGGATTGCTCATTATCCTCGCATATTTAATATGGATCATCCTGCATAATATTAAAAGAATAAAGCCCGATCCCTCTACCTATACGCTTCAATTTGTATGCTACGGGTTGTTATTCGAATACGGCATTTCTGTTATTACATTCATCTTCAGCTATCTGATTAAAGACCCTCAAAACCTGCCCGACAGCCTGTTGATCTATCATTTATCCATTATCATTTCTATCGGACTGGTATCGTATGGATTGATAACCCATCAACCCGTTAAAAAGAAAAACCCCAGGCCCTTAATGAAGCAGGAGTGGGAATCAGAGATCAGGTATTTATGATTTTTCATCCGCCGCTTAATGCAGCATCGTTGAATCGTCTTCTTTTATGGCTTCCTTGTCTTTTGTTTGTTGCTTTTTCCGTTTGATGTGTTCGGAATCAAATTCCGTCCGGAAGGAAATGCTGCCACCCGCCCGGTTTCTCTTGCCGGTGGTGGATAGTACGTCAAAATTACTTCTGTAGAAAAAGCTGATCCTGAATTTCCCGTCTGGGGTGATCTTGTATTCGGCTGTAATGTCGGGCAGGAAAAGAAAATTGGTATTGCCTGTATTGATTACGGGCTGTGAGCCACTGCTTACAAAATTAAAATCACTGCCGAAAGAGATCACCAGCTTATCATTTAGCAACGACTTTATGAATTGCAAACTGATGTTGTCGCGGGTAAGATTTACGGTATTATCGGTGTATGCACCTGTACCGCTGGGATCAATGGAAGCCCTGGTATAATTGAAGTTCACGCTGAGAGACGGATCTTTAAAAATATTATAGAGCAGGGTTTTGAGCGAACTGGTAAGATAACCCGAAATATATTCGGAGATGGTGTTGAACGCGAAGGTGGTGGCATCCGTTTGCTGCACGTTGTACTGACCGATGGGCGCAAAACTCCTGAATACAATGAGATAGGCCACCTGCTTGTTCTTTTCGTTATCATCACTGTTGATCCGTTGTAAATCACCCAGCAACCGCTGGCTGTTTTTTACATCACTGTTGGCGGCTAAGGCGATATCAAAATGGATATCGGGCTTGTTCAATGAACCCGAAAGTGTACAAAGTACATCTACATCCGTTCTTTCGCTTCTTAACCGGCTTACTTCGGGGTCGGTTACCTGGGCCTGATCGGCATATAGTGAGCTCAGCTTTACATCGTTGGCCAGGTATTTGGCCCTGATGTTTATCTCGGCTTTATAAGGATCGCCATCCCAGCGTATATAGCTCCCTTCGTTGGGCAAAAGTTCAAAGGGCTTTTTAAATATTTCCTGGAAACTGAAGCGGTAAAATCCCCTGTCAATAGTATATTTCCCGTTGATGGTGAAAGGAGAACTGGTACCCGTATGCATTTTTAAAGTACCGTTGCCCGTGGCTTCTATGATATCACCCGTTACTTCATCGAGGATCATAAACATACGGATATAATTATTGGCAGTAAGATTAAGATCAATATTCAGTTGTGAAGCGTTATAGCCTATATCCTCAATATTCATTTCTCTTCCGTATTGCTTCCAGACGATGTAATCGGCGTTTGCACTTTCTTTGGATGAAGAGGAAGTAATATATACGGTAGAGCTGTCCACGGGTTCCCCACTGATGTTCATCCGCATATTATCTTCCGAACCGTTAAATCTGAAACTGGCCTTACCGATAGCTTTCCCGTAAAACAGGTCATTATCGGAGCGGGTGGTGTTCAGCAATAACAGCCGGTTGGTATTAACGGAAATATTATACGCAAAATGATCGAAATTGGCATGTTGAAGGTTGCCGGTAAGGATGGCTGTGTTGCGTTCGTTTTTCCCGTTGCGCGGCAGGGTATCATAAAGTGGAATAGTACCAAAATCAATCTTCCCGGGAGTAAAAACGATCCTGGCGCTGTCGAACGTATAATAGCACCGCGTGTACAATACTCTCAAACCGGCATCTTTCACATCAATGGAGCCAATGTAATCAGGGTTTTTTACATCGCCTTTTACGTTTATATTTCCCGTAGCAAAACCTTTGATATCGCCAAAAACGGAGCCAATATATTTTTCAAGAAAATGAATTTTTGTATAGTCAAAATTAGCGTTGGCGTTGATCTCCTGGTGAAGGGAATCTATGATCTCATAGGATCCGGCGATGCTGAAACGGTATTCCCGGTTGTCTGAAATAGCCTCGTATTTGGCTTTCTTATTATTGCCGTCCCAGGCAGCCGTGATATTGATCATTCCGATGGAATCATTTTCAAAACGAAACTGTTCCACGTTCAATTCCGAAGAGACATACATATTGCGAAATGCATCCTCTATCGTAACTACACCCGATGCCATACCTTCCAGCCGGGGCTCTTTGAGTACAAACGGCACGAAGTCGCCGATATTTACTTTCTTTAGTTCAACCACAATATCATCCCAGGGGCCAACCTCGGAGGGTTTACTCAGCATGGAAATCTCCTGTTCGCCATTGCTGAATTTGATATTTTTCGCATCAATCACCGAACGGCTCAGAGTCAATTCTCCTCCCTCATTGATTTTCCATGTCTTTTCATTCAGTACAATGCTGGAGGGATCGAAATGAATTTTTACGCCGTCGTCCAGGTTGCTGATCTGGGCGGAAAGCCGGGCCTCGTTGATGGTTTGTGTAGCGGCAGTACTGATGTTCAGGCGCGATATATTGTTGCTTGAAGTGATGGATATTTTACTTTCCGGAAATTGAAGACTGTCGTTTACGGTGGTGTTTCCGATCACCCCGGTTAATTGGAGGCTGTCCATATTGCCCAGCCCGGTCAAACGGAAATCCTGTACTGCAAGGTTCTTATAAGCCGCGTAGGGGATCATGGTGCTGATAGCCATTACATTGGTGGCTGAGTTCAGGGAGCCCACAATGGTACTGTTGTTAAATCCTTTCAAGGCCGGGTTAATAAGCCCCAGGTATTGATCAATATTTTTTACATCCAGCTGGAAAAGAAAGTTCTGATCTTTTATGGCCTTCTCCGGTGGAGGGATATAAGTGGGATAATATTTGTTCAAAAACTGTTTTACAGCCTCCGGCAATTCCCGGATATTGAAGTTCCCGATCAGGAACGCGGAAGCCTCCGTATTGCGCAACTGAAGGATCTTCTGCTGGTCAATTAACTGGGAACTCAACGTAAGCGTATCAAAAATAAAAGTCTGGCTATTTTTTGTAACCGCCACATCAAACAACGAAACGGAACCTAAAAAGTCGTCAATGTTGTTACCGTTAAAATTCATATCAAACTTCCCGATGAGATTCATGTCTTCTTTCGAAAATCCCATCTTCTTCAGATTGCTTCTCTGGATGTCGGCAAAAAAATTGAATTCGGGTTTCCGGCTGTTGAAGTCAACGCCACCATTCAATACCACAATTACATTCGGATCGTTGATATCAACGGCTCCTTTGAAAACTTTTTTCTCAATATTGCCGTTTACAGCGATATTGCTATAGTCATAACCGTTATATTTTAAATGTGAGAACACTCCGTCCAATTCCGCGTTGAGCGTTTCGGGTTTCAGCCCACTGCCTTTTATATTCCCGTTAAATGAAAGTGTGCCCAGTTGCTTTACGCCGAGGAATGTACCGATATCAAAACGATCCACAGCAAATTTTCCCGAGTATTTAGCAGCACCTTTAACCGGGAATTTCATGACCAGATTGGAGCTGACATCGCCGAGACTGGTTTGGATACTGCCGGCGCCTGTAAAATTGCGCACGCGACCGCTGAGCCTGCCCTTAAAGTTCAAACGCTGGATCTTCTCTATGTGAGGTTGTGAAATGCCAGCCAGATCGGGAAACAGCTTCACCATATCGGCATAACCGGTATATAGATCATTGATTTTGCAATCAATATAGGTGGAATCCAGGTCGGGGAGGCCATCCATCCTTATATCGCCTCTGAGGTAGCTGGATTTGCCGGATTGTATAAGGAAATTATTTGCTTTCAGATGTTCCACTGGTCCGGTAACGGTACCCGTTATCATGATCTTCTTATTCCAGTCTTTGAGCTCCGGAGCGAAAAAGGCAATGTCCTTACTGTGCAGTAAACTGTTTGAAAAACGACCCTCCAGTTTTACCTTGCTGATGAAATCCTTCATGTCGTCATCAAAATGATCGTACCGCATCGCATAAAAATGCGTAAGATGGCTGTAAGGCGTTTTGATGTCAAGATGGTCGAAGATCATCGCTCCCGGCTGCATCCTGAAATCGGAACTGAGAGATTCCACGGTAAAGCCCGATCTTTCCTTTGTACTAAGATTAAGCTGTGCAAACAGGGTGTCTTGCACTAAGGCAACTTGTTTCAACGTACCGTTGATCGCATAAAAATGGATATGCCCGGCATCGAAATACTCGTAAACCTTCCGGTCTATGGTCCGGTTACTCCGGAAGGCGCCGTTGTGAAGCGTTAATTCATGGATCTGCAGTTTCCAGCCTGCAGCGTTAAAAGGAACTTCCGCCAATTCGTTGGTCAGCCTGCCCGTATCGGCTGTTGCAACCATCCGGGGCCGCAGCCCGGTATAGTCGGAAATGGTAAAAACCGGCTCTTCCAAAGACAGGGATTTGATATTGACCTGCTTTTCACCAAAATTGATTTCATCAGCGCCCAGGTCTAATTGTTTGAATGAAAGTTCCAGGTCCTGTCCCCGCCATTCATCTCTTTGTTTGAACCGGATATTCTTAAAAGTCATCTTGTTCAGCAGAAGGCCGATCTGTTTTTTGTTTTTTGAAGGAGATGGAGAGGAAAAATGATCTGCCAGGAACTGGTAATTCCAGACAGAATCTGTCCGGTGCAGATAAAAGACGGCATTTTCCAAACCAATGTATTTGAACTCCGCCTGGTCTTTCAGAAAGAACCAATCGGTGATATTTACCTGTAATTTTCCCGCAAACAACAGCGTATCCTTTTCCAGGTCCTCGATATACAGGTCTTCCAGGTTCATCTTGTTAAGGAGTGTAAAATGAACATGCTTCAGCGTAACCCGGGTTCCGAGGTCTTTTGACAACCGGTGAACGACTCCCTTTACCAAAATATCCTGAACCGGGGGCAGATGGATTAAAACCGCCGTCATTACGATCAGTAACAGTAAAGACAGGGCTGTAATTTTTAATATTTTCAGTGAAGCTTTCAGGCTGGGAAATTGATTTGTAAAAGTAGTCAAACCCTTTCTAAGTACAAATTCGATACCAGTTAAAACGGGGAAATTTAGTACCTGGAACCGGCTATTACCAATGTATTAACGATTAAAAGCCGATAAGATGATAAATTATATCCTGGTTTTTGTTTCTGTTGTTTGTTGGTGTTAAATGAACTGCCAACCGGAAAGTGAAGGCTTGCGCCGTGGGCAATAACCGGAAAAATGAATTTTCTGATACGAATACATTAACTTCAAATATTAAAACGACTAAATATGTTGGAAAATCTATTGACCCTTGTTCAGCAATATGCAGGAGATACTATTGTAAACAACCCTGCCATTCCGGATGATAGAAACCAGGAAGTAATTACAGAAACCTCCGGCGCCATTGCCGGCGGACTGCAGGGCCTGCTGGCGCAGGGCGGCCTGAAAGAGGTTTTGAAAATGTTCAGCGAACAGGGAGGCCAGGTGCAAACCCAGGTGGTAACCCGGCAGATATCTACGGGTCTGGTGCAGAACCTGATGGATAAATTTGGGTTGGACCACAATTCGGCCGGTAATATCGCAGGTAGTTTGGTGCCCAATGTATTGAGCAACCTGGTGCAAAGGACCAACGATGCAAACGACAGCAGTTTTGATATCCAGGGCTTGTTCAACAGCCTGTCCGGTGGAAAAACTTCGGGGATAAATATGCAGGATATGCTTTCGAGGGTAAAAAGCGGCGCGTTGGATCTGGATGGCGACGGGGATACGGATTTACAAGACCTGATGTTGCTTTTCAATAAAATGGGTGGAGGAAATGGCAGCGGTTTGCTGGGCAAACTGAAGGGCTTGTTTGGAGGATAGAATAGCCCGGGTATTATACAAATATGGAACGCAGGCAAAACGGAGCTGCAATCGCTAATAAGCCTCTGCCGAATCATCTCCCCTTTTGTCGGCAACGGCTTCAAAAATATAGCCTTTGCCAGACTTGGTTTTTCCTATTTTAATTACTTCCGTTCTGCCTATGCTGTTTCTTTGGGTCAGGGTGTAGCCCATAGCTTTCAGCGAATCCGCTATACCGGGAGGGAAATCTTTTTCTATATAAAGTTCATCGGGCAACCATTGATGGTGAAACTTAGGCGCATTTACCGCATCGGCAGGGCTTAAGCCAAAATCAATCATGTCAACCAGGGTCTGGAATACCGAAGTGGGGATGGTAGTACCACCGGGTGTGCCTAAAACGAGGTAGGGTTCGCTATTATGCAACACCAGGGTAGGAGTCATAGAGCTTAACATTCTTTTCCCCGGTTCAATAGCATTCGCCTGGTTCCCGACGGCGCCATACATATTAGGCACGCCGGGCTTGATGCTGAAATCATCCATTTCGTTGTTGAGCAGGAAGCCTGCGCCGCTTACTACGGTCTTACTGCCATAGGAATCATTGAGGGTAGTGGTTACCGCTGCCATGTTACCCCATTGGTCGGCAACAGAAAGATGGGTGGTTTCTTCACTTTCCGGTATAATGTTTCCGGCCCCAACCGAAGCGCTGCTGCCCGCTTTCCCCGGGATAAAATCAGCCATCCGCTCCTTCAAATAAGCTTCACCGGTTAAAGTTTTCACCGGCACCTTCACAAAATCTTCATCGCCCATATAGACGGCGCGATCGGCAAAAGCTCTTCTCTCTACTTCTGTCATCAATTGCACAGACCGGGGAGAAAGAAAACCCATTTTTTCAATATCCCGGTTTTCAATCATCTTTAAACATTGTTCCAGGATGATGCCTCCGCTGCTGGGCAGGGGCATGGAAATGATCCTGAATCCCTTGTAATCGAATTCTTTGGGCTTTCTTTCCACCGCCTCATAATTTTTAAGGTCGTTGAGGGAAATAATGCCATTCCCTTTGTTCATTTCCGCTACGATCTGCCGGGCGGTTTCCCCTTCGTAAAAACCTTCCTTTCCTTTGTCGCGTATGCGTTTTAGCGTTTCTGATAATTCCATCTGTACGAGGGTATCTCCGGCTTTCCATCCTGCGCGGTTCACAAAGGCTGTAGGGGACGTATTGTATTGGTTGAAAGCCTCCTGCGTATGATTCAGCGATCCCGCTTCGGCAGCCGTCAGTACGAAACCTTTTTCCGCCAAATCAATAGCGGGCTGTATTAGTTGCGCGAAGGGAAGTTTAGCGTATTTCAAAGAAGCAAACAATCCGGCAACCGTTCCGGGAACGCCCGCCGACAAATGTCCCATCCGGCTGAGCCGGGGTACCGGATCCCCCTGTTCATCGAGGTACATGTCGCGGGTTGCCGCCGCCGCGGCTTTTTCCCTGAAATCAATAGCCAGGGCGCCTGTATCCCGGAGATGAGCCACCATAAAACCTCCGCCCCCTATATTGCCCGCCCCGGGATAAACTACCGCCAGGGCAAGCTGTGTGGCAATAGCCGCATCTATGGCATTGCCTCCCTGTTGCAAGATCATCAGTCCCACTTTACTTGCCAGGGGATGAGCCGAAACCACCGCCCCCCGGAAGCCGGTGACCCGTTTTTGCGCCGTATATTCGTACGGATTTAAAACGATTTTTGCCGGTTCGTTGCAACCGGTTTCCAATACCAGGGTTGCCGCCAGAACGAACAAAAAAACGGACGGATATTTCATACTTTTACTTTGTAGTGGGAAGGTACTAAAACAATTTTGATGACTTCTTTCTTCAGCCCCGTGATTTATGCCGGCGGGTTGCTTATATTGCTTCACCAAATTAACCATTACCTGGATGAAAAAAGGTATTTGCTTTTTATTGTTGCTGCTGATCGTCTTCACCAGCGGATCTGCACAGGTACAATCGCCGGATGATTTCCTCGGTTATAAAATCGGTACCCGGTTCACCCCTCATCATAAAATAGTCAGCTATTTTCAACAGATCGCCACCGCTTCTCCTTCGATGGTAAAGCTGGAAACCTACGGCACTACATACGAAGGGCGACCTCTCGTAGCGGCGTTTATTTCCCGGGAGGAAAATATGGATCATCTGGAAGATATCCGGATCAATAATCTCCGGTTAGCCAATATGGCTTTGGATGATAATGCGCCCAAAGAACAGTCACCCGCCATTGTTTGGCTCAGCTACAATGTACATGGAAATGAGGCTTCGTCTTCGGAAGCGGCTATGCTCACCCTGTATGAACTGGTGAACCCCGCGAATGCCGGTACCAAAGAATGGCTCAGGAATACGGTGGTGGTGATAGATCCCTGCGTTAATCCGGATGGCAGGGATCGTTATATCAACTGGTTCAACAGTGTGGCAGGTAAAACTTTTAATCCGCGGTTGAGCGCCAGGGAGCATCACGAACCCTGGCCGGGCGGACGTACCAATCACTATTACTTCGATCTTAACCGCGACTGGGCCTGGCAATCCCTGGCGGAATCGCAACAAAGGATGAAACTTTACCGGCAATGGTATCCCCAGATCCACGCCGACTTTCACGAACAGGGCATTAATTCTCCTTACTATTTTGCGCCGGCAGCGCAGCCTTATCACGAGGCGATTACGTCCTGGCAAAGAGATTTCCAACGAACTATAGGGAAAAACCATGCCCGGTATTTTGATGCCAATGGCTGGCTGTTCTTTACCCGGGAGGTCTATGATCTCTACTACCCGTCTTACGGCGACACCTACCCTATATATACCGGCGCCATCGGTATGACTTATGAGCAGGCGGGAGGAGGCTCCTCCGGGCTGGGAGTATATAAAGAAGAAGGAGATACCCTTACCCTGGGAGACCGGGTGCTGCATCACTTTACCACCGGGATGAGCACCATTGAAATTGCTGCTGAAAATTCGGCTCGGCTGATCGGTGAGTACCACAGGTTTTTTAAGGAGGCGCTATCCAAAGGAACGGGTTTGTATAAAACCTATGTTATCAGATGGGAAGACGCCAACACACAGCGCATCGCGGCACTCCTTGAATTGCTGGATAACAATAACATTCAGTATGGTACGGGAAAGGGAAGTGCAAAGGGGTATCATTACTTAACGGGACGGGAGGAATCCTTTACCCTGAATGAAAGGGATATCGTGATCAGCGGATTACAGCCTATGTCCACCCTGTTGAGCGTATTGTTTGAACCCAAATCAAAATTGGTTGATTCGGCAACTTATGATATTACTGCCTGGGCCTTACCCTATGTTTACGGTGTTAGCGCCTACGCGGTTAAGGAAAAGATCAATATGACGGGCAAATACCCTGCAAAACCTTCTTTTTCTAATCCTGAGGCTAACCCTTATGGATACGTTATTCCCTGGGAAGGCATACAAAGCGCCAGAGCAGTAGCCCGGTTGATGCGGAAAGGGGTGAAATTAAGAATGGCTACCGCCGATTTTGAAACCAACGGAATGCGTTTTAAAGCCGGTGCTGTTATCGTTGTAAAAATGTCCAATGGCGGGCTGGGGGATCAACTGTGGAAGCTGGTAGTGGAAAGTTGTAATCAACAACATCTTAAAGCTTACCCGGTAAGTACGGGTTTCTCGGATAAAGGCGCAGATTTCGGCAGCCAGACGGTGAAGTACATCAAGGCGCCTAAGATTGCCCTGGCGGCGGGGCCGGGCACGCATTCCGGCGCAGTAGGGGAGGCCTGGTTTTTTATAGAGAGAACCTTGGATTACCCGGTTACGTTAATTGATTTAAACGATTTAACCCCCGCTCATTTAAATGAATTTGATGTATTGGTGTTACCCGATGGTCAGTACCCTTTCCTTAAAAATAATAAAGACTTTGCCGACCTGGAAAGCTGGATCAATAAGGGCGGGAAACTGATCGCTATGGAAAATGCGGTGGCCCAACTGGCAGCCATGAACGAAGGCATACAATTTAAAAAAGAAGAAGAGACCGAAAAGCGGGACGAATACGACGCCCTGAAGAAATATGAAGACCGTGAGCGGGACCTGATTTCTTCCTATACCCCCGGCTCTATATACAAGGTTCATTTAGACAACAGCCATCCTCTGGCTTTTGGTTATCCCGATTATTATTTTACGCTGAAAATGGACGATCATGTGTACGAGTTTATTAGCGAAGGCTGGAATGTAGGCGTAATTAAGAAGGAGAACCTGGTAGCGGGGTTTGTGGGTTCGGAGCTGAAAAAGAGACTGAATGACGGTGTTATTTACGGGGTGCAGGATTTCGGGAAAGGAAACATCATCTACCTGGCCGATAATGTATTGTTCCGGAATTTCTGGGAAAACGGTAAACTCATGTTCTGCAACGCTTTGTTTCTGGTAGGACATTAAAATACAGTTTCTTACCTTTGCGCCCCAATGAAATATTCCGAGGAAATAAGCAGGCGCAAAACCTTTGCCATTATCTCTCACCCGGACGCGGGTAAAACCACCCTAACGGAAAAATTACTGCTTTTTGGCGGCGCTATTCAGACAGCAGGCGCCGTTAAAAGTAATAAAATAAAAAAGCATGCCACCAGTGATTTCATGGAAATAGAAAGACAGCGCGGCATATCGGTGGCCACCAGTGTAATGACTTTCGAATATGAAGGCTACCTGATCAACCTGCTGGATACGCCCGGGCATAAAGATTTTGCCGAAGATACCTACCGTACGCTGACTGCTGTGGACAGCGTAATCCTGGTGATTGACAGCGTGAACGGTGTGGAGGAACAAACCCGCAGGCTTATGGAGGTATGCAGAATGCGCGATACGCCTGTAATTGTATTTATAAATAAAATGGACAGGGATGGCAAACTGCCGTTTGATCTGTTGGAGGAAATTGAGAAAGAACTCCATATACAGCTTCACCCGGTAACCTGGCCCATCAACAGCGGGAAAGAATTCAAGGGGGTTTACAACCTGTTTGAAAAAAACCTGCTGCTGTTTGCACCTCACACCAAAGGCAATAGTGAGCAGGTGGAGCAGATCACCGATCTTTCTGCGCCGGCGCTTTCCGAAAAGATCGGGGAACGCAATGCCAAACAACTTCGTGAAGACGTGGAACTTATTGACGGGGTATTTGGAGCGCTCAATCCGCGGGACTACCTGGATGCTATGACGGCGCCCGTTTTTTTTGGAAGCGCCCTGAACAATTTTGGCATTAAAGAAATGCTGGACACTTTCATACGGATAGCTCCCGGTCCTTTGTGCCGGCATACCTCGGGGGGGGAAGTATGCCCGCAGGATGAGAAATTCAGCGGTTTTATTTTCAAGATCCATGCGAATCTGGATCCCCGGCACCGCGACAGGATTGCCTTTTTGAGAACCTGTTCCGGAAAATTTGAACGCAATAAATATTATCATCACGTCAGGCTGAACAAGAACATCCGTTTCAGCAATCCTTATTCCTTTATGGCCAGGCAAAAAGACGTGATTGAAGAAGCCTTCCCCGGAGACGTGGTGGGATTGTTTGATACCGGTAATTTTAAAATCGGGGATACACTTACCGAGGGCGCCGATTTTTATTTTACCGGCATTCCCAGTTTCTCTCCCGAGTTATTCCGCGAGGTGATGAATAAAGACCCCATGAAAACAAAACAACTGGAAAAAGGTTTGCTGCAATTAACCGATGAAGGCGTGGCACAGTTGTTTACACAGCACGGAGGAAACCGCAAGATCATCGGGTGCGTAGGCGATTTGCAATTTGAAGTGATCCAGTATCGCCTGCTTCACGAGTACGGAGCGTCGGTACAGTTCAACGCTCTGCCTTTTTATAAGGCCTGCTGGATCACATCGGACGACAGCCGGAAATTAGAAGAATTCATCCGGTTTAAAACCGCCAATATTGTTTTGGATAAAGACGATCATTTGGTTTATCTTGCACAGAGTGAGTGGTTTCTTAATACCGAGATCACTAACAATCCGGCCATCAAATTTCATTTCACCAGTGAGATACATAAATCCTGATTTTTTCTCTTTTCATTATCATCCGCTGAGCCATGCAAAAGAAAAAACTTGTTGTATTAACCGGGGCGGGGATCAGTTCGGAAAGCGGCTTAAAAACTTTCCGCGACAGCGATGGGTTGTGGGAGGGTCATAAAATTGAAGATGTGGCCACGCCACGGGCATGGAAAAAAGATCCGGGGCAGGTGTTAACATTCTATAATATGCGCCGAAGGGATGTATTAGACGCAACACCCAACGCTGCTCATATCGGATTGGCTGGCCTGGAAAAGGATTTCGAAGTGCAAATTATCACCCAAAACGTGGATGATCTGCATGAACGTGCGGGGTCTTCCCGTGTGCTGCACCTGCATGGTGAGATTTTAAAGATGCGCAGCGAAAAAGATGAAAGCCTTATATACGATATCAGGGGCGACATCCATTTGGGCGATACCGCTGCGGATGGCGGTCAGCTGAGACCTCATATTGTATGGTTTGAAGAACCTGTTCCCCTGATTGAAGAAGCGATGGCGGTAACGCAAACGGCTGATTATTTTGCCGTAATAGGCACTTCCCTGCTGGTATATCCCGCCGCCGGATTATTGCATTACACACCCGTTGGCATACCCGTTTTTATAGTGGATAAGAAGATACCCTACCTCTCATCATTGAATAGGGTAACCGCCATAGAAAAGCCGGCAACGGAAGGCGTGAAACAATTAGCAGCGTTGTTGACAAACCCGGAATAGAACCAATCACCTGCTTTCATTTTGACAGATCGTGCTATCCACACAGAGTGGACAAAAAAAGCGATAAAAAGGCTGAAATTAAAAATAAAAAGGCTTAAAATCAGTACCTTTGCGCTTATTTTAAGAAACGTCTTCATTAACTAACATTCAGATAAGTTACAGCAGAAAATTATGGAAGATAATTTGGAGCCCCGGGAGACCAATGACATTAACCGCATCATACAGGTGAATATTGAAGAGCAGATGAAAACTGCTTACATTGACTACTCCATGAGTGTTATCGTGGGCAGGGCATTGCCTGATGTAAGAGATGGGTTGAAACCGGTTCACCGGCGTATTTTATATGCCATGAATGACCTGGGGTTGAATTACAACAAATCCTATAAGAAATCGGCCCGTGTGGTAGGGGAGGTGCTGGGTAAGTATCACCCGCATGGCGACTCTTCCGTTTATGATGCCATGGTGCGTATGGCACAGGATTGGAACATGCGTTACACGTTGGTGGACAAGCAGGGGAATTTCGGTAACCAGGATGGTGACGGTCCGGCAGCGATGCGATATACGGAGGTAAGATTGCAGCGGCTCGCGGAGCACATGCTCGATGATATAGAAAAAGACACGGTGGATTTTCAACCCAATTTCGACGATTCGGAAAAAGAACCCGTGATCCTGCCAACCCGTATCCCGCAGTTGCTGGTAAACGGCTCCAGCGGAATTGCCGTGGGGATGGCTACCAATATGATGCCGCATAACCTGTCGGAAGTGATTGACGGTTGTATTGCTTATATTGACGACAAGGAAATCAGTATTGACGACCTGATCAAATTTGTGAAAGCGCCCGACTTTCCTACGGGTGGCATCATTTACGGGTATGAAGGAATCCGTGCGGGGATGCACACGGGGAGAGGGAGAGTGGTGCTGCGCGGGAAATTACATATTGATACCAAGCCCAGCGGGAGGGAACAGGTCATTATTACCGAAGTGCCCTACCAGGTAAGCCGGGATGTGCTTACGAATAAAATAGGGGAGCTGGTGAATGAAAAAGTGATAGACGGGATAGCCCATGTGAACAACGAATCGAACGATAAGGAAGGCACCCGGATAGTGATAGACCTGAAGAGGGATGCTATTGCCAACGTGGTTGTTAACCACCTGTACAAACATACCGAACTGCAAACTTCCTATGGCATCAACAACGTGGCCATAGTAAATGGCAGACCCCAGGTGCTTAACCTGAAAGACCTGATCAGTGAGTTTGTGGCGTTCAGGCACGAGGTGGTGGTAAGGCGGGCTCAATACGAGTTACGAGAGGCGGAAAAGAAAGCGCATATTTTAAGGGGATACCTCATAGCCCTGGATCACCTGGACGAAGTGATTGCCCTGATCCGTAGTTCCTCCACCCCGGAAATAGCCAGGGAAAGCCTGATCAGCGCGGGCTGGGGGCTGGATGAAGTGCAGGCTAAGGCCATACTTGAATTGCGGTTGCAGCGCCTCACCGGCATGGAGCGCGATAAGATCCGGGCGGAATACGATGAGATCATGAGACAGATTGCCTATCTCACCGAACTCCTCGGAAATGAAGGAATGCGCTATGAACTTATTAAAAAGGAACTTCTTGAAATAAAAGATAAATTCGGCGACGAGCGTAAATCTGAAATCCAGTACCTCGCTGATGAAATGCGTGTGGAAGATCTGATAGAAGAGGAAGACGTAGTGATCACCATTTCTCATCACGGATATATTAAGAGAACGCCTGCCAATGAATACCGGCAGCAAAACAGAGGCGGCAGGGGAGCTATTGGGGGCCGCACAAAAGAGGAGGACTGGATCGAGCACCTGTTTGTAGCATCCACTCATCACACGATGTTGTTTTTTACCGAAAAAGGAAGGTGTTTCTGGTTGAAAGTATATCAATTACCTGATGGCGATAAAACCAGCAAGGGCCGCGCCATTCAAAACCTGATCCAAATTCCCCCGGACGATAAGATACGGGCTATTATAGCGGTAAAAAATCTGGAAGACGATGAATTTGTAAAAAGCCATTATATTGTACTTTGCACCCGGAAAGGCACGATCAAGAAAACACTTTTGCAGGATTTTAGCAGACCGCGTGCAACCGGGGTAAATGCCATTACCATCGTAGAAGGAGATGAGCTGCTGGAAGCGAAGATGACCGACGGAAATTGCGATATTATGATGGCTGTTAAAAGCGGCAGAGCCATCCGTTTCCCGGAAAGTAAAGTACGCTCTACCGGCAGAGGCGCCATTGGAGTAGCCGGCATTGAAGTGGATAATGAACACGATGAAGTGGTTGGCATGATTTGTGTAAAAAAGGACGACAATACAAGAACCGTGCTGGTGGTGAGTGAAAAAGGATTTGGTAAACGCACCGCTATCACGGATGAATCCGGTGAAGAGATATACCGGATCACCAACCGGGGCGGCAAAGGCGTAAAAACTATTCACGTTACGGAAAAAACCGGCTCTCTTGTGGGTATTTTAGGGGTAACCGAAGAAGAGGACCTGATGATTACCTGCAGATCGGGAATTACTATCCGGATGGCTGTCCACCAGGTGAGCCGGCAGGGAAGAGCCACCCAGGGCGTTAAACTGATCCGGCTTGATGAAGACGATGCCATAGCCGCTATTACAAAGTTGGATCCTTATGAGTCCGCGGGCGGCAACGAAGCCGATGAAAACAATACGGAACCGGAATAATGTATTCGTCTTATATAATTGATATTATATTTAATCAAAAAACCTGTTATCATTTTCTAAACAAAAATCAATATGAAGAAAATAACGCTCATCGCCCTGGTAGTGGGGTTAACGGGGTTAACGTTAAGTGTCTCAGCACAGAACCTGAATAAGGTGAACGACCTGCTAAAAAACAATGAACTGGACAAGGCCAAGCAAGGGATAGACGCTTTGCTGGAGAACCCTAAGAATCAAAAGAAGGTGGACGTATGGTATGCAAAAGCTAAAATTTATGATGCTATCGCCGCCAGCGACCAGTTTAAAACTTTAGTGCCGGATGGAAGAGTGGACGCTTTTGACGCTATCAGGAAAGCGCTGGAAATAGATAAGAACAAAACTACCACCTTACTTACTTTAGACAGCTACAAACCCATATATGATATATACGGCAGCTATTTTGACGCCGCAGCCAGCCAGTATAACGCCGAAAAATATGAGGATGCATTGGCTAATTTCAAAAAATCGGGCGAAGTAGGTAGTTTCATTTTCAAGCAGGGCTGGGGATTATACGAACTGGATACCACCTTGCTTTATTACTCGGCACTTTCTGCCATGAATGCAAAAAAAGACGATGATGCGGTAGCCATGTTTACCAAACTTGCGGATGCGAAAGTAGCGGTTAAACCGGAGCATGTTACCATCTACAGATACCTGGCCAAATATTATTTAGATAAGAATGATGGCCCCAACATGGAGAAATATGTGAATGAAGGGCTGGAATATTATCCCAAAGATGATTACCTGCCGCTGGTACAATTTGATTACCTGAGAAAGAAAGGCGATAAAAAGGCGATCTATGCCAAATACGAGGAATTGATTGAAAAGAACCCGGATAACTTTGAGATGATTGTAGATTATGCAAATGAATTGTTTAATGAAACGCACGTAAGCGATGTGAAAGAACGCCCGGTAGATTATAACCAGAGGATCAAAAGAATCGAAGAATTATACAAGCAGGCGCTGGCTCTTAAACCGGATGCGCTGGAAGCAAATCTTAACCTGGCAAAGCATTATTTTAACCAGGCTTTGTTTCTTGAAGATGACATGAAGGCCATCAAGGGAAAAACACCTGAAGACCAGAAGAAAAAAGACGACATAAAGGCTGAGGTAGTGTCCCTTTGTGATAAAGCCATTCCGTATTTTGAGGTAGTATATAAGGAGTATGATAACAAAGAGTCACTCAAACTGGCGGAAAAATCAGAATTCAAATCTGCCTGCAACAACCTGGCTTATTGTTACGATCGCAAAGGCGATAAAGCCAAATCCGAATTTTACCAAAAGAAATACGACGAAATAGACAACAAATAGACGTTGTTATAAAGGATATTATGAAAGGGAGAGTTGATATTCAGCTTTCCCTTTTTGATGGAAGCCCGGCAGAGAGAATCGTGCAGTTGCCGGGAAATTAACCGAAACATGTTGATTCAAAAACTCTATTTAACATAATATAAATTATAGGACTTGTCAGAAATTATTTTGCAAACATTTGATTTACAGGGCATTAGAAAAACCTTTTGTTCTTTGAAATTGTTGGACTGATGGAAATTTCACCACACCAGTAATTTTTCTTTAACTGCAAAATTTATTTTTCCGTTAGTATTACACACCATTCCCAATCGTTGAATCTTTATATATGCCAATTATGTTTCGAGGGCGCTGAATGACTGGGACACTTCATGGATATGGGGTAAAATGCCACGAATGCACGAATCTTTAATTTGTTCGTTCCTCACAAAAGGATGCCGCTACTATCCCTCATGCACTCAAAATAAGCAAAGCCCTACCCTGCAAAGCCTTCGCAGGTTTTATCTATTTTTAATAAAAATCAACCTGACAGGTTATACTGCATCGTATTCATATTTATTGAACATTTATTAAAATTGTATAAGAACTCAACCTGTCAGGTTTTTCATTAAAAATACCGGCATTCAGTTCATACCCTCTTCTTTCGGATTTGGTTTTCCCTTTCCTGTGGTGATCAGGCTTTTCAAACTGCCTTGTATATAGCTTGTCCAGGCATCTTGGCAGACCTCGTAACATTCATGCCCGGGGATCAATCCATGACGAGTAAACATCACTCTGGTTTTGTCCGCTATTTTTGATATTTCAAAACAGGAATGTCACCGTCAGAATACAGGAACAAATACAACAAGGAGGCAATGAATTGAGCATACGAATTTCATTATTGGCTGTCAAAGAATTAAAGGTTTTGGAAAAGTACTTTAAAAATGCTTTGGAAATAAATGACGAATAAATATCGCATTACAAAAAGAACAACAAACCGCTCCGGGTTATTCATCCTTGTCTACCCAACTCTTTTACTGTGCCGTCTGCATATCCCAATATCACCCGTCCGGCCATTTTCACAAACAGCCCGCATTCAACTACGCCCGGTATCGTGTTAATTTCTGATTCCAGGTCGGCGGCATTGCCGATGGCGCCAAACCGGCAGTCGAGAATATAATTCCCGTTATCCGTAATAAACGTTTTTTCGTCTTTTTCTCTCAGCGAAGCGCTGCAACCCAGGATTTTCAACTTTGCGGCAGTATGACGCCAGCCAAAAGGGAGTATCTCCACCGGCAGGGGAAATTTCCCCAGCGTCTCTACCTTTTTACTGTTGTCGGCTATAACAATAAATTCATCGCTGCAGGCGGCAACGATCTTTTCCCTGAGAAGAGCGCCTCCCCCACCCTTGATCAAATTCATAGCGCCGTCTATTTCATCAGCGCCATCAATATCTATATCAATATGCTCCACGGAATCCAGCGCCACTACATTTATCCCACACTCCCGGGCAATCCTGGCAGTTTCTTCCGAAGTGGCGACCGTTGTAACGGTTAATCCCTGTTTTATTCTTTCTCCAAGATATTGGATAGCCCAGTAGGCTGTGGTTCCGGTGCCCAGACCTATAATCATACCGTCTTTAACGTATCCAACGGCCCTGAAAGCGGCCGCCTGCTTTGCATTCATATTATTTCAGTTTTCTGTAGTACAAATTCCTGGCTTCAATTGACATGCCTTTGTTATGGCATTGTATGGCAAACTTTCCTTCCTTGTATTCACTGTCTCTGTAACTCATTACCAGTTGTCCTTTTACCCAAATATTAATACTGTCACCCACTGCCCTCACTTTCATATCAAACCACTCTCCATCCCGGGTAAGCAGTGCTGATGCCTTTCCTGTAGGCTTTCCGGGTTTCCACAACCAGCCGGTGTAAGCGTCCTGGCTGTTGCATATCTGGGCTTCATATCCCCGTGGAAATCCATCAGGATTATCTCCGGGTTCATTGGCCCGGAAATACAATCCGCTGTTGGCGCCGCCTCCGAGGTTAGATACCCGAAACTCCCCCTTTACCTCCAGGTTTTTCAATACCGGCGCGGCATACAAATGTCCTTGGCCGTTTTGCCCGATGATCACCCCGTTTTCCACTTTCCATTCAGCATCTCCCCTTACCGTCCAGTTGGCTAAATCTTTCCCATTAAAGAGAGAAATCCATTTTGGCCTAACAGACCATGAGGCCATTACAGAGATCAAAAAAACCGAAATCAGAGGAACATAGAATCGTTTCGTCATGTGGTAATTACTATATTAATGAAGATATATATCCATAGAGCCCGGCTCCGTGTATTTATAACGAAGCTAACGCTAAAAAAGACGCCGAAATAAGAAAATTATACACCACTTAGGGATCATTATTTTAACCGGGAATGGTTTTCATTAGGATACCCGTTACTACCGCGATGGAAAAACTGATCAGGGAGCCTATAAGCACATATTCCGTTTTTTCTTCCTGCTGATCCTTTTCATTAAAACGGAGTAGCCCCTTTGCAGTAATTAAAAGCCCTACCGCCGCGTATTGATCCTGTAATATGAACGTCAGGATAAGTATCCGTTCCAGTATTCCAATCCATTTTCCCGCTTTGGCCAGTCCGGTACTGCGTGGCAACTGATCACTCCATTTCTTTGTCATCTGTCCAACCAGTATCCCCGCAGGAAAACTTAAAAACAGGTAAGCCGTGATCAGGAACCACAACGTGGTATTATTACCTGAATCGTGTATCCATACGCTCAAATCATGCAGAGAATAAAAGGTGCAAAACCAGCAAATCAGGATTATCAACAGGTGTAAACTTTGGTCAATCAAAAAATAACTGACTGTTTGCGGGCGATACGATTTCCAGCCGTCAATTAGTGTATGCGTAATAAAAATAAGGAGCGCAACCGTCCAGTAGTGGAACCCGATCAGGAAAAGCGCCAATACGCCTGCAGTAAAACCATGTAAATAAAGGAACGGGGAAAAGAAGTGTTTGGAAAAGCGATCCTTAACCCAGCTTTGGGGCTGCAAAATGAAATCTGCCAACAGGTGAGACAGGAATAGCTTGATCAGCCATAGTGTATTCATATGAGCTTGAATTGAGTGAGCAACTGGTGATATTCATATAATAGCTTTTCCATTTCCGGCCAACCGGCGGAGTGGATATGTTTATGAATCGTGGATTGTTCCCTTTTCAGCTTCTTTGCAATCATCGCCTGCGTTTGTCCTTTCAATAATTCCAGTATCACTTCGGCCTGCTTGGAGGTAAATTTCTTCAATAAATAATCTGAAAATTGCGCAATGACCCTCAAAGCAATATTAGCGGTTTCGTTTGCTGATCGAATGCCCAGGTATTGCGTGTCTCTCAACTGATCAAACAGCCTGCCGGACAAAACAAATGCCTCACTGCCGGCGGTACGTAGATCCCTGACTTGGCCGGCCACCTGCCCGATTCCAACGCTTATCCGGATGTCATATATTTCTGAAAGTTTTCTGGCGGTCGTTCTCAGCCGGTACACCAGGCTCAGCACTTCTGCCGGATGCCTGATGTACACCTGGAAACTATCTCCACGATAATACTCCGTTTTATAGTTTTCAAGAACAGCATTCAACTTCCGGATCAGCTTTTTTCCCATCACTGTTCCGGGTACTGTAGAATTGACTATGTCAGCAGTAATAACAGCAGCAACGGGCATCGTCTTTTATTTATTTTCAAATATAGCCTAAAAAGGCGATATTTTTAAATTATAGCCTAAAAAGGCGATATTTTTAGATTATAGCCTAAAAAGGCGAATTCGTTTTTTATTCACGGTGGTTGTATTCCATCATTAAAGTAGGGCCAAACATTTCAATCAACAGTACACACTACTCTTCCAAACCCCATGTCTTTCCTTTCATGGTTGCGGGAACACCTTCACTCAGCCATTGCGCCGGCCGTTGCCCTTTCAATAACCAGTCGAAAAATTGCTGTTCCCGGATCTGTATATCTTTCCTGTTTTTTCTTTCCACCAGGTTGTGTTCTTCCCCGTTGTAGTTCAGCATCCATACGGGTTTGCCCAGGCGACGCAACCCGGTGAACAATTCAATTCCCTGGTACCAGGGAACAGCCCCATCATTGTCGTTGTGCATAATCACTAAAGGAGTTGTTACCCGCGGCAGATGAAACAGGGGTGAATTTTCTATGTATAACTGGGGCTTTTGCCACAAAGTTGCTCCTATCCTGCTTTGGGTTCTTTCATACTGGAATTCCCGGTTCATCCCCGTGCTCCAGCGGATACCGCCATAAGCGCTGGTCATATTGCTCACCGGGGCGCCTGCCCACGCGGCTTTAAATAAGGGAGTTTGTGTAATCACAAAAGCAGTTTGATACCCACCCCAGCTCTGTCCCTGCAAGCCTATACGGGTGCTGTCAACCCAGCCTGTTTTAACCAGCGCCCTAGCGCCGCTTACGATATAGTTAAAAGCGCTTCTGCCCGGATGACCAATGTTGTAAACAATGTCCGGAACAAAAACAATGTATCCCCTGCTGACAAAAAAAGAAATGTTCAAACGGCTGGGTGTAGGGGTTGGCGGAATGTATTGAAATAAGCCATCACTGAGCTTTTCATAATAATAACAAATGGCCGGGTATTTTTTCTTCGGATTAAAATCTTCCGGTTTGTACACGATGCCGGTAGCCTGCTTTCCGTCATAAGCCTTCCAATAAAATAATTCAGCCGTGCCCCAGTTGTATTCCGACTGTTGCGGATTAATAAAGCTTAGCCTGGTTTCGTTTTTCCACTGAGTGTTTAAATAGATGTCGGGGGCACGCTGATAGCTTTCTTTTGTATAAATCCAGGCATCCGCGTTCTTTGCTTTAACCACCCTGTCGCCGATAAAAAATGCGCCGGTTAATACCGTAACCGGCTTGGCGTTACTTACCATTTTGTAGGTAGCCAGTCCCGAATGTTTGCTTTTTTCCGCGAACATGGAAAGTAAAATTTCCTGGGCAGGAGAAACGAATTTTTCATCCGGGTTGGGGTTGACATAGCGGTACGTTATTTTATTTTTACGTCCTTCTCCCCGGGTAAGATTGATGGGTGCCACCACCACATCAGGATCAAGCTGCCAGATGTCGTATTTGTCATAAACGAGCACGGCAAGATCGCTTCTGGTCCAGGTCATAACGCCATAAGCGGGTGGTTCGGTGGGCATATCAAAATCTTCTTTGTACAATTTGGTTTTAATCCCTCCCGAAATATTCTTAACTTTTCCTGCTTTCCATGTAAAATATTGCCGGACTTTAGCATCGTACCATAAAACAAATTTTCCATCAGGGGAGACACTGGTTTCACCAAAGAGATTTTCTTTGATCCGTTTCCTCGCTCCGCTGTTAGGGTCAATGGTGTAGATATCTTTCAGGGTTCTTCCCTCCCACTGCAATGCTACCCGTTTACCCATATCCGTTATACCAATAAAAAAATCTCCGTCTCCTTCCTTTCCCAGCAATACTTCGGGTAACTGCTCATCGCCTAATTGTGTGAAGTTCCTGTTCTCCAGCTCAATCATAGCGGTATAACTCTTTTTAATATCTCTGTCAAGATTTTTTAATTGCATGCTTTGCAGGTAATCGTCTTTGTAATTCCATATATCCACTTTTACCAGGTCTGTATCTATCAATGCAGTGTCTTTAGGAGGTTCAATGGGCCGTGTACCCAGGAAGAGCCGTTTACCCGATTTACTGAAGTGCAATCCGGCATTTTCGCTTATTCCCCAGCCAATAGGGATACCCGCAATATTTTTATCAGCGATCACCAGGGCGCTGTCGTAACCGTTTTTCCAATACCAAAGTTTGTAAAATCTTTGCATTGCCTTCTCACTGGAATCTCTTTCCGCCACAAAAGCCACCTGGTATCCATCTTCATCAAGCGTATAGTTACGGAAATCGTTTCCCCCTTTCAGAAGCGTGTCGAACCGGTTTTCAGCGGTTCTGAAAACACATACCGATGGCTGCAACAAGCTGTCTTTTTTTGAAATAGTGGCGCTAAAAACCAACAGGTTTCCTGTCTTACTCCAGGTATATTCGCCAACCGGTTCAACCGTGCGGCGGTTTTTAGCAGATAAATCAAAAATCACCAGCGGCGCGCCTTCTTCTTTCTTTGAAACACTGTCCGGCAAAGGCTTCTCCAATTGCCAGGCTACCCATTGCGCATTTTTTTCGGGAATTTTATAAGATTTAACCTCCGCTTCTTTCAGGATGGTATCAGCTCCAAGTTCAATAATACCGAGAGAATCTTTAGGAAACTCTTCCGGCTTTTTTTTCCTGATCCGCGCCTGCCTGGTATCCGCATAACGCGGTTTTATTTTAAATACCGCAAATCTGCTGTCTTCGGTTATTGTAACGTTATACCCTCTCGGAATGTTTTTTTTTGAATTCCCATCGGATGACCGGATGATGAGTTCGCCGTCTCCTTCCTGAACATCAATCCTATAGATGATCCATTTGCCATCGTTACTTATTTTGCGTTCGTCAACCGATTGCCAACTGTCATATACCGAATGATCGAGCGGTTTTTTATTTTGTCCATGAACATTTATTACCAGAAGCATGGCTATTGTAAAAAGTATCCTTCTCATTTCGTTTTCTTTTCAGAATTTACTGTAAGATATACCAGGATGCATAAAAGCGAAGCTGATTAACTTCCCCGGTGAGTTCGTAAAAAATGATTGGTAAAGAAAATACGGATCCATTTATTGGCTAAGGACACCGGTCTGAAGTCTGGACGCCGGTTTATAGCCATTTCTGACTTTTCGCCTGTAATTTTTGAACATGCTTTGCCACTGTATTTTAAGAACCCCCAATACTCCCTCCTTGATGATGTTTTTGTTCATCTTGGAAGTGCCAAATTTACGATCCACAAAAGTGATTGGAATTTCCACGACCCTGAAGCCCAGCTTCCAGGCTGCAAATTTCATTTCTATCTGGAAAGCATAACCGACAAAATTGATCTGGTCAAAATTAATGGTTTCAAGTACCTTCTTCCTGTAACAAACAAAACCCGCGGTGGGATCTTTCACGGGCATCCAGGTAAGAAGACGGGTATATAAAGCGCCTCCTTTAGAAAGTATATTGCGGTACCGGCTCCAGTTTACCGTTTTCCCGCCACCAACATAACGGGAGCCTACCACTACATCGGCGCCCTTTATACATGCCTGGTAAAGTCGTTCGAGGTCTGCCGGATGGTGAGAAAAGTCGGCATCCATTTCAAATATGAAATCATATCCCCGGTCTATCGCCCATTTGAATCCATAAATATAAGCGGTTCCCAGTCCCTGCTTTCCCTCTCTGACCTGCAAAAACAACTGATCCGGGAAATCCGATTCCATTTCCCGGACGATCCGGGCTGTATTATCCGGGGAGTTGTCATCTACTACCAGTACATGAAAATTCAAATCCATTTCAAAGATGGCCTCAATGATGGATTTGATATTCTCCCTTTCATTATAGGTAGGTATGATCACCAGTTTTTCCAACAGAATCCAGTTTTTTCTATAAAATTATTTGATCCTTTTATTTTTTAAGATCTTTTACGCTTTCTTTAACAACACACGGTTGAATATTTCGGTGAGTTTTTGCTTGGTATGCATAGGAAAGTCGCCTTTCATCATCCAGTCGTAATACTGAGGCTCCGCTTTCAGCACCTCTGTTACGGGCTTACCTTTGTGCTTTCCGAAATTAAAGATTTCTATTCCATTTTCTACCACAAACCTACGTGCAAAATCCACAATTTGTTCTTCCCCGGTAAATTTGATCACCGATTCCACTGTTGCGCCCACCTGGGGATATCGTTCCAATTGTGATTGGAGTATTTCAAACGTTGCTGTGGCATCGGCTTCCGCACTATGGGCATTCTCCAGGTCTTTTTCACAATAAAACTTATAAGCCGCACTGAGGTTGCGCGGCTCCATCATGTGGTACAGTTTCTGAACATCCAGGAAATGGCGGTTGTTTAGATCAAACTCTAATCCCGCGCGAAGAAATTCTTCCACCAGCAGAGGGAGGTCAAAACGATTGGAATTGTATCCGGCAAGATCGCAATTGTCGAGAAACTGCCGGATTTCATTGGCGATCTGTTTGAAAGAAGGTGCATCCTTAACCATGTCATCGGTAATGCCATGTACATCCGATGCAGCTTTGGGAATAGGAATAAGCGGATTGACCAGTTTTCTCTTTACGGTTTGTGCTCCGTCCGGCTGCACCCTGACGATGGCTATTTCAACAATACGGTCAGTGGTCAGGTTAATGCCTGTGGTTTCAAGATCAATAACAGCCAGTGGACGACTTAATTGTAAAGGCATATCATTAATAATAATTATTTATGCGGCAAAATAGCTAAAAATGTGATATAAACTAAAGTTCTGTTATCATATGTGAACAAATCTGTTAAAAGAGTCGAAAACAGGCGCAAAATTTGTTTGGTATTTCTGCTGTTTGTTTATTTGCAGTATCTGATTACGTAAATCTGCGTATTTCCAATTCCCCCCTGAAGAATAAGATGATTTCCTACTCCTAAGAGCGCCAGGCTTTGTGATCTTATCATTTCATCTAAAAAATTAAAAAATGAAAAAGAGTTTCATTATTGCGCTGTTTGTAATTGCTCTGAGTGCTACTTTTTTTGCTTCATGCACTTCTTCCCGCGTGGGTTGTAAAGCCACACAGGGATTAGCCGGGTACAGATAAGCTTTGTCCGTATTTTTTTAAACGGCTATCTTTTAAAAGGATAGCCGTTCTAGTGTACAATACTTCAGTACCGGGAATACATTAGAATGGCTCTTCGCTTTTTCACCGGGTATCTTCCATCAAAAAAACCCCGGCCCGGGCCGGGGTTTTTCGTCAAGGTTATCAAAAATTAATTGTAATGCAGGATCAGATCTACCCTACGGTTTTGTGCCCTTCCGGCAGCCGTTTTATTATCGGCGATCGGCCGATCCTGTCCGAAACCCGCCGACACCAGCCGGGTAGGATCAACCCCTCCTTTCGTGGTCAGGTAATCCACTACCGATTGTGCTCTTTGTTCACTCAGGGTCTGATTTTTTTCGGCTATCCCCGTATTATCGGTATGACCTTCCACGTCTAATTTCAGGTTAGGATCTTCATTCAAAATCTTAGCCACTTCATCGAGCGATTTGAAAGATTTAGCTAACAGTTTAAAACTGCTGGTTGCAAAATATACATTCTTAGCGGCTACATCCACGCGTTTTTTCACTTCTTCCTTCACTTCCGGGCAACCCTGGTTACTTGCCGGGCCGGGCAGTGCAGGACATTTATCTTCTTCATCATTTACACCATCGCCGTCAGTATCGGGAATAGGACAACCCTGGTATTTGGCGATTCCGGGGGTATTGAGGCATTTATCTTCTTCGTCATTGATACCATCACCGTCGGTATCGGGAATAGGACAACCGTTGTATCTTTCGAGCCCCCTCACGTTCGGGCATTTGTCGTCTTTGTCCGGAATACCATCGCCATCGGTATCGGGGCAGCCCTGAAACTGAGCCAAACCGGCAACATCGGGACAGGCGTCCAATGAATCTACAATACCGTCGTTATCGGTATCTGCAGGCGGCGGCGGCGGTGGAATTACTTTCGGTTCTTTTTTCTCAAAGAGCGAACCGGCTACCCCAATACTATAGAATAAATGATTGGTAGTAGTAGCCGTGGTAACCGCAACCCGGTACTGCGCATTAAAATTTATATAAGTTTGATCAAGTAAATTAACCTGGATACCAGCGCCGAGGGGTACATAAGCTCCCCAGTTGCCATTCCATTGAGAACCGCCTATTCCGGCCGTTAAGTAAGGACTTACCCAATATCTGTCACTCAGCATCTTCGCATTGATATTGGCATCCAATTCGGCAAGCAGTTTATCATTGCCTCCCTGCGGCTTGTTGGCCAGCGGATAATCGGTAAAGGTTCCTCCAAGGCGACCCATAAAATCAAAGTGATTGCTCAGTCCCTGGAAATAAGTAAGCGCTAATCCGGGGCTTTTGCGATTGGTTTTATACCACTGGTTATCCTTCAACACCTGGCTCAGGGAAGAATTCTTTAGATCCTGCGCCGTTTTGAAATCGTGTAAAGTAAATGCGAAACCAAACGCGGGTTTCTTTTTGTAGGGATTTTTGATGGCATTTTCCTGGGCAAATGCCGTGCTGAAAAGGAATACAGCCAATAAACTTAAAAATGGTTTTCTCATAATAATTATAATTTAATAAAAAGTGGTGCAAAGTTATGCGGAGGGGGATCAACCTTCCAAATTATATTATTTTGATTTTTTTTCGGGATTATCAATAATTTCCACCCTCACTTTTGCGAGCCCTTTTTTTACAAATCCCAATTTCATGGCGGAGGCTTTCGATACGTCAATAAGGCGTTTGTTTTTTCGGCTCATCCGGTCGGTAATTTGAACTATGACGGTTTTTTTATTGGAAAGGTTGCGTACCCTTACCCAGGTACCGAGAGGGATTTTGTTGGCGGCTGCTGTATATTTGCGCCAATCATATTTTGTGCCGTTGGCCATTCTTCTTCCCTGGAATTTATCGGCATAGTAGCTGGCAGTACCCTCCAGAGCAATGGTGTGTTTGGTATTCTTTTTCGTGGATGGATGCTGTGCAACAGCCAGGGTACACAACCCCAAAAGTGCCACGAATATGAAGAACAATCGTTTCATTCAACGGGTTTTTCCTATTATAAATGAAACCGGGCCGTCAGAAGGTTGCCAGGTTATTCCTTTTACTAAACCAGTTTTTCCTGGCCAGCCGGTCTTCTGCATAAATATCGTCATAGAATACCAGCCTGCCATCCACTGCCTCGCTCGTGAAGTAACGGATAAAAATGGGCAGTTTTTTTGAAAAATTTACCGTATGTTTTTCTTTTCGTTTCATCCATGCCGCCAAAGTATCCGGCCGGTAACGAAGGGTGTCTTCTTCTACCAGGTATTTTGAGAGTTTATTCCATTGCTGAACCCTGATGCAGCCATGACTAAGCGCCCGGTTGGATTTTGAAAAAAGCCAGCGGGCGTTCGTATCGTGTAAATATACACTGTACTTATTTCTGAAATTAAACTTGATCACCCCCAAAGAATTATCGTCTCCTTCCCTTTGCTTCAAAAGATAAGGAAAATTGTTCTTATTCAGCTTAAACCAGTTAATAAGATGCGGATCAATGATGCTGTCATTTTTATCCACCACCATCAGGTTTTCCTTTTCAAGGTAAGCCACATTATCCCTGATCCTGGGCAACATTTCCTTGAAGATGATGCTGTAAGGCACCGTCCATTGGGGGAAGATAATAAAATTAGTCAGCGTGCTGGTCAACAAAGGCGTCCTGGTTTGGGGCTGCCCTACAATTATTTTCGACTCCAGTCTCATGGTGTCGTTGTCCCATAAGTTCAAACGGAATGCAGGCACGTTGATCCAGAGGTATCGTTGCGGCATGGTATCCGGCAATTGTTTAAACCGGTCCAGGTTGATGGCAATAATTTTATACTTTTCAAGATCGGTATTGTTCAGGGATCTTACCACCTGCGGCCCCGCTACCCCATCTGTTTGCAGATCATGATCTTTTTGGTAAGCCTTTACGGCGGACTTCAGTGTTGCAGCATCGGCGTTTTGATCCTCCAGATAGCCCGCTTCATACAACCGGGTTTTCAGGTCATTAACGAATGCTGCAGAATCTACAGGATCTGAATAAGGATAAGAAAGGTAGGTATAGCGGGTTCTGTTCATGGTATCCACGAAATGCCGGAGGGCATATCTCAATTCCCGGTAACCTTTCTGTTGGGGTTCCAATGCTTCGAGACCGGCAACCAGCTCTCCCTTCTCTTGCACCTTTTTCAACAGCGAGGTATAGAAACTGTCTGTAAGCACGGAATCTTTCCGGAGCGTAACGCTATCCCTGCCCAGCCTGCCGATCCTCAGGTCTTTCGTTATTTGCAGGAAAGCGTCGGTCAGCAAAAGGTCTGCCCGGGCCCACATGGCAGCGTCCATCATAGCGGTGGAGTCGGCCTGCAGTTTCCTGAATACCGGCGCTAAATTGCTGAAATGATAATCGGAAGGAAACAACCCGTAATATTCACTGTAATGAATAAAACCAAGCAGGGAATCTGCGATAGGCAGCCATTGTTTCTGGTTGCTCCAGGTACGTTGTGAATCCAGTCCGTTATACCAGGCCGATACGGCCGGTAACATATTTAAAGTAATACTGTCGTTCAACTTCCCCCCGTTTTCAGATGCGTAAGCCAGGGTAACGATTATATTTTCATTGGTTTTTTTATTTAAATTTTCCGGTTCGCGGACTATTTCCGCAGCTTTCGGCTCATGAGGAGCAGGGTTACAAGCCACCAGCAAAAACACCAGGAAAATAACCGGACAGATGCACAAACGATATCTTTTCATCAATTGGCTGGGTGAATCAAAAGGAATAAAACGTATCAAATTAATCATAGATTGCATGTAAATTGCAGAATTATGTCTGAATTAACAACAGACCTGTTAAATTATTATGGCTGAAGGTTGGTTAACGAATAAAAATATTGTTGTCATTGGAGGTACAGGCGGGATCGGGTTGTCTTCAGCCAGGGCCTTTGTTGTCCAGGGAGCCCGGGTGGTGGTGGTGGGAAGACGCCAGGAAACCTGTGACGAGGCGCAGGAAGTGCTGGGCGATAAGGGGATTGCGGTTTGCGGCGATGCGACGCAGCCGTCAACTGCTGAAAATGCCATTCAAACCTGCGTTGAACAATGGGGTTCATTTCATGGTCTCTATCATGTAGCGGGGGGAAGCGGTCGCAGGATGGGCGACGGACCTCTGCACGAGCTGACTGCCGAAGGATGGAACAAGACCTTTGAGCTCAATCTTACCTCATTGATGTTGTCTAACCAGGCTGCGGTAAGATGGCTGCTTCAACATAAAAAAGAAGGTACGCTGCTTAATATAAGTTCCGTATTAGGTGCTTACCCATCACCGGTTCATTTTGCCACACACGCTTATGCCGCCTGCAAATCGGCGGTGATGGGCTTTACCCGGTCTCTTGCGGCCTTTTACGCCAAAGATAATATTCGCGTAAACTGCCTCGCTCCGGCGCTGGTTGAAACGCCTATGGCAAAAAGAGCCGCCCGGGATGAAACCATCCTTTCTTTTATAAAAACAAAACAGCCGCTGGACGGCGGGCGGATAGGACAACCTGCCGATATGGACGGACTGGCGTGCTATTTTATGTCCGACTATTCCAGGTTTACCACGGGACAGATTATATATGTTGACGGCGGATGGTCGGTAAGTGAGGGACAGCTTTGAGGCGCGTTTAAACCCAAATTTTATGCACGCAATCGGTATTGATATAGGCGGTACAAACATCAAAGGCGTATTGGTAGATGAAAATGGCTCGTTGATCCATGAGGTTATTTGTGAAACGAAGGAAAAAGAAAGTAAGTGGTGGAAAAACGCTATAGCTGATATATTACTTCAATTGAAGAAAAAAGCGGGAACGTTTGAGATCCCGGTGGGCTTGTGTGCTCCCGGTTTGGCCAGTGCTAATAATGATTGTATCCGATTGATGCCCGGGCGCCTTGAAGGCCTGGAGCATTTTGTTTGGACGGACTGGCTGAAAACTCCCACCTGGGTGATCAATGATGCCCATGCGGCCTTAATGGCCGAAGCGAAATTCGGCGCAGGGAAAGGATACCGTGACATTGTCATGCTGACCCTGGGTACAGGCGTGGGGGGAGGAATGATGATAAACGGAGAATTACACCAGGGTTTGTTCAACAGGGCCGGGCATCTGGGTCATGTAACGCTGAACGTTGACAGTGATGCATTAGACATCACCGGTATGCCGGCAAGCCTTGAAGACGCCATAGGCAACAGCACACTGGAAAAAAGAAGTTCGGGGAAGTTTACTTCTACTATGCAATTGGTGGAAGCCTACAAAGCCGGCGATACTTTTGCCAGCTATATCTGGCTTCATTCCATAAAGCGGTTGGCCATAGCGCTATGCGCTTTCACCAATATTATTTCTCCCCAGATCATCCTGCTGGGAGGCGGCATTGCGCAGGCCGGTCCTGATTTATTTAAACCCCTTGATGTTTTTATGGATATCTTTGAATGGCGGTTTTCAAATGTTCGTACCCCGGTGGTACGCGCCGCATTTGACGAGTACTCCGGAGCCGTAGGCGCAGCCGGTTTTGCAATGCATAAAACCTTAGCGCATTAACTTTTGGTCATGAATGTTATACAAGATTATTTACAGCGATCCGCGAAAATTCTGGAAACGGTTCAACAACAGGAATCCTCTATACAGGTAGCCGCCGGATGGTTCACTCAGAGTATCCTGAAAGGAAGGATGGTGCACGTTTTTGGTTCGGGACACAGCCGCATCATGGTGGAAGAAATGTGGCCCCGCTATGGTTCCTTCCCGGGTTTTAACCCGATAGTGGAATTATCGCTTACTTTTCACAACCTGGTAGTCGGAGCTAACGGTCAGCGTCAGGCGATGTTTTTGGAAAATGTGGAAGGATTGGCCGAAAGGATCCAACGCAATTTTGATATCCGGGAAGACGACAGTGCGTTGGTCATTTCTTCAAGCGGGTGTAATATTGTACCCATTGAAATGGCTGAATTATTTCAGCAAAAAAAAGTGAAGGTTACCGTTATCATCAGTCAACAACATGCAAACGTGTCGGTGAGTAAAAGAAAAGACGGGAAAAAACTGCACGATTTTGCCGATCTCATCTTGGATACGGGAGCGCCGGCAGGCGATGCAATGGTCAGCGTTCCCGGACTGGATACGCCCGTTGCCCCCGGTTCTACCGTCGGCGGTGTTTTGCTGATCAATACTATCAAAGCGGAAACAGCCCGGCTGCTTACCGAAGCCGGTCATCCGCCCAAAGTATTAACCGCAGCATGCATTGCAGGGAAAGAAAAAGCCACGGTGCTTTTTGAAAGCGCTTATGATGAGCATGCGCACCGTTTATCGGCATTATATCAAAACGTTGGAAAAAAATATGAATAAGTTTATGCATTCTCCCATACGTACCACGGTTGTCGGGAGCTATCCTTTTCCGGGATGGCTTGAATTTGCGACACAACACCTGAATGAATTCGGACCGGCCGATATTGAGGAGCTGATAGAAGATGCGGTGATAGCAGCCATCCACGACCAGACGCTTGCGGAACTTGATGTGATCACGGATGGCGAACAAACCAGGCTCGATTTCAACCTTTCTTTCTATGGTTATATCAAAGGAATATCGCCGGACGAAAGTAAAACGCGGCGTTTCGGCCCCGCCGCGCACGATCAAAGAGGAAAGCACCAGATCACCCAAACGCTTTCGGTTCCCGGCGGACTGGGCGTGGTGAAGGAGTTTTCGCGTTTGAAAAAGCTGGCGCCCGCAGGGCCGGTATTAAAAGCAAGTATCCCCGGCCCCTATACTTTGAGCGGCAGGCTGGCGCCGAACCGGGAATATAAAGACCGGTATGCGATTACCGAGGCCCTCCTGCCCTTTGTCCGGAAAGAACTGGAAGACCTGGTGGCGGCAGGCTGTACCGAAATTACCGTAGATGAACCCTCAATGAGCTGCTATGCTTACAAAGAAGATACAAAACGATTTGTGGATATTTTTAACCGGACGGTGGAGAGCGTGGTGGGGAAATGCTATCTTTCCACTCATCTGTGCTTCGGTAATTTTAAAGGCAGGCCGGTTGGATACCGCAGTATTAAACCCATGCTTCCCGATTTCCTCGAATTCAAAGTGGATGAAATTCATGTTGAAATGGCCAACCGGGAATTTTCGGAAATTGAATTGTTATCGTCCTTCGCCAAACGTTTTAATGTGGCCGTGGGGATCATTGATGTGAAGAACTATTATATTGAGACTCCCGAAGATGTGGCGGAAAGGATCAAAAGATGCCTGCAATATGTTCCGGCAGAAAAATTATCCGTAGCGCCGGATTGCGGATTGAGCCAGACCGCCAGGTGGGCTTCGCGGCAAAAGCTGATCAACATGGTGAAAGGCGCGAAAAGAGTGAGAGAGACAATTTAAGATTTGAGATTTAAGATTTATGATTTGAGATTTACTATGATCCTTTCGGTTATAAAAGATGAGGCCCTGGTTGGGCAGGTTCAGCAATTTGAAAATGATAAAAAACATTTTCATCTCTGGTGGCTGGGTCAAAGCGGGTATTTATTGCTATGGCAGGGAGTAAGAATATTGATAGATCCTTATCTCTCAGATTCCCTTACCCAAAAATATGCAAATACCGGTAAACCTCATATTCGTATGAGTGAAAGAGTGATACGTCCGGATCTGCTGAAAGATATCAGGGTGGTCAGTTCCAGTCATAATCACACCGATCACCTTGATGCCGAAACATTGATCCCGGTTATCAGGAATAATCCTGGCATCACCTTTATTATCCCCGAAGCCAACCGGCGTTTTGTGGCCCAAAGACTGCAGGTACCGGAAGATTTTCCTGCGGGATTAAATGAGGGCGGCCAGGTACACGTGGGAGATTTTAGTTTTTATGGCGTTGCCGCGGCACACAATACGGTGGAGCGCAATGAGAAAGGAGAATGTCTTTATATGGGATATATCATCCGGTTTGGAGATTTCACCATTTATCATAGCGGTGACACCCTTTGGTATCCGGGATTGGAGGAAACGCTGAGCCGGTTTTCGATCAATTTAGCCCTGCTTCCCATTAATGGCAATGATCCCTCGAGAGGGGTTGCCGGTAATCTCAATGCAGAAGAAGCGGTAGCTTTGGCAAAAGCAGCCCGGATAGAATGGATCATCCCCTGTCATTATGATATGTTTACTTTCAACACGGCCGATCCGCGGAAGTTTGCGGCTTTAGCCGAAGAGCAACAGCAATCCTATACAATTTTACCACCGGGGGGGCACTGGAGCAGCGGGATGCTGCACAACAAACCTGTTATTCGGCATTCTGACTTTTAAACGCATACCGGTAGGTAATGTGTTTCCTGGAAAATGTAGCGCCTGTTGCATCGTGAAGAGCCAGCATTTTAGTATTAAAATCACCCACCCATGAGAGTTCCAGTTCTTTATATTGATTCAGCGGCAATACGTATTCTTTCAGTTTGATAAACATCGCCGATTCAAGACCGTGTTTCTGGAATTTTGTTTTTGTACCCATAACCACGGCACGCATACGTTTGTTTTTATGCACCCGTTTATTATACAGGAATTTCATTTTGCCATAGATCCCCAATTTACCATTTAAGTTATAAATCAGTTCATTGATATCCGGGATGATCAGGATCATGGAAGCTGGTTCATCATTTACATAGGCAAACCAGATCAGTTTTTCATCCATGATCACCCGCATTTTTTCCATGGTTTGGCGAATAGCACTGTCCGTTATAGGAATGAAATTCTTAAAATCTTTCCACGCATCATTATAAATCTCTTTGAAATCGTCCGCGAAGCGTTCAAATTCTTTTTTCTTAAGATGTTCAAAACGGTAACCAGGCTTTTTGATCACCCATTCGGCTATTTTGGTGAACCGCTCAGGGAAAGGTTTGCTGATATCAATGGAATTGGAGATCTGTTCATATTGCGGTTCAAAACCATACCGTTCAAACAATCTTTTGTAATATGGCTGATGGTAGTTCATACCATAGTAGGGTGGCGCGAAGCCTTCCACCAAAAGTCCCCACCACATATCATTTTCCCCAAAGTTGATGGGGCCATTCATGGCTTTCATCCCATTTTTGGCAAGCCAGATCCTGGCGGTATCAAATAGCAAGTCGGCTGCATCCTGGTTGTCTATACATTCAAAGAAACCACATCCACCCACAGGCATACCCGACAGGCTGGCTTTTTTTTCATCAATAAAAGCCGCTATCCGTCCTGTTACCTTACCATGACTGTTTTTTAAAATCCATCTTATACTTTTCCCGTTCTGATGATTCGCATTTTTCAGCGGGTCAAATACCGACTCTATATCTGAGTCCAGCGGGCATATCCAGTTAGGATCATTTTTATAAATTTTTCTTGCCACATCAAGAAACGCTTTTTTTTCAGCGTTAGTGTTGACTTCTATTGTTTGCATGATGATCTTCGCTTCTCTGTTGTATTTCCACAAAATAACATAAAAAAAGGATTGCACTCACATATCCTTATTTTTGCAGACTTTTAAATACCGGAGCCTTATATGTCCATTACTACTACCATTCAATCGGCTGTGATTGCAGCTATTGAAAAAATATACCAGCACAGTTTTAACGAAAAGGATTTCCAGGTCAATCAAACCAAACCTGAATTTGAAGGAGATTATACCGTTGTTTTATTTAGCCTGCTGAAACCTTTACAACAATCTCCCAACGCGCTGGGAACTGCGCTGGGTACCTGGCTAACCGAACAATACCCGGCTGTATTCTCTGGCTTTAATATCATTAAAGGATTTTTAAACTTCACCATCAGCGATGCTTTTTGGTATGGGGTATTAAATGAAAATTACCAAAATAAGGATTACGGCAGAAAACCGGATAATGGAACCACTATTGTGGTGGAATATTCTTCACCCAATACCAACAAGCCCCTGCACTTAGGGCATTTGCGAAACAATTTTTTAGGATGGAGCATTTCGGAAATTCTAAAAGCGGAAGGTTACAGGGTAGTTAAAACCTGTATTGCCAACGACCGCGGGATCCATATTTGCAAAAGTATGGTTGCATGGCAGAAGTTTGCCAATGGGGCCACCCCTCAGAGTGCCGGATTGAAAGGCGATCATTTTGTAGGCGATTATTATGTGCTGTTTGGGTCCACCCATAAAAAAGAAACGGAGGCATTAATGGCGGAAGGGATGAGCCGGGAACTTGCGGAAAAGGAAGCGCCGATTATGAAAGCTGCCCAACAAATGCTGGTGGATTGGGAAGCCGGGAAGCCGGAAGTGATCCGTCTCTGGAAGATGATGAACGCATGGGTATATGAAGGATTTGACGTTACCTATAAAAGGATAGGAAGCGATTTTGATAAGACTTATTATGAAAGCGATACGTATTTGCTTGGGAAACAGTTGGTGGAAGAAGGTTTACAAAAAGGCGTTTTTTTCAGGAAAGAAGACAACAGTGTTTGGGTAGATCTGACGGCCGACGGGCTGGATGAAAAAATAGTGCAACGGAAAGACGGCACGGCGGTGTATATAACCCAGGATATCGGACTGGCAGTAGAAAAATACAAAGCCTATCACTACCAACAAAGCATCTATGTGGTAGGCGATGAACAGAACTATCATTTTCAGGTGTTGCAACTCATTTGCCGGAAGCTTCAACTGCCTTCATCGGAAGGCATTTATCATCTTAGTTACGGGATGGTGGAGTTGCCTTCGGGGCGGATGAAAACGAGAGAAGGAACCGTTGTTGATGCGGATGATATCATGGATGAAATGACGAAGGTAGCCGCACAAAAAACAGAAGAGCTCGGGAAGGTGAAAGATTTTACTCCGGAAGAGTTGCACCGGCTATATGATATTATAGGACTTGGCGCCCTGAAGTTTTTTATTTTACGCGTTGATCCAAAAAAGAGAATGATCTTCAACCCCGAAGAAAGTATAGATTTTCATGGGTTTACCGCCTCTTTTGTCCAGTTTTCCCATGCCAGGGCCAAAGCCATTCTACGCCATCAAAAGCCCGATCCGGAATTTCCGACTGAGCAGACCGAACCCCTGCTGCCATTGGAAAAGGAACTCCTGATTTTACTGGAAAAATATCCCGCGATCATCCAACAGGCGGCAGCGGAACATAATCCTTCTGTGATCGTCATCTACTGTTATGAACTTGCCAAAACCTTTAATTCTTTTGTAACGGAACACCGGGTACTCCAGGCGGAATCGGAAAATAAAAAGCAATTGCGGCTCCGGCTCTGCCGCTTTTCCTCCCTGGTAATTGCGTCCGGGATGGGGCTTACGGGCATAGCGGTGCCGGAGAGGATGTGAGCACAAGTTTGAGAAATCCCGGTTTATAAATAATGCGAAAGCGAAGAAACTCCCCGGATAGTCTGGAAGATATTGCCGCTTTTAAACTGAATGTCATTTGCCATAGGAAAGAGAAAAAAGACTATATAGCTATTGCCGCTCTATTGAATAAGCGTAATATGGAAAACCGATCCAAAGGAGGTAAGTCGTTCTGATATTCCGTATAACCACGGTCATCCCGCACGATTGGATAAAACAGGGTTTGCCTTTCCATAAATAAAGAGGCAGGGTATATTTTCTCGACCCCAGGGTAATAGCTTACATAAAATAAAACCAATCACCTTATTTATATCATCTCCACCATTGTCGTTTGTCATATTGTTTCATAAAGCGTATGTTTATTTTTGCTTTTGAAGCTGTAGTATTAACCCGAAGAATATATTATTTACCTGGCAGGGTAATGAAAGCAGTATTTTTATACCTTTGCAGAAAATTACAGCTCGTAAGTATTATTTGCTTGAAACAGTTATCTAAAATAGCGAGTGTTTTTGTAATGTTGATTATGCTTTTGAGCATAATGAAAACCTCTATTCTCTATACTGTTTATGAGTATGACAAAGCATTTTTTATTGAGTTGTTCTGCGTAAATAAAGATCGTCCTCAATTAAAATGTAATGGTCATTGCAAATTGGCCCAAATGCAGCAAGAGGAAAACGAAAAAAATGCGGACAACATCCTGAAGCAATTACAGTCTGAAATCGTTTATTTTTCTCCGGTATCAATGTCGCTAATAGACAAGGATTGCTTTTTAGTAACCAATAAAATACAATTTCCTTCCTACCACAATCAACTGTATTCATTCCTGTTTACTGCTAAGCTGATAAAGCCACCAGCAACGTTACTCGGTTAGCAATACAGCTAATATCATCTTGTTTTTAAGCGGTGAACACTTTTGTATACTACAAGTGTGTAAGGATTGCCTTGCATGCATGATCAACATATTCATATATGCTGACGACCCGTTTTCTTTCCGCTTAACAATTTTCCTGTTTATAATTTGATACGGCTAAAGAGCGCTTGCAGCGATCTACTGCCCGTCAGTTACTTTTCACCAGACTTTTGTCAATAATGAAAAAAGCGATATTTTTTCTCACCACCCTGTGCTTATCTGTGATGTCGTGTACAAAAGAAAAAACAGATTATGAAGCGGAGATAAATACGATAGTTACAGAACATTATGAATTTAAAGAAGCGGCTGCCATCAATAGCAATGGCTATCATATCAGCATTGAAGCGCTGAACGGAACTTTTTATAAAGGGTACAATGAAATTCATTTGAAGATTTCAGAAACGGATGCCAAAGGAAATGTAGATGCATCTGCGGTTACTTTTTTGCCAATAATGACTTATACAGACGGAGACAAAATTTCCTGCCCACACCGGTACGATCTGAATTATAATAACGATGATCAGTATTTCCCGGGATACGCGGTATTTACAAGTGAAAGCACTGCAAACGAAACCTGGGAACTATATATCAGTTTCACTATTAATGATCAAATCCATTCGGTTAAGCAAACCATTACCGTTCAGGAGCAAACCAACAAAAACCTGAACATGACGACTTTTACGGGAAAAGATGGTGAGCAATACTTCATTGCCCTGGTGGCGCCGCAAAAGCCGAAAGTTGCCGAAAACGAACTGGTTGCCGGCATATATAAATTCAACAAACCAGCAACTCCTCCATCCGGGAGCTTTCCTGATCCTTCGCAGTTCTCCTACGCTGAAGTCAGCAATTATACATTGCAGTTAGATCCGCGGATGCCCGAGCCTTCTATGGGCAATCATTCTTCGATCAACAATAAAGACCTGACCCGGCAAAGCGATGGTTTGTATCACGGAGTGGTTAATTACACCATGACGGGAAACTGGACACTGAATTTCATTATGCTGAAACCAGAATGGGAAGATCCTTAAAGGAACCGAAGTACGGAACGGATTTACACCGAGTGGAAGGCGTGAAAAGTGAACTATATATTGATATTTTATTCTAAGGTTTATGAAGAAGCTACATATTATTTTCCCGGCTCTTTTTCTGGAATGAATGTACGCTCAAATACGCAAGAGAAAGACACAGCCAAAATTCTTGAAGAAGTAAAAGTAATTGCTCGCCAGGAAGAAAATCCAGACTGAAATGAAAATGGCGGTTTCGGTAGATGAGTTTTTAGCATCTTCCGACAATATCAGCTTTATAAAACGGGGCGCTTATGCCTGGGAACCCCTGCTCAATAACATGAGTACGGAGCGCTCCACCATCACCATTGACGGCATGCATGTTTTTGGCGCATGCACGGATAAGATGGATCCGATCACTTCGTATATAGAAAGCAACAATCTTTCTTCTGTTGACATTAAATCCGGCCAGGAAGGCAGCCTGCACGGGGCTACGGTTGCAGGCAGCATTGACCTGAAGAGAAAGACCACGCCATTTACTCCCGGAAAGAAATACAGCGGTGCTTACCAAACCGGTTTCGAGTTCAATAACAACCAGTTTTTCAACCTGGGAAACCTGTCTTATTCGAGCAATAAATTCGTGGCAGACGGAAGCATTTCCTTCCGGAAAGCAGGTAATTATTATGATGGAAATAATGAGGAGGTAAACCATTCGCAGTACAATAAATTCAATACCTCCGTAGGTCTTGCTTATAAAACAAGCCCGTTCTCCGCGGTGGGGTGAGTGGACGCTATTTTTGATAAGGCAAAAAATGTAGGGTTCCCAGCTGCCTATGGATCTGTGGCTTTCCGCGCTTATTACATCGGCTTTTACAAGCAATTATTTCAGCACGCTGATATGGTGTGGACACTCAAGGTGGGCGCTACAATGCGGTAAACATTTATATGGACGATACCAAACGTCAGGAGAACCTGGTGCATATGGATATGCCGGGCTGGAGCACCACTTACGGGCCTGGTTTCCCGGGCTAACCTGAAGCATGGTGATTATAGCGCTGAAATTCAACTGAACGCGTACAACAACCTCTCCCTTGCAGAAATGCGCATGTACCCGCAAGACCGGAGCAAGCGTACCATGTTTGCATACAGTTGGCCCTGGGTCACAACAAAATTTACAAGCCTTGCCATGAATAATTCATGGGATATCTCGGAGAACAGCCGGGTGAACTTCGGCGGCTCGCTGGGCTATAACTACAACCGTTCCGAATATGTGGAGTTCAACTGGATCTTCCATCCCGGAACACCACAGGAAAAAAACAGGATATTGCCAGGCTTGCATGCCAGCTACGAGTTGCAGGTTAAGCAATTCAGCTTTTCTGCAGGAACCGGCTACGGGCACAGAGCGCCTTCTGTTTCCGAAGGGTACGGGTATTATATCTACAATAGTTTTGACCGCTACGATTATATCGGTAACCCTGACCTGAAAAACGAAATTTCTTACGAAGCCAATGCGAGCGCCGGCTTTAAAAATGAAAAGATGGCTATAGAAGCCAAAGTGAACTATTTCTATATTCAAAACTATATCATCGGGAGAATTTTGAGCTTGGGAAGCCCTATGAACTACCAGTCGGTTGGGGTGAAAGGATATACCTCACTGGATCATGCCAGGCTTTTCAATATGGCGCTGAATGCCAATTACAATATCCTGCAGCATTTACACTGGAAGGGAACGCTCACGTATGCACGCGCAACGGATGATAAAGGCGGAAATCTGCCGTTCATCCGTCCGTTAAGTTATCAAACCTCCCTTCATTTTATGTATAAAAAAATCGGTATTCAAACTTCGCTGAACGGCGATCTTACACAAATAAATTACAACCCGGAATATGGCGAAGATCAAACACCGGCATATATGATCTGGAATATCTCTGCGAATTACAGCTTTAATATCAAAAATTGTAAAACTGTTTTGCAGGTGGGTGCGGAAAACTTATTGAACGAATACTACAGCACTTATGCAGATTGGGGCAATATACCCAGGATGGGACGTAATATTTTCACTTCTTTAAAACTCAGTTTTTAGAATATGAAAATCGTTTATAGTGTTTTATTGATGGCTTTATCCCTGCTGATAGGATTTCAGCAGGCGATAATTATCATGCACTTTAAGTTGAACCGGGCTGCGATAGAGCAAAGATTCTGTATCAATAAAAACAAACCCGAGTTGCAATGCCACGGAACATGTCATTTAAAGAGAGAATTACAGGAAACGGAAAGTTCCGGGTCATCTGCCATCAGTAATTATCCAAAGATTGACATATTCCCGGTTTTATTCACAACAATAGAAGTAAAAAAATTAATAATTGATACAAAAAGTAAAATATCCATTCATAAAGAAATCCTGTATACATCGCCTTACAGGGAAATATTTGTGCCACCTCCTATCGGCTGACTTTTTATCATGGTATAGTCAATTTTCCGATTGGTGAGACACCGACCGGAAGCAGGTTTTACAGGCGGGTATCACCGCCAGCCTCAGGAAAAAGGTTTCAATTACATAAAAAAACAGCAATGAAAAATTTAAAAAAATATTTATTAGTATCCGTAGTTTTATCTGCATTGATATCCTGCAGTAAAGATGATAAGGATCCTGTTGCCAACAATATCACATTGCATTTCAACAACACTTTTAAAAGTAATACCATCGTGCTTGGCGATGCCGCTTCCACAACTGCCACGACAAACACTTCTGCCGAAGGACAGGTGCATCACTTTTCAGAATTGAAATACGTGATAAGCAATATCCGGCTTATAAAAGTAGATGGCACTGAAATCCCTTATAACATAAACGACCTGGATAAGGGCGCAACCGTTGTAAACCAGGCAAAGACAGAAACGCTGAACTATACGCTGAGCAATATTCCTTCAGGCGAATACAAACAAATAAAATTCGGCTTGGGTGTTAAGCAGGAATTGAACACTTTAGACCAGGCAAAGTTTCCAACGTTTTATGCAACTGCCGGAGCTAATGAAACAGAAATGATGTGGGAATGGGGAACCGGGTATCGTTTTACAAAACTGGAAGGCTTTTATGATACCGACAATAAAGAAATGTCTATCCACACCGGCAGCACCGTAGAGGGGGAAGAAGGGGCATATACGCAAGGCGTTGATGCTTATAGGGATATTACCCTAAATCTTACCAGCAATGCTGTGGTGGGCCGCAATGTTCCAAAGATCACTATCAAGGCAGATTTTGACAAACTATTGAGCGGAAAGACCAATACGATCAGGCTAACATCAGGAACGGGAATGAATGACAATGCTACGCCCAATATTCATACCGCCGTTCAAATGACAAAATTTGTTGACAATCTCGGCGGAGACGGGTCAAGCGATATTACCGGAATGTTTTCCATAGACGGCGTAGAAAATTAGTATACTGCCAGGAGCCGCCTGAAGTTCACGAATGTGGCGGCTCTTTTTTGAGTTTTATAAGAGCAGGAGGGTATAGCAAAAACAAAAAGTAAATAACATGAAGATGAAAACATTAATAATGCATTTTCTGCAATTGGGTGTGTTATACTTATTAGCGTCTTGTACCGGCGGTAACAAGTCTGTTCCTAATAGCATTACCTTGCATTTCAACAATACATTTAAAGATAAGACGATCGTACTTGGGGATGCCGCATCTTCCACGGCTACGGCTAATACTTCAGCAGAGGGGCAAGTCCATCATTTTTCAGAATTGAAATATGTCATCAGCAATATACGCCTAATAAAAGCAGATGGTGGTGAAATTCCTTATAATATCAGTGATCTGGACAAAGGGGCTTTTGTTGTAAACCATGCCAAACCGGAGACCCTGGATTATATGTTGACTGAGATTCCAGTAGGTGAATACAAGCAGATAAAATTGGGTTTGGGAGTAAAATCAGAACTAAACACGTTGGACGAGGCAAAGTTTCCTGAATTCTATGCAGAAGCAGGAGCCAATGACACCAAAATGATATGGGAATGGGGAACCGGGTATCGCTTTTTAAAGATTGAAGGGTTCTATAATACAGATAATAGAACGCTGTCTATACATACCGGAAGCACAGTTGAGGGAACGAATGGTGCCCCCGGCACCTATGCACAAGGGATTGATGCTTATCGGGAGATCACTTTAAATCTTGATACGAATGTATTGGTAGGGAAAACATCGCCCAAAATTATCATCAATGCAGATTTTGACAAGCTGTTGAGCGGGAAGACCAATAAGATTACGTTGGGGGCAGGAAACGCACAGCCAAGTGTCCATACTGCCGTTGAAATGGTCAAATTTGTGGATAACCTGGGTGGAGACGGTACGACCGATGTTGTGGGCATGTTTTCTGTTGGTCGTGTAGAAAATTAGAATGAAATGAAAAAAGTTCTCGTTATTATATCCTTCTTCCTGCTGCTATCCTGTAGCAGGGATGATATTGCTGAGCCGGATGAATACAATAACCCGGAACTTTCGCTGCACACCCCCTCCGGGTTCCCGGCGCTCAACAATTCGGTAAATGCCAACAAGCCAACAAAATACGGAGTTGAATTAGGCGAAAGACTTTTTAACGATAAAAGATTCAGCGCGGATAACACTATTTCCTGTGCCGGCTGCCACCATAAATCAAGTGCTTTTGCTGATAACAACGCGCTGGCAATAGGGATTTACGGCAGGGTCGGACTTCGCAATACGCCCCCCATTCAAAACATGGCGTTCATGAAGTTTTATAACTGGGATGGGAATATCCTTCAACTGGAAAAGCAACCGCTGGTTCCTATTATTACTCACGAAGAAATGAACTCTTCCATTTTGGAAGTTATAGGCAAAATAAATGACGAGCAGGAATACAAAGAATTGTTCAGAAAAGCATTTGGCGATGAAAATATAAGCCCGGAAAGGATATATAAAAGCATTGCACAATTCGGATATACACTGGTTTCTGCCAACAGCAGGTATGACAAAGTAAAACGAAACGAAGGCGAAACGTTCACGGAAAGCGAGACAAGGGGTTACCAGACTTTTCAGCATAAATGCCAAAGCTGCCACAGCACTGAACTGTTTACCGACCAGAGCTTTAGAAATGTTGGCTTTCCGCTAAATCCAAATACTGATGAAGCAGGACGGGCCAGGGTAACAGGCGCTCCCGCAGATTATATGAGCTTCAGGGTTCCCTCGTTAAGAAATATTGAATATACAGTGCCTTACGGCAGCTTCGGCCAGTTTCCTACTTTGAGATCGGTACTGGATTATTTCGATCATGGCGTTCTGGATGCCGCCAATCTTGATCCTGTTTTAAAAGAGAATGGTAACAGGATACCGCTAACCGAACAAGAAAAAGAAGACCTTATCGCCTTCATGAAGACTTTAAGTGACCGCTCATTTGTTGGAAAGTAGTCAGGGGCTACAAAGGGAATATCCCATTTTTTAAATGGTGGGCGGTTTGGAGAGAAAACAGTGGGTCGAAAAATGCTGTAAAATCAGTCAAAAAAAGTTGTTGAAAACAAAAAGGACTGATCCATCTTCTGAACCAATCCTTTTATATGTTTTTGAAAATCAGTGACCCCGTCAGGATTCAAACCTGAAACCTTCTGATCCGTAGTCAGATACTCTATTCAGTTGAGCTACGGGGCCATTAAATTTGCCGGGCGGCAAAGATAAGGCGCTAACCTAAAAATGCCAAAAGAATAATGGGAGCGACCGGCAATCAGCTTTCAGCCGGCGGTAACCCCCTATTTTCAAATTTTCAAATTTTCAAATTTCTCCTCAATAGTGCCACCTCACAAAAGCTTCCATTGCCGCATAGCGGGTGAGGCCCAGCCGGGCGTACAAATCGGCGGTATTGGCGTTGCGTTCCTCAGCTCTTTGCCAGAATTCGCGGGCATCGGTGCCCTGGAACGGAACGGAATCTTTTTGTGACTGATGAATAAAAATGCCAAAACGTTTTTTTAATACCTGTTCCGGGCTCATGGGAATGGCCATTTCAATCTCCGTAATATCCCATTCCTGCCAGGCGCCTTTGTACAACCACACCCAGCAATCCCTGATCCATTCATCACCTTCCGCTTTAAGTCGCTTCAGCGATTCAAATACAATTTCCAAACATACTTTATGGGTTCCGTGCGGATCCGCCAGGTCGCCGGCACAATATACCTGGTGCGGTTTGATTTCCCGCAGAAGCTGCATTGTAAGCCGGATGTCCTCCTCTCCCATCGGTTTTTTCTCGATAGTGCCGGTTTCATAAAACGGCAGGTTCTGGAAATGTGCATGGTCGTCTCCTATCCCTACATACCGGCAGGTGGCCTTGGCTTCACACCTGCGGATCAGACCTTTGATGCGCCGGATATCATTGGTATCAGACTGCCTCGATTTCTTCTCGGCGAAATATCGCCGGGCATCTCTGGATATTTGCCGGGACCTTGCGCTGTCAATATCGAACATTTCTTCAAACCCAACCGCAAAATCCAAAAAACGGGTTACAAACTCATCGGAAACCGCAATATTGCCGGAAGTCTGGTAAGCCACGTGCACATCATGCCCCTGATCGTGGAGACGCTGAAAAGTGCCTCCCATGGAAATTATATCATCATCGGGGTGGGGGGAAAAAATGACCACCCGCTTGGGATGCGGCAGCGATCGCTCCGGATGCTGCGGCAGATCGGAGTTCGGTCTTCCGCCGGGCCATCCGGTTATGCTGTCGCGCAACATATAATACACCTGCAGGTTGATTTCATAGGCATCACCTTTTTCCACCAGCAGATCCCCTAATCCATTATCCGTATAGTCGCTGTTGGTTAAGCTCAATACCGGTTTGTTTAGTTTAATCGCTGTATTGATAACCGCGCGGCGAATCAATTTAGGCGTCCATTCACAATCGCCGGTGAGCCAGGGCGATTTAATGCGGGTGAGTTCGGAAGCCGCCAGCTCATCTACTACAAACACGCAATTATCGTGATTTTGTAACAGGGATGCCGGAATGGACTCCGTGATCCGGTCTTCCACCGCGGACTTGATCACAGGGGCTTTAGATTGTCCCCAGGCCAGGAGCAGGATCTTTTTGGCTTTCATGATGGTGCTGATACCGGCTGTAACCGCAAGGCGGGGCACCTGGGAGATATTGGCAAATTCAAAAGAGTTGGCCAAACGGGTTGAAATTTCCAGGGTTACCAGCCTGGTTCTGGAATAAACGCTCGACCCCGGTTCATTAAACCCGATATGCCCGTTGGTGCCGATACCTAAAACCTGGAGATCAATACCTCCCGCCTCGTCAATCATTTGTTCATATCGTACACAGGATTCCTTTACTTTTTCTTTCGGCCATTCCCCGCTGGGAATATGACAATTGTGGGGGTCAATATCAATATGATCAAACAAATTGACCCGCATAAAACGGTGGTAGCTTTGCAGCGCATTCCTGTCCATCGGGTAATATTCATCCAGGTTAAAAGCAATCACATTTTTAAAACTCAAACCTTCTTCTCTATGCAGCCGGATGAGCTCGGCATATAAAGTTTTAGGCGTGGAGCCCGTTGCCAGTCCTAAAACACAAGGCTTTCCCTGCGCCTCCTTTTCTTTGATCAGGGTGGCTATTTCCAGGGCTGCAGAACGCGATCCGGCCTTAAAATCAGGAAATATCCGGCAGGATATTTTTTCAAAAGAATCAACCATACTCATGATGGGTCAGTTTTAGAATTTTATTTATTTCAAAATATTGCTTGCAGGAAGGAACCTGCAAGATAATGGTAAAAACGGATTCCGGGAATATCCGTTCAAATTTTGGACAAACGTTTGTGAATGAGTATCTTTATTGAAGTTCCCGGTTGAACAAAAAGTAATTGAATAACCCTTTAAAAATTCTTACGATGAAGAATTTTAATGTTTTTCCAAAAAGGCTGGTTACCCTGTTTGTTTTGCTCACAGGAATTTTCCTGCTGTACGGCTACCGCAGTGCTCAAATTGTGCCGCCGCCGCTCAATGGCGCCTGGCATACCGCCGATGGCAGCATTGAACAGTCGCTTATAGTAGCGGATGATTACTGCATGCTTACCAAATACGACCGGGTCAACAAAAAATTCCTCCACAGCTTCGGAGGCCCCATATCCGTTTCAGGTAACGAAATTACCCTGAAGGTGGAGTTTGACAGCAACGATAAATCGCAGGTAGGTAAAACCCTGCACTATACGTACAGCATCCGCGAAAATACGCTTTCAAGCGCTATCGGAGGAGCCAAGGCCCAATGGCAGAGAACCGATGACGGGCAGGGCGACCTGGTGGGCAACTGGCGGATCACGCAACGCCGGCAGGACGGAAAAATGGCGGAGTTGCCCCTGCGCGCGAGACGAACCCTGAAATTACTGACCGGAACCCGCTTTCAGTGGGCGGCTATTAATGTCGAAACCGGCGAGTTTTCAGGAACAGGCGGTGGCAGCTATACTTTTTCCAACGGCAAATACACCGAAAACATAGCATTCTTTTCCCGTGATAACAGCAGGGTGGGCGCATCCCTATCCTTCGATGGAAAAGTGGAAAATGGCAACTGGATACATTCCGGGCTGAGCTCAAAAGGCGATCCTATTTATGAAATATGGTCGCGGATGAAATGAGATGAGATTTGAAATTTAAGATTTGAGATTTGAGATGGCGAAGGGCTTCGGCTCATTAACAAGATGGCGTCTCCCGCAGATCGCGCAGACGATCGCAGAAAAACATATCGCTCCTCAGCGACAATCAGCGTTATCAGCGGGAGCATTCCTATTGTGCTGAAAGCGAAGACGGCGTCTCCCGCAGATCGCACAGACGATCGCAGAAAAACATATTACTCCTCAGCGACAATCAGCGTTATCAGCGGGAGCATTCCTGTTGTGCAGAAAGCGAAGACGGCGTCTCCCGCAGATCGCACAGACGATCGCAGAAAAACATATCGCTCCTCAGCGACAATCAGCGTTATCAGCGGGAGCATTCCTATTGTGCTGAAGGCGAAGATGGCGTCTCCCGCAGATCGCACAGACGATCGCAGAAAAACATATTACTCCTCAGCGACAATCAGCGTTATCAGCGGGAGCATTCCTATTGTGCTGAAGGCGAAGATGGCGTCTCCCGCAGATCGCACAGACGATCGCAGAAAAACATATTACTCCTCAGCGACAATCAACATTATCAGCGGGAGCATTCCTGTTGTGCAGAAAGCGAAGACGGCGTCTCCCGCAGATCGCACAGACGATCGCAGAAAAACATATTACTCCTCAGCGACAATCAGCGTTATCAGCGGGAGCATTCCTATTGTGCTGAAGGCGAAGATGGCGTCTCCCGCAGATCGCGCAGACGATCGCAGAAAAATATGTCGCTCCTCAGCGATAATCAGCGTTATCAGCGGGAGAATTCCTGTTGTGCTGAAAGCGAAGATGGCGTCTCCCGCAGATCGCGCAGACGATCGCAGAAAAACATATTACTCCTCAGCGACAATCAGCGTTATCAGCGGGAGCATTCCTATTGTGCTGAAGGCGAAGATGGCGTCTCCCGCAGATCGCACAGACGATCGCAGAAAAACATATTACTCCTCAGCGACAATCAGCGTTATCAGCGGGAGCATTCCTATTGTGCTGAAAGCGAAGATGGCGTCTCCCGCAGATCGCGCAGACGATCGCAGAAAAATATATTGCTCCTCAGCGACAATCAGCGGGAGGCCAATCTCAAATCTCAAATCTTCAGGGACGATGCTCTTACTTCCATCGTGGTTGTAAGCTCAATCGTTTTATACCGGAGCTGCAATGTATTATTCTCAATCATGGAGATGAGCAACCTTGCCGCCGACTGTCCTATATCAAAAGTGGGCTGATGAACAGCGGTCAAAGGAGGAACAAGCAGCCGGCTTACGGGGTTGTCCGTAAAGCCAACCATAGCTATATCCGAGGGAATATGTAATCCCATTTCCTTTATGATCTCAAAACAATTCATGGTGATCCGTTCGCTGGTTGCTAATATGGCATTAGGTTTGGGGCCCGTTTTTAACAACTTCACCAGCGCTTTCCTGATATCGGGGAAATGGAAATTATTGTGTATGATCCATTTTTTCTCCACCGGGATCTTATATTTCTTCAAAGCCTGCAGATATCCTTTGATCCGGTTCCGGGTTACAGACAGATCAGACGCCATCGTAAAATGGGCTATACGGCGATACCCCTGTTCGATAAGATGGCAGGTAGCATCAAAAGCGCCCCCTGTATCATCGGTCACCACACGGGGCGTATCTATTTCATCACATATCCGGTCAAACATCACCACCGGTACCCCTCTTTCAATGAGCTCTTTCAGATGATTTCCTTTTTTTGTTTCGTTGGATACGGAAATGATCAGACCGTCTATCCTTCGGGAAGCCAGCAGGTTGATACTGGCTACCTCGCGGTCGTATTTTTCATGGCTTTGAAAAATCACCACGTGATACCCTAAGTTATAAGCATAGTCTTCAATACCGGCAATGACTGCGGAACAGAAATAATTGGCGATCTCCGGAACAATGACCCCTATTACTTTACTCCGTTTTTCTTTTAGTGAAAGTGCAATAGGATTAGGCGTGTACTTCAGCTCTTCAGCTAATTCCTGAACCAGTCTCCTCGTGTTTTCATTGATTTCCGTGCTTCCTCTCAATGCACGCGAAACGGTGGAAGCGGAAACCCCCAGCCTCCTTGCAATATCTTTTATGGTTACAGGTTGCATCTTTTGCATAGGATAAAGATAGACTGCCTTTGCCTATTCCCCATATTTTTACCGGTTTCAATAAATCTTTTCTAAATTATCACCCGATTCTTTCAAAGAATGGTAATGCAAACGTTGCCGGCAACGAGTGCAGGAAGTTTCCTTTTAACCCCACGAAACCTGCTATTGGAAAGCAGGTGGTTTCTTATTATTTTTACATAAACACAGCCTAAAAAACGATCATTGAATTTATTGCGATTGCATTCTTATTAATATGAAAATCAAAATCCAGACTGCTTTATTAATATATCTGCTGTTGTCGTGCTTTTCCCTAATCAGAGCACAGCCAGTTGCCAGGCTAACGCTTGCCGGCGTCAACAACGATATCAGCGCTCCGGTGTATATTGATCTGGATGAAATAACCCATCTGCCCGATTCTCTCGTGGAGTTAAGGGAAATAACCAATCATACATCTGCAGCCGTACCCTTTCAGATAGAAAACAACTACCATCGTTTCTTATGGTGGATGGTTGGTAAAAAAGCAGGCAGTCCAACACGGATTTTTGAGTTGGTAAAATCAAAAGGTCCGGTTTCTGTTACCACAAATTCCTCCCTGAAAACTATTACTGATGATAAAGCCCTGCTGATACAGGAAAACGGCAGGAATGTTTTGCAATATAATTTTGCCATGCATTATCCTCCTGCCGGGGTTGACAGTTCTTTTAAACGGAGCGGTTTTATTCATCCCCTTTGGACGCCTTCAGGGGGCATCCTCACCCAAATCAATCCCCCGGATCATTACCACCACATGGGACTGTGGAATCCCTGGACCAAGGTCCTTTTCGAAAATAAGACGGTAGATTTCTGGAACATCGGCGATAAAAAAGGTACGGTACGTTTTAGTAATTTTATCTCCTCTTTTAAGGGTAATGTGTTTGCGGGGTTCAGGGCGCTACAGGATCACGTTGCTTTTAACATTCCCTCACCGGGTATGGAAAAAACCGCACTCCGGGAAGTCTGGGATATCAGGGTGTATAATACCGGTAATGATATGTGGCTTTGCGATTTTACGTCATCGCTGAATTGCGCAACCGATAGCCCGGTTATTCTCGAAGAATATCGTTATGGCGGTTTTGGCTTCCGGGCCACCGAAGAATGGAACAATGCCAACAGCACAGTGCTTACCTCAGAAGGAAAAAACAGGAAAGAAGCCGATGCGTCCACGGCAAGATGGTGCATGATTGACGGCGATATGGAAAAAGGACATGCGGGCATTTTGTTCATGGGATTTCCGGACAATTATAATTTTCCGGAACCCATGCGGGTATGGCCTATTGACGCCAACAAAAGGGGCGACGTGTTTTTCAGTTTCAGTCCTACGCGCAACAAAAGTTGGCCCCTCCACCCCGGGAAAAACTATGTACTGAAATACCGGATGCTGATATACAATGGAAAGATCACAGCGCAACAGGCTGAGGAGGTATGGAAAAGTTTTGCCTGCCCGCCTGAAGTGAAGATTGAAAAATTTGAGAATTGAGATTTGAAATTAGAGATTCATAAAGGGATTCGGTATTACTAATGTAAAGTTATTATGAGAAAGAGTTTGTTATTCATCGCGGGTATTTTGTTTGCGTGGTCGGCTACGGCCCAGTCTCCACTAAAAGAAAAATATAAGATAAAATGGAAAAACATCCGGGTTTTGGTTTATACCAAAAACGGGAACGGGTACGTGCATGAAAACCGGGCAGCCTGTTCGGCTGCCATAGAGCAGTTGGGAAAGCAATACGGTTTCGCCGTTGAAGTATCGGATGATGCTTCCGGCATGACCGAAAACAACCTGAAAAGATTCAACCTGGTTATTTTCAATAACACGAACAACGAAACCTTTGATACCGATGAACAGAAAGTGGCTTTTATGCGCTATATCCAGGCAGGAGGAGGTTTTGTGGGGATACATTCCGCCACCGGTTCGGAGCGGAACTGGCCCTGGTTTAAACGGCTGATCGGCGCATCTTTTTTGCGACATGCAAAACATCAGCCCTTCACCGAGATCATCATTGATAATACGCATCCTTCCACTTCCTTCTTACCGGCAAGATGGCAGAGAGATGATGAATGCTATTTCTTTAAAGATTACAATCCGGATATCCATGTGTTGATGGTGCATGATCTTGGGCCGCTGGACGACAAGGATAAGCCCACTTACTACGGTGGTACCTCCTCCCCTTCGGTATGGTGTCACCAATTTGACGGCGGCAGACAATGGTACACCTCGTTGGGACACGACAGCGCCACCTATGCTACCGCTGAATTCCAGCGGCATCTTATGGGCGGTATCAGTTGGGTGATAGGAAAGAACAAACCGCTTGATTACAGCCGGGCGCATGCAATGTCGCCCGATGATCCTTTACCTTATTGAATGAAAATAAAAATTGACGTTGGAAAAATATTCAAATCGTTATACCATGAGTACAAAAAAATCCCCCTCTTCCAGGAGAAATTTCATTAAAAACACGATCAAAGGAACTGCCGGAGCAGCCCTGTTTGCCGGAGTGCCCAGTATAGTGCCGGCTTCTGTTTTCGGAAAGTATGCCCCTTCCAACCGGGTAAACGTGGGTTCCATTGGCGCCGGCAGAATAGCCCGGGATTGGGATATACCCGGTACCATGAAATCTGAAATGTCGCAAGTGATAGCTGTATGCGACTTAGACAGTAAAAGACTGCAACTGGGTAAAAAATTAATAGATGATTTTTACGTGAAAAAAGGAAAACCGGGATATAACAGCACGAAAACCTACGAGCATTATGAAGATCTGATCGCCGACAAAGATATAGATGCGGTGATCATCGCCACCCCGGATCACTGGCATGTATTGCCCGCTATTACTGCTGTTCGCGCCGGGAAGCATGTGTATATGGAAAAGCCGGCATCTCTTTGTATCAGTGAAGGCCGGCGCCTGAGCGATGAGGTAAACCAGTCGGGGCGTGTTCTGCAAGTGGGTAGCCAACAACGTTCTATGCCTCAGTTTAAAAAAGCTTGTGAACTGGTAAGAAATGGCCGGGTTGGAAAATTACACACCATTTATGTAGGGCTGCCCGTGGATGATCCCAAAGAAAGTACGCCTGAAAAAGAGATGCCGGTGCCTTCCAATCTCAATTTTGAGAAATGGCTGGGCGCCACGCCTTATGTGCCCTACACCGAAAAACTCGTTCACCCGCAAAATGATTTCTCACGGCCGGGTTGGCTGAGATGCGAACAATTCGGCGCAGGGATGATCACCGGGTGGGGCTCGCATCACTTCGACATTGCCAACTGGGGTATGGGAACCGAGCGCACAGGACCGGTGGAAATTTCAGGTACTGCAGACTGGCCGCCGGTCAACGCCCTGTGGGATGTGCACGGAAATTTTAAAACCGAAACGGTATTTGCCAACGGCGTGAAAATATTAGCAAGCAATGAATACCCCAACGGCGTGAAATTCGTTGGCTCCGAAGGATGGATTTTCGTTACCCGCGGGAACTATTCGGTAACCGCTTCCGATCCTGTTTCAAAAGGTAAGAACTCCAAAGCGCTGGATGCAAGTGATCCTAAGATACTGGACTCCGTGATTGGTCCCAACGGGATTCATCTTCCTGAAAGTAAAGAACACCACGCTAACTGGTTGAATGCCATTCTCACCGGCGAACCTAACATCGCTCCCATAGAAGACGGACACCGGGCATGCTCCATTTGCCTGCTGAACAATATCGCTATGATCCTCCGGCGTAAATTGTATTGGGATCCGACCCTGGAGAGATTCAAAAACGACGACGAAGCCAATGCCATGCTGGTGCGTTCGCAACGCTGGCCCTACCAGATTGACAAAGGCTTTAACGTAAGAACGGTGGTGAAGTGATTTGATGAATGTGAGAAATGTGGAAATGTGAAAGTGTGGAAATGCATGCGGTCGGTACCCGACGGAGGAGGGTCAGACCGCGGCGACACTAAGATGAAAATGAGAAAATGACTGCCCTGGGACGGAAGGGTGAAAATGCGTTGCCCCGATGAATGGAGGGGTGAGAAATGTGGAAATGCCTGCGGTCGGTACCCGACGAAGGAAGGTCAGACCGCAGCAAATGTGGGTCCCGGAGGTTCGGGATATGAAAGTGCCTGCACTGAGCTTGTCGAAGGGAAAAATTTTGAAATATAGAATTTAAGTTTGGATATTTAAACCATACATTCTTAAAAAAACCTAATTCTTTTTATGCGACATTCTACAGGATTTATATTACTCTCGGTCTTCATGTTAAGCACGGCAGGATGCCGGCAAGCTGAAAATAAAAATAGCGAAAACAAAACCGGCATGGTTAAACTGATCACACTGGATCCCGGACATTTTCATGCAGCCCTGGTACAAAAAACAGGGTACCCGGATATTGATACCAACGTATATGTATATGCGCCCGACGGGCTGGAAGTGAATGCCCATTTGGCGCTTATTGATCAATACAATACCCGTAGCGAAAACCCTACTCACTGGAACGAGATCATATATAAGGGTAATGATTTTGCTGAAAAGATGTTTGCCGAAAAGAAGGGGAATGTGGTGGTGCTTTCCGGGAACAACCGTCTGAAGACTGACTACATAAAGCGCTCAGTGGATGCCGGCTTGAATGTGCTTGCCGACAAACCCATGGCTATTAACACCAAAAATTTTGATAGGCTCATACAGGCATTTGAGGACGCTCAAAAAAATAACGTGCTGTTATATGATATCATGACGGAACGTTCCGAGATCACCAATATCCTGCAAAAAGAATTGATGCACAACAGCGAATTGTTTGGCGCGTTAAAAAAAGGAACCGAAAAAGATCCTTCGGTTATTATAGAAAGCATCCACTATTTCTTTAAAAACGTGTCGGGCAAGCCCCTGGTAAGACCGGAGTGGTTTTTTGATCCGGCACAACAAGGCGATGCCATTGCCGATGTGGGTACCCACCTGGTAGACATTGTTCAGTGGCAATGCTTCCCGGAAGTTGCCCTTGACTATAAAAACGACATCCTTATCAGTTCCGCGAAAATTTGGCCTACATCGCTTACCCCCGCTCAATATTCCAGTATCACGGGAAGCAACTCATATCCCGACTATCTGAAACCTTATATCGTAAAAGATTCTATCCTGCAAACCCACGGAAACGGGGAAATGAATTATTCCGTAAAAGGGGTACCGGTAAAAATAATAGTGAGATGGGACTACAAAGCCGAAGAAGGAGGCGATTCGCATCATGCTATCCTGAAAGGCACGAAAGCTACGCTGGAAATAAGACAGGGCAGAGAAGAGAGCTTTAAACCGGTTTTATACATCGTGCCCACCGGTATGAAAGACAGTGAAGCGGAGGTTGCGGTGAATGATGCCATTAAGACCATCGCCGGAAAATACCCCGGGGTTACAACCGAAAAACAGGGAAAGGAATGGAAAGTGGTAATACCCTCATCCTACGATGTTGGACATGAAGCTCATTTCGGACAGGTAATGGAACGGTTTTTACAATACCTGAAAGAAAGGAACATGCCAGGGTGGGAAGTACCCAATATGATAGCTAAATATTACACGACTACGAAAGCATTGGAGATAGCAACGAAGCCTTAGCACAGGATTTATACAACAGGGTAAGCTCAACGGCTCTATTAAAAAAATTGAAAATAATTTTTCAACAGGGGGTTTATTGTCCCGAAAATACGTATAAAGATTTAAACTAATTTCTGTCTGATTTATATTTTATGAGTGGAGAAAACAAGTTCGATTTGTCAGGGAAAAAAGCATTGATCACGGGTGGCAGCAGGGGATTGGGATTGGCTATAGCAAAAGCCTTCATCTCTTATAATGCCCGCGTTATTATTACAGGAAGGAACAAAGAGCAGCTGGAAATTGCTTCAGCCGAATTAGGGGAAAACTGCAGGGGATACATTTTTGATCTGGAGAACATAAGCGGCATACCGGGTTTTGCAGCTAACATCGGGAAGGAGCATGGTACCATTGATATCCTGGTGAACAATGCAGGAGTTCATTTTAAAAAAGAAGCATTGGCAGTAGATGATGAAGCATATGAAGAAGTGATCCGTATCAACCAGCGGGCCGTGTTTGCATTGAGCAGGGAGTTTGGGAAAATGATGGTTGCGCGCAAAAAAGGGGTGATCCTGATGATCAGTTCCATGGCTGCTCAATACGGTATCCCCAAAGTGATCGCTTACACGGCGGCAAAGTCCGCCGTAGAGGGCATGACGCGCGGGTTGGCGGTAGAGCTATCACCCGCAGGCGTCAGGGTAAATTGTATAGCGCCGGGATTTATTGAAACGGATATGTCTGCCAAAGCGCTGAACAGCGATCCGGAAAGAAAAGCCAGGGTTTTAGCGCGTACCCCGATGGGCAGGTTAGGCAAGCCGGAAGATGTAGCGCTGGCGGCAGTGTATCTGGCTTCCGATGCCGCTGATTTTTTGACCGGCGTGGTATTGCCTGTGGACGGAGGGAATGTAATAGGATTTTAAATTCAAAACGATAAACTATAGAAAAAAACTGCTGACCGGAGAAACATCAAACCCAAACCGATTATTAACAAAACAAAACTTGCTATTATGTTTAAGAGCAAATTGCGCAGGCTGCCGGTGCTGTTATGCACCCTCCTGCTCTGCCAATGGCAGACTGGTTTTGCACAGGATATTACTGTGCGCGGCAGGGTAACCAGCCCCGATAAACCCGAAGGGATTTCGGGGATATCCGTTACTGTTCAGGGAACTTCTAAAGGTACTACTACCGATGACAACGGGCAGTTCCAGCTATCTGGAGTATCCCGGAATGCCAGTCTGGTGTTTACTTCTGTTGGCTTTAGGACGCAAACCATCGCGATCAGGGGACGTTCCACCATTGACGTTTCTATGGAAGCAGCCGAAGTGTCGCAGTTGGAACAGGTAGTTGTGATCGGGTACGGTTCCACCAAAAAGAAAGATTTAACAGGGGCTGTAGCCTCGGTAAAGGCGGAAAGACTCGAAAATGAGCATCCCGCCTCAGTACAAGATCTCTTAAGGGCCAACGTTCCGGGACTTAACATTGGGTTCAGTCCTACTTCAAAGGGAGACGCCACCCTGCAGATCAGAGGGAAAAACACCCTGAACGCAGGATCCAGCCCGCTGATTGTGGTAGATGGCGTTATCTATTATGGCGCGATGTCTGATATTAATCCAAATGATATAGAAACCATTGACGTATTAAAAGATGCCAGCTCGGCTGCAGTTTACGGATCCAAGGCCGCCAGCGGAGTAATCCAGATCTCCACTAAGAAAGGGAAAACCGGGAAACCCACCATAAATGTCAACTCCAGTGTAGGCGTAGCCACTATGAGCGTTAATAACAGGGTGTATAATCAGGATGATTTTCTGAACGTTTGGAGAAGAAATGTAAAATACAGTACTAACGTTAATGCCCAACCGTATCAATTTGATGATCCCCGCACTCTGCCGTCTAACATTTCGGTGGCGGACTGGATTGCATACGACAATGCCAATCCCAATGCAGACCCTATTACGGTTTGGTTACAACGACTGAACCTGCAACCGGTAGAAATAGAAAACTATAAAAAGGGGCAATACATTGACTGGTACAATATGATGTTCCAGAATGGTATACGCCAGGACTATAACATCAGCCTCTCCGGCAAAAAAGAAGGTATCAGCTATTACTGGTCGCTGGGCTATATGGATAACGAAGGCGTGATCAAAGGAGACGCCTATAATGTGGCCAGATCAAGATTAAATATTGATGCAAAAGTCACCAACTTCTTATCCGTTGGCATGAACACCCAGTTCAGCATTCGGGATGAAAGCTCCATTCCTGTTGAGTGGTCGCTCATTACTGCTAATTCTCCCTGGGGATCCTATTATAATGACGATTCTACGCTTTTGAGGTTTCGTCCTAATGATGAAGTAAGTGGAGGAAATAATCCCTTTGGCGTACCTACCTATACCAACCGGCTCAAAAAATATTATGAACTGAATACCAGTTTATACGCTAAAGTCTCTTTGCCTTTTGGTATCAAGTTCCAATCTAATTTTACCCCCCGGTTTGAATGGTACAACTATTTCAACGGGCAATCCGCCTTATGGCAGGAATGGGCAGGCATAGGTGGAAGAGCCACCCGCGAAAACCGGAATATCTACCAATGGCAGATAGACAACCTGCTGACCTGGAGCAGAGATTTGGGAGCTGACCACCACGTAGATGTTACATTGCTTCAAAACGCAGAAAAATTCCAGGTCTGGCGTAACCAGGTGATTGCTACCGGTTTTCAGCCAAGCGATGTGTTAAGCTATCACAATATGAATGCAGCCACGGGTTTTGTGGTAAACAATGTGGGTGATTACAGTGATGAAAGCGGTACCTTAGGTGATGAAGTAAGTACAGCCGATGCCCTGATGGCAAGATTGTTTTACTCCTATAAACAAAAATATATGCTAACGCTCACCGTAAGACGTGACGGTTATTCCGCATTTGGTCAAATGAATCCCAGAGCCACTTTCCCCTCTGCCGCTTTTGGCTGGGTGTTTTCGGATGAAGGATTTATGCAAAATGCAGGCTGGCTGAATTACGGGAAACTCAGGGCGAGCTATGGTCTGAACGGCAACAGGGACATCGGAAGATATATTGCGCTGGCCGATTTAGCCACCGGGAAATATTTACACGTAGCGCCCGATGGCACCGTTTCGCAGGTTTCTCAATTGTATGTAAACAACATGCAGAACAAAATGATGAAATGGGAATCCACTGCCGCCTTTAACCTGGGTTTAGATTTTGCCTTCGCCAACAACCGCATAGATGGTAGTATTGACCTGTACAAAAGCAAAACCACCGATCTTTTAGTTAAACGTTCACTCCCGATACCCACCGGGTTCTTAAGTATCTGGGACAATCTGGGACAGGTGGATAATAAAGGAATTGAGATTTCTGTCAATTCGAAAAATATTCAAAACGCTAATTTCAGTTGGAATACTTCCGTTAATTTCTCTCTAAACCGTAATCAAATTGCGCATCTTTATGGCGACATGGAAGACGTTTTGGATGCCAACGGAAACGTAATTGGTCAGAAAGAAGTTGATGATAAGGGTAACAAATGGTTTATCGGCCACGCGCTGGACGCTATCTGGGACCAGAAAGCCGTTGGTATATGGCAAACGAAAGATGCGACTGAAGCGGACAAATATGGGGTACAGCCGGGCGATTTTCATGTATTGGATGTAAACAACAGCGGGACATATACCGATGATGACCGCCTGTTCCTGGGTTATACCGAACCCCGCTTCCGGTGGACCATGCGGAATGAATTCACCTTCCTGAAGAACTTTTCGTTTTCTTTCCTGATGTATTCTTATTGGGGACAAATGGACGTTTATAACCAGGCTAAGAACAGGAGTAACGCGTTTCCCGATCGTGTCAATTCCTACGCCCTGCCATTCTGGACGCCGGATAATCCCCTCAACGACTATGCCCGTTTGTTTTCCAGCGATGGCGGAGCGAGCTATAACATATACAGAAAAAAATCTTTTATTCGGCTGGACAATGTAGCCCTGGCTTACAATATCCCGGCAGAACGGATAAAAAGATTACACGTTCAGGACATGAAGTTCTTCTTCACTATTAAAAATGCGGCTGTTTACGCCCCTGACTGGAATTTCTGGGATCCGGAATGGCCCTCTGGTGGCAGTCCCGGTCCTACGCCGAGAATATATACGCTGGGAGTAAATCTCAATCTGTAAAAGAACCTGCAGAAGAAAGTATGTATTGCAACATATTGTTTTATTCAAAAACCAAGAAAATGAAAGTGAAATATATAATAGGATTGTTTTTCAGTGCGGGCGTCCTGATCTTAGGTACGAGTTCCTGTAAAAAATCCTTTCTAAGCCCAGATCCATTATCTTTTTATACGCCTGAAAATACGTTTAATACCGTAGGCGGTTTAAAAAGTTCGATCATTGCCTGCGAACGAAATCTCCGTTATGAGTGGTTTGGCGATGGGGCACCGATTATTACTCAAAATGTATTTTCAGAGGTAGCAATTGAAGGGACAACCGACAAATCCGGACCCGCCCAAAATCTGAATCTTCAAATAACGCCAACCGCCAACCTGAATTCCGTAGATTTCAACCGCATAGGCTGGTACTGGGATGAGGGCTACAGAGGTATCAAGTATGCCAATACAGCCATCACCTATATTGATCTGCCGCAATGGACGTCACAGGAAGAAAAAAACCAGGTATTAGCCGCAGCTTACTTTCACCGAGCCTACCGGTATTATATGCTTACCAACGAGTTTGGAGATGTGCCGGTTTCACTGAAAGAAGTGAGCTCGGCCAAAACAGATTATTTTTCCGTGAAGCGGGAAGTCATTCTGCAAAAGATGAAGGAAGACCTCGAATTCGCTGAACAATGGGCGCCGGAGATTGCAGATGGAGGAGAAGTAACCAAAGGAGCGGTAAGACATCTGCTGACAAAAGTAAACCTGGCCTTGGGAAAGTTTGATGACGCTATAGCATCGGCAGGCAGAGTGATTGACGACGGGATCCATGCACTGATGACACAACGGTTCGGCGTTGACAAAGACGATGCTTCCAAGAATTTGATCTGGGATCTCCACCGCCCTTTGAATAAGGCACTGGCAAGCAATACAGAAACTTTAATGCTGGTAATAGATCGCGACGGATATATTGGAGTCGGAGATTTTGACGGAGGCGGTTCAACCATGCGACAGGCAGTGCCATTTTGGATTTCAAACATCTATACCCCAACGGGAAATAAAGGCACTTCAGATGCCCAGAAAAAAAATCAACCGCTTATTGATTGGGATCAGGCTAATATGTATGGCAGAGGGATCGGTCGGAGCAGGGGCACATGGTACAGTACCCACATGATCTGGAATGACCCGGGAGATATGAGGCATGCACCAGGCGTATGGATGAGAATGGAAGACCTGTTATATAATAACTACACGATAAAAACAGATCCTTTCTATGGCAAAAATCTGCAACTCTATAATTCCAGCGGCGGCATACTCTGTACCGATACGATCAGAAGCTGGTATGATTGGCCGCACTATAAACTTTTCGTTGAAGACAATCAGAATTCTAACCCAAGCGGAGGACACTCCGACTGGTATGTATTCAGACTTGCGGAAACTTATTTGCTGCGTGCAGAGGCTTACTTCTGGAAGGGACAAAATGATCTGGCAGCCGCCGACATCAACAAAGTGAGAGAAAGAGCCGGCTGTCAGCCCATCACCACCGCAGAGGTTAATATAGGTGTAATTTTAGACGAACGTGCCAGGGAATTATATTATGAAGAGCCACGCAAAGTGGAACTCACCCGTATGTCGTATTTGTTTGCCATGACCGGTAAAACAGCATATAACGGTAAGACTTATACGATGCAGAATTTTTCGCAGGACAATTTCTTCTACGACAGGATCATGGAAAAAACGGACTTTTATAATAAAGGCGTTACCACTAATCACGGCGACCGTTACACGATAAGTCCCTATCATGTTTTGTGGCCCATACCGCAAAACTCAATAAACTTAAATGTAACCGGCGTTATCAATCAAAATGAAGGTTATGACGGATTTGCAAAAAACGTACCGGCATTGACACAAATACCGGAGGAATAAGCCGGGGTGTTCATAAGTAATAAATACTGGTAATATATAATTGCAGTTGAACACAGCCGCGGGTTCACGAATGTTTAATGAGCTTCCAGCTACCATTCGTGCATTCGCGGCTTTTTTCGACAAGCACAAGTTATTTTGCCAGCTTACTATGCCTGTACCCATACAAAAAATAAATAGCCAGCCCCAAACCCATCCAGATAAAAAACCAGAACCAGCTAACGGTAGGGATCTCAATCATCAGGTACAGGCAAAACAACACGCCCATAATAGGAATCAGCGAATACTTACGGATAATAGTCAGGACGGAGAGTATAAGCGCTATTACAATAAAAAGCAGAAAAAGTATTTCCTGGTGCTGTTCATGCCCCAGGTTCCGCATTGCTTCTACGGTACGCCCACGAAATAAATAAACAAAAAAGGCGAATAAAACCGGCACGATATAACGCCCGTTTATATAAGGCAGCCTGAATCCCTGGTCGCCTGCAGGGCGGGGCGGCAGGGCCAAAACACCACCTGAAACCAGTACAAAAGCAAACAGGGTACCGATGCTTGTAAGATCGGTAACCAGTTCCGAAGCTATAAACAACGAAGGAATACCTACAATAATACCCGTTACCAGGGTGGCAAAAGAGGGCGTTTGAAATTTCGGATGAATGGTTTGAAATTTTTCAGGCAGCAAGCCATCGCGGCTCATACTCATCCAGATCCGGGGCTGTCCCAACTGAAAAACCAGCAGCACGCTGGTGGTAGCTACCACAGCGCTGACGGATACTATCTTTTCGATCCAGGGCGCCCGTTGTTCAAAAACAAAAGCCAGCGGATCGTTCACATTTTTAAAACCGGAATAATTTTCTATACCCGTTAATACCAATGCCACAAGAATATACAACACCGTACAGATCACCAGGGAATAAATCATCCCCTTTGGCATATCCCGTTGTGGATTTTTGCATTCTTCAGCCGTAGTAGAAATAGCATCAAATCCAATATAGGCATAAAATACAGCCGATACGCCTTTAAGCACGCCTTCAAAACCGTTTGGCATGAAAGGTCGCCAGTTGTTGGTGTCTACAAAAAAAGCGCCGGCTACAATCACAAACAGGATAACGCTTACTTTAAATATTACCATGTAATTAGCCATCCGTTTGCTTTCTTTCATACCAATATAGGCCAGCCAGGTAATCAGGGCTACGATAACAAAAGCCGGCAGGTTGAAAAACAATTTTCCTTCTCCCAAAGAAGGCGCATTATTCCATGCATCCACCGCAAATTGATATTTACTCGTCTCTGCCGCTGATAAAGAGCCGGTTGCCAGCGCTACTGTGGCTTCATTATACGCATGACCGGCGGTCGCAGGATCCACCAGCATCCAGTCGGGCAGGTGGATATGGAACACATGCACCAGCAGGTTGTTAAAATACCCGCTCCAGGAGATAGCGACTACCACATTGCCGATAGCATATTCTAAGATCAGCGCCCAGCCTATCACCCAGGCTATCAATTCTCCAAACGTAACATACGAATAAGTATAAGCGCTGCCCGACACCGGCACCCGGCTGGCAAACTCGGCATAACAGAGCGCCGAAAAACCACAGGTAACCGCCGTAATGACAAATAAAAACGAAATCCCCGGTCCTCCGTTAAAAGCAGCGTTGCCGATCGTGGAAAAAATACCGGCGCCCACTACAGCGGCTATTCCCAGGAAAGTGAGATCACGCACACCTAACACCCGCTTCAGTCCCTTATTGTTGGCATCCGCATCTCTCAGCCGCGCCTCTTCAATGATCTGATGTATAGCCTTTTTCCGGAAAAGTGGATTCCCCATGCTAATATATTTTTCAGTCCTCAAAATAATCCTAAAACTTCCAAAATAGAAACTCCCCGGCCCAAAACTTTTGGGTGCATCCCATATTTTCGCAGGCGGGTGAGACACCCGCCTGTAGAACTCACTACCGGTCGGTGTCCCACCGACCGGAATGCCGCCGATGGAGCGAAAATTTGGGATACACCCAAACTTTTCTCCTACCGGCGGATTAAATATATTTGGTGTAAGAATAAAAGCTTATGACCAGGTACATTTTACTGCTCCCTGCCGTATTATTATCCCTCCACCACATCAACGGACAAACGAAGCCGATCACCGGTTTTTCCGCCGAGAGCGCTGCCCGCCATCTCCTCCTGGAAGAAAAATACGACGCGGCGCTGAGCGCGGAAAATATTGGCAATACCATCCGGCAACTCTCCTCCCAGCCACATCACCTGGGCTCTAAAGGCGGAAAAGCTGCGCAAAGCATCAACCGGTTGAGCCAGTATTTGCAAGGTGGGGAGGGGAAATAATTTTGGATTTGAGGTTGAGTTCACCGCGCTTCGCACAGCGGTATTTCAGGTCGCAGGTCTCAGGTTTCAGCGTCCGCCATCAGCTGTGAGCGATGGGCCATCAGCCTTCGGGTATCAGGTATCAGGTTTTAGGTTTTAGTGCTAATTCTAACTCCAAACCCTAAACTAAAAACTTCAAACAGGGATTCGAAACAGTTCTTTTCCTTCATTCCACCCTGTAACATGCAACCTGCACCCTGCAACTAACGTGTCAATGCCTGCTCCCTGAGACCTCATACCTCATACCTCCTCATACCTGCAATCCAAACTATCCAATCACAACTGCCATCCTTCTGTTACTTTCTTCACTTTTCTTTTGAAGTCCTTCAATTCTTTTTGTTGCATGGCTATGAAACTGTTGTCCTCAAGTTTTCCCCAAACCTTGTCCATCTCTTCCTTTGTATCAAATACCATCGTACGGAAGGAGTTTGAATAATCTTTTGCCCTGGATTCAAAAATACCTTCGGTAAGCCAGGTCCTGGTTTTCACGGCCTGTTGTAACAAATCCCTGAACACTGTAGCATCAAACGCCGTAACCGGCATGTCTAAAATTTCCAACATCGCAGCAACAGCGTGTTCAAACCGGTCCGTATCATAGGCCTGCGCCTGCCGGGTATAAAATGCATGAACATCGTCCCAGCTTTTTATTTTACCGGAACGTACGTTTTTTCTGAACAGCCTGACCTCTTGTTCTAAGATCAGTTGCCCGCCTACGTTGAGCCATTGGTTTCTTTTAGGGGAAGCTGTCAATTGAGAGGTGAATATCGGGAAGGATTTGATATTGTTTTCCAGTATCCGGGTGATGCATTGCGTAACCCCGTAGTATATTACCAATTCCTTAAAAATAGTATAGGCCTGTGGCGCTTTTACGATAACGGTTTTCCGGTCGCTGTTTTCGATTCCGTCAGCCTCAATTTCCATCTCCTCCAGCGTTTTGTCATGGGCTTCGAGGGTCTGCCGGCCCTTCCTCCGGAGTTCTGTATCTGAGAAATGTTTGCCCGGGTATTTTTTTTTCAACACCGCTTTTCCGGCGAGTAAGGTCAGTAGTTCTATAGCCTCCATGATCTCATTCACCGTATCCGGGGCAAGGGCATCAAATTCTATCCGCTGCTCTTTTTCAATCCGGGCATCCCGGTCGTGGTATTTCCATTCATTGCGCGCTATGGCATACAGGTTGTACATAAACCAGTAGGCCGGCATCACCACCAGGCGATCGTTAGCGACATCGTTGCTGATAAGGGCAAATGGAAACGGGATATTCAATTCAAAGGGGTAATCTCCTTTGGCCAGGATATTGAAGGAAGCAAATTTCGAATTGTGTTTCAGGCTCACACAAAGCCCCGGCCAAAATCCGCGTCCGGCGATCAGCTCCCCATCCGGGCTTCGCGAATTGTGATTGGAACCGATAGTGGCGCCGGCAGCCATATTGCTTTGTCCCATTACCGTAGCGGCACACAAAAAAGAATTATTGTGATGCTGTTCGTGCGACGGAAAAATCAGGGAATTGAGCACTTCGCAACAGGAAATAGTAGCATTATTGCCAAGATAGGAATTGATCAGCCTGGCGCCATATTTCAACTGGGAATGAGAAGCGAGAATAAATCGAATGGCTTTGACGCCATAGAATGCCTTACAGCCAAAACCAATAACGCCGTTTACCATCTCACACCCCTCTCCTATTTGTGAGGGCGCTTCGGCAGAAGAATTGACAGTGAGGTTTTTCAACTTATTCGCGCCTTTGATATAGGCGTCTGATCCTATCCACACATCCTTGATCATCCCGGTATTTTTGATGATCGTACGGTCGCCGATTTTGCCGTAGTATCCTCTCTGCTCGTCGTATTCCTTTTGCGTAAAACACTTAAACTTCTCCAGCAGCGCGTCATCGTCCCGGAATTTTGACCACAACCAGGCGTCGCCCGGCAACATACGGGTAAAAGGGATCACCTTTCTTCCACCGTTTTCATTGCATATTTCCAGCCAGATCCGGGAGGCTTCGCTTTCCCCTTCCTTAATAATGCCATTCCCAAACTTAGCCGTACTGGTAGTGGCCAGTTCATGGATGTTCACCAATATCACCTCGCTGCCTAAAATATAATGAGAGAGATAATTCACGTTGTCCACCACCACATTATCGCCAAAGTCGCAACTGATGATGGTGCTGTTGTACAAACCTACCGGCATGCGCAGGTTGTGGTATTCAAGATAATAAGCTTCCAGTTTCCCGATCCGCACCAGTCCGAAAAATTTGCAGTTCTTCACCAGTTCGGGGTTGAAGGCGTCCGATACCAATATCCGGTTCCAATCGTCGGAGGTATTGCGGTTCCGTACCAGCACTTCAATTTCCCATGCGGTCAGTCTCCGGTATTGTATGCCGCTCCTGTTCTGGATATTCCGCAGGTGGTATTCATCTTTCCCCGCAGGGAGATATTCCGGAGCGATGAAATTATATCCGAGAGAATCTATTGCTTTTTTATTAATCCGGTTCATGGGGAGATTTGAGATTTGAGATTTGAAATTTAAAATTTGAGATTTAAGAACATTATACAGTACCCCTGCAACCTGATCGCGATACCAGGCAGGACACGGCTTTCAGCTTTCAGCTTTGAGCCGTCAGACCTGCACACCCCTGTGTCCTGAGCCCTGAGACCTGCAACCTGAGACCTGCAACCTCATTCCACCGTTACACTCTTGGCCAAATTCCGGGGCTTATCCACATCATAACCTTTGGCAACGCCCATATAATAGGCTAACAACTGTAACGGGACGGTGCTGATAACGGGTGCGATCAGTTCATCGGCTTCCGGTACGGGTAATACATCATCTGCCATCTCCGAAATAACCTGATCTCCTTCCGTTACCACGGCGATCACTTTTCCTTTCCGGGCTTTGATCTCCTGTATATTGCTCACTATTTTTTCGTAAAAACTGTCTTTGGTGGCCACAAAAACCACCGGTAAGGATTCGTCCACCAGCGCTATCGGCCCATGCTTCATCTCCGCGGCGGGATAGCCTTCAGCATGTATATAGGATATTTCCTTCAGCTTTAAAGCGCCCTCCAGGGCGATCGGGAAATTATATCCCCGGCCCAGAAAAAGAGCGTTTAAAGCATCCTTATATTTCAGGGCCACTTCTTTAATATGCGCTGCGTTGTCCAGCACTCTTTTTATTTTTTCAGGCACCTCATTCAATTCATTCAGCAATTGTATATACCGGTCGTTGCTGATCGTTTTTCTTTCTTTGGCAATAAGAAGCGCCACCATTGTCAGCACGGTAAGCTGGGCGGTGAATGCTTTGGTGCTGGCGACTCCAATTTCGGGACCGGCATGCGTATAAGCGCCGGCATGTGAAACCCGGGAAATGGAGGAACCCACCACATTTACAACGCCCAGTATCACCGCCCCCTGCTCTTTTGCTCTTTCAATGGCTACCAGCGTATCGGCAGTTTCCCCGCTTTGGGAAATAGCGATGATCATATCGCCTTTATGAACAATGGGATTCCGGTACCGGAATTCTGAAGCATATTCCACTTCCACCGGTATGCGGCACAGGTCTTCAATCACATATTCCGCTACCAGGCCCGCATGCCACGAGGTGCCGCAGGCAATGATCAGAATACGACTGGCATTTTTCATCTGCTCCAGATTATTCTGAATGCCTGACATGGTAATAACCCCCTGCCCGATATCGAGCCTGCCTCTTAAACAATCGTAAATGGTATGCGGCTGTTCAAAGATCTCCTTCAGCATAAAATGGGCGTACCCGTTTTTTTCTATCGCCGCCAGCTCAAGATCCAGCTTCTGGATGAAGGGCGTCTGCCGTTCATTACCGAGGTTCTTCAGAACCAGTTCGTCGGGTTTTATGATCGCAATTTCATAGTCATTCACGTACACCACTTCCCGGGTATATTCAATAATAGGCGTAGCATCACTGGCCAAAAAGTGTTCGCCCTTGCCAATGCCAATTACCAGGGGGCTTCCTTTCCGGGCCGCAAGGAGCATATCGGGGTGATCCTGGTCTATCAACACGATCACATAGGCGCCCACAACCCTTTTAAGCGCAATGCGCAGGGCCTCTTCAAGGGTGCAATCGTTGTTGCTTTGAATTTCTTCAATAAAATAAAGCAGCACTTCGGTATCGGTTTCGCTTTTAAACCGGTATCCCTTTTTTATCAGCTCCTGTTTGAGGGGAGCATAGTTTTCAATGATACCATTATGGATCATCGCCAGCTTCCCCGTTGCGGAAAAATGCGGGTGGGCATTCCTGTCGCTGGGTTCGCCATGGGTTGCCCACCGGGTGTGCCCGATACCAACGGATCCTTCCAGGTCTTGCCCCAACACCGTCTCTTCCAGGTTGGCCACCTTCCCTTTCTTTTTATATAGCTTGATGTTATGGTTCAGGAGCGCCACCCCGGCGCTGTCGTACCCCCGGTATTCCAGTCTCTTGAGTCCCTTGATAATTACCGGGTAAGCCTGCCGGTGTCCGATGTAAGCAACAATACCACACATGGTAAAATATTTTATGTTATTTTAACTGATTAAAAAAGATATTATTGAACGCAAACGATTGCACAATATTATAAATAAAAATGCTTTTGAGACGCGCTAAATATTGAGCATGAACGTTATAAGCGATTCAACCGCGGGTTATAACAAGAGTCCCCGTAGAAAAATATAGGCCACCGAAAAGTAGATGATCAGCCCGGTAACATCCACCAGTGTGGCTACAAAGGGAGCCGACGAAGCCGCCGGGTCGGCGCCAAGCTTTTTCAACAACAGCGGCAGCATGGCGCCGCTTAACGTACCCCATAATACCACGCCAATCAAAGAAAATCCAACGCTAAGCGCGATGAAAAAAGAATGAGGACCATATAGATCAGGTAAAAAATACGACCAGAGTTCCACCCTTAAAAACCCGATGATCCCCAACACCGTGCCCAGCATCAGGCCGGAGATGATCTCGCGCTTTAACACCCTGAACCAGTCGGCTATATACACTTCCCCCATGGCCATTGCCTGGATAATTAAAGTGGACGCCTGCGAACCGCTGTTTCCTCCACTGGAGATGATCAGGGGTACAAACAAGGCCAGAACGATGGCTTTGGTGATCTCATCTTCAAAATAACCCATCGCGGTGGCGGTTAACATCTCCCCGAGGAACAATACGATCAGCCAGCCTGCTCTTTTGCGAAAAAGCCTGAACAGCGGCATCTCAAGATAGGGTTCATCCAACGCCTGGGTACCACCTATTTTTTGAATATTCTCACTGAATTCTTCGTTGGCTACCCACAGCACATCATCTATGGTTACAATACCCAACAGGATCTTATTGTCATCCACCACAGGAAGCGCCACCCTGTTGTTCATCTTAAAAATATTATTGGCTTCTTCCTGGCTGTCGTGCACATTTAAAGCCACAAAACGCCGGTCTATTATATCCGACACCACCCTGTCGGGACTGGAGAGAATAACATCCCGGATCTTCATATCGTCAATGAATTCGCCTGTTTCGTTGATTACATAAATCACGTCTATCGTTTCCATTTTTGCTCCCACCGTCCGGATCTCATCGAGCACTTTTTGTACCGTCCAGTCCTCCCGGACCGCGATATAATCGGGCACCATCAACCGTCCCACGGTTCCTTCGGGGTAGCCCAGCAACGAGAGAGTGATCCTTCTTTCTTCCGGATCAAGCAAACGGATCAATTCCCTTACCGCGCCGGTAGGCAACTCCTCCAACAGCGAAGTACGGTCGTCAGCGGGTAATTCATTGAGCAATTCAGCGGTCTTAAGGGGGGGCAAAGACCGGATGATCCGCTTTTGCTCCGGTACGTCTAATATCTTAAAGGTGCTTGCGGCACGATGCGGTGAAAGAATGGAGATGATCTGGGTTTCATAATCCTCGTTGTCGCTCACCAACTGCGCCACATCGCTGATGACCTGGTGGTTCAGAAAATCGCGTATCTTCAACTTGTCGTTGGAAGCAATCACATACTCAAACTGATCCTGCAAAGAAACTTCCTCCTGTTCCACGGGCATATTTTTTTATTTTGAGGTTACAAAATTAGAAATAGCTTTGTTCAATTTTATCCTTCCATTCCTGTAATTAAAAGGGTTCCCCGCATTGAATGCATTCTGAATTTTTATACATAGACGAGGTCAAAGATAAAGGAAGGGCTGTGTTTGCCGGAAAAAAAATACGCGCGGGCACTGTCATAGAAACCTCTCCCGTAATTGTAATGAGCGGAGAGGAAAGATCCCTGCTGGATCAAACGCTGCTGCACGATTACATTTTTGTATGGGGTGAAAACAAAGACCAATGCTGTATGGCATTAGGCTATGTTGCCGTTTACAACCACTCCTACCGGTCCAATTGCGAATATTTCATGAACTATAAAGAAAGAACAATAGAGGTTAAAACCATTCGTGACATTCGTGCGGGTGAAGAGCTGACGATCAACTATAACGGGGACTGGAATAACCCCGAAAAAGTATGGTTTGATGTAAGAGAGTGAATGAGAACCGTCAGCATTCAGGTATGAGGTTTCAGGTATGAGGTTGCAGGTCTCAGGTAGCAGGTCGTAGGTTATCCTGAAACCTGATACCTGATACCTGAAACCCGTTACCTATACAGCTCCATCGTTTCAATCACCCTTTCCCTGTAGTGCCCGCCAAATAACAACAAATGCACCAGTAGCGGATACAACTGGCAAAGCGCTATCCGCTCCTGCCAGCCCGGAAGCAGCGGAAAATGATAGTTATAGGCCTCATAAAACCGTGGTTCAAATCCCCCGAAAAGCATACTCATAGCGAGATCCATTTCCCGGTGACCATAATAAACAGCCGGGTCGAATACCGCTGCCCGCCCGTTTTGGGCTGCCAGGTAATTTCCCTTCCACAAATCGCCATGCAACAGGCAGGGAGGCTCTTCCGGAAAAATAATGGCAAGCTTATCACAAATTTTTTCTGCCAGGGCTATGTGTTCACGATCGAGCATCCCGTTGTCGCCGGCTTTTTGGATCAGGGGCCGGATCCTCTCCGCACCGTAAAAATCCGCCCATCGTGCATGCTGCCGGTTGGATTGCACCAGTTTCCCGATGTAATTATTATAGTCCAGTCCAAACCGGTCATGATGATTATGATGCAGTTGGGCTATACTTTTGCCAAAATCTTCCGCGAAGCCGGCAGCAGGCTCTCCCGGTTCAATATATTCTATAACGAGATAGATCTGCTGGTTAAGTTTCCCGTCGAATAGCGGACGCGGCACTTTAAGACTCCCGGTATCGGCAAGCAATATAAGTCCCCTGGCTTCTTTTTCAAACATATCCAACCCAAACAGGGAGGCATTTAACTTGATAAAAAACCTGCCTTTATCCGTGTCGAGCGCGAAACACCGGTTGATATCCCCTCCATATATCGCCTCATGATGATGAATGGTGGTTGGGGAATCGAAAAACCCGGTAAACCGTTGTTGTAAATGCGCAAGAAGAGAAGCCGGTAGCATACGCCGTCGCAATTGTTTGCAACGAAGGTAACATGGAAGTTCTAATCCACCGAAGCCATCTCAAAAATGCCAGGTATTGATTTAATAGGGAAGGATCACCGTATGCGTATTTCCGTCTGCTCCGTTCCAAACCAGTTTATAATAAAAATTACCGGCGGGGCAGGAAACAGGATTCCCCTGTGCATCCAATCCAAAGATAGCGGTGGCCGTAAAACTATCTATGCGGTGTTGAAACGCTCCGGCGGTTAAACGGTAATTACAATCCTGCCGAAACACCAGGGGGCTGGTAACAGAACTGGTAAACGGCGTATTAAAGCGGGTGGTACCCCAGAATACGATATTCTCTTCATTATCGGCGGAATGTGTTCCCGTAACGGATGCGACAATCCCGTTATCATACGTAAATGCACGTTTTTGCGCCACCTGCCAGTTTACTGAGGCCCCATTACCGAAAGTAACGGATAATCCATCGCTCATAATGGTATGAACCACTGACTGCTGACCGGCCAATGTCAATAACAGCCCCCCGCTTGTGTTGGTGTAGGTTTGGCGGCCATTGATCGTTATACTTTTTCCATCACGGGTTCTGGTTACCTTAAAATCTTTAAATTCAAGGGTAAAATTTGCCCCGGCATTCTTCCAGTCGGTTCCCCGGGGAGCCGAAAGTTCTATCACTCCTTCCCGCTTACGATTGGCTATGCAATCTGAACCGTCGAAGGTTGCGGTCAGTTTAACGGGATCGCTCAGGAGGTCAAACGACAAATTAGCGTCGCAGATCAGGTTATCCTGCTGGCGGGGGCTGACAGAAGCGTCTGCCTCAAGCAGCGTATTGGCATCAAAAAGTACGGCGTCAATTTCCGTTGAAAAAAAATTTTCATCTTCAACATGAACCTGCACGTCCGGCTTGTTGTCGTCTTCCGTGGCAGATGAGGCATCTTTTTTACAGGCCCAAAAAGTAAATACAAGGATCGGCAATACAAGCCATTGTAACGGATTACTTCGTTTCATAAATGAAAAGATTATAAGATTTTTATTTAATATCACGCAGTGCCGGAAGGCAAAGCAGGTTAGAACGGAAAATAGCGGGTGATTATTTTTTAATGAAACGACATTAACAAACCGTTGCGCAAACTCAACCGGGAAGCAAAAGATCCGATTGTTTTTGAGAGGCGCTCATAGCTTACTGTATAAGTACCCTTTGCCGGCAAGGTTACTTTTTACAATTCATTGTATTAATACCTGTTAAAGGATAGTTACCTTTGCCCCCACTCTTGCCGCCATTTGATTGTATTTACTAAACATTTAAAAGAGAGAACATGGTACAGAAAACCTATTACAAGACCAAAGACTATTGCAAAGTGAAATTTATTTTTAAACCAGGCGACGCCGAAACGATGGAGATTTTAGGACTGAACGGCGACTGGGAAAATGCTATCGTTATGAAAAAAAAGAAGGATGGTTCCTTTAGTGCTGAAGTAAATCTGCCCAAAGATTCAAGGCATGAGTTTAAATACAGGATCAACGAAACCGAATGGATGAATGACCCGGAGGCAGATGGTCAGCAACCCAACGAGTACGGCGGCGCCAACAGTGTCGTCAGCCTTTGATCGGTACTTCGGCAAATTTCAAGGCCGGCACCTGGCTTACCCGGGTTACCGGCTTTTTAATTTTTGCAAAATTTTCCGGTACCCTGAGATTTAAGCGTCGTGTAATCAACCATGACCGTCAAATACCCAAGCGGTTTCATTTTATAATAAATTACCTTAGATTGCTTTTTTGACTCGATAAATCCAGGAAAAATGAGCAATAGCATGGCAGAGATGCCTGACAGATGGGATAAGATGCGCCTGGGAGACAGGGATGCGATGCTCGCGCTGTACGAATCGTATTATAATGACCTGTTAAGCTATGGTGTTCAGCTAAGCAACAGCACAGACATCGCGAAAGATGCGATCAACGATGTTTTCCTGCATTTATGGGAGCACCATTCGGGGCTGAAGCCCGTAAAGAATGTAAAAGCATATTTATTTGCCTGTATCAGGCGAAAAATTTTTCAACCCGTGTATGCTAATAAAACCTTCCTGTTCACGGAAGAGGCTTTCGCCGAAAGCACGGAAATTTCTCACGAGGAGGTATTAATTGCCGTACAACAATCGGACGCAATAAGAATGAAAGTGAAAGCTGCGTTGGATAAACTAACCGAACGACAAAAGGAACTTATCTACCTTAAATATTTCAGAGATATGGATTACCGGGAGATCGGACGCACTACCGGGATGAGCCTGAAAACCGCCTACAACACCATTTATAACGCCATTAAAATATTGACCGGCGAACTTCGGGACACGCTGTCGGTTGCCCTCCTGCTTCTTTTTTATTGCGGAAAATAGCACCGTTTAATGCAAACGTTTGCGCTATTTTTTGAAAAAACAGGTTTTCTTTTGGGAAAATACATCGCTTTCCTGCTTCTTAACCTTGTACAATCATAATCGTTTGTTATGGACCACAACGCACCTCCATCCATTGAAGAATTATTGGCAAATGAGTCATTCCTCAAATACTGTGGGGGAAACCAGCACGAAAGATCGTACTGGGAGGAACAATTCAATATCGTTCCCGGACTTCGGGACGCTGCTGAAAAAGCAAAGCGGTTATACGAATTATTAAGAGCAGAAATGACAAACGCTTCAACAGAAACGGTTGCTTTCAGCAATATGATTGAGCAGCAGCGGGTTGAAGCTCCGGTTGTAGCCCTCCCCGCAAAACGGCGTGCAGGATATTGGGTGGCTGCTGCAGTGGGATCGGTCATCATATTATCAGGTCTCTGGATATATACCTATAATGGCAATATTCCCTCCCGGTTAGTGCAACAACAACAAATCGTTCATGAAAGAACGGATGCCGACCCCGGCAGAAATACGGCTACTTTGGTCTTGGCTGATGGCAGTGTGGTATCGCTGGACAGCACCGGGAACGGAGAGATTACCCGCCAGGGGAATGTTGCAATCGTAAAGACAGACGATGGAAATATACTGTACAAAGCAAACGGAGAACCGGTCTCCGAAATCGTATATAATACGATGAGTACACCCCGTGGCGGACAGTACCGGCTGGTATTGCCGGACGGCACAAAAGTCTGGCTGAATGCGGCTTCCTCTATCACGTATCCCACCTCATTTCCGGTGGATGAGAGAAAAGTTTCCGTTACGGGTGAAGTATATTTTGAAGTTGCCGCCCTACGCGATGCCACCAACAAAAGCAGGTTAGTGCCATTTATTGTAAAGAAAGATGATATACAGGTACAGGTAAAAGGAACGCACTTTAATATAAATGCCTACGATGATGAAGACGATGCAAAGGTGACCCTGCTGGAAGGACGCGTGAATGTATCAACAACCGGCGCCGGTTTGACCGAAAAAACAGAAGTAGCGCTTTTACCGGGAAAGCAGGCCAGGTGCGGCAAAACCGGAGCGATTGCGGTTGCTGATAATATTGATCCCGATGAAGTCATGGCCTGGAAAAACGGATTGTTCAATTTCAGCAACGCCGATATCAGGATGATCATGCGGCAGATAGGCAGGTGGTACAACCTGGACGTAAGCTACGAAGGAACAGTGCCGCAACGGGAATTTTCGGGGAAGATAACCCGCAACACGCAATTGTCAAACGTGCTTAAGATACTGGAGCAGAGCAATATTCATTTCCGGATGGAACAAAACAGGATTGTGGTAACCCCCTGATAAAAAGTCTATAACGGGAAATAGTTTTTAATCAATTCATTGTTCACCAAAATATATGCCGATGAGTATCTGATCTTTTTGCAAATTTCAGCTCAATGAAAAAACCGGATTCCGTTGGCCCGGAACCCGGCAGGTATTGGGCTTGTGTACAAATAACGCGAATTGTCATTTTTTAAACCCAAACAACCAAAGTTATGCATTTGATTGCTATTGGAGGTTTTCTGCACCGTTGTTGCCGGAAAATTTCCTTCACCCAAACCTGTTCCGCGGGGTTACGCAGGACGCTGTTAGTCATGAAACTAACGACCATTCTACTTACTGTTACTATGCTTGAGGTAAGCGCTACGGGCTTCTCACAATCTGTCTCTCTTTCTGAAAAGGGCGTACGGCTGGAATCCGTTTTTAAAAAAATCGAGAAGCAAACCGGGTATTATTTTTGGTATGAGAACAGAACATTAAAAGATCTGAAAAGGATCAGTGTAGAGCTGCACAATGCTACTCTGCAGGAGGCTTTGAACAAATGCCTTGCTGACCAGCCTCTGGATTACCTGATCGTGGAAAAAACGATTGTGATAAAAACAAAATCTTTGCCTGCAACCGGGCAGCGTACCGTGGATGTGCCGCCCATTGAGGTGCGTGGGAAAGTGATGGACGAAAACGGCGCTCCGTTAGCAGGCGCCAGTATAAAATTAAAGGGAACCGCCACAGGCACTTCTGCCGATGCCGATGGAAACTTTGTATTGTCGCTCTCCGATAACCAGGGAACAGTGGTGATCTCTTTCGTAGGCTATGAGGATGTGGAATTGCCGGTTCGGCCCAACCTGGGCGCCATCACCCTGAAACGACAGATCACCGCAGTAGATGAAGTAGTGGTGATCGGATATGGCAGCGTCAAGCAAAAAAACCTCACGGGTGCGGTAGCCAGTGTAAAAGGCAGAGACCTCAACACCAGTGTCAGTTCTAATTTTCAACAAGCCTTACAGGGTAAAGCTGCCGGGGTACAGGTAGTGCAACCAACAGGTCAGCCGGGAGCCGGGGTGCAGATCCAAATACGCAGCAATCCTTCGGCAGCCAATGCGGGGGTTTTGTACGTAATAGATGGTGTGCCGGTAAATGACGCCGCGGGACAGCCCAATATAGGTGGAACACTGGGTGATTCAAGATACGGCAACGGCGGCGTGGATAAGTCACCCCTGAACTTTATTAATCCAAACGACATCGCTTCCATAGAAGTATTGAAAGATGCCAGCGCAGCTTCCATTTACGGAGCCAGGGCGGGCGCCGGTGTTATACTAATAACCACCAAAAAAGGAGTTACAGGCAATGCAAGAGTTGAATATGCAGGCAGTTATGGCGTGCAAAAAGTAGATAAAATGTATCCGGTATATGGAGCAAAGGATTATATGACCCAACGTAACCTGCTTCGGGAAGAAATGTGGTACAGAGACAATAAAATAGGACCTTATTACGGAAATGTGGACGCTGGCACAGTAACGCCTTACACCCCGGTATACAGCCAGGCTCAGATTGATGCGGCTACCAATAACGATAAAACGGCTACGGACGCCATTACCCGTGCAGGCTTTACGCAGCAGCACAACCTGTCTCTTTCCGGAGGAAATGGCAAAACCACCTACTTCGCCTCAGGGAATTATTATGATCAGAAAGGCGTGATCATAGGCACCGGTTATAAACGCTACAACGGCCGTGTAAATATTGACCAGGTGGTTTCCGACAAAATTAAGATTGGTGCAAGCGTTATTCTTTCCAATTCCAATGCCGATAATACGATTACGGGAGGTGTCAATGAAAACGGAGGTATTGTTACGGCTGCAATTTATTGGGCGCCGGATATTGCCCTGCAGAACCCCGATGGGTCTTATCCGTTAAGCCCTTATTATCCGAATATCCCCAACCCGTTGTCTTACGCCACTGTTACCGATAAAACGGCGTCCAACCGGTCTTTGAGCAGCGCCTATGGCGAATGGAAGATCATTCCCGATCTTAAAGCGAGAGCAAAGTTCAGCTACGATCAGTCTTCTTCCAAACGTTCAACCTATTTTCCAAGAACTTTTTATTATGGTTCACAGGCAAACGGAGCCGCCAGCATTTCGGAATCCGAGGCTAAATCCCAATTACTGGAATATACCCTGTCGTACGAAAAAGATATCGCTTTAAAGCATTCCATCAGCGCTGTAGCAGGATATAACTATCAAAGAACGGACTGGGAAGGCTTTAATGCCGCTAATCAGAACTTTCTTTCTGATATCACTTCCTATTATAATTTACAGTCGGGGCAGGCAGCGAGGCCGGCCGTAGGTTCCAGCAGGGCGCAAACAACCTGGGCTTCCTACTTTGCAAGAGCTATTTATACCTACAATGGTAATATTACGATCCAGGCTTCCATAAGAAGAGACGGCTCCTCCGTCTTTGCTGCTGATAAAAAATGGGGGTATTTCCCGGGCATATCAGCCGGTTGGGTACTCTCAGACGAAGATTTCTTACAATCGTTCAACGCCCTTTCTTTCCTGAAGCTGCGGGTTGGTTACGGAGAAACCGGGAACAGTGATTTTGAGTCTTCTGCTTTCAAATTATACGAAACAGCTCAAAGTCCTTACTTCGGAACGGGAAATGTTAACTCCGGGCTGGTGATGACAAGAGATGCGAACGACAGACTGACATGGGAAACAGCAGGAGAGATGAACATTGGATTAGATTTTGCGCTGTTCAACAACCGGGTCTCCGGTTCACTGGATTATTTCAACAAAACAATCAGGAACCTGATCTCCTTTGTTCCTTATCCTTCCGGCTTCATCATTAATGGTGTTTACAGAAATGCGGGAAAAACAAAGTCCACCGGCTATGAAATTGCATTGCAGTCACGGAACATCGTTGCAAAAACGATTGGCGGCTTTAGCTGGTCCACCAATATAAATTTCGCCCACTACCTGAACTATTGGGCCGAAAGATCTCCCGAGGCATTAGCCGTCATGGAAAAGTATGAAACACCAACAGGCAGGAAGGCTTTGTTCAACCCGATATTCGGAATAGAGTCCATGGGTATTTATAAAGGTGAGGCAGGCAAAATACCGGCTCAGATGCCTGGCATGCTGCCGGGCGGCATTATATTAAACGATATACATGGCTACGACGCTTCAGGTAATTTAACAGCACCTGACGGGGCTATTACGGCAGCCGATATTACTTATATCGGCAATGAGGATCCAAAATTCAATTTTGGCATCGGCAACCAGTTTACATTTAAAGATTTTGATCTTTCCATTTTTATGTCCGGGCTGGTACAAAAGAAATGGTCGCCTTATTTTAATGGCCGGGCAACAGAAAGTACCACAAATTCTTTTGGTTTTAATGCCATGCCCATTTCTTCTACCCGATGGACCTTTGAAAATCCCGACGGAAATTTCCCTACTTCCCTGTCCGATGCAATATACGGCGGTTATCAAAACGGATCGGACTACTGGCTGGTGGACGCTTCTTTCCTCCGTTGCAGAAATATAACGTTGGGATATAGCCTTCCGAAAACTTTGTTTGAGAGGCAAAAGATATTCACGGGTATCAGGATTTCCCTGGATGTTCAGAATCCATTTACTATTACTAATTATCCGGGGCTTGATCCGGAGCTGAACAGAGATAATTTTTATCCCCTGGTGAAGAGTTATGTATTTGGCATAAATGCATCGTTTTAAATTATTAAATGTATCAATCATGAAAAATTATATAGGTAAAACAGGCAAAAACACAGCATTCCTTTGCTGCATATTTGCTTGTTGGTTTATGCTAAGCTCCTGCGAAAAAGGGCTTGAATATAAAAGCTACGGTGATCTTTCTTCCGTGGTAAATACCCCCGAGGGCGCTGTGGCAGCCGTAAATGCAGCCTACACAGGATTGGCAGGTGGAAGCGACTGGCAGGGCGGCTGGGATGCCGGCACTTACAGCTGGCGGGTACAGGCTATGCAAACCACCGATGAAGGCGTTTGCGCCTGGGGAGGCGATTGGCCAAAAATGAATAACCTCACCTTTACGCCGGATTTCGACTGGGTTACGCATAACTATACCCGTTATATGCCTTATATCTCAAGGATTACCATCGCCATTGACGATATACAGAAAATAACCATCGGGGATGAGTTAAAGAACAGGTACATAGGGGAGTTGAAGGCATTGCGGGCTCATTATGCTCAATTGTTGTATTTCAACTACGGTCCCATCACCATTGTTACCGACCCTTTAGTGGCTGCAAACCCCGAAGCGCCCTATGTGCCGAGGCCGTCTTCAGAAGATGTCGCAGCACAAATAGAAAAAGATTACCTGGACGCTGCTGCAGCATTACCCGCTAAATTTACGGGAGAAGACTACGGGCGGTTTACAAAGGCGGCTGCCCTGACCGGGTTGATGAAATTATATATGCACGAAAAGGAGTGGACAAAAGCCGTTGCTACCGGCGAGCAGATTAAAACACTGGGATATTCATTGCTCGAAAATTATGAAGACAATTTCAGCATGGCGAGTAAAGGTGGAAATTCCACTGAGATGATCCTGGCTGTAGTGTGCACACCTACCGGCGGCGATCAATATACCAACATGTGGCTGGCACACGCGCTGCCGGCAGATTATATGGATCCTTCCGGCATTCCACTCACAGCCTGGGGAGGTTACAAAATGCGATGGAGCAGCTATGATAAGTTTGTGCCTGCCGATAAGAGACTAAAAATGTTGCTGGAGTCCTATCCGGTTAGTAAGGATGCCGGCGGTAACATTGAATACAGAAATGCTAGAACAGGCGGCGACATGGGGGCAGTACCGATGAAATACTCTCCCGATCCCTCGCGTGCCAATTCGCAAAACAGCGGGGTTGATTTTCCTGTTTACAGGTATGCGGATGTGTTGCTGATGCTGGCTGAAAGTATTAATGAAGCCAACGAAGGACCCAACAGTGAGGCTTACAATAATATCAACGAAGTGAGAGCAAGGGCAGGACTCCCGGACTTACCCGGTGGGTTGTCAAAAGCAGCGTTTCTTGAAAAAATCCAGGATGAAAGGTTGTTTGAGCTGTGGGCAGAAGGTTGGAGAAGAGATGATTTGATCCGGTGGGGGAAGTTCATACAGCGCGCCATTGATGACGGATCCACTACCGCGGAATCTTACAAGGTATTAATGCCCTTGCCGCGGTCGGTAGTTACACAAAGCAATGGGGTGATACAACAAAACGAGGGGTACCAGTAACCTTTTATATGCGATTTAAACAAGGCCTTGCTTCGGCAGGGTCTTCTTTTTTTAATGCAATCATTTTAGTACAATCATTATTTTTCTGAAATAAAGAATTATGCAACGACTGTCAATATCCCAAAAAATCATGATTTGTATTTTGCCGGTATTTTTTATTTTCCCGCCCGGGGGAATGGCACAGGTAGCTGATGGAGCTTTGGATTTAAAGACCCTGGGTACCAGGTCATGGATAAAACTGGAATGGCGTAAAAGCGCTGCGGGCGAAAATGGATATAGTATTTACTGGTCAACCGAAAATAAAAAGCCGGTCAGACCACAGGCAGTTGTCGCAGCCGGCACCACCCGTTATTATATACAGGATGTACAGCCGGAAAAAAAATATTTTGTATGGGTACAGACCAAAGCAGGAGATAAAAACAGCCTCGCATACGCAGAAGTTGTTACTACCAGACAATGGATCCTTGACCCCGAGGAGGCAAACCATCTTGATATACCCAGCTCAGCGGCGGTCCCCGAAGGCATGACGTTGTTCTGGCATGATGAGTTCAATGATGCGCTGTTGAACCGGAATAAATGGTCAACCAATTATTATTCTACTATTGATTATCTCTATAAACTCAACTTCAGGAAGATGAAGGCAGACAGCCTTCCCCAGCCGGCTTATGTACTCAATGGAAAAACCATTAACCTCTTTACCAGCGACAGCCTGCCCGTGGAAGTATATGATATCAGGAACGATAAGAAGATATCTTCTATTCAAACCTATGATTGGGGAAAAGATGAAAACCTGCTGGACAACAGTCGAGGCGGTTATTTTGAAGTAAGGGTAAAAAGAAGCAGCACCGGGAAGCCGCGTGGACTGAACACCGCTTTCTGGTTCGATTCGCCCGGACCCGACCTGAAATATTATCTCGAAGAGGGGACGATATTAGATGGCGTTAAAGGTATCCGGCCGAAAGGACAGGTATTTGAAATAGATATTTTTGAATACCTGAATGCGCAGTTTGTGCTGCACGGGCATGTGGATGCCAATGGCAAATTCCAGCACAACCTGGCTACCCATATTGCAGAAGGTTATCAGCATATCAATAATTGGGTAGTCCACGGTATATTGTGGACGCCAGGTTCCATTAAGCATTATATTAATGGAAACCTGATCAGGGAATATTCCGACAAAAACAAAATGTACGCCCCCAGCCATTTTATGAACGTGCTTTTGGGAAGCTATGGCGGTGGCGGCAGGGTGAATATGGAAGTAGATTATATCCGCGGCTACCAGTGGCCGTTAGAAGGCAACAATGAATTGCCCAACGGAGGAGCGGAATACAGCAGCCATATTTTGCCGTGGGAAGGGACGGCTGTGGCAGATGCGGCGGCTAAGAGGGATGGCGGCAATGGATTTGCGCTTGCCCCCGGCCAAACCCTGTATCAATATGTATATCTTGATCCTTCTCAGAATTACCGGCTCACCTATTGGATAAAAGGAAAAGGCAGCATTGAAGCGACAGTGAACAATATTAAACCCGTATCGGGTACCTTTGAAGATAACAGTATGCAGACTGCTAAAGCCTCATCTTCATTCACACAAAACGAATTGCTGTTTAAAACAGGGGAAGCCTGCGAAAACAATACGAAAACGGTGAGCGTTTCATTTACCAACACCGGCGACGGAACCGTTGCCCTGGACGATATCGCTATGAAAAAAAGGCCGGTATTGCCGGAAGAATGATTAATTTCTTCTCTCGCAGAGCAACAATGGAGCGATACAAGCGCGGAGATTATCGCCGGAATAATTTGATACCTGATCATTTTCCCTTATTTTAGGCGCTGTTGCAACAGATGTTAATTACGTCAGTAACCTGAAGCCACTCACTGAAAACCCCGGTTTAGGATAGGAAATTAACAGCCTGGACAGGGTATGATTTTCCGAAATTTATTTTGCCTGTGTATTTATTAAATCCATAAATCATGAGAGATATACTACAACAAATTTACTGGAGTAACACATTGGAAGCGTATTTGATCGCCATTGGCGGTATGATAGCGGCATGGCTGGTGTTGAAAGGCATCCAACAAATTGTGATCCATGGTTTAAAGAAGAAAGTCCATCGTACCGACAATATTTTCGATGACCTCCTGATTGAAGGAATAGATCGGTTTTTGATCCCCTGCATTTACCTGGTTGTTAATTATCTGATCATCACCCGGCTCACGCTCCACGAAAAATTAGCGGGGTTGCTGAATGCAGCTATCCTGGCCATCATTATCTATTTCGTTGTTCGTCTTATCAATTTTATGATCCACGGGGCTATTTTGGTTCGCATGACGGTGAAGCATGAAGCTCCGGGCCGTATAAAGCAACTTTCGGGTGTATTACTGGTGGTGAAAATTATCGTATGGTCACTGGGGCTGATCACCTTCATTGATAATCTTGGATATGATATCACTACTATCATTGCCGGGTTGGGAATTGGTGGAATAGCCATTGCTTTAGCCGCGCAAAATATTTTGGGCGACCTGTTCAGTTATTTTGTGATCTTCTTTGACAAGCCTTTCGAAATTGGCGATTTCATTGTAGCTGAGGACTACAGCGGGATTGTAGAAAAAATAGGAATTAAAACCACCCAGGTCAGAAGCCTGGATGGTCAGCAACTGATCATGCCAAATTCCAACCTCGTTAAAACCGTAATTCATAACTATAAGAGGCTGGAAAAAAGAAGGGTGGTATTTGGCCTGCGCCTGATGTACAGCACGCCATCGGAAAAGATCAGGCAGGTTCCAGCTATTATGAAAGAGATTATCGGAAAGAAGAAAGATGCGGCCTTCGACCGGGCCCATCTTAAAACATTCGGGGAATTCAGTATAGAGTATGAAGTGGTTTATTATATACGGTCGCCGGATTACCTGGTGTACATGAATATCCACCAGGAAATATGTTTTGCCATTTTCGATCGTTTTGAAAAGGAAGGCATCAGGTTTGCGCTTCCCACTCAAATCGTACACACAAAAAAGATGGAGTCATCCGTTTTTGTTTAAAATGTTTCATCTTTGCTGCCTTTAGCCAAACCGTATGCAGCTTTCTCTTTGGGGCGAGGCAGGAAAGACCCTGCGTTTATCCTTTCCGATCATTTTGGGCGAACTGGCTCAAATGGCCTTACACGTTATTGATACCGCCATGATTGGCGCCCTGGGCTACAAACAACTGGCGGCAGGCTCCCTGGTGCTGGCCGTATTGAATATTCCTTTTGTGGTAGGCATCGGCATGACGATCTCGGTTTCCCAACTGGTATCCATGGCTTACGGGCAAAATGACAAACAGAAGGTTTCGCATTATTTTTACAATGGTTTCTGGCTCTGCGCGGTTACGGCCGTAATCATTTCCCTGAGCCTGGTAGCAGGAAAAAACGTGCTGTTTCACCTGAAACAGGATATGGAAGTAGCCACCCTGGCGGTTCCCTTCTTAGAGCTGATGAGCTGGAGCGTGATCCCGATGTTGTTGTTTATGGCGCTCAAGCAATTTACCGATGGTTTGGAATACACGCGCACAGCCATGATCATTTCGGTGATCGCATTGCCCGTTAATTTGTTTCTAAACTGGCTTTTGATTTTCGGCAATTGGGGATTTCCCCGTCTTGAATTATCGGGTGCGGGTTGGGGTACTTTAATTACGCGTTCGCTGATGTTTCTGACCCTTGGTGCTGTTATTCTACGGCATCCCCTGTTTCGCCGGTATATTATCGTCAGAAAAAATCAATGGAAATTCAGGTTGAAAACAATACGTGAATTACTATACATTGGCGTGCCCAGCAGCCTGCAGGTAGGTATGGAAGGCGGGGCTTTTGCCATTTCAGGGATCATTATCGGCACTATCGGCGCAACGGAACAGGCGGCACACCAGATCGCATTAAGCTGTGCTTCTTTTACCTTTATGGTTTCTCTGGGACTTTCTCAGGGAAGTTCCATCCGTGTAAGCAACGCCTTCGGAAGAAGGAACAGCGCCAAAATTATAAACATCGGGAAAAGCACGCTCATTACCGCTTTGATCTATGGGATCACCTGCGCCGCGGTTTTCATTTTATTGCGAAACGTTTTGCCGGTGGTCTTCAACAAAAACGCTGAGGTGATACAAATGGCCGCCCTGCTGCTTATCTATGCTGCCATCTTCCAGATATCGGATTCAACACAGGCAACCGCATCAGGCTTGCTGCGAGGTATCAAAGATGTAAAAATACCCACCCTGCTCATTGGTATTGCCTACTGGGCTATAGGCATCCCTGTAGGATATTTACTGGCATTCAATGGCAGGCTGGGTGCTTCCGGGATCTGGATCGGCTTTATAATAGGGCTCTCCTGCTCCAGTATTTTTCTTTGTTACCGGTTCATAAAAATGGCGCGAACAACCGGGCCGAAACAATAAGAACAACCAGGCCGGATTACCAGAGAAGCCTTAAAGCTACAATAGCGAGACATACCGCCAACGCCACCACAATAATATTGCCTTTGATCCGGTGCGACAGCCAGGCGCCCACCTGCGCCCCCGGGATCACCCCCACACACAGCCATACAACCATCCGCAGGATATAGGTATCATTATAATTACCCTGCAGCGCATGCACCAGCACACTAACACCGGCCATTACCGCCAGGATAAAATGGGAAGTAGCGGTAGCAATATGAACCGGGAAACCAAGCCAGCGCACCATGGCCGGTACGTGAATGATACCTCCCCCAATACCAAGCAGGGGCGATAAATAACCAACCAGCACGCTTATGGTGGCTCCGGTATAAGCATTGTACGTGTAACGATAGGTGGTGTTTTCGCTGTCCGTAAGCACCGTTGGCCGCAGGCCTCTTCCGCCGTGCTTCTTATCAATCTCCGATCCATCCGGCTCCCCCTGCCTGAATATAAGGAAGGCGGCCAAACCAAGCAGTAAGATGCCAAAAATGATATTAAAAATAGCATGCGGAATATACTTCGTAGTGAATACCCCAAAAACAGAACCGGGAATGGTAAACAGGGCAAAGAAGATACCCGCGCGGTAATCTATGCGACCCGAACGGCCATAAGCCACCGAGCCCGACAGGGCGTTGACAGCCACCACGGCAATAGACACCGCTGTTACAATTTCGGGAGAAAAAAGCGGATGGGTAAGCAATAAAAGCGGCACCAGGATAAAGCCGCCGCCTGCTCCTATTAAGGTGCCTATTGTTCCGATAATAAATCCTGCTGTTAATAATACCGCAAAGTTGTCAAAAATCACCTCGTTAATTATGTTATGCGTTACTGATCCGGGTCAAAGATAAAGCCTTACCGGTTTTATTTTCAGGGTCACGAAATTTAAAAGACCTCATTCTGTTTTGTTTACTAAGTTTGCAGATACATCCCCGCCTATCAATCATAGCTCATGACTGCCGGGAGATCGTATCAGGATTCCAATTATGGGATTATATAGTTTTATTCTCTTAATTCATGTCTTTTCAGCCATCCTGGGACTGGGTCCGGGTTTTATCATGATCTACGTGGTTACCAGGGCTACCAACATGACAGAACTCCGGCATGCTTATCTCATCCGCAACCGCCTGCATATTTTTGTAATGGTTGGCGGAACACTGCTGTTGCTGTCGGGATTAACTATGGGAGCTCTTCGTCCCTACCTGTTCCGGATGAAATGGTATGTCGCCAGCCTGATACTGTTCGTCGTAGCTTTAGGGTTCGGACCTGTCGTATTGTCGCCAAGATCAAAACCGATCAAAGCATTGTTGAAAAACCATACCGGGAATAAGATCCCGGAAGAATACTATGCCCTGTCCCGGAAATTATTCTTTTACGAGCGGATAGAAAACGTGATTTTCCTGATCATCATTGCCCTGATGGTGTTGAAACCGTTTTAATACCAGCCCGGTACAATTCCAGGATTGAGTTTTTAGAAGTGATAACCCCGTCGCCCGGTTCTTATATTATAACCCGCCGTTGATCCTCTGCCACCCGATAGATTCCTGTACCGCTTCAATGGCGCTGTACCGGGGCCGGTATTGCAACAGCCGCCCTGCTTTCTCAATGCTGCAGCATGGACTGTGTATCAGATGATCCCAGGTGATACCGGCATCTTCCTCACCTACGGTTTGTTTCCATTGCTCCCAGGGTAAGAATTTTAAAACGGCAGGCTTCCCCCACCAGGCGCCCATCAGTTCTGCATAGCCCCGCATACTCATGGCCTGGGCCGATACAATATTAAAACTTTCCCCGTTGGCGGCTTCCGGATGATCCATCGCCGATACAAATGCCTGCGCTATATCATCGGCATGAACGTGATGCAGGGTTTCCATCCCCAGGTTGGGCAAAGCAACCTCCTCACCTTTCGCCAGTTTCCTGAAAACCTCGAGGTTCAGGTTGCCGGCGGGATTAACAGGCCGCCAGCCGGGCCCCACAATATGCCCGGGATGCAGGATACTGACCGGGAAACCGGTTTCGTGGTATTCCCGCAAAAAATAAGCCTCCGCTTCGGCTTTGAGTCGTCCATATTCCGTAAGCGGCTCTCTCGCCCGGTCTTCCCCGGTGGGGATCATAACACTGCGACCATATACCCATATTGTACCGCAGAAAAGATACTGCCGGACAACGCCCCGCAATGCCTCTGTCATTTCCATCGCAGTGTTTTTATCAAAACAGATCATGTCAATCACCACCTCAGGGTTCATTTCCGCAATGGATTTGCCAAAACTTCCTTTTTGTGTGGGAGCATTCCTGTCCAGCTGAACCTGTTTTACACCTCTCCATGCCGGGTGCAGCAAATAGGGCTCTCTCTCCTTTCGCGAAACCACCGTTACCTCGTGACCTGCATCAATCAGCCGTGGTACCAGAAATGACCCTACATGACCCGTACCTCCAATAATAATAATACGCATCTGAAAATATTAAACCGATAGTATAACCTGCTTTACAAACAAAAAACAATGCTATTTATTTCTGCTAAAATATTCTTACTAACTCATTCTCATTTTTTTATAGCGGTTAATAAGACCATTGGTAGAAGCATCGTGGCTGCTGATCTCTTCCTCCCCTTTCAGTTCCGGCAAGATCTTCCCGGCTAATTGTTTGCCTAATTCCACCCCCCACTGGTCAAAACTGAAAATATTCCAGATTACGCCCTGAACGAAGATCTTGTGTTCATATAAAGCGATCAGTTGCCCTAAGGTATAGGGCGTGATCTCTTTTATCAAAAAGGAATTAGTGGGCTTATTGCCTTCAAATTCTTTGAAGGGTACAACCCGGTTACGCTCTTCAGGATCTGAGCCACTCAATTCGGACTCCACCTCCTCCCTGGTTTTTCCGTTCATCAGCGCTTCGGTTTGCGCAAAGAAATTAGATAATAATTTTTGATGGTGATCGCCGATGGGATTGTGGCTGACAGCCGGCGCAATAAAATCGCAGGGGATCAATACCGTACCCTGGTGGATCAGTTGGTAGAAAGCGTGCTGCCCGTTGGTGCCCGGCTCGCCCCAGATCACCGGCCCGGTTGCATAGTCCGTCTTCCTGCCGTTACGATCCACATGCTTGCCGTTGCTTTCCATGTTGCCCTGCTGAAAATAAGCCGGAAAGCGGTGCATGTATTGGTCGTATGGTAGTATGGCTTCCGTTTGAGCTCCAAAGAAATTGGTGTACCAAAGGCCGATCAGCGCCATTATAACCGGGATGTTTTTCTCCAGGGGAGCCGTTTGAAAATGACGATCAACCGCATAAGCGCCTTTGAGCAATTGCTCAAAATGATCGTAACCAATCGTCAGCACAATAGACAGCCCGATGGCGCTCCACAAACTGTATCTGCCACCAACCCAATCCCAAAACGCAAACATGTTGGCTTTGTCAATCCCGAATTTCACCACTGCCTTTTCATTGGTGGACAGGGCCACAAAGTGTTTGGCAATCTGTTTTTCATCTTTAGCGGCTGCCAGGAACCAATCCCTTGCCGTATGCGCGTTCGTCATGGTTTCCTGGGTCGTAAATGTTTTTGACGCCACCAGGAAAAGGGTTTCTTCCGGGGTAACTTTTTTTAATGTTTCCACAATATGGGTTCCATCCACGTTAGATACATAGTAGGCCTGGATGCCCTCCACCCAATAAGGTTTTAAGGCTTCGGTAACCATCACGGGTCCCAGGTCGCTGCCGCCAATGCCTATATTGACAATATATTTGATTTTTTTGCCGGTAAAACCTCTCCATTCGCCGCTATGTACCCGATGGGCAAAGCTTTTCATTTGCAGCAACACGCGTTGAACATCGGGCATTACATCTTCCCCATCCAGCAGTACCGGCTTCCCGGAGAAATTCCGCAGGGCGGTATGCAACACTGCCCGCCCTTCCGTTTGATTTATTTTCTCTCCTGCAAACATCGCTGTCCGGGCCTCCTCCAACCTGCATTCCCTCGCAAGCGCAAAGAGCGACGCTAATATTTTTTCATCCACTATATTTTTAGAATAGTCAAAAAGGATATCTTCAAACGAAACAGAGAACTGCTCAAACCTTGCCGGGTTGGTACTGAAAAATGCCTTTATTTTCTTGTCTTTTGCCGTGGCAAATTGCTCATCAAGGTTCTTCCAGGCAGAGGTCTGGCGCGGGTTAACATGAGGAAATGACATAATCTTTGATTTTTCCAAAGATAAGGGGAAGCGACCAGAAACAATATGGAAAAAACATCATTTAATTTGCGCGTACAGATCCGGATAGTCGGTGATAGCGCCATCCACGCCCATGTCTTTCAATTGCTGTATCTCTTCCGCCGTGTTGGGCGTCCACGGAATGATCAGCACCTTTTGCTGATGGAATTCTTTCACTAATTCAGGCGTTACCAGGGAGTAATGAGGACTGAAAATATCAGGCTTAAAGCCCAGTTCATCAATATAACCCTGCGCGGTTTCATGGGCTGCCTTTCCCACCAGGTAGGAGGTTTTAACCTTTGGGTATTTTTCATGGATCAGCCTCAGTGCCCTGATGTCAAACGACTGGATCATTGTACGCGGCTCAATACCTTTGGCGATAATAATACCCATCGCCGAATCAACAAACGCTTCCAGGTTTGAATAATGCTTCCCGTCACTTTCCGGGCTCGACTTTATTTCAATATTGTAATGATTAACATGATCCTTCTCCTTCGCATAAGCTTCTACGGAATCTATCAATACGCTTAAAAGCGGCTTCACAGCGTGCATTTTTTGCTGTTGTGGAAAACCGGGATTGGGTTTAAGCCCCACATCGTATTTTGCAATGCTGTCGTAATCCATATTGTAGAGAAGCCGGGAATGACCGTCTTCGTTTGTCATGGTATCCCCTTCCGGCGTCAGGCAGAAACCGTTACTGAAATAGGCATCGTGCGATACCACGATTTTTTTATCCCTGCTCATCTGCAGATCCATTTCCAAGGTGCAGTCGTGGTCAATAGCGCTTTTATGCGAGGCGATCGTGTTTTCAGGCATCAGTCCCCGTCCACCCCGATGAGCCTGTTTGTCGAAGCCGTTGTCAACAGAAGGTTCGTTACCCGAATTGCAGGCACCCATTACCGTTAAAACCAGGAAAAGGAAAAATAATTTTGCTATCGTTTTCATTTAGCGTGATTTTGTTCAAAAACGGATAAAGTTAACCTTTTGGAGTGTATCTTCCAACCATAACTGCTTCGTTTTGAAAGAGGACAACAGGACACCACATGATGCGGATGGTTAAACAAACGTTTGCATAGTGTTAAAAACGTTAAAATTAGCCATTACCCTGCTTTTTTTTAGGTCTTTTCACGTAAATACTATGAGATGAAATATTTGCGTATTAATTTTGCAAGTCGTCTCCAGTTACAGTTCTCGGGATTAAATAACATATAATTTGCATTCAACTTGCAACGCAACTGCCCGCAAACCTGTCTCTATCCGGACGTCTGGCATTATTAGCCTTTCAGTTACCTGGTACATTTAATAGTGTAAAAGTCATTTTATAATAATTTAGGGGTATGAGACAATTAAAAATAGCAACACAAATTACCAACCGCGACTCGCAGGCGGTTGAAAAATATCTGCAGGAAATTTCCAAGATATCCATGATCACACCTGAAGAAGAAACCGTGCTGGCACAGCGCATAAAAATGGGTGATCAAAGGGCTTTGGACAAATTGGTGCAGGCTAACCTCAGGTTTGTTGTTTCCGTTGCAAAACAATACCAGCACCAGGGGTTATCATTGAGTGATCTGATCAATGAGGGTAACCTGGGTTTGATCAAGGCGGCACAAAGGTTTGATGAAACAAAGGGATTTAAATTCATTTCTTACGCCGTTTGGTGGATCCGCCAGTCCATTCTGCAGGCATTGGCCGAACAAGGTCGTTTGGTGCGTTTACCGCAAAACAAAATAGGAACCTACAACAAAGCCAATAAAGCCTATATGGCATTCGAGCAGGAACACGAACGTGAACCGAGCACCGAAGAGTTGGCTGAATTGCTGGAAATGAGCGAAACAGAGATCAACAATATTTTCCAGAGCAATACCCGTCATACTTCCCTGGATGCGCCCGTGCATGAAGCGGAAGATGTGGCGATGGGAGACCTGCTGGAAGGCGGCTCGGAAACAGATGACGATGTAATGAAAGATTCCTTACGCAATGAAATTCGCCGGGTGCTGAAATCGCTCAGTCCCCGCGAAGCCGAAATTGTGAACGCTTATTTTGGCTTAGATGGTGAAAACGGCGTAACCATTGAGCAGATAGGACAAAAATACGATCTTACAAAAGAGCGTATCCGTCAGATCAAAGAACGGGCTATCAAGCGTTTGCAGAAAGCGCGCTACAGCAGTTCCTTAAAGGCTTACCTGGGTTAATGATATCTGCCCGCGTACTCAAATAAATTCATCCCGGTAGCTGACCATCCGCTACCGGGATTTCTTTTTGGCCCAACGGCACCATCCATCCCGATCCCTGTGGATCCTTCCCGCATAGCAGACTGCACTTCCTGCTGTTATTTGAAGAAATACAATTAATTTTGACGGATTTTGGTATAACGAAGACAATTCTGTACAATAAAATAAGAGATAGCCGGGATGCAGGAACGGGATATCCAAATCCTTAATATTCGTGCATTCGCGGTAGATTTTTGTTGTATTCTTCGTTGCCTGAAACCATTAAAATAACTCGGAATGGAAAATTCGAAGAACGAAAAAGTGACATGCTTAATTATCGGATCCGGACCTGCCGGCTACACAGCAGCTATCTATGCGGCGCGTGCCAACCTGAAACCGGTATTGTACCAGGGCATACAGCCGGGCGGACAGCTTACCATTACAACGGAGGTGGAAAATTATCCGGGATACGCCAACGGGGTACAGGGCCCCGATATGATGATAGATTTCGAAAAACAGGCTTCCCGTATGGGCGCAGATATCCGCTTTGGTGTGGCCTCAAAAGTTGATTTCTCAAAACAGCCCTATAAAATATGGATAGACGATGAGAAAGAAATAGAAGCGCACTCGGTTATCATCGCCACCGGCGCTTCCGCAAAATGGCTGGGCCTGGAAAGTGAAAAAAGACTGAACGGTTTTGGTGTGAGCGCCTGTGCCGTATGTGACGGCTTTTTCTTTCGCGGAAAAGAAGTGGCGATAGTGGGTGCAGGCGATACGGCAGCCGAAGAGGCGCTTTACCTCTCCAAGCTTTGTTCGGTAGTACATATGTTTGTCCGGCGCAACGAAATGCGGGCGTCTAAAGTGATGCAGGAAAGGGTTTTGAAAGCTTCTAATATCAGAATTTACTGGAATACGGAGGTTGAAGAAATAATCGGGGAGACAAAAACGGAAGCCGTACGGACAAAAAACAACAAGACCGGCGAAACACAAACGATCCCTGTAAGCGGGTTCTTTGTGGCCATAGGGCATGAGCCTAATTCCGCAATTTTCAGGGAATGGCTCAGCATGGATGAAACCGGCTACATCAAAACAACGCCCGGCACCAGCAAAACCAACCTGGAGGGGATATTCGCCGCAGGGGATGTGCAGGATAAGATATACCGGCAGGCGGTAACCGCTGCCGGCTCAGGCTGTATGGCGGCGCTGGATGCGGAAAGGTACCTGGGAGAAAAAGGGATCGTATAATATGGCAGAGATCTTCAAACCCTTCAATCCATGCTGAAAATTGCACTGCATCACCTGAAATTCCATGCTTTTCATGGTTTGTATAAAGAAGAAAGATCCACCGGCAATGACTTTGAAGTAAATGTGGATGTTTTTTTCAACGAACCGGAGGAAATCATTACCCGGCTTTCCGATACCATTGATTACTCCGTTCTTTACCGGATCGTGAAAGACAGGATGAATATAGCGGAGCCGTTATTGGAAACCCTGGTGATGGATATGAGCCGGCAGATTAAAAAGCAATTTCCCGAGACTCGTGAAATTAACGTTTCCATAAGCAAAATAAATCCTCCCATTATTAATTTCCAGGGAGAAACCACCGTTGTTTATAATAAGAAGTTCGATCATTAATACCTTTTCAACCTAAATACAAGTGCGGATATGAAATTTTATCTGTTACCGGTAATAGCAATGCTTGTCAGTTTCAGTACAGAAGCGCAGGATGTGGCGCCGCTGTTAACCGAAGCGGCAAAGCTGGAGAAAGACCTGAAAGAAAATGAAGCATTGGATCTATATAAGACCATTCTCAAGATTCAACCCGGCAATAGTGTGGCATTGTTCAGAGCCTCAGAGCTTACCGGAAGGATCGGGAGCAGGGTAAAAGATGATAAGCAGAAAATCGTGTATTATACCACTGCCCGGTATTATGCCAAGGAGGCATTAAAACAGAAAGAAAATTTTGCAGACGCTTTTTATGTACTGGCTTATACTTCTTTGAGGCTCTCCTCTGTGAACAAGGGAAAGGAAAAGGCAATGAATTTAAGAGATATGAAGTATTATACGGATTCCGCGCTGCTGTTCACCCCCAATCATTCAGGAGCCTTGTATCTTTTGGGGAAATGGAATTTTGAAATATACGGGCTGAATACCGCAGAAAAAGCAGCGGTAAAGGTTTTGTTCGGCGGGATGCCCAAAGCCTCGCTCGGGGACGCCATTTCGAATTTCGAAAAAGCAAGAATGGCCAATCCGTGGATGCTGGTGAATTATCTGGATCTGGCCAACGCTTATATCAAAGACCACAAAACCGACAAGGCGATAGAAGTGCTGAATAAAATGGTGAAGATGCCGCCTCGTACCGGAGACGACGAATCCCTGAAAGCGGAAGGAAGAAAACTGTTAGCCGCCCTGCAATAACCCATTGCCCCCGCGGCTATAAATTCATTCTTTTGCTTATTTTTAAATTTTAATTAATAAACCGTGTTCTTGTGTGCAACGTTTATTTCAATAACGCTGCATTGCTATTATATATAAGGTTGAACAACATAAAAAATATATACATGAGAAGAAACTTCCTGGCGCTGATCGCCATCCTGGTGTGTCTGAATCTTAATGCCCAGTTAACGCCCGAAAATAATTCCGGATATGATTATCATGTTTTGTTTTCGCCCCTCTTTTACACCTATAACGGCAATGCATACCGTTCGGCAAATGGAGAACCGGGACCGGAATACTGGCAAAACAAAGCCAACTATCGTATTGAGGCAGCATTAAATGAAGCCACCAACGAAGTAACGGCCACCGTGGTGCTGGATTACAAAAACAATAGTCCCCAAAACCTGCAATACCTGTGGCTACAACTGGATCAAAACCTGTTTAACGATACTTCAAGAGGCCATGCCAAAATGCCTGCAACCGGCCGCAGCCGCTATGGCGACGCCAACAGCGCATTTAAAGGCGGATTCCGTTTCCAGTCGGTGACGCTGATCAATGGCCAGAAGGAAACGCCCGCCAATTATCTTATCTCCGATACCCGGATGCAGGTCCGGTTAGACAAACCGCTGGAGGCGAAGCGCGGCGAACTCAAATTGAAAATGACCTATACCTTTACCATTCCGCAATATGGCGCCGACAGAACGGGGATCCTCAGTACGCAAAACGGGGATATTTTTGCGGTAGCGCAGTGGTATCCCAGGATGTGCGTATTCGACGATATCCGGGGATGGAATACGGATCCTTACCTGGGCGCCAGTGAATTTTACCTGGAATACGGCGATTTTGATGTCAGCATTACCGCCCCTTCAGGAATGATCGTGGTAGGATCGGGTGAACTGCAAAATCCAAAAGAAACGCTTACGCCGCAACAGTTTGAGCGATACAACCGGGCCAAAGAAAGCGATAAAACAGTGGTCATCCGTGGGAAAGAGGATATCACCAATAAAAAGGCGCAGCCGCAAAAAACTTCCCTTACCTGGAATTTCAGGATCAGCAACTCCCGTGATTTTGCCTGGGCCGCATCGAAGGCTTTTATCTGGGACGCCGCTAAGATGAATTTTCCGGATGGGAAAAAAGGGTTGGCGATGTCGGTTTACCCCGTGGAAGCAAGCGGCAAAAATGCCTGGGGCAGATCCACGGAATATACCAAAGCCTCTATTGAAAGTTGTTCCGAAAGATGGTTCCCCTACCCTTATTATTCCGCGGTAAACGTAGCGGGCAATGTTGCCGGGATGGAGTATCCGGGCATCGTATTTTGTGGCGCCAAAGCTAACGGCGCCGGCTTATGGGGTGTTACCAACCACGAATTCGGACACACCTGGTTCCCGATGATCGTTGGAAGCAATGAAAGAAGGTACGGCTGGATGGATGAAGGATTTAATACCTTCATTAACGGTATTGCAACGGCTGATTTCAACAACGGGGAATATACCGGCAGGAAAAGGGATGCGCACCAGATAGGTTATATGTTTGGACCCCAGTCAGAAAGCATTTTCAACACCCCCGACGCCATGAAGGAAAGGAACATCGGTAATTTGCTCTATTACAAACCTGCTTATGCACTAGACCTGCTGCGCAATCATATTGTCGGACAGGATCGTTTTGATTATGCCTTTAAAAAATATATCAGGGACTGGGCTTATAAACATCCCTCTCCCTGGGATTTCTTCCGCAGCATGGAAAACAGTGTGGGTGAAGACCTGGCCTGGTTCTGGAAAGGAATGTTCACCAATAGCTATGCGCTGGACCAGGTGTTGAAGGGTGTTGAATATGTAAATGGAAATCCACAGGAGGGTGCGCTGATCACCATAGAAAACGCCGGACAAATGGCCATGCCGGTCATAATTGAATATACTACTGTAAGCGGCAAAACCGGTAGAAAAACCTTACCTGTAGAGATCTGGCAAAACAACCAAAGCTGGACGTTCAGGGTAGGTACCCAGGAGCCTTTAAGCAAGGTGGTGATTGACCCCGATCATGTATTTCCGGATGTGGACGACACTAATAATACCTGGGTAAAATAGAAAAACGTTGGAGATTTCGGGAGGAGAGCACCATTATATCGGAAACATAAAGAATTTAGCAAAAAATCCCCGATTGTAAAAACTACAGAAACTACACAATGGCAAAGTCCTGGTAGCCGGATAGTTGATCTCATAGCTCAACGGATCCACTTTCCGCCCAACTATCTCATCATCGTTAAAAAACATCCAACACTTTTCTGATCAGGTATGGATGTTCAGATCGTCCACGGGGTTACCGTATTAACCAATTCCTCGCGGTAAGGCACTGTTATTTTGATGTAGTTATCCGTATAACCCTCCATCATCCCGTTTTTATTGCGGCTCTCAAACAACACATTCCTGGTTTGACCCAAATGCAGGTTGGTAAAATCCCGCATTTTCTTATACGATAATCCCCGTAATATCCTGTTGCGCTCATGTCTCGTGTGTACGGGCACCACCGGCTTGATGGAGAGTGCGTGGGTATTGTCTCTTTCAGAATAAGTAAATACATGAAGATAGGATACCTCCAGCTCTTGGAGGAAATCATGAGTCATAGTAAAGTCTTCTTCCGATTCTCCCGGGGATCCCACAATAACATCCGCGCCGATGCAACAATGGGGCATCAGGGATTTGATCGCAGCCACCCGCTCCCGGTATAATTCCCGTTTGTACCTCCGGCGCATCAAACCCAATACCCGGTTGCTACCGCTTTGTAAAGGGATATGAAAATGGGGCATGAATTTTTTACTGCCTGCAACGAAATGAATGATCTCATGCGTAAGTAAATTGGGTTCTATTGATGATATACGATACCGCTCAATCCCGTCCACTTCGTCTAAGGCCTGTATCAACTGGAAAAAAGTTTCATTTCGATGCGAGCCGGACAGCCCGCCCGTGTTTTCATTGATCCCGAAATCACCCAGGTTTACCCCCGTTAATACAATTTCCTTTACTCCTTTGTCCGCCAATTCAAGGGCGTGGTTTATTACATTTGAAACGGTATCGCTCCTGCTCTTTCCTCTTGCCATGGGTATCGTGCAAAAAGAGCAGTTGTAGCTGCAACCATCCTGTACTTTCAGAAAGGTGCGGGTACGGTCATTTAACGAGAAGGAACTATTGAATCCGGCAACATCGTCTATATCACAACTGGATATTTTGGCCGAATCCCCTTTCGTTAATTCTTTCAGGTGGGCGGCTATATTAAATTTCTCCGATGCCCCCAGCACCAGGTCCACGCCTTTTATTCCGGCGATTTCCTCAGGCTTTAGTTGGGCGTAACAACCGATGATCACCACCAGGCTCTGTGGAGAATGCCGCTCAATGCGCCGCACCAGTTGCCGGCATTCCTTATCTGCGTTGTCTGTAACCGAGCAGGTATTGATCACATATACATCGGCTTTATCTTCAAAAGGTTTTTTGGTAAATCCTTCATTTTCCAGGATCCTGGAGATGGTGGAGGTTTCAGCGAAGTTGAGCTTGCAACCCAGGGTATGAAAAGCTACTGTTTTTGAGGTCTCCATAAGCGGCAAAGATACTTGAAAAATGAAGATCCGGCCGGTCCGGGTGTATTTCAATTTTTCGCATCAATGCGCAACTTTCCGCTCGGTATCTCACCATCGGCAGCGGGCATATTTTTTTTGCCACACTTCTCTTTCAGCGCTTCCGGTTTTAATGCGTCTGCCCCACTGACATATGAATTGAGGGGCCTTTTTTTTATCACAGATAGTATCGGCAACAAAAAGCATGAAAGGGAACCGCGTTCTTCTCTGGCAGGATTTACACCAAAGCAATGTCCAGTACCTGGTGCATATTCTTCACGTAATGGAATGCTATGCCTTTAATAAAATCGGGATTGATCTCCACCACGTCTTTTTCATTCTGCCAGCACATCACCACTTCTTTCATCCCGGCCCGTTTTGCGGCAAGCACCTTTTCCTTGATACCGCCCACCGGCAGCACCTGTCCGCGAAGGGTGATCTCCCCGGTCATAGCCAGGTAGGGTTTCACCTTTCGCCCCGTAAGCGCCGATGCGATCGCGGTCATCATTGTAATTCCGGCGCTGGGCCCGTCTTTCGGTACGGCTCCCTCCGGCACGTGTACATGGATATTCCGTTTTTGAAACAATTCGGGGTCTATACCGTATTTCCGGGCATTGGCCTGCAGGTATGTCAACGCCGTGATGGCGCTTTCCTTCATCACATTTCCAAGATTTCCCGTGAGCTTCAACTCTCCTTTTCCATCGCTTTGGGTAGCTTCAATAAACAAGATATCGCCGCCCACGTATGTCCAGGCCAGCCCTACGGCCACGCCCGGCATATTGGCTATCCGGTAAAGATCATTGCTGTACCGTGGTTTGCCCAGCATCTTTTCAAGGTCTTTTGCGTTGAGGATGGTTTTTATTTTTCCTTTTGTGGCATATTCTTTTGCCTGCGACCGCATGATGGAAGCCAGTTGCCGGTCTAACTCACGCACCCCGCTTTCCCGCGTGTAATGTTCAATTATTTTTTCCAAAACGGCATCGCTGATCCTGATGTTTTGATTCTTAAGCCCGTGTAATTCCTTTTGCTTGGGAATGAGGTGGCGTTTGGCAATCTGTACTTTCTCCTCCACAGCGTATCCACTCAGGTCAATGATCTCCAGCCTGTCTCTCAATGCAGGTTGGATATTCTGCAGATCGTTGGCAGTTGCAATGAACAGCACCTTGCTTAAATCGTATTCAAGTTCCAGGTAATTGTCATAGAAAGAATGGTTTTGCTCCGGGTCCAGCACTTCCAGCAATGCGGAAGAAGGATCGCCCCTGAAATCATTTCCTACTTTATCAATCTCATCCAGGATAATGACCGGGTTTCCGGATTTCGCCTTCCTGATAGATTGTAAAATACGTCCCGGCATCGCTCCTATATAGGTTTTACGATGGCCTCTTATTTCACTTTCATCGTGCAGCCCTCCCAAACTGAGCCTGACATATTTCCTGTTCAGGGCCGCGGCTATACTTTTTCCAAGGGAGGTTTTTCCTATACCCGGGGGACCTACAAAACAAAGAATGGGGCTTTTCATATCGCCTTTCAGCTTAAGTACCGCGAGGTATTCCAGCAAACGTTCCTTGATCTTATCCATACCATAATGATCGCGATCCAGGATATTCTTTGCGTTCACCAAATCGTAACTGTCCACCGTTCCTTCATCCCAGGGAAGCTCCAGCATCAGGTCGAGATGATTGTAAACAACGGAATAATCAGGTGTTGACACATGCATGCGTTCCAGCTTTTCGATCCCTTTTTTGAATGCCTCTTTTGCGGTTTCGGGCCATTTTTTGGCTTCCGCCTTTTTCTGCATGTCCCTTATCTCCCGCTCATTCGCATCCCCTCCTAACTCTTCCTTTATACTTTTTAACTGCTGCTGTAAAAAATACTCTTTCTGTTGTTTATCCAGTTCAGTTTTTGTGCGGGTAGTCAGCTGGTTTTTCAATTCCGCAAACTGTAACTCACGGTTCAGCAGGTGCATCAGTTTTTCGGCCCTGATCTTCAGGTCGTTCATTTCAAGTAATTCCTGCTTTTCCTTAAGATCACTGCTGATATTGCTGCTTACAAAATGTATCAGGAAGGAAGGGTTTTCAATATTTTTTAAGATAACCGAGGCTTCGGAAGGCATATTGGGCGACAGCAGGATGATTTGGCCCGCGATATCCTTGATGGAACTGACGGTTGCCGCGAAGTTCTGATCGTCATGAATATTCACTTTATCTTCTTCCATCAGCCGGATACTGGCCCTGAAATAGGGTTCCTCAGCAAGGATTTTCTCAATAGCAAATCTTTTACGGCCTTGTATAATAATGGTAGTGCCACCATCGGGCATCTTGATCAGCTTAATGATTTTGGCTACCGTCCCCGTATTTTCCAGATCTTTTATTGCCGGCTCTTCTACCGAACTGTCTTTTTGCGCTATTACGCCTATCAATTTGTCAGCCTTATAAACATCATTTACCGCTTTTATGGAACGGTCTCTGCCCACGGTAATGGGTAAAACCACTCCCGGGAACAGTACGGTATTGCGCAGGGGCAATAAAGGCAGCTCCGTTGGAATCCCAATATCATCAATACTTTCAGACTCATCTTCATTAAGGGGAATGATAGGCATAAACTCCATTTCATCTTCCGCTCGTAAAAAAAAATCGCTACTTTTCATAATATTCCATTCTATAGTCAATATGACATATTTTCCAGCCGAAAAGGTACCGGTCAATATGTCTAATAGCATTGGTCAACTTTAATGCCAGTAAAAAAAACAAAAAATCCGGACGCCTGGTTCCGGATCTCAGCAATAATTTATTTTTTTTCTTGTCAGAGGGCTAACCCAACGCCTAATTGCAAGGTTTGATTTCTCCAGTAATCGCGGTTGTCTATACCGTTGATATCAAAAAGCCCAACCCCATACCGTCCATACACCCGTAACTTAAGTATTTGTATCTGCGCGCCACCCACTAACGAAAAATCGCCGTTTTTAAAGGCCTCGCCTCCGTTTTCCAGCAGCGTATTATGTTTATTCATTAAAATACTGAACTGCGGCCCCGCCTGGAAAGTAAAAAAAGAAACCGGACGATAGGATAACAAAAGCGGGATGTTCAGATAATTCAGCTTAATATCTTTAAGATCATCGAAAGAGACCTTATAAAAATCGCTGAATTCGGAAGATATGGAGGTGTTGGTTTGACTGAACAAAATCTCTGGCTGGAAACCCCATTTCCGGGTAAACATGATTTCCGGCGCAACGCCAACATGATATCCCAGGCGGTATTCCTCATTGAATGCCTTACCGTCTATCTTCCCCATATTAGCGCCGGCGTGGATGGCAAGCTTCACACCCTGGGCCGAAGCGGAAGAAGCGGCAAGAAGGAAACCTGAAAAAGCAATCAAAAAAGCAATGCGTTTCATATTGAAAATTTTATCCGGTGAATGTAATCCACGCTTCCGCCTTCTGCAATAAAACCCTCAAAATATTTTGTTAAGCAAACGCAATGAAAATGTTATACTTGAAGAAGCGGAGTTTGGAGTTTTTGGTTTTTGGTTCCATGCAGGTTGCAGGTTTCAGGTCTCAGGGTGCAAGTTGCAAGGTTTCAGCTATCAACCTAATACCTGAGGCCTGATACCTCCTCAACTCCTTTGCGCCTCGGCGTCTCTGCGTGAAATTTCTAACGAAGATGCTTGAGGTTGCAGATCCGAGGCCTCAGGGTATAGGCAAAAAAACCAAACTAAAAACTCCAAACTCCTAATTGACACATCAACCTAATACCTGAGGCCTGATACCTCCTAAACTCCTTTGCGTCTCTGCGTGAAATTTATGGCTATTCGTCCAACTTTTCATTTCCGTTACGTCAGTTCGATAAGTGTAATTTCGGGAAGGATGCCTACTCTTCCGGGGTAGCCTAAAAATCCGTACCCGCGGTTGACGTACAGTTTCTGATTGCCCTCCTCGTACAAACCCGCCCATTGTTTATATACATACTTCACGGGACTCCATTTGATACCCGGCATTTCCACGCCAAACTGCATCCCATGCGTATGGCCGCTCAGCGTCAGGTCAATATCGCCATATTGCGGTCTCACCTGTGCGTCCCAGTGGCTGGGGTCGTGGCTCATTAGAATTTTGAAAGCATATTTTTCCGTACCCACATAAGCATCTTCCAGCTTCCCGTAGCGGGAGAAATTTGCCTTGGCTCCCCAGTTCTCAATTCCCAGCAGGGCAATTTCCTGGTTTTCTTTTCGCAATACCACGTGTTCGTTCATCAGCAAACGCCAGCCCATATTACCCTGCAGTTCCTTTAGCTTCTCCAGGTTCTGCTGCTTTTCCGCTTTGTCTTTCCATTGTGCATAGTCACCGTAATCGTGGTTTCCCAGGGTGCTGAATACTCCCATAGGCGCTTTCAGCCTGGAAAAAAGATCGGTATAATCCTTCATTTCACTGGCCCGGTCATTGATCAGGTCGCCGGTAAACAGAATAAGATCGGCCTCCTGCTTCATGATCATCTTCACCCCCTGCTCCACGGCCTGTTTATCTGTAAAACTACCCGAATGGATATCGGAAATATGGATCATCTTCAGCCCCCTGAAAGCTTCCGGGAGATTAGGAAAATTGAGTTTTATTTTCTTCAGTTGATAGCGGTATTTATTGGAAAACCCCCATATCAGCGTTCCAAATAAACCGCCGCCCAGGGTGATTCCCAGCCAGCTCATAAAAACCGACCTGGAAATGCCGGCCGACTTAAACGGAACGCCTTCGATATATTGGTAAAACAATTTGCCTCCTCCCCATTGCAGCGCCCTGCGCAGATCGTCTACCACCAAAAAAATGGCCGTAAAGGCCTTGGAAAGAAAAATTCCTATTACGATCGCGATCCAATAAGTACGCAAGGTTTTGGGCCAATTATCCAAATGAATATAAGGAAGCAAAGCGAGGGTGATCACCACGGCTGCACTCAGCGTCCAGTATAAAACATAAATAGCATATTTAATTTTTACACCGGACGATTGGACGACAAGTTTTACCGCCTGGAAAACATAGAGGTCAATCAGGAGGATCAGCACTATAAACAACCAGGAAAGAAAAAAACGGCGCATAATTATTTTTTAAAAACGGATAAATTCATCCAGTTGGTCACCAATAACTTTCAAAGTTGCGGAATCCTCAATATCTTCCTCTCCTTTTAGTAATTTATTTACAACTGAAATGGGCAATTTATTATGATGTACGTTCATCTTCAGGTAATGCAATACCCCGGTAAGGTGCTCCATGCCCCGAAGGTTTCCGGCCCTGCCGGTAGAAACCCCGGTGAGCAGCGCTTTTTTTCCCCACCATACTTTTTCAATATTTGTATTATCTATCAGGGCTTTTAGCACTCCGGGGAAGCTGCCGTTGTATTCGGGTACAATAAAAATAAATTTCCGGGTGGGGATAAGCACCTCTTTTTCAAGTTGTATCAACTGATCGTTCCTGTGATTAACGTCCAGTCCCTCCAATGTAACGAACCGGGTAGGAATGCCTTTATCTTCCAGGAGGTGCACATATTGTTTCGCCACCTTTAAGGTGTTGCTTCCGGGGCGGTTGGTTCCCGAAATGACCGTATAAATATCCGGATGCATCTTCGTCTCGTCGGATGTGTATGAATTGTTCAATGAATATAATACCGAAACTGTATTTTTGTCTGAACAGCCAGCGCTGCCACCGGTTTCGTTATGCAAAGATAACCTTGTTTGAGCCATGAAATATTATTACTAAATGCCATAATTGATTTATTATGCAGTTTATATCTTACGGGCACTCCTGTTTTGCCATAAAGATCGGAGGCAAAAACATTGTTTTCGATCCGTTTATTACGCCCAATGCACTGGCAGGTAACATTGATATAACCGAGATTGAGGCGGATTATATCTTCCTGTCGCACGGACATGAGGATCATATTGCCGATTGTATCAGCCTTGCGGGGCGCACCGGCGCAAAGGTGGTGTGTAATTTTGAAATTCACCTTTGGCTGAACAACCAGGGGATCACCAATACCCATCCGATGAATACCGGGGGGCAATGGAATTTTGAATTTGGTACCGTAAAATGTGTGGTGGCCCAACATTCCGGCGGGCTACCCGATGGCAGCTATGGTGGCAATCCGGTGGGATTTGTGTTTACAACCGGGGAAGGCAATTTTTACTATAGCGGGGATACCGCGCTTACCCTGGACATGCAATTGATCCCCGGGTACGCGGCGCTCCGTTTTGCCGTACTTCCTGTAGGAGATAATTTTACAATGGGTGTTGAAGACGCCATCCGGGCAGCGGGTTTTGTACAATGTAAAGAAGTCGTCGGGGTTCATTACGATACTTTTGGCTTTATTAAGATTGATCATGAAAAAGCGAAGCAGGCCTTCGCCCGGGAAGGTTTAATCCTCCATTTATTGGCGCCGGGAGAAAGCCTCAATATTTGATGAAAACAGCCAAAATAATAAACTACATTTGCTCTTTGGCACACCGGTTAACGCAGGAGCCTGAATTACATAATAATACGTTAAAGAACAGATGGCAAGAATAATAGGCATAGCCAATCAAAAAGGGGGGGTTGGAAAAACCACTACAGCTATAAACCTGGCTGCGAGCCTTGCGGTGCTGGAAAAGAAAACCCTGCTGGTAGATGCCGATCCCCAGGCCAACAGCACAACGGGTGTGGGCTTTGACCTCCATAATATTCAGAAAAGTTTGTACGACTGCATGGTCAATGAAACCCCGGCCAGGGAAACAGTACTGAAAACGGAGATCCCCAACCTGGATCTCATTCCTTCGCATATAGACCTGGTGGGCGCCGAAATAGAAATGATCAACTATCCCAACCGGGAAAATGTATTGAAACATATTCTTGATCCCATCGGTAACGAATACGATTTTATTGTAATTGACTGCTCTCCTTCATTGGGATTGATCACCGTGAATGCTCTTACCGCTGCAGATAGCGTGGTGGTACCTGTACAGGCCGAGTTTTTTGCCCTGGAGGGATTGGGAAAACTGCTGAATACCATAAAAATTGTGCAAAGTCGCCTGAATCCCGAGCTGGTAATTGAGGGAATATTGATGACTATGTATGACGGACGGCTAAGACTTTGTAACCAGGTAGTGAATGAAGTGAGGCATCATTTTGAGGAAATGGTTTTTGATACTATTATCCATCGCAATACCCGTCTCAGCGAAGCGCCCAGCGTTGGCAAGCCGGCCATCTTATACGATGCGGAAAGCAAAGGGTCTATCAATTATCTGAACCTCGCCAAGGAAATTTTACAACGCAACAACATGACGAAAATACCGCAGGAAGAAAGAATCTTAACATTTGATGATGAGCAACAGTCCGAACAATAAGAATAAAAAAGAAGCATTGGGCAAAGGGATCCGGTCGCTGCTGCAAAGTATTGACGCTGACTTTAAAACCGCCGGTGGTGATCATCTGAAGGGTGGAGTGGTACAAAAGGTTACCACTACCATACGGGTACCGATTGAACAGATTGAGGTGAATCCCAAACAACCCCGTCACGATTTTGATGAGCAGGCTTTGAAGGAATTGGCCCATTCCATTAAACTCCATGATATCATTCAGCCTTTAACGGTGGCTGTTATCGGCGACAAATACCGCATTATTGCAGGTGAAAGAAGATGGCGCGCCGCTAAAATAGCGGAGTTAAAAGACGTACCTGTTTATATCCGGCAGGCCAATGATCAGCAGCTCCTGGAACTGGCTCTTTTGGAAAACCTGCAAAGGGAAAACCTGAATGCCATTGAAATTGGTATCAGCTACAAGCGGATGATGGAAGAGCTGGAATATACACAGGAACAGGTGGCGGAAAGAATGGGGAAAGAGAGAAGCACCATCACCAATTATATCCGCCTGCTGAAACTTCCGCCCGACATCCAGGTGGCGGTTCGCAACAATACCATCAGCATGGGGCATGCCCGGGCGATCATCAATGTTGACACGGTGGATCAGCAGTTATTTATCTTTAACGAGATCAAAAAACAGGGACTGTCCGTAAGGCAAACGGAGGAGCTGGTGCGGAAACTGTACAAAGGCAGTTCTGTTAAAAAACCGGTAAAAGCCACCCTGTCTGCTTCATTCAGGAAAATTGAGGATAATTTGGCCTCCCATTACGGAACACGTGTGAAAATGAAGCATAATAAAAAGGGACACGGCGCCATTACCATTGAATATTTTTCAATACAGGAACTCAACGCCATCCTGGAAAAGATGAATGTCCCGTCGGCTTAATGTATCCATAGGTATGCGAAAGCGACATCTGATACTAACTTTCTTCCTGCTCTTTTTTGCCCGATATACATTTGCACAGAATGATACGGCTGTCGTGGTAACGCCCGGTGCAGACAGTATCGTAACCGTGGTTTCCGACACCGTAGCTAAAGTTGTTTCCGCTGCAGACACCGCCCGGAAAAGAAGCCCTGCAAGAACCGCCACCCTTCTCTCTGCCATTTTACCCGGCGCCGGGCAGGCCTACAACAAAAAATACTGGAAGATGCCCATTGTATATGGCGCCCTTGCTATCCCCGCTTACACCTTTGTGGATAACCTGAATTGGTTCAACAAAACCAGGTTTGCTTACAATATAGCTTTTGCAAAAGACACTGCGAGATACAAAGAAGTAGATCCCCGGCTTTTGGTGATGGTGGAACAGGGATATACCAGCAGCTTGCAGAATTATCGAAATGAATTCCGGCGAAACGTGGATTATTCGGTGTTGGTGTTTATGCTGCTGTGGGGACTGAATGTGGTAGATGCTGCCGTGGACGCTCATTTGAAGGATTTCAATATTTCGGATGACCTCAGTATCCGGATAAAACCGGGATATCAGCCCCTGGCAAATACCGCCGGCATCGGCATCGTTCTTAATATAGGCAAAAATCCCCATCACAGCATCGCTTTCAGATAATTAATTTGCCGTACCTTTACCGGTTGAAAAACGAAAACAAGACGGATGAAAATAGCGCTCATTGGTTATGGCAAAATGGGGCATGCCATAGAAACCATTGCCATACAACGGAAGCATACGATTGTACTGAAGATATCTATTGAAAATACAGAAGAAAACACGGTTGAAAATATCAGCAAGGCGGATGTGGCAATTGAGTTTACCGGGCCCGACAGCGCTTTTGATAACATCAATAAATGCTTTGAAGCCGGCGTACCCGTAGTTTCAGGATCCACCGGATGGCTTCAGCGTTATGAAGAAGCCGCCTGGAACTGCAAGGCCCAAAACGGGGCGCTTTTGTACGCCAGCAACTTCAGCATCGGCGTGAATATCTTTTTTGAAGTCAATAAAAAGCTGGCGCAGTTGATGGCTTCCCAGACCGATTACAATGTTACCGTTGAAGAAACCCATCACACCCAAAAAAAAGATGCGCCGAGTGGCACGGCAATCACCATCGCCGAGCAAATACTGGCGGTCAACCCTTTTAAAAAACAATGGATCAATACCCACAGTGAAAAAATTTCCGACCTGGAAATTATCAGCAAAAGGATTGACCCAACGCCCGGAACCCATAAGGTATTGTATCAATCAGAAACGGATGATATTGAGATCATCCATACTGCGCATAACCGCACAGGATTTGCGCTGGGCGCCGTTTTAGCCGCTGAGTTTTTGTACGGACGGCGGGGTGTGTTTGGAATGAGTGATGTACTGGGGTTATGAACCGGGTTTTAAATTAAATTGCAGTTCGCTTAAATTTTGTGTTGTAATGCTTTCAAAAAAAACACAATATGCTTTCAAAGCGTTGATGTATATCGCCAGGGAGGAAAACGACACCCCTATTCTTATTGCCGAAATCGCAAGAAAAGAAAATATCCCTCTTAAATTTCTTGAAAATATATTGCTGGAATTAAAAAAAGCGGGTATCCTCGACAGCAAGAAAGGTAAAGGCGGCGGTTATTTCTTCAAAGAATCTCCTAAAAAAATACATCTTGCCCGGGTAATGCGGCTACTGGATGGCCCCATCGCATTGCTGCCCTGCGTGAGCCTGAATTTTTATGAACGGTGTGAAAACTGCGACGAAAAAAACTGTGGTCTGCGCGATACGCTTATTTTAGTCAGAGACGCCACCCTGAAGATACTGGAAAAGAAAACAGTGGCCGACCTGGTGTAACCCGGGGTATCAGAGGCAACAGAAGACAATCTGCGGGGATCAATATCTCAACTCCTCCTCCACGGTTTTTATCAGCAATTGGCGTTGATCCGATTTCACCGTTCTGCCGATCACCCGGGCCGCTATGCCAAATCGTTCCGCAACGCTGATCACCTGGTCCGCGTGCTTTTCGGAGGTGTAGATTTCCAACCGGCAGCCCATATTAAACACCTGGTACATTTCGTGCGCCGATGCGTTGGAGGCCTGCTGGATCAGTTTAAAGATCACGGGGGGAGGAAACAGGTTATCTTTTATTACACTCAGGTTTCCGGGAACGTATTTCATACATTTGGTTTGCCCGCCACCGCTGCAATGGATCAGCCCGTGCACGGCTTCAAAATTTTCTTCCAGCAGGGTTTTCACCACCGGGGCATAGGTGCGCGTAGGTGATAATAAAAGCTTACCTACGGATAAATCGTTGCCATCCACTTCCACCGTATCCGTCAATTTATGTTTCCCGATATATACCACATCCTCCTCCAATGAAGGTTCAAAGGTTTCAGGATAGGTTTTCGCATAATATTTGCTCAATACGTCATGCCTGGCGCTGGTGAGCCCGTTGCTGCCCAACCCGCTGTTGTACGCGTTATCATAGGTGCAGGCGCCAAAGCTTGCAAGTCCTACAATAACGTCCCCCTCTCCTATTTTTTCGTTGGTGACCAGTTTTTTCTTCGGCCACCGTGCAGTCATGGTACCATTAACGGCTATGGTTCTTACCACATCCCCCACATCCGCGGTTTCCCCTCCCAGGTAATGAACACGAACGCCATATTGCGCCAATTTGTCGAAGCATTCCTGCGAACCGTTGATCACCTGTTCCAGCACCTCTCCCGGAATTTTCTTTTTATTCCGGTCAATGGTGGAATTGAATACCAGGTTGTCATATACACCCACACAAAGCAGGTCATCAAGATTCATTACGATGGCGTCCTGCGCAATCCCCTTCCATACTGAAACATCGCCGGTTTCTTTCCAATACAAATAAGCGAGGATACTTTTGGTACCCGCACCGTCGGCGTGCATGATATTCACTATATCATCCTTTCCACCCAAAAAGTCCGGGTATATTTTGCAGAAAGACCGGGGATACAGTCCCGCATCCAGTTTTCTTACCGCCGCATGCACTTCTTCTTTTTGCGCTGATACGCCTCTTTTATCATATAAACTCATAGCATTTTTTTGACCCGGTGCAAAAGTAAATATTCACCGGTCAATAATCAATTATCCATTAGCTTTGCATCCCAAAAAGAACGAATTATTTCGTTTATCAGATTCTTATAAACAACGATTCCTTTTCAAAATCCTGAATAGTTCTGCAAATACACCGGAACATAGCACAATTGCCCGTTTTTAGAAACGCCGTAGTTACGATCGGCACCTTTGATGGCGTTCACAAAGGGCACAAGCATATCCTTGCGCAATTAAAAGCGGAAGCCGGGCAAATATCGGGAGAAACGGTTATCATCACCTTTCATCCGCATCCCCGTAAAATTGTCGGGAGCTCGCATAAGGTGGCGCTTTTAACTACCCTGGAGGAAAAAACTGAGCTGCTGTCGGAAGAGGGGATTGATCACCTGGTGGTGATTCCCTTCGATCAGTCTTTTGCGGAACAAACCGCCGAAGCCTATGTCCGCGATTTTTTGGTTAGGAAAATTCATCCGCACACTATCATCCTGGGGTATGATCATCATTTTGGTAAAAACCGGGAAGGAAATTACCTGATGTTGGAGAATTTTGGCAGGGAATTGGGATTCTGCGTCAAAGAGATCTCCGAAAAAGTATTGAATGAAGTGGCCATAAGCTCCACCGGGATCCGTAAGGCCCTGAAAGCCGGACATGTTCAGGAGGCTAATGCGTTGCTTGGTTACCCGTACTTTTTTTCGGGGAAAGTAGTGAGTGGCAATAAGATTGGCCGTACGCTGGGCTACCCTACGGCTAATCTTGAAATTCAAAATCCCGAAAAATTAATTCCGGCGATAGGGATCTATGCCGTAAACGTCAAACTGAACGACCGGTATTTTAAAGGAATGATGAGCATTGGTATTAGACCCACGATAAAGGAAAGCGACGGCCGCATCGCCATTGAAGTGAATATTTTTGATTTCGACGAAGATATCTACGACCAAACGCTCACTGTGTTTGTGAAATGTTTTTTGAGGGAGGAACAAAAATTTCCTGGACTGGAGGCTATGAAAATTCAACTGGCAAAAGACCGGGAACTCGCGCTGCAAAAGCTCGGATAAGCGTTATTAACAATCCTGTGCATAAGTAAACCGCCCCCTGCGGGTCTTCCCTCATTTTTATACGCTACTTTTATTGTCAGAATAACGACCGCATTGGCTGTCTGTAGGATCACGACAGAAAACAGGGGAACCGGGTGCAAATCCCGGGCTGTTGCGCAACTGTAAGCGGTTACTACCGCAAGCCAGATTACCTGCCAACCCGGTTTGGATTTTGTTTTCGCATAAAAAACGAAGTTCGAAAAGGCATGCTCCCCATTTCTTTTTCCTTCTTCTTTTTTGTGTGTCATTGTTCAACGCTTAAAATCTATACACAATGGGCATCTTTGACAAACGATTAAACTACAAACCTTTTGAATATCCCGAAGTAATGAAGTTCGTGGATGCGATGAACAGTTCTTTTTGGGTTCATAAAGAAATTGATTTTACGGCAGATATCCAGGATTTCAGAGCCAATCTGACAGAACTGGAACAGGAGATTGTTCGCCGGAGTTTACTTAGCATCGCACAGGTGGAAGTGGGGGTAAAATTATTCTGGGGCGACTTATACAAGTATTTTCCCAAACCGGAATTCAACAACCTCGGCGCTACTTTTGCCGAATGTGAAGTACGGCACGGGGAAGCGTATGCGAGGCTCCTGGAAGTGATGGGCTACAACAAGCATTTTGAAAACCTCATTCATATACCCGTATTTAAAAAGAAATTAGAACTGATAGAGAACAGTTTGTATGCAGATAAAGACGTTATCTCAAAACTATTGTTCTTCACGATCGTTATCGAAAACTCTTCCCTGTTCTCACAATTTGCCAATATTCTTTCTTTCACCCGGTTTAAAGGCTATCTGAAGAATACGTCTAATATCATTGCCTGGACTTCAATTGACGAGCAAAATCATGCCGATGCGGGCGTTTATCTACTGAACAGGTTAGACAATGAGGGTTTTCTGAGCAGCGAAATAAAAAGCAGGATGGCGGAAGAAGTAAAAAAGTATATCCATTACGAGTCGGAACTTTTAGACTGGATCTATGAAAACGGGGAACTGGATTTCTTTACAAGGGAGGATATGCTCAACTTTATGAAACACCGGGTGGACGACTCTCTGCAAAAGATAGGTATTCCGCAACTCTTTAATATCTCCGCCGAACAATACAAGCCAATGCTGTGGTTTGATGAAGATGTATTTGCCAATGAACTGGATGACTTTTTTGCCAAGCGGCCCACAGCCTATACCAAGCACGACAAGAGCATTCACGCGGGAGATCTGTTTTAAGATCGGGAGATAAAAACGGCGCAATGCATTTTACATCACACAAGCGGATCTCAACTTTAACCCCCCAAAAATTCTATGGATCAAATTTTAGAAAAAAAAGATTCAATAGCAGGAGAAATCGAATTTAACCGCCGGTCGGATTATAAATTGGGCAGTTGTTTGTACTTAGGAATGGCCTATAAAAAAGGAAAGAAAGTTTGTATCTCGGTAGGATACACCATCAGTTACAGCATCAAAAAAGTGGATGAATTTCTGAAGGCGGATACCGACTTATCGTTTTGCCATATCAGTAAAATCATTACCGGGGAAAAAACGGCCTGTAGTAAATTTTATCCTGAAGTTCCCTTAGACCAGTATTTCACCTGAGCGGCGTAAAGGCGGTCGTTTAATTGTCCCGCATTTTTTTCTGTGTCGTGAGTGAATGCTTTTCCATTCGTCATGGCAGGCACGAATCTGTCTGCGGCGTATTGGCATATACAATTAGTAAAGGAGAAGGTAATAAGATTCTGACGTTTCGTACGAAGGCAATCCTGTCTGTCATTTGCTTACCGCCCGTCAGGCGGCTTTCCCGGTAATATATTTCACCAATGATCTTTTCGCCACGGGCAGCAGGGTTTCTTCCAAAGGGAAATTTAAATCAGTTTCAATACAGTACACGGCCGGATTGGGCAGGTCTTTTTTATGGCGGATCAATTCCGATTTGATGTGCTCGTAAGTATTCACAATGCTTCTTCTCCACTGCGATATAAAAGACGTTTTTATACTCCGGTACTTTTCATCGTGCTTTTCAAAAATGCTCAGGCGGTAGTAATAAACGTTGGTTTGATGAAAGGAGCCATTGCAAAGGAAGAAATAGCCTTCATTCATTTCCAGCGGCACGATCCCTACCGGGTTGATATTCAGTTTTTGCTCTACAAAATCATAAATTTCAGCGCCGTTCTTAATGGTAGAGCTCATCCTGTTGATCGCATACCGGATAATATCTTCCAGCTCCTTCATCATTTCATCGTCTTCTGTAATTTTTTCGTACAGCAATTGCAGCTTATCCAGGTTCACTCCGGTAAAACGCCTGGGAAACTGTTCCTGCAATATTTCTTTGTTGTGCTTGAAATGAAGGATATTATTATAATGGAAAACTATATCCGACAATTGAGGATAGAGCTTGTTTACCGTAAACTCCCGGTGAATCTCCTGCAGATAAGCCAGCAGGGTATATTTTTTTAATTCAAAATCAATATAGCCTTCTGCGAACCAGGTTTGGGATAATGTCTTCATAACTGTAGGGGTATTATGATACAATTTAAGAAAAAAATCCAAAATAATGCCCGTTCCAACGATGCTGCGTTCAGCAAAAAAATAACGATCCCTGCTAAAAGAATAACGGAAGAAAAATGATCTTATTTTGAAGAAAAAAGGAGAATGCCGGCTTACATACTTCTTCCGGCGTCAAAATTTTCCATCTCGTTAGCCACCGCGGCGAGGAAAGACGACCCAAGTGATCCATCCACAATACGATGGTCGTAAGACAGTGAGAGGTACATCATGTGCCGGATGGCAATGCTGTCGCCCTGTTCGGTTTCTACCACCACCGGTCGTTTTTTGATGGCGCCGATAGCCAATATAGCCACCTGGGGTTGATTGATGATAGGCGTGCCCATCAAACTGCCGAAAGTACCCACATTGGTAACCGTAAAAGTGCCATTTTGGGTGTCATCCGGCCGCAACCGGTTGTTCCTGGCGGCATCAGCCAGACGATTCACTTTTTTGGCAAGCCCGGTAAGATTCAGCAGATCCGCGTCACGGATGACCGGGGTAACAAGGTTTCCATTGGGCAGGGCAGCGGCCATGCTGATATTGACATCTTTTCTAACGATAATTTTATCGCCGTCAACGCTGGCATTCAGCCAGGGGAATTTTTTTATACATTTAACCACCGCCTCGATGAACAGGGGCGTGAAGGTCAGTTTTTCACCTTCCTGTTTTTCGAAAATGCCTTTTACCTTTTCCCTCCATAAAACCATATTCGTTACATCACATTCCGTAAAACTGGTTACGTGAGCGCTGGTGCGCTTACTCTCCACCATATGTTTCGCGATGATCTTCCGCATCCGGTCCATTTCCACCACTTCCACATTCCCCTGGTATTCAGCGGCTGCTTTTTCTCCGGTTTCTCCGCGTGAACCAACCGACTCAGCAGAATCTGAAGCCGTTGTTGATAAAGGCGCGGTTTGTTCAATCGAAACGGCGCCCGCAGGCTGTCCTCCTTCCCTTCTGCCTGCAACCCACTGAAGGATATCCTTTTTTGTAACCCTTCCTTCATTGCCCGTGCCGGGGATTTTCTCCAATTCCGACAGGTTTATCCCTTCATTGGCGGCAATATTAAGCACTAAAGGAGAATAGAACCGGACGTTGCCCGGTTTGGGTTCACTTTGTTGAACGGCGACTGGTTGATACGGAACTTCTACCGGCGCTTTCTCCGCGATCTTTTTTTCTACCGGCAACGGCTCACCTGCTACAGGCATTCCTTCCACGCCATTATTTGCTCTTATTTTTGCAATGACCGCTCCTACCGGCACCACGTCATTTTCACCGTACAGCAATTCTTCCACTATGCCTTCCACTGTAGAAGGCACTTCACTATCCACCTTATCGGTGGCAATTTCCAACATGGTTTCATCCATTTTTACCTCTTCGCCCGGTTTCTTATTCCAGTGCAAAATGGTAGCTTCCATGATACTTTCTCCCAATTTGGGCATTACCAGGTCAACGATCGCCATATCAGCATTTTAATTACATTAAGATTCAAAGGTAAGAATTGCAACGCAAAATTGAAACCGGGGTTCGTTTACCGGGCAATTTCTTTATTAACTCCATCCCGGCGGCTATATTGTTTCCCCTGGACAGCACCTTATTCCCCGCTGTTTTCCGACACGATCAATTTCCTTAACAGGTTCAACGCATAATAGGAGGTCATTTCAATATTACGTTGCCTGTCGTACCGGAAATGGAATTGAGCAGTGAGGGTACGGCCGGCATTGCACGCCGCTATCCATACCGTTCCCACCGGCTTTTGAGCGGTTCCCCCCTCCGGTCCCATGATGCCCGAAGTGGCTAACGCATAGTCCGTATTCATTTTATGCCTTATATTTTGCGCCATCTGTTCTACCGTTGCTTCACTTACGGCTCCCTGCGTCTCCAAAGTTGATTTTTGTACCCCCAGGATATTTTCCTTAGCCTCGTTGGCATAGCTCACCACCGTGCCTTTATACCAGTTGGAAGAACCTGCCACCGACGTGATAAGATGAGCGATAAATCCACCCGTACAACTCTCGGCTGTGGCCATTGTTTTTTCGCGCTGCAGCAGCATGCTGCCGATCACCTGGGGAAGCGTTTGGTCTTCATCCACCACCAGCCATCCCGCTACCAGTGCTTTCAGTTTTTCAAATTCATCGTTCAAAGACTGTTGTAAGCGGTTGCTATCGTTGTCAATTCCGGTAATGCGCAGCCTAACCATGCCATAGTTGGGTAAATAAGCCAGTTTGAGGCGGCCCGGCAATCGCGCTTCCCATTCTTTTATCGTTTCGGCAAGAAAGGATTCGCCGATACCAAAAGTAACCAGGGTCCGGTGATCAATAAACGGGAACGTAAAATATTGTTGCAGGTGAGGGATGACGTAATCCGTCATCATCCCTTTCATTTCGTGAGGTACGCCGGGCATGCTTACGTAAATCCGGCCGTCTTTTTCAAACCACATCCCGGGAGCGGTGCCCCTCGGGTTTTGAATAACGGTACAATTATCCGGCACTTCCGCCTGTTGGATATTCCGTTCCAGCATCGGCCGGTTTTGCCGGGCAAAAATGTTTTTCACATTTTCCATCGCTGCTTCATTGATCACCATTGATCCGCCGAAATATTCACAAAGCACGGGTTTGGTGATATCGTCTGCAGTAGGCCCCAGTCCACCCGTGATCAGGATGATCATGGACTCCCGGCTTTCCTCCTCTAAAGCCTGAATGATCTCCTGCTTTTTGTCGCCCACCGCCACCCTGCGATTCAGCCAGATACCGGCTTTATTCAGTTCCCGCGCCATCCACGCGCTGTTGGTGTCCACTACCTGGCCGATCAGCAATTCATCTCCAATAGTTATTATGGAGGCGTTAACAGTGTGTGTTTCAAATGTAGAATCAGGCATTTTTTTATAATAAATTTCCTGCAAGTTAAGCGTAAACCCAAAGGTTTAAATACTCAGTTCCTTTTTGAATTTTGGGCGTCACCAATAAAATAGTATTTTGATGGGAGCAAATACTTTCTATCATGTACAAACGGATAGCAGACAACCTTAGATTCAGAACGCTGATCATCCTGATCGGGCTTTCATTATCTTTTCAAGTTGACCTCCCGGCCCAAACCCTCACTCAACAATTACAAAAAGCCTTCTCCGTTTTTGAAAACGACAGCCAGTTGTCCAACGCCTCCAGCTCCCTGTACGTCATAGATGCTTTAAACGGGAAAGTTATCTTTGATAAAAATTCGCGAACCGGCCTCGCTCCGGCATCCACTCAAAAACTGTTGACCAGCGTTACTGCTCTTGCCCTGCTGGGAAAGGATTTCAGATATACAACTTCTTTTGCCACCGGCGGTGATTCAAAGGCAGACCATTTATATGTTTTCCCCTCCGGGGATCCTACACTCGGAAGTGAGCGCTGGAGCAACACCAAAGCAGATAACCTGCTCCGGAACGTTGTGTACCTGCTTAAACAACGCGATATAAAAATCAATAAAATAATTATTAATACCCGGGGATGGGAATCGGATGATATCCCTGACGGCTGGATATGGCAGGATATTGGAAATTATTATGGCGCCGGAAGCGGGAAACTGAACTGGCGGGAAAATCAATATGACGTACTGCTCCGGTCGGGCAAAAATATAGGAGACCCGGTACGGATTGTGGGTTCCAATCCCGGGTTATACGGTTTCCATCTTAATTCTGAGGCGAAGGCGGCGGCCCGGGGAACAGGAGACAATGCCTATATCTACCTCCCGGTAAACGGAACTTCAGGAGTAGTGAAGGGTACCATACCGGTGAATGAAAACGGTTTTGGTATCTCCGGCGCCTTCCCGTCGGGTGCGAAACAATTCGGAGGGGAATTATCAGAAGAACTGTTACGGTCGGGACTCACCGATGGCACTCCCGAAATACTACGGGATGCAAAACAGGAGAACGGCGGGTACTCCGTTTTTTTTACCCAAACCTCTCCCCCGCTCGATTCTATTATTTACTGGTTCAACCAAAAAAGCATCAATCTATATGGCGAGGCGTTGTTGAAAACCATTTCCGCCAAAGAAAAAGGCTATGGTATCACCGATTCGGGAGTGATCGTGGTGAAAGATTTTTGGAAACAAAGGGGGATCCGCGACACCGAGATCAATATCGTGGATGGTTCGGGACTTTCTCCACTGAACCGGGTAACCACCCATAGCCAGGTGGCGGTACTGCAATATGCCCGGGCACAACCCTGGTTTAACCATCTTTACCGTTCTCTTCCTACCTACAACGGGATGAAGATGAAAAGCGGTACCATCAATAACGTCAAAGGCTTTACGGGAATTCATTCTACGGGTGGCAAAACCTATATTTTTTCCTTCCTGGTAAACAATTACAATGGCTCCGCCGCCGCCCTGGTACGTAAAATGTATGCGGTATTGGATATCCTGAAGCAATAGCATTCTGCTTTGCCACCGGGAAGCCGCTTCCTAAAACGGATAACCAATGGCTAAGTTCAGGATCAGGTTTCTTCTCCGCCAATCTTTATCTGAAAAATCAATCTGATCAAATACCCATCTTTCACCGGGAGGCAGCCAGGGCTTTCGAAACGGGATGGCGACATCCAGCCTGAATAGTAAAATACTGAAATCCAAGCGTAATCCGACACCTGCACCTGCCGCAAGTTCTTTTAAGAATGCTTTGGAAAACCTGCCGCCGGGTTGGTTGGTGTCCTCGTTCATCAGCCAGATATTCCCTGCATCAACAAAAACGGCGGGTTCCAGGATCTTATTTATTTTAAAACGGAATTCTGTATTTAATTCAAGCTTGATATCTCCACCCTGGTCGGGGAAAAAACCCTGGCTGTCCGATCTTTCGTCTCTGAAGGAGCCCGGGCCTACGGAACGGCTCCTGAACGCGCGGATGCTGTTGGTACCACCGGTAAAAAATTGTTTTACAAAAGGAAGCCGCTCAGAATTTCCGTAAGGATAACCGATTCCAATAATAGAACGGCTGGCTAATTGCACATTTTTACCAAACGCCTGGTAATACCTGAAATCGAATTGGCTCTTTACATATTGATCGAACGCACTGCCAAAAAGTTCTTTTTTTCCCACGGCATTGGCGGAAGCAAAAACCCCTGCGATATTACCTGATACATCTCCTATGGCATTAAAATAGATACCGGTACCCTTTGGTTTCCGGATCATGCGATTGATCGTATAGGAGTAGTTGCTCCCCAGAATATACTGCGTATTGATGGCATATTTCAATAAGGGATTTGACAAAAGGCTGTCCCGGTATATGTTGGTAACGTTGGTTGCCTCAACAAAATTTATTGAAACCGGTTTTAATTCGTGTTCCACATAAAGATTCGGCTTCCAGTTGTACCCTACTTCACTCTTAAATGAATTGAGCGTATAGAGTTTTTGACGGTTTAACAACTCATAGCTCAGGTTGAATACGGTCTTTGGAACAAAGGAGTTTTTAGTATTGATGGGGAAAAAGGGAATCACAAATTTTGGAAAAGTAAAATTGATACCCCCTCCCAGCTTGTACGAGTTGAACCCTTCCTGGAAGCCGCTGTATTGTACTTCTGTTCCGGCGTTCACGTATAGATCCAAATGTTCCGCCGCCCTGAAGGTATTGCGGTTTCTGAAAGTAAACCTGATCTCGGATCCCACGAAATTATTCGATTTGGTATTACCGCTCAACTGGAAGCTTAACGATTTCTTTTGCCGGGGTGTGAGGTAATAATATGCGTTCAATCGCCCGGTATCGCTTTTGTTATCCTCAACAAATTCAAAACGGTTTTTTACAAATTTGAAAACGTCCAGACTGATCAGGCGGCTTAATGAAGCGTTGTGATCCCTGAGATTATATACAGCGCCGGAGTCAAAAAGCAGAATGCGCTGAAAAAGCGAGGGCTTGAATTTCTTTGCCGGGTCTTCGATAAAATATCCGCCAAACGGGTGTGTATGAGGACGCGCGGTATCCTCCCCACTTTCACTGAGCTGATAGTCGGGATAGATATACACATCACTAATAATATAGGGCTTCAGCGCCTTCTCCGGCACCCCTTTTTTTACTACTAAATGTAAATCTACCCGATGTCTGCCCACCGTACTGTCGGCATTGAACAAGAGGTAGTCCGGATTGAAATAGAAATATCCGCGGTATTTCAAACGGCTATCAATCCGCACCCTCTCATCCCTGATCACATCCAGCCGGAAAGGGTCACCGGGTTTTAGTAAAGATCTCCTAAAAGCGCCGGCAATTTCTTTACCAATTGCCGCAGTAGCGCTATCCGGATCGTATTGTATGCTGCCCAGCGTATAAAGAGGGCCGGGCGTTAAAGTATAATGCGCCTTTGCCTTTCTTTTCTTTCTGATAACATTGCCCGATCCCTCCGCCTGCAAATAGCCGTTGTTTTGAAGATAATTCTGCAACAGTTGCACGTTGTAATCAGGATGCAACCGGCTCAGCAAAACCGGGGGCTCGCCGGCCTTATGAAAGAACCGTCTTATAAAACCTCCTTTCTGCGGGTCGCCTCCCAGATTAAACAATATAAGCTTAAAAGGAATACCGAGGAACCTGCTATTGGGTTTTGGGCGGGGCAGGCCGGCGGTTAGCTCTTCGACATTTTTTTTCTCCTTTTGCGTTAGTGTGCTGTCTTCCACGCTCACGATAGCGCCCGTATATAACGCATCGTCTTTAGGTACATTTCTTGTAAGGCTGCAGGCGGTTGTACCCAGCACAGCGCTCATCACAATAATATATCTAAAGCTGATTTTCATCTCCTTTCGATTTCTAATCCCGGCCGGCAGCAGTTTGATTTAATGCACCCGCTCTTTCATTATCTTCGTCCCCGGTTTTTATCGCCCTGTTTCGTTGCCGGACTTCTTTTTTATTTTCTCTTTTTTCTTTTGACAGGAATATATCTGATAGTTTATCATAGTCCAGCGTTATTACAAAACTGATGCCTGTTTCGATAACATATCCTTCCAAAGCGCCGGTATAATCGTTCACCCGGTAAGCCCGGAGCATATAACGGCCGTCTTTACTGAGGCTGTAAGTAATATTGATGTTATCAGCCAATCCCAGGTGATCCTGGTTGGACTGTTGTGGTCCTTCAAGCTCAAAGTTGTTGCCTATCGTAACGGATAGGCGATCATCCAGCATCCTTTTGGTAACGCCGATATTCAGGTTTGTACGGTCTTGTTTTTCCCCGGTTGTATAGTCCTCCGTGGTCGCGAGATCAAAGTTCAGGTCCACGCCCTGTATCAGCCCCTCGGTAAGATTATTGATCTGCTCTGTCAATAACCTGCTGGCGCTTTGCCTGGCAAATGCGGCGGCATCCATTCCACCGGTATTACTGTCGCCGAAAGGATCTTCACCGATAAACCTGTTCAACAACAGCAGGGCAAACACCTGTTTGTTCAGGTCGGAGGGTTCCTGCCGCAATTGCAACAACCGCTCTTCCACGGTATTGATCACCTCGCTGCTGACGGTGTAATTTTTATCGGGCAGTACAATATCGAAAGATATCTGTGGCTTCAATAATTCCCCCTGCATTTTGAGCTGTACTTCAAAAGGGATCTTCTGCTTGTAGTAAATATTATTCCCCGTCTGAACGCTCTCCACTAATTCAAGCGGCGCCGTGTTGGTTTCGTACACTGCGGTTACATCCACCCGGGCGGAGGTGGGATCGCCGGTCCATACAATCTTACTTCCTTTCTGAATTAAAAATTTTCTTTTGAGAAAATTAAATGACAGGGAATAGTCGCCTTCTTCTACCTGGTAGTCGCCTGTAAGATTTATTTTTCCGCCGGGGTCAATGCCGCCGCTCAAGTGCCCGGCTCCCCGCATCCGCAAAAAATCACCATTTGCAGGATCCACTATTAAATTGAACTCCGCCTTTTTACTGATATCAATATTAACGGCCACATCATACCCTATAACAGATACCGTGTTCAGCGAATCAAAGGCCGTGAGGAACAACGAATCTTCCGGCGTTGCGCTGTAATCAACAAACCGTACGATCCCCTCTCTTTCTTCAATAGCGGGGTCTGCCGTGGGCAACACAATCGTGAAAGCGGTTTTATCATTTACGGAAAGATCGCCGTCTATGACAGGTTGCGTTGGTGTGCCTTTTATATGGAGCTCCGTTGAAAAAATCAGCTTCCCGTAAAAAGACGGGTTGTCCGCGGATGTGGAATTAATTGCCTGAAAGTCATCAGCACGAATGTTCATATCGAACCTGTAATTCGTCCAGTCTTCCGTATAGATCATTCCGCCGAGCACCAGGGCATTGTTTGTGGTATCACGGATTGTGAAAGAATCAAACCGGATCCCTTCGTTATTGATGAATGCTATTGATTCGTTGTTAATTTTAAAAACATTGTTCAATCGGGCAGGGATAAAAGAGGTGTTGTTAAATTGAATGTGTCCGTCAATATTTTTATCATCAGGATCTCCGCTTACTTTTATACGCCCGTACATAAATCCGCCGGCATCGCGGACCGCGCCATTGGTTAAACCTTCAAGGGATTTCATTTGGAATTGCTTTATTTCAAGCACAAAATCAAAACCGATCTTTGGCGATCTCACGAAATAATCGCCGTTAACGGTAATGTCGTTTCCCTGGCCTTTGAGACTGACCTTTGCGTTGTACCGGTCTGTAATCTCATTATTTACTTTGACCGTCAGCACCCCCAGCGTATCCTTGTAAATGCTGAGACGATCCACCGTCAGGTCGGCCGTAAAGGTAGGCTGTGCCAGCAATTCCCTGGCTGCTATGTTGCCGTTGATCACCCCTCCTACGATGGAGGAATCCATCTGGACCATCCCCGAAAGCGTTGAGATTTTAAAATTGGAAAAGCTCAGCCTTAAAGATGCCGGCAGGCCGGAGGAGTCGCTATTGATGGAGAGCATTTCATCTCCGTGCGTTAAAACAAAGTTCTTTGCAGATAATTCTTTTTTTCCAAATTGAATACTATTCTGTTCATCCATGCTCCAGTTTTCATAATTCAGCCGGAGTAAACCGGGATGGAGCTTAAAAACATAATGATCGTGACGGTCTTCAAATATCCCGCCCTTCATCGCATATTTTTCTTTCCCGTCCTTATCCGAAATCTTCAGACCCATGGTTAATGTTTGGTCTGTTGCCACAGCGTCAATGGTTGTTTTATAAATACTGATGGACGAGCCATTGGTAAAGCGGCCCATGGTAAAGTTCAAAGCCGGTATGCTGTCTTGGTCGCCGGCGGTCAGCTTCACGCTGTCAATAACCAGCTCTTTGTATTGAAGGTGTGGTGAACTCAGATCAAGACTCCATCCTTTATCATAATCAAAGTTGCTGCGAAGCCGGATCTCCTGCATATTTTCCAGTTCAGGAAACAGGGCTTTCAAGACCTGGCGGTTGTAAACCGCTCCCGTTAAAGAGAAATGATAGGGGTCGGTTTTTACTACTACAGCGCTATCGTTTATCCTGAAAAAAGGATTTATCGCGTTCGTGAATACATCGCCTAATTGGGTTAGTTGATATTGCCCTTTTAAATCAAGAGATGCAAACCCCGCATTGAGGCTGATACTGCCGGAATCCCCGGTTGCTGAAACCACGGAAATGGTATCCAGGGCGATCCGCTGTTTGCCTGTTGCAATAATGGAATGAGTGACGGCCAGGCGTCCGTTCAGGGAATCTGGATCAATGTTGGAGAAATCCGCCGAGATCCTGCCGTGGTATTTCAAAGGGGCATCCGAATAGTGGATCGCCTGCACGTCAATACTGTCAATCACGCCGTTTAAAGTAGCCGACCGGGTATTGCCGGAAAGCTTACTATTCAAAGACAGTTCGGTGGATAGATTCGGATCTTTTATCAGCAGCCCGGCTTCAATTTCTCCGTTCGTGATCCGGCCGTTTGCAAAAATGTTTTTGTAAGTATATTGATGAAATCCCATCTCGGGGATATCAATTTTAAAATGGGCATTGGCTGTTTTAGGATCAAGCCCGGTGCCTTCAGCCTCAGCCACGCCCATAAAGTATCCCAGCTCAGGATTAGAGAGAATGGCTCCCAATTGCAGATCCTTAGCCTCTATTTTAATATCAAAGTCCGTCTTTTCCCGGGCAGTAAGGTTTTTCACTTTTCCATTTAACCGCAGATCGCCCAAATTGGTGCTTATGCCCAGGCTTGTGTTTAAGTCATTCATACCGCCCCTGAAGGTTCCCGAGGCCTGGATGCGGGAAGGTAATTGTATATTGGAAGGCAAAGTTGATGGAGGCAGGAAAGCCAGGATATCGTGTTTGTTAGTGGAGATTTTTTCGATATTAAGATCCGCACTGATCTTATCAGGATCGGGAAGCCCTGCAAGAGTTCCATGCAGATCAATGCCGGTTCCCGAAAATCCGCTCAGGATCAGTTTCTGAAATACCATATTACCCAGTGTACCCGACAGGAGCGCGTCTACAGACAGGGCTTCCTTTTTGAAAGCGGCGAGCTGGGGTTCCAACCGGGGGACAAAAAACAACAGGTCTTCTACTGCAATGGTACTCTTATTCAAATTAAGTTTCAGACCCAGTAATGCCGGTTTTTCCGACACCTCTTTGAGACCGGGATAATGGAGAAGCACATAGTTTTTTATTTCAGAAGCCGGCGTTTTGATATAAAGATTCTTCAGGATAATCCCGGCAGGGTTCATCTCAAAATCAGTCTGCATTTTGTTCAACACAAAACCGCTTCGATCTTTCAGGCTTGCCGATTGCAGCGCCGCCCGCATCGTATCGGCGCTGTACAGCAGGTTTTTTGCCTGCACATTCAAACCGGTAAGCGAGAGGTGGTTAAAATCCATCCCCGATGGCAACAGGGGTTTGGAATGATCGTCCATTTTGAAGTTGAGGTCTTTCAGAATCAACCGGTCGCTAATGAATTGAAACGACGGTGCCCCGGCTGTATTTACCGATGTATCCGTTGCAGGTTCAGCCGTTAATCCCGAATTTGTTTGGATAACAATGTCGGAATTGTCAAGATAGGTTTCTTTCAGAGCGAATACCATCTTCTTCAAATCAATGCTTCTGGGATGCAGTTCCGCTTTGCCGATTACATAGGAAGATTTCAGATGAGACGGATCGCTGTTGAATTGAAAGTTAATATCTGCCAGCCGCAGGGTTTTACTGACAAGCCGGATCTCCTTATCCTGTTGCCCGGTGGGCGCCTCCTCCACTTTTTCCGCTAATGGTTGCGTCGGCTCCAGTTGATAAAAATACCCTCTCACCCCCTGAATGTCCACCAGGTTGACGACAAAGGTTCCCTCTGCCGGGTCGAAACGGTTTATCGTAGTTTGAAAGCGCTTTACCCCGATGTCCAGGTCGTTTCCTGAGCGCAGATCTTTATAGACGAAATGTGAATGGTTGATTCGAATATCTTTTAACGATATTTTCCAGGCAGAAGAATCCGTTTTATGGGTCTCCTCTTTTCCTTCAGTTGCGAAAGCGTCAATAATAAATTGAAAATTAAACGCGGTGTCAGGCGGCTCACGGTGCAGATGGGCGATGATGCCATCTAAATTTACCTTTTGAATATTTATTTCATTGCGAAGCAGCCGTAGCATGCTGATATCTACCCGGATATGGTCGCCATACAACAAAGTATCTTTTGACAGATCCTCAATATACACTTTTTGCAGGGAGAGAGACGCGGGGAAGTTGATATTCAGTTTCTCAATGGATATGGTTGTATGCAGTTTATGCTGCAGGTAAGCCACCACTTTTTCCCTGGCAAAGTTCTGAACCAATGGCAATTGAATTAAGAGCAATACCAGCACTACCAGTCCCGCGACGGAAAGCGCCAGCCATCCCAGGAACCGCGTTAGCCTTTTAAATAATTTTCCTGGTTCTTTTTTTGCCATTTTTCCATTTCCTTCCATCTTGGTTTAATTCACCCGGGATCTTCTAAAAAGACCACAAACGATCTTATTTCCGTTCCCGGTTTTCTTTCTCCATTTTTTCAAATTTTCTTTCCGCCTCCTGCAAACTGTCGTTCCCTGTTTCTACTTCCATCTTCTTTGCCGTTACCGCATACGAGTTAGGATAAATTGGCGCTCCACGTTCTATAGCCCATGCTTTTGTGAACTCTGCCCCGAAGTAAAGTATCACGGAGGCATAATATACCCACAACAGCAGAATAACCAGGGATCCTGCCGCACCGTAGGTGGTACCCAAACTACTTTTACTTAAATAAAATGTTATGCCAAACTTTCCAATCATAAATAATAGGGCCGTAGCTATTGCTCCTGATAACACATCTTTCCATCTGATACGGGCGTCCGGCAGCATTTTAAAAACGATCAGGAAAAATAAAGTGATAATGAAAAAGGAGACCACCAGGTTAAGTATATAGGTTATTTCTATGGCAACACCCGGTATGGCTGACTCTAATTCTGTACTGAAGGAAGCGACCAGGGTGGAAATGAAAAGAGAGACCAACAATAAAAAACTCAGACTGGCGATAACCCCAAAAGACAGGAGGCGGGTTACCACGATTTTCAGAATTCCTTTTTTGGGATTGGGTTTCAGATTCCATATCTGGTTAATGGAATCCTGCATATCGCTGAACATAGTGGTAGCGCCCAGCAGCAAGGTAGCGCCCCCGATAATGGTGGCCATCACGTTATTGGGTTTGAGCGCGGCATTTTTCAACACGATCTGTACCTGTGCGGCGGCGGCCGGACCAATGAAATTCTTGATTTGATCATATATTCTGCCTTCAATGGCTTCCGATTCAAAAAATAAGCCCGCTAAAAAAATGATCACGAACAACAGAGGTCCCAGGGAGAAAATAGTATAAAAAGCCAATGAAGCGCTTTTTTTCATAATCCCATTATTTCCAAATTCGCCGATGCTCTTCTTCAGCACCTTCCATACCTGCCCGTTCAGAATATCTTTTATTGATTTGGAAATTCTTCCGGTATTCATAGAGTCCGATTTTATTTTTTTGTAAAACCTCTTGTGTTTCTGATCCCATTTTCGCCTGCTTCAAAGGTAGAACATTCTGTTCATAAGGCTTGGGGGCGATATCCGTAGGGTGCATCCCATATTTTCGCAGTCGGGTGAAACACCCACCTGTAGAACTCACTACCGGTCGGTGTCTGCACCGACCGGTATGCCCGGACGGAGCGAAAATTCGGGATAGGCCCTATCCGTGGGTTGCATTTACAACCGGATAAAAACATTCTTCTTGTATAGAATGTACGCGGGGATAAAATTAAAGGCAACAAAAAACAACGCGTATAGCCAGCTCGCCAGTTCGGGCAATACGCCCCATTGAACCATTTGATTTACTACCAGCTCATTTAAGGGTAAACCGCCAAACTCGGCGCGGTAAAAAAATAAAGCAAATACGTCTGCCAGTACGTAAACGGTAATGGCATTGGCGCCAAAGATTATGCCCGGGCGGGCTCCTCTCCTGTAACCCAGGATGTCAATGATAAAATACATGGCGCCCAGCAGTAAGGCCGCCAATCCCGAAGTAACAAGCACAAAAGAACTGGTCCATAAATTTTCGTTTACCGGGAAGGTCAATCCCCAAAAGTAGCCGGCAATTACTGAGATGAGCCCTGCTGTCATAAGATAGTTCACCTTTTCATTAGGCGTAAACCTGCTGATCATCAGCCGTCCGGCCAGCATGCCCGTAATTCCGGTAACAACAGCGGGGATCGTGCTCAGGATGCTCTCCGGATCCCAGGTTCCCTGCCACATTGTCCCCGGAAGAAATTGGCTGTCCACCCAGGCCACAATATTCACTCCCGGCTCAAGCATTACTTTTCCTACACCCGGGGTAGGGATCAGCGTCAGGGCGAGCCAATACCCGATGAGTAAAATCGCTGCGATCCAGGCCTGCTGTTTCCAGTTGGTATGAAGAAAAAGCAAGGCACAAAACATAAACACCAGTGCAATACGATGAAGCGTACCGGTCCAGCGCACATTACTGAAATCAAAATCCGGCATCAGGTTGAGCAACATACCTACGGCAAATATCTTGAACGAACGGAAGATGATTTTTTTGTACAAAACGGATTTTGGAACGCCCTGACTCAATCTCTTCGTATAGGCATAAACGATAGAAACGCCCACTACGAAAAGGAATATGGGAGCAATGGTATCGGTAAAGGATAAGCCATTCCATTTGGTATGGCGCAGGGTAAAAAAAACATATTGCTCGTTTCCCGGGAAGTTTACCATGATCATGGCAGCAATGGTGAAGCCACGCAGCGCATCAAGCGAAATAAGCCGGTTGGAAAGCATAGACAAACAATACGGGATGAAGAATATAATTCAGGTTCCCCGGCTGCCCCGATCCTATCGGTTATACGGCAATCCCATGGAACTCCAGGCAATGAAGAGTCGTTTTTTTTATATTGATACTAAGAAGAAAGCGGGGAATTTTAAAAAACCATCTTACCAGATAATATGAACTGCAGGGACAAGGCAGGAGAAAAACCAGATGTGGTGTATTTTTTACCAACCCGTCAATACACGTTTTTTGGGCAGGGGATGCCATTCTTCATGCTACCCCGGCTAAAGTCGCGGTCGTTGAACAATCTGAAACTTACCGTGATCCCTGAAAAATAGAACCAATCTTTGGTTTTGGGATTCCCTCTTTGCGTTCCGGCCGCGGGATATGCCGGGTTACCATTCTTAAGCTCTCCGCCACGATAAGCCATTTCAACGGCTTTTGGGCCTTTAGCCGCCAGCAGGACGGCAGGATCCACATAGGACGTGCTTACATCATCCAGGTAGTCGGTGAAGGTTTTATGGAACCGGAATTCCCATCCCAGCGAAATATTACGGGTAACGGCAAAACGGATACCTCCGCCAAACGGAATGGCAATATTCTTATAATTGTACATTTTTCTATCGGGATACTCCGGCAAACCCTGTCCTTCAGTATGCAACAAACGCAGCCCAATTTTATTACCCAGGGAATCGTAAGCGTAAGGACCCATATTGAATACCGAAACGCCCGCAAAAACATAAGGGGTGTATCTTTTCTCCATGATATCAAATATCTCATATACACCGGTTAAACTGGCATCATATATTTTTGAGTAAAAACTCAGGTTTCGCTGGCGACGGAAGGCATTGGTACTATAACTGTCTGACCCCTGGACATTTCCATAGGTGATCAGTCCCCTGAGAGAAAGCTTGTCCGTCAGAGCATAAGATATTCCAGCGGCGGCGGCCGGTTTGGACTGGGAAAAAGTGTATGCGTTTTCCTGCAGTTCTCCCTGATAATTAGCGAATCCGCCGAAAAGTTCAATACTTACATTCTTCAGTATCCCCTGGGAGGAGGCGCCTGTAGCATATAACAGGAAACTTACCAATAAGAGTCTTTTCACCGGCATTTATTTAAAGTACGATATTACAACGTAAAAGTTGGGTAAAAATTAGCCTATCTTAAAAAATATAACGGTTGTTTTTGCTATCAACAATGCCTTTTTTTCAACCTGCCGGGGAAAATACAACTCAGGTATAATGCAGGATATGTACAGGTTAACCTTCCTTTATTTTCCACAAACTTTGAGGATATTCTCCCCGCTCAACGAGGGCCCTGATTTCCTTTTCCACCCCGGGTGCATCTTCCTTATAAGTAACTCCAAACCATTTGGACGCTGTGGGCACCACTTTCAGCACATTACCGGGGGTTTGTATGAAGGCAGCTCCCACGTCCACAACGTAAATTTCGGCCTTTGGCTGGTTAATATTCTTTTTTAGAAAAATATTAAACATTTCTTTGCAAATGCTAAAAACATGAGGGGTAAAACACCAGAAATTCATAGACACTTTTGAATCAAACGGCACTTCTTTTTTGATCCCCTCTTCCTCATATACAATTTTATTTCCTTCCCGGAATATTTTTGTCCGTTCCGCAATTTCCACCAGGTCACCTTCATCGTTTACTTTACAAACGCCCCGGCTGACCGATCCGTTTTCGGAAAGCGTTTTTGCAAGTTCATAACCAATCAATCCAAAAGTATGATCATTGGCTTCGGTGGTTAAAAACCGTCCGGCTTTCTCAAACGCGTCTCTACCGTAAAAATCATCCGCATTGATGACAATGAAGGGCTCATGAACCGCCATGGAAGCACAAAGAACCGCATGAGCCGTTCCCCAGGGTTTGGTTCTGTCGGCCGGGATCTCATGCCCTTCTACAAAAGACTTCATGTCCTGGAAAACATAATCAATGGCGATTTTTCCTTTCAGCTTAGGTTCAAAAATAGATTTAAACTCATCGGCAAATTCTTCCCGGATAATGAAGACGACTTTGCCAAAGCCGGCGCGGATAGCATCGAATATGGAATAATCCATGATCGTTTCCCCGGAGGGTCCAAAATGTTGTATCTGCTTCAAACTACCGTACCTTGAGGCCATTCCTGCCGCCATAATTACTAATGTAGGTTTCATCCGTATTTTTTTGATTTAAGTATTGCGAAATTAAAGGATTAACGTTAAACGGGGGTTTATCATATACCTGCCTGTTGATTTCTTCTCTATATTTACCGCTGCGGAGCAGTATCCGATACCGGTTTCCTGCTCTGTTAATTTATAATTACACCCATTATTTTTCACTTATGCATTCTTATGATCTTCCGAAAGTGCAACTTGAAATTGACGCCAAAGCACAATTAGGCGAAGGCGCTTTATGGCATCCAACCGAAAATAAATTGTATTGGGTGAACATAGAAGGCAGATCACTCCATATATACGATCCGGTGACAAAAACAAACCGTTCTCTTCCCGTAAAGGACAGAATTGGTACCGTAGTGCCGGTTGAAAAAGGCGGTGCACTCGTGGCGCTGCAAAGCGGTATTCACTATATAAACACAGCAACGGGGGCATTGCAGTTTATTAAGAACCCTCTTCCTGATCCCGATATCCGTTTTAATGATGGCAAATGCGACCCATCGGGCAGGTTTTGGGTAGGCAGTATGCACCTCCGTTTCACCACGGGGGTAGCATCGCTTTACTGCATGGATATCCGTCAAAATATCCGTAAGGTGCTGGATGGCGTAACGGTTTCCAATGGGATTGCCTGGACGAAGGACAAAACAACTATGTATTATGTGGACAGTCCGCTGCAAAGGATTGACGCCTTTGATTATGACGATGCGAACGGGTCGGTTACCAACCGAAGAACCGTTGTTACGATTGCTGCCGGGGAAGGCGCTCCCGACGGGATTGCCCTGGATACGGAGGGAAAAATATGGGCGGCACTTTGGGGCGCTAATGCCGTGGGGCGGTTTGATCCGCTGACCGGCCGGCAGTTAACGCGGATTGAGGTGCCTGCGCCGAACGTATCGTCCTGTGCGTTTGGAGGGCCGGAGCTGGACACCCTCTATATTACAACGGCCCGGGGTGAGTTATCTGCAGACCAGTTGGCCGCTTTTCCGCTAAGCGGTGGCGTATTTTCCGTGAAGCCGGGCGTAAAGGGAATTCCTGCCGGTTTTTACAAAGGAATAATTGAGGAGCAGCCATGAGGCAGTGCTGTCAAAAGTAGCTCTCAGTTGTGGTTCAGATACTCCTGGAGGAGTATGGTGGCGGCTATTTCATCTATTTTGGCTTTGTCGCGACGTTGCTTCTTTTTCATGCCCATATCAATCATGGCCTGTACTGCAAGTTTGGAAGTAAACCGCTCGTCTGCTTTCTCAATGGGAATGTGTGGTAAAGCCTTTCTGATCCGTTCAATTACTTTTTCCACCGGTAACGTAGCATGAGTTGCAGAACCATCCAGGTTTTTGGGCTCCCCTATAATGATTTTCTCCACCGGTTCCTGTTCACAATATTTTTTCAGGAAATCAATCAACTGTGGAGATGCTACCGTGGTTAAACCCGTGGCAATGATCTGCAAAGGATCGGTAACGGCGATGCCTGTCCTTTTTAATCCGTAATCAATAGCAATAATCCGGGGCATAAAACAAAAATAGGGTAATTTGGGTTGGGGAAAACGCGCGCATCCCATATTTTCACAGGCGGGTGAGACGCCCGCCTGCAGAACTCACTACTGGTCGGTGTCCCACCGACCGGAATGCCGCAGATGGAGCGAAAATATGCGATACATCCGGGAAAACATGGGAACAAGTTGCAAGTTGCAGGGTGCAAGGAACAGGGATTTTGGGGTGCAGGTCTCAGGGTGCAGCGGGGAGTTTTTAGTTAGTCCTATGTCTTGATTTACTTCGCCAATTCCAAGCCAAAGATCAGCGGAGTGGTATTCACCAGGGCATGTAGCAGGGCGGCATAAAAAACATTCTTTGTTTTATAATAAACATATCCATAAGCCCAGCCGCCGATAGCAGCCAGACCAACAAAAATAACAGACCCCGCATGCGCATGCGCCAATCCGAAAACCACGCTGGTAACAGCCAGCGCCGTATAGGTTCCTACCCTTGCACCCGATTTTATTTCCAGACCAAAAGCGGCCGCAAACAACAACACCGTTACCACTGCAGGAAACCATTTTAAATTGCCATTCATAGTATAACCAACCACCAGTGACATAGCCGTTAATGCCAACAATCCTGTCAATAACCAGACTTTCCACCCGCCCGACCAGGCAATTCTTTTGGCCAGCATATTTTGCAGCAAACCACGGAACACCAATTCTTCGAACAAAGCCGTATGCAGAAAAACAGACAAAAACTTCCAGAACACCCCGGCGGAAATTACAAAATGGAAGGTATGATCATCCTTGAGCTTAATAAAATTAACCAGGTAGGCTATAACAAACACAAAGACATAAAAAACCAGCCAAACCCAAAGCGTTGTAAAAACAGATTTCCATTTGAAAACGGGATAGAATCCTACTTCCCGTATGTTTCTTATGGTTACAAACGAAAAAATGGCAATCAGCATCACCGAAATACGATATACGGAATCAAAACCGCCGCCATTGACCGGAAGATTTCCCGGAGGGCTTGCATCAATAACCGTTACCGGCAGGAAAAAGAGCAAAAAGGTAGCAAAATCAAGCCAGTCGGGTTTCTCACCGGTGTATCGCTTTGCGGCGAAAACCAGCACGGGAAAAAAAAGAAGATAGGGTACTAAAAGCAAGGTATCCTGTAAAGGATTTTGATCATGCATTCCTATGTAACCAAAATAAACGAGCGCCAACAGCAAGGGGCAAAGGAACAGCACCCGGAGCTCTCCTTTTATTTTATGGCTTAACCAGTCTGAAACCTCCGGCCTGCCCATAGTGAAGAGCAGAAAATAAAGCGATACAAAAAAAGGTAACGCCATAAAAATATCCGGAGCCGGGTCAACTCCGGAAGTTTTTATCACAAACAGAACAGATAATAAGCCGGTGTAAATTCCTCCTTTTAAAAGGGATTTTCTGAACGGTGACTGAGCAGCCATACAAAGGGTTTATAAATCGGGATTATTATTAACAAGCTTTATCAGTTCCCACAACACGATGCCGGCGGCAACAGATACATTAAGGGAGTGTTTCATTCCGGATTGGGGAATTTCAATACAACCATCACACAACCCCAGCACCTCCTCCCCTACTCCGCTTACCTCATTCCCGAACACCACAGCCATCCTCCTGAAATCACCTGATTCGGAAAAAAATTTCCCGTCCAGCTTGCTCAGGGATACGCTGCCTTCGGCCTGCTCCACGGCCCAAATCAAATAACCGGCTTCTTTCAAACTGCTCGCCGCCTCCATTGCAGTTGAATAATACGTCCAGCTTACCGTTTCCGTTGCACCCAGGGCCGTTTTATGAATATCCCGGTGAGGGGGCCGCGGCGTATAGCCGCAAAGACAAACCGACTCTACGAGGAAGGCGTCTGCCGTGCGAAAAATGCTGCCTACATTATGCATACTCCGTATATTGTCCAGTACCACCGTAAGCGGATTTTTTACCGATTGCCTGAACTCTTCAACCGTCTTGCGGTTCAATTCTTCCATGCTCCATTTTCGCATGCGGCAAAGATAGGAGGATTTGAAATTTGAAATTTCTGATTTGAGATTTGAGATTAACATCCGTTAATCGAAATTCCCTTTCTTGTTTCTATATGTTGACCTATGGTATAAAAGCGCATTGTACATACTATTGGGGGCTGTAAAACTATGTCGTCTCAAAATTATTTTACTTCTTTGCAGTAGTTCTGTTGCCAACAGCATCTCCGCTGAAAAACCGTTATGAGGTTTTTAAGACTTCCCTGATCCCCATATCATTTTGAATAACCAGGCGATTTTAATCGGGTTCCAGCTTGTGTAAAACCGTGTAATGTTAACTTGATTAAATCAAACAAAATGACAACCCTTTTGCGTACCCGGATTTTTAGCATTTTATTCATGATGACGGTAATCGTTGCTTCCACCCATGCAAATGAAGACGCCGCAAGACCGAAACAGTTTAATCTCAATCTTTTCGTTAAGACAGCCTTCAACATTCATAATAACAATTCGCAGACAGTGGCACATCTCCTGAAAAATTATATCAGCAGAAGTTCTCGCAGTGTTTGCGTTTGTGAAATCATGGAGCTGGGCAACAATAATGACCGGCTTGAAAACGTGGCGATATTCGCGGAAAAAACCGCCAATGGAAACCTCGGTCAGGAATATAAAGCCGCTGAGCGCGCACTTTTGAGAGAAAGGAAACAATTAAGAGCCTTGTTCTTCGATAAAGTAAAAACCAATACAAAAATGGCGGTGACCAACAACTGCCTGGGTTTGTACCTGGAATTAAAAAGCAAATCTCCCAATTTGAAATTATACGACGTTTTAAATGCAGATGTCAAATAGGAAATTATAGCTACACCATCAGCCACACACAATTGGGCAGTCAATGTTTTGCGAAATGGTATGTTTTATATACCATCCGCCTGAAAATGTTCCTTAATATTGTTCATCTTCATTTGGAAAATCCCCGTCTTTTACATCGTTTATGTATTGCTGAACGGCACCCGTAATCGTGTCGTTGAGATTGAGATACTGGCGCAAAAACCGGGGTTTAAATTCGGTGGTAATACCCAACATATCATGCATCACCAGTACCTGTCCATCACAATACCGGCCGGCTCCAATACCAATCGTTGGTATTTGGAGGCTCTGGGACACCTGCTTTGCCAGCAAGGCGGGGATTTTTTCCAGTACAATGGAAAAGCACCCGGTTTCTTCCAGCAGCCGGGCGTCCCGCTGCAGTTTTTCCGCCTCCGCTTCTTCCCTGGCTCTTACAATATAGGTACCGAATTTATAAATGGATTGCGGGGTTAATCCCAAATGACCCATAACAGGAACCCCGGCGGAAATGATCCTTTTAACGGATTCAATCACTTCTTCTCCGCCTTCTAATTTCACCGCATGCGCCCCGGTTTCCTTCATGATGCGGATAGTGGAGTTCAACGCTTCTTTGGAGTTTCCCTGGTAGGCGCCAAACGGAAGATCCACCACCACCAATCCGCGGCTCACTCCTCTCACCACCGAAGCAGCGTGATAGATCATCTGATCCAGGGTTATGGGAAGGGTGGTTTCATGACCGGCCATAACGTTACTGGCAGAATCTCCTACCAGGATAATCTCTATCCCCGCCGCGTCAAATGTTTTTGCAAATGAATAATCGTATGCGGTCAGCATGGCTATCTTTTCACCCTTGCTTTTCATCTTCTGCAGGGTGTTGGTGGTAATTCTTCTGATCTCTTTGTTGACGCTCATAAATTAAAATTGAATTACAATTCCTGTATCTTTTTTATCAGGGAGGTAGTGGAATACCCGTTCAGAAAAGGAATGATTTTTACATCTCCCCCATTTTTCATTACCTCCCCGGCCCCGACTATCCGCTCTATGGTATAATCGCCCCCTTTAACAAGCACATCAGGAAGGATCATCTTTATCAGTTCTAATGGCGTTGGTTCATCAAACAATACCACGGCATCCACCATCGTCAGCTCTGCAAGCATCCTGGTCCTGAACCATTCATTATTAACAGGTCTGTTTTCTCCTTTCAACCTCTTTACCGATGCATCTGTATTTACGCCTACCACCAACACGTCCGCTAAAACAGCCGCCTGCGATAAGATTTCCAAGTGACCTTCATGGAGGATGTCAAAACAACCATTGGTAAAAGCAATGCCCTTCCCCAACAGCCGCCAGCGTTCCACCTGGCGTTGCATCTCCTCTGCATTGAGAATTTTATTTTTCGTTGCTTCCGGATATTTCATTTTTCCGCCGGTTTATGATGGGTAATAATAATAAGCTTGTTATTCCCGCAAAAATAACGATTCCTGTTTGGGCAAGCCACAAAACCCATCCGAATCCCAAAGCAGGCCCCTCATTTATTCCATATAAGGGAAGTAGTTTCTGGATGGTGTATTGATAGGCTCCTATACCTCCCTGTGTGGCCAGCATGGCTATGCTTCCAAAACTCAAAATGGAAAATCCCGCTTTCAACCCCAGGTGACTCACCTCGTGCATAGCATAAAATCCTATTCTTATGCTCAGTAAATACAAGGTCCAGATAAAAACTGTATGAAATAAAAAAGCACCCTTATTTTCCATGTGTTTAAAACTGATAATACCCAGCCATACTCCTTTAAGCAACCGCTGGACGGTTTGCATAAATTTTGAAGTGGCAAAAATCTTCGCCAGCCAAATCAATGCGACAACAACGGCTGCTAAAATACCTGCGCTTATGCCTAATTTATACAATTTAAACTGCCCTGCCTCATCGTATAAAACATGCTGGAATTGTGCGGAGGCATATTGATGGATCATATCGAACTGGATGACCAGAGTAAGCGCGATGATCGCCAACAGGCAAAGAAAATCAAATACCCGCTCCGTTACCATGGTGCCGATCAGCTTATCTGCCGGGATCTTTTCGTGTTTAGCTAAAATGGTGCATTTCATCACTTCCCCCAAACGGGGAACAAACAGGTTAAAAAAATATCCCAGGATCGTTGCAAAAAAAGTATTGGTAACGGAAGGACGGTAACCGAGGGGACGGATCAGTATCCTCCATCGTAAAGCCCGGCTGTAATGACTGATTATCAACAGAACCATGGCCGGTAATACCAGCAGGTAGTTGGCATCGGTCAGCGCCTCTTTTAAATGCTGCGCGTTCTCCTCCGATAAATGGTGAGCGCTCAGCCACAACAGGAAAAGACCTAAACCCAGAAAAAAAACGTATTGCAGAATATTAACCGTGTTTTTTTTCATTCGTATGCCTTTTTAATAGTAAAACGCCCCGGATTTTGATCAGGACAGGTGATTTCCTACTTTGGGAAAAACAACAACCGGCTTGAATTTTTTCGCTTCTTCAAAATCCATGGCAGCGTACGACATGATAATAATGGTATCCCCTACGGCCCCATGCCTGGCGGCAGGTCCGTTGAGGCAGCAAACGCCGGAGCCTCTTTTTCCCCTGATCAGATAGGTTTCGATACGTGCGCCGTTGTTCACGTTCACGATCTGGATTTTTTCGTTTTCAATCATATTAGCGGCCTCCATCAGGTCTTCATCCAGCGTCAAACTTCCTATATAGTTTAAGTTGGCCTCCGTTATAGTAGCCCGGTGTATTTTTGACTTCAGTATTTCAATCTGCATAGCCTGCAAAATTAAGACCTAATGATCATATTATCAATCAGTCTCACTTTTCCCATAAAAGCAGCGATCAGCGCTATGGCAGGCGTCTGCCCGTCCCATACCTCCAGGGTATTCAGATTTTCCATGTCCGCAATTTCCACGTAATCGGCCAGCACCCCATTCCGTTTGAGAATATCCCCGGCTTGGGATACTACATTTTCTTTGGCCCCCGGCTCCAGGTGTTCTTTAATAAAGGTCAGCGCTTCAAAAATGCCACGTGCTTTAATTTTTTCCTGTTCGGATAGCCGCCGGTTCCGGCTACTCATCGCCAGCCCGCCTGCTTCCCGGAGCGTAGGACAAATCACCGCTTCCGTTTTGAAATGCATCAGGGACAAGAGCCGCTTTATTACCAGGCATTGCTGATAGTCTTTTTGCCCAAGATACAAGCGGTTAGGCGCCACCGTCTGCAGCAACCGCCTCATCACCCTGCAAACCCCCTGAAAATGACCGGGACGATATTTCCCTTCCAATACCGTTTCAAGGTATCCCAGGTCGTAATGTTCAGTCATTTCTTCTCCCGGAGGATATATCTCTTCCACCTCCGGCATAAAAAGCACATCGCAGCCGGCATGCTCCAGCAACAGGATATCCTTCTCCGGGGTTTTGGGGTACAGCTTAAAATCGTTTGCATCATTGAACTGCACGGGGTTAACAAAGATACTGCATACCACCAGGCGGTTCTCTTCTTTCGCTTTGCCGATCAGCGAGAGATGCCCTTCATGGAGCGCTCCCATAGTCGGTACAAACCCTGTTCCCTGATCCGCCGGACGTTCTTTCTCTATGTATTTTACGAGGTCTTTTGTGTGCTTAAAAATGAACATCATGGCACTAAAAGTAGTAATTACAGGCATTTCCACCTCAATTTCATCAAAAAAAACTACCTTTGCGGACTCTTGCACATTTATCCTTAATTCTAACTTAACATTATACGGAAGATGTCTATAAAGAAACGAATTCTATTTATTGCCAATGAAATGTCTCCCTACCTTGAACTTACCGAATTTTCAGAAATCGTGAATCACCTGGCAATCAAATCGAATGATAACGGATTTGAAGTTCGTTGTATCATGCCCCGTTTCGGAACGATCAATGAGCGGCGACACCGGTTGCATGAAGTGGTACGGCTGTCCGGAATAAATGTATCGGTGGATAATGAGGATTTTCCGCTGCAGATAAAAGTTGCTTCTTTACCCAATGCCCGTTTGCAGATCTATTTTCTTGAAAACGAAGATCTGTTTAAACGAAAATTTGTATTCACCGATGAAAATGACGAATGGTTTGATGATAACTGGCTACGCACTATTTTTTACTGCAAAGGGGCGCTGGAAACGGTGAAAAAATTTGGCTGGCCGCCGGATATCATTCACTGCAGCGGCTGGATGACGGGGCTGATCCCGCTTTATCTCAGAACAGCCTACAAAAAAGAACCGGTATTCAGCAACAGCAAAGTGGTGTTTACCATCGGGCAAAATACTTTCAAGGAAAAAATCGGCGCAGATTTCCTGAAGAAAATACCCATTCATGCCTCTGTCAAAGACAAGGATCTTGAGCCCTTCAGGGAAAACAATAACACGGCAATGTTCAGAGGCGGCGCCACTTATGCTGACGCCATCACTTTCGGGGCGGCCAAGGTTGAGAAAAAATTAGCAGACGAATTTTCAAAAGTAAAAGGCAAGAAAATACTGCCCTTCAAAGCGGATTCAGATTTAACAGACTATTTACAATTGTATAACGACCTTGCGTAGCAGATAAAAATTGAAAACAGCGGGAGACCTCGCATCTTTGTTTTGAAAGCTAAGTACCTTAAATAAAAACTCCTCTACAAAAACTACATCAGGTGAAGTTGAAATTTCTGCTGTTCTTTATCGGGCTGGGAACATGGATCGTTTTCTTTAATAATAGTTGCACAAAAATCACCCCTACAGATATTGGCACAGACCTGCTGCCGGCAGTGGATAATGTTCACACCTTTGAAACCTATCTGAGGGTGTATGCAGATAACTACCTGATGAAAGATTCTTCCGTTATTAATTACACGGACGATCATGCCCTCGGCATCATTGAAGACGATCCGGGCTTTGGTAAAACCGAGGCCGAAATCTATTTTGGTATTGTTCCGGGTACGGCAGCCCAATACCCATTTGAAAACGCCGATAGTATTATTGCGATGGACTCCGTTGTCCTCAGCCTGGCCTATACCGGCTTATATGGCGACAGCAATTCGGTACAGCAATTTAATGTATTTGAGATCGAAGACCCGGCGTTCAAAGACAGTACCGGCTATCCCGTCAGCCATCCGGGGTTTGCAACCGCCTTCAATGAATTAGGAAGCGCCACCGTATCGCTGAATACCCTGAAAGATGAAAAAACCATTGTGGTAAAAAGCGATACCCAGGTAGTAAGTAACCTGCTGCGGATCCCTCTCGACACCAACCTCGGAAAGCGATTTGCCGCATACGATACCAATACCGTATATGTTTCGTCCAACAGGGATTCTGCCTTTCAGCGCGTTTTCAACGGACTGGCAATAAAAGCCGCAGAAAGTTCGCCGGGGAAAGCGGCGTTAACCTATTATAGCCTGTACAACGAAAACACCAAACTGACCTGCTATTTCCGGATAAAAAGAAATGGCGCAACAGACACTCTTGCTGTTGATTTTAACGTATATATAATCCCCGGAACCTACAATGCCTATAATGCCAATATTGTGAGAAGGACGCCGCTACACGGATATGCGGCACTGGACACTGCCATTGGCGTTATGGATGCGGAAGAACTCTACCTGCAATCCTCTCCGGGTTCCTACGCCATCCTTAACATACCGGGGCTGGACACATTGCAAAACAGCATAATCCATCGCGCCGAACTGGAATTTTCCCCCATTGATCAACCGGGGAATGAAATTTACACTACCCCCGATCTTCTTTTCATAGATATGGTTGACAGTGCCAATCAAAGATTCCTTACGGTTCCTGATGATTTTAATTATTCATTTACCAATTATACCTACGACTATACCACCTTTGGGGGTTACCTGAAGAATGACCGGTTTTTCTTTAATCTTACCCGCTACGTACAAAACAAAGTAACGAAGGATAGTAAAAATTATACTTTAAGATTGTCTGCTCCCGAAACCACCCTGGATTATTATATCTATCCCAAAGAATCGGGTTCCCTGATTACGGCCAGCCGGGTTGCTTTTCGTATCAACGCACGAATCGCTAAAGGCAGAACCATTGTAGGCGGAGGAAGCCATCCGTTACAGCCCATGCGGCTGAGAATAATTTATTCAAAGATTTAATCCCCCGCTTCCTATCTTTGCGGCATTTCGGGCAAATTGTAATTGAAGGGCCCGGATAATGAATCCTTAAACTATCTTTAAAATGCCTTATTTATTTACTTCCGAAAGTGTGTCTGAAGGACATCCCGATAAGGTTGCCGACCAGATATCCGACGCCCTGATAGATCATTTTCTGGCTTTTGATCCTGATAGCCGGGTTGCTTGTGAAACCCTTGTTACAACCGGACAGGTGATCCTGGCGGGAGAGGTTAAATCAAAAGCTTACCTGGACGTACAGGAAATTACACGGGAAGTGATTCGTAAAATTGGCTATACCAAAAGTGAATATATGTTTGACGCCAGTTCCTGCGGGATATTATCTGCAATTCATGAGCAGTCGCCCGACATTAGCCAGGGAGTCAATAAAAAGAAGAAAGAAGACCAGGGTGCGGGCGACCAGGGAATGATGTTTGGCTACGCTACCAGCGAAACAGAAGATTATATGCCCCTGTCGCTGGACCTCGCGCATAAATTATTAATAGAACTGGCGCAACTCAGAAGAGAAAATAAGCAAATTACTTACCTGGGGCCGGACGCGAAAAGCCAGGTAACCCTGGAATACAACGATAACAACCAACCCGTGCGCATAGACACGATCGTTATCTCCACGCAGCACGATGATTTTGATACGGAAACGAAGATGGCTAAACGGATTGAAGACGATATCAAAAATATACTTATCCCGCGGGTGAAAAAAAGATATAAAAAATACAGGCGGCTGTTTAACGACAAGATCACCTACTTTATCAACCCTACGGGTAAGTTTGTTATCGGCGGACCCCATGGAGATACGGGGCTGACCGGCAGGAAGATCATAGTGGATACCTATGGCGGGAAGGGAGCGCATGGCGGAGGTGCCTTCAGTGGTAAAGATCCTTCAAAGGTTGACCGTTCGGCAGCTTACGCCACCCGGCACATTGCTAAAAACCTGGTGGCGGCCGGGGTGGCCGATGAGATCCTGGTGCAGGTATCTTATGCTATCGGCATCGAAAAACCTACCAGTATCAACGTGAATACATACGGTACCGCAAAAGTGGATTTAACCGATGGGGAGATTAGCAGGAAAGTGGAAAGTATATTTGATATGCGCCCCTATGCCATTGAAAAGAGATTGAAACTGCGAAAGCCTATCTATAGTGAGACAGCGGCATACGGGCACATGGGTCGCAAACCCGAATTCGTTACCAAAGAATTTGTATCTCCGTCCGGGAAAGTCAAAAAGTTGAGAGTGGAACTTTTTACCTGGGAAAAGCTGGACAAAGTGAGGGAGATAAAAAACGCTTTCGGATTATGATCCGAATGACCGATAAAGATCAGGATTCAATATTCTTCTCTTTATGATATAACTTCTCTGAAATGGATCCTCAAAGCAACGAACACCCTAATCCCTGGAAGATCATCAACCGGGAGCGTAAATATGAGAATCCCTGGATACGGTTGGAAGAATTTAATGTGATCAACCCCGGTGGTGGTAAAGGCATTTATGGTAAGGTGTGCTTCAAAAACCTGGCGATAGGCATTGTGCCTATGGACGATGCCGGCAATACCTGGCTGATTGGACAATACCGTTTTCCTATTGATGCTTATAGCTGGGAAATACCCGAAGGCGGCGGGCCGCTGGATACAGATCCTTTGCTTTCCGCACAACGGGAACTGCTTGAAGAAGCCGGGATCAAGGCTCAAAAATGGGAAGAAATTCTGCAATTGCATTTGTCCAATTCGGTAACCGACGAAAAAGGGATCGTTTATCTTGCCAGAGGATTATCGTTTCACGCCGCTATGCCGGAAGAAACGGAAGCGTTGGTAATCCGTAAACTGCCATTTGAGAAAGCATTTGAAATGGTGCTGAAGGGTGAAATCACCGATTCCATTTCGGTAGCTGCCCTTTACAAAGTGAATTATCTTTTAGCAAATCAACTGATATAACTCCCGGGCTTTGAAAAAATCATCCCTCATTATAGGCCGGCAACCTCTGATCGAAGCGCTTGAAACCGGCAAAGCGATAGATAAAATCTTTATGTTCCGGAATATCAACGGAGAGAACGTTCACCGCATACGGGAACTTGCAAAAAGCCACCAGATTCCGGTTCAAATGGTGCCTGTGGAAAAGCTCAACAGTTTTACCAGGGCCAATCACCAGGGAGTGGTGGCGCTTACCGCCGCCGTTCAATACACCGGTCTTCAGCAAATGATTGATTATATCTTAGCCAAAGGTGAACCTCCCTTATTATTGATGCTGGATGGCGTCACCGATATCCGGAATATTGGCGCCATCGCGCGCACGGCGGTGTGCTGCGGTGTGCATGGCATCATTATCCCTTCAAAAGGAGTTGGGGCGCTTAACGAGGAAGCAATAAAATCGTCCGCCGGGGCATTGGAGTTGCTGCACCTTTCGAGGGTAAACAGCCTGGCCCATGCCATAGACACCCTGCATCTGAATGGTATAAAAGTGATAGCATCGGAGATGAAAGCGGCTCAAAAAGTATTTGATATGGATTTCTCTGTTCCCTGTTGCGTTATCCTGGGAAATGAAGAAAAAGGGATTCAGCATTTTTTAAGCAAAGCGGCGGATGAACATTTCACAATTCCCATAGCCGGAGACTTTAATTCCTACAACGTGTCTGTAGCTGCAGGTATTATTTTGTATGAAGCCATGAAGCAAAGGATGATGGGTAATTTGAAAATGTGAAAATTTGAAAATTTGAAAATGTGGAAATGTGGAAATGTGTTGCCGAAGGTTCGGGATGTTAAAATGCGCTGCCCTGACGAATGGAGGGGTGGAAATGCTTGCCTCGAGGAATGGAAAGTCTTGTGTCCTGATGCACAAAGGGGAAGGCGCCACCCTGAGCTTGTCGAAGGGAGGCGACAACAAGATAATGTGAAGCGAAGAAAATATGAAGATGTGAAAATATGAAAGTGTGGGAAATGTGGCCCCGAAGGGCTTGCCCTGATGTATAGACGGTCGGTACCCGAGGCACGAGGGTCAGACCGCCGAATAGGAAATGTGAAAATGCTTGACCTGATGTATAGAAGGGCTTGACCTGATGCACAGCGGGGCTTGCCCTGATATATAGAAGGAGAGGTTCCACCCTGAGCTTGTCGAAGGGAGGAAATGTATTATAACTGCTGTTGTCGGTAAGCCAGGCACATCCGCTATATGCAAAGCAGCAACGACAGCGGAGTATTTCCGGCAGACCCCGCAGACAGGCGTGGAAGCCGGTTTCAGTATCCCCGCGAATCGGACCGGGGATTTTTGGCACAAAAGTCCAATCGAAGAACGAATGTCGAACCTTGCACAAATGCCCAATCGAAGTCGTTCGGCCCCGCTTTTGGCAATACCTTGTGCGTTCGCCTTATTCAATCAGTTGTAGTGTCACTGCTGGTTGATTGCTTTTCTGTTTTGAGTGATTATGTCAAGCTGCTTTTGGGTTGCGGTAGGACCCTTCAAAAACAATGCTTCTAAGTCAACCGTATTATCATTCTCAGTTTTTTTTCGATTTCGGTTTTCAATTGCCTCAACTGTCATGATGGTAATTCTTTTACGATTTTAAGCATCATATCAACTCAATTGTTCCTTACAAAAGCTGTTGAATTCCTCCACATTTATCTCCTGCTGCATGATCTCCCGCTGAATGATCCTGTTGTTCTTAAAGTCGAGGGTAAGTAATCCGTCCTTCAATACCACGTTAGCCAATTGTTTCCAATCGTAGTACTTCCGGAAAAAAGTATTGACAACAACCCGCTCATCCGAGATGCCTATTTCTAACGGACGCCTGGATTGATGATCAAACAAAATGAATACCATGAACAGGAGCGCCGCCCATCTTAAGCCCGGAATAAATAACCATACAACTCCTGTAATAAACAACGGGTCTCTATAGGTCTGCGACTTATTGCGTCTTCTTTTCGTCCGGATGGTCCGGATCAGCGCTGCGGGGATCAGCCAGCTTATCCAAAACAGGGCGGAATGCAAAGTATCCCCGATCAATGACAGATACAGGGCGAAAATCCAGGAGATAAAACACAGCAGGAAACTGATTCCGTCAACAGGTGCGGGATGCTCTTTTCTCAGGATCAATACATACTGGAATAATTCGGTTTTTCTTTTGGACATATTCACTGATTGCCTGCCACCATAAGGTTACACAATTTAAACAATACCCTGGCGCCTACATTTTCATCCCATTCATTGCTGCTGATCCCTACTTCACATAAATCAAAACCAATGAGACGACGACCGCTTTCTATTATTTTCCGGAACAGGTAAAACACCTGTTCCACCTCCAAACCACCGGGGACAGGCGTACCGGTATGAGGACAAAGCGTCCGGTTGAGCCCGTCAATATCAAAACTGATATACACTTTCTGCGGGAGGTGATTGATCATCTCATCCACCAGGTAGCGCCAGCTCAGTCCCTCAAACATTCTTTCTTTTACCTGTTTATCGAAATAAGTAACCACCCGGTTGGCGCTGTTGCAAATATATTCCCACTCGCCCTGGCTGTAATCGCGCACCCCTACCTGCACCAGGCGGGTGAGCTGCGGAATTTCATTCAGCGCGTTATACATAATGGAAGCATGTGAGTACGTGAATTGCTGATAAGCTTTTCTCAGGTCGCTATGCGCGTCAATCTGCAAAATCCCAAACTCCCCATGTTTCTCCGCTATTGCCTTATAAAATCCCATCGGCACGCTGTGATCTCCACCCAGCAATCCTACCAGCTTGCCTTTTTCAAGCAGGACCCGGGTTTGATCATATACCCAGGCATTCAAAAACGCACTTCCCTCATTCACTTCTTTCAGGGCTTTGCACATAAACCGGTTCTCATCAACATCCTGCCCTTTGGAAATGAAATCCATAAACAGTTCCGATTCTTTGCGCAGGTAATCACTTTTAAACAAAATTTTCCTGTCGGGCTGCAGCAAATGAAAGCCCTGTTTCCAGCCATCAGGCACATCCGGATCCAGGAGATCCACATGCAAACTGGCTTTTTTAATCCGTTCGGGCGCCCTGGCGGTACCCGGCAGATAGCTCACGGTTACTTCCCACGGCACAGGAAGCAGGATCAGCTTCGCTTCTTCTTCTGAAAAGGGCAATCCAAAAATATTATAATTCGGATTTCCGGAACTGTTGGGATCAAAACTTGAAAGGTCCATAATTCAATAAATACGGCTTCTCAAAAACGGTGCAAATTAGGGCAATTCATATAGATAAGTAAACTGCATGCTGTTTATGAACGAAAATAATACAGAAAACATGGCATAAACAGGATACATAGACCTCATATCCTCAAGAAATATTGTTTATGAAAAGTTAAATAGACACAGGGAACCCGTTCCACGCCCGAATCGTTTGTTATCTCGAAAACAATTGATATCCGCGTTGTTTTTTAACATAATTTCGCTACGTGATAATTCGCATATTATTATGAAAAAAATTCACATAATTACTTTAGTTGTAATCGCTTCTGCAATTGCTTATATGCTGATCACCTTATCGAAGGATCTTACCACATACGATACAGTGGCTTCCGCGAAACAAAAGCAGGGAAAATTTATTCACCTGATCGCCAAATTAGACCGGTCGAAGGAAATACAATACGACCCGATCACGGATCCTAATTACCTGTCTTTTTACGCCGTGGATTCCCTGGGCGGACAAACCAGGGTGGTTTACCACAATACCAAACCACCGGAATTGGAAATGAGCGAACGGATTGTGATGAAAGGCAGAATGAACGGGGATGTATTTGAATGCAAAGAGATATTACTTAAATGTCCTTCCAAATATAAAGATGACCCTTTGCAACAGGAAAAAGCTTTGGATTATAAACTGCAGGACCAATAGGATATGGTGTACCAGGGAGAACATTTATTTGTAGGAGAATTTGGACATTTTTGCGTTTTACTGGCTTTTGTGGCTTCCATAGTTGCAACCGTTGGTTATTACAAGGCAACCCGTGCCCTCTCTCCGGAAGATCACCGGTTATGGAAGCGGCTGGCGCGTACGGCTTTCCTGATTGAAACCATAGCTGTAATAGCCATCTTCATCAGCTTGTATTCCATCATCTACAATCATTATTTTGAATATAAATATGCCCACCAGCACTCCAAACGCAGCCTGCCTACCAAGTATCTGCTGAGTTGCCTCTGGGAAGGACAGGAAGGCAGTTTTATGCTCTGGATATTCTGGCATTGTATATTGGGCCTGGGTATCATGCTTAAGGGAAAAAAATGGGAAGCACCGGTGATGACCCTCATTTCTCTTGCTCAAATATTTCTGGTTACGTTTATACTGGGACTGTATTTCGGCGACCTGAAAATTGGCAGCAGTCCTTTTGTACTGATGAGAAATGAATTTCCGAACGCTCCTGTATTCCAGGATCCGATGTATCTCCAAAAGTATCTCCGGGACGGAAACGGGCTTAATGTATTGCTTCAGAACTACTGGATGGTCATTCATCCCCCCATTTTATTTTTAGGATTTGCTTCCACCATCGTGCCTTTCGCTTTCGCCTTTGCAGGCCTCTGGAAAAAAGATTACAAAGGATGGACGAAGGCTGCCCTGCCCTGGACGCTGTTCAGTGCGGCCTTGCTCGGAATGGGTATTCTGCTGGGTGCCGCATGGGCTTATGAATCCCTTACCTTTGGTGGGTACTGGGCATGGGACCCCGTTGAAAACGCGTCTTTTGTTCCCTGGCTGCTGACCGTAGCCGGACTGCACATCATGCTTATCAACCAATCCACCGGCTTTTCTTCCAAATCGGTATATTGGTTCCCGTTCCTTAGTTTCCTGTTGCTGTTGTATTCCACCTTTTTAACGCGTACCGGCGTCCTGGGCGATACCTCGGTACATTCCTTCACCGGAGAAGGCAGTTCGCTGTTTTGGCACCTGATCATCATGATGGCTTTTTTTACCGCCTTGTTTTTATGGCGCTATTTCAAAAACAGGAAGCAGATTCCCGTTATTCAAAAAGAAGAAGACATCTCCTCGCGGGAATTCTGGATGTTTGTAGGCTCGTTGGTATTGCTTATTTCTGCAGGGTATATCTCCTTTTATACCTCTCTGCCGGTGATTAATAAAATTTTCGGCACGCATAAAGCCATTGGCGAAGACCCGGAATATGTGTATAACCGTGTTATGGTTTTAATTGCCGTGGTAATAGGGCTGCTGACAGCCGTTACGCAATATCTGAAATACAAGAAGACCCCCCGTTCCTTCTGGATCAAAAAAATAATCACCCCCACCGTCATTGCCCTCGTCATTTCCGGCTCGATCATCTTGTGGGGGAAGATTGATTATTATACCTATGGGATCGGGTTCTTAGGAGCCATACACTTAGCTATTTTTTCGGCCATCTACGCGGTGGCAGCCAATACCATGTATATCTGGACGGGAGTAAAGGGAAAGTTCAGCCAGGCTGGTGGTTCCATCACTCATCTGGGCTTTGGCCTGATGCTGGTGGGTATTCTGATCAGTTCCTCCAAAAAAGAAGTCATTTCCATCAACCGTACCGGGATTGTGATCCCCGGATTGAAAGATCCGAAAGGACGAGACGACAGCGGCTTGCAGAATGTAACCCTGATCCAGGGTGTACCCACCCCTCTCGGAAAATACACGGCTACTTATGTGGCCGATTCTTCCCATCCCGCAGACGAAAAAATGTATTTCAAGGTTAATTACGAACGCCGGGACGAATCTACGGGGAAGATACTGGAGACCTTTAACTTATATCCCAATGCCTTTTTGATGAAGGCGGAAGAAGGGAGAACGAGTTTATCGGCAAACCCGGATTCGAGGCATTACTGGAACAAAGACATCTTTACTTTTATTACGTCCATGCCCGACCCGGAAAGTATAAAAGATACCGCCACTTTCAGGCATCACCCGGTGCAACAGGGGGATACCGTGTTTTATTCCAACGGATACATTACCGTTGACCAGTTGATTGAGGCCAACAGAGCCACCCACCAGGATCTGCCGCTGGTAGATAGCGCCTGGCTGGCTGAGGTAACTGTACACAGCAATGACGGTATGACCTATAAGGCGCAGCCTGCCCTGTTTTCAAAAGAAAATATGCCGATCGCGAAAAGAGATACCGTCATGTCGCAGAGCCTGGTGCTGGAAGTAAACAAAACCAATAATACCCTTGTACTGGGGGTGAAGGAATCGAATGCCATAATGAAATACATTACTTTGAAGGCATTTCAGTTTCCGTATATCAATATTCTTTGGATAGGTGTCCTTATCATGTCTGCCGGTTTCTTCATCAGTATGTGGAGCCGGTTTAAAAGAGACCGGTAACATGGGGTAAATTTTTCGAATCGGCGCAGCGTCCGGAACTGTTTTTAGGTCTTTGTGTATGATAATACACGTTTAATTCGTTACTTGTATAATTTTGCAGATTGAATGGTCAGTTGCAGGAAGCCATATTACCCCGTTCTCCTCACCGTACTCAGTTGTTTCCTCCTAAGTACGGAACTGCAATCTCAATCCCAATACGGATCAAACGACACCCTCACTGTTCCGGCTGTTATTTATAAAGGCGATACGTTGTCTTACCGGGAGTTGAATACTGTATATATATATCTTAAATTAACCAGGGCGCAAAAGAAAGCACTGCGGGAATGGACGCGTTTGAGGAATGCAGTGTATGTAACTTATCCCTACGCCAAAAAAGCAAGTTTTGTATTTAATGACATCACCCAACATTTGCAATACATTCCTGATAAGGAAAAGAGAAAAGAATACGTTAAAAGCCGGGAAAAAGATCTCCGGCAGGAGTTTACCAAACCCATCACCAACCTGTCGGTATACCAGGGAAAAGTGCTGATGAAACTGATAGCGCGGGAAACCGGCAATACCTGTTTTGAAATAATTCACGATTATAAAGGAAGCTTCTCGGCGGGTTTTTGGCAAAGCGTGGCCTGGCTTTTCGGGAGCAGCCTGAAACAAACCTATAATCCGCACGGAGAGGATGCCCAGATTGAGGACATTGTGATGGAAGTGCGGCGGATGTACGGGATGTATTACTAACAGGTAACACTGTTTCAAAAATACAAACTAAAGGACGGGCTTGTCAAACATCAATAGCAGTCAGAAATTTATCCTACTTTTACAACGATGGATTTAACAGCGCTTACTGCCATTTCCCCAATTGACGGCAGATACAGGAATCAGTTACAACATTTGGATCAATACTTCTCGGAATTCGCCCTGATGCGATATCGCATCCTGGTTGAGGTGGAATACCTGATCCGTTTAAGCCGGAAGAAGTTCTTTGATCTGCAACCTTCAAAAATAAAATCTTTACGAAACCTGTACCAGCATTTTTCCCCGGAAAAAGCAATGGACATAAAAGAGGTAGAAAAAACCACCAATCACGATGTAAAAGCCGTTGAATATTATATTAAAAAAGAGCTGGATCACCTGGAACTGGAGGATATCCGGGAATGGGTACACTTCGGACTTACTTCACAGGATATCAACAATACCGCCATTCCTTTGCTATGGAAAGAATCGCTTGAAAATGAATATTACCCCGCTGTAGCCACCCTTATCCTGACGCTGAAAAAACTGGCGGCCAACTGGAAAAATATCCCGATGCTGGCCCACACGCATGGTCAACCGGCTTCTCCCACCCGGTTAGGTAAGGAGATCATGGTTTTTGCGGAACGGCTGCTACAGCAGATGGAGTTATTGCAGACCATCCCCAACACTTGTAAATTTGGCGGGGCCACCGGCAACTTCAATGCTCATTACACCGCCTATCCCGACATAAATTGGATAAAATTTGCCAACGATTTCTGCAGTAAATCATTGGGACTGCAACGCCAGCAGTTTACCACCCAAATTGAGCATTATGACCATTTAGCAGCACAGTTAGACGGGATAAAAAGACTCAACACGATCCTGGTGGATTTTTGCCGGGATATATGGACTTATATATCCATGGAGTATTTCAAACAAAAAGTAAAGAAAGGAGAGGTAGGCTCTTCCGCAATGCCTCATAAGGTAAATCCTATTGACTTTGAAAATGCCGAAGGTAACCTCGGTTTAGCCAATGCGATATTGGAGCACCTGTCTGCAAAGCTGCCCGTATCGAGGATGCAGCGTGACCTTACCGATTCCACCGTGCTCAGAAACCTGGGGGTTCCCTTTGCCCATACCGTGCTTGCGCTCAGGTCAGTTGAGAAAGGACTGGGAAAGTTGTTATTAAACGAATCCAAAATCAGGCAGGACCTGGAGCAAAACTGGGCGGTAGTGGCCGAGGCCATTCAAACCGTTCTGAGACGTGAAAATTATCCCAGGCCTTACGAAGCCTTAAAAGATCTCACCCGCGGCGTTAAAACCGTAGATTCCAAAACCATCAATCGCTTCATTGATAAACTGAATATATCCCCGGCGCTTAAAAAGAAATTAAAAGCGATCACGCCCTTCAACTACCTGGGGAAAAATCCTGAATGGTAACGGCTAAGAAGAAGACAGCTCTAAAATGATCTTCCATTCTTTTTCGGTTACCGGCTGTACCGATAAACGGACATACTTTACCAGCGCCATATCCTTTAAACGTTTGTCTGATTTTACCTGTGCAAGGGTAACCGGTTTGGGTAATTTTTTCACCGGCTTTAAGTCCACAACCACCCAGGCGTCGTCGTCCGTGGTAGGGTCGGGATAAGATTCCTTCACCACTTTTGCTATACCCACTATTTCCAAACCTTCATTGCTGTGATAAAAGAAAACCTCGTCTCCTTTCTTCATCGTTTTAAGATAATTGCGGGCGGCATAATTGCGCACCCCGTCCCACAGGGTTTGTTTATCCCGGACCAACTGATCCCAACTGTATTTAGACGGTTCTGATTTTACCAGCCAGAAAGCCATAAGGGTTAATCTTTTAAATTCATCATTTTAATGGCAGTTAGTGCGGCCTCTTCGCCTTTATGTCCATGTATTCCCCCCGTTCTTTCTTCCGCCTGCTCCTGTGAATCTACAGTCAGCACGCCGAATACGGTGGGTACCGGCAGGCTCAGGTTCAGTTGCACAATGCCGTCGGTAATGCCCCTGCAAACATAATCAAAATGCGGCGTTCCTCCCCTGATCACACAGGCAAGCGCAATAAAAGCGGCAGGGCGTTTTTCGGAGTTCTGATGGTGCCTGTCCCAATAATTTCTGATCCCGAAAGCCACTTCAAAGGCGCCGGGCACCGTAACCACCCGGAAAGGAATTCCCTGCCGGGTTAAAATACGCTTACACCCCTCCTCCAGCTTATCCACCACCGCTGCATTCCATTCGGTACGTACAATAACTACAAAGGCATCCTTTGGAAGAATGCCTGTTTCGAGATGAAATAAATTGCTGTTGCCAACTTCCGCCATTGATTATATTTGAGATTTGAAATTTGAAATTTAAGATTCGTTTTATTACCGGTTGATGTATCACTATACGGGAAGCCAATCTCAAATCTTAAATCTCAAATACCTTACTCAGTAGCCCCTAATTTCCCTAAATATTTTTCAGCAGAGAATCCTCTTTCCGTATTAGGAAATTTATCCTTCAACTGCTGGAATAATGTTATGGCCTCCTTATCTTTTCCCATCAGTTCGTATAAACTGGCAGCCCGGAACAAATATTCCGAAGACAGTGCCTGATTTTCTTCAAACAATGAGCCGGCTTTTTTATAGTTTTCCACTGCTTCCTCATTTTTCTTTAATTCCGAATAGGCGTCTCCCATTAATCCATGCACCAAAGCCTGCGTTTGTACAGAACCGTTGGATTTAAAATCTTTCAGGTATTTAATAGCGTTATTAAAATCTCCGAGCTGAAGATAGATCTCTCCGGCATACAATTTTGCAACATTGCCGGAGGGGGTCTTTCCATATTTGTTGATCACTTTCAAAAAGCCGGCGTTTCTGCCATCTCCGTTCAACGCCAGTTGCAGAGAGTCGGTAGCGAAGTATTCCTGCGCTTTAGCAATAGCTTCAACGGCTTTCTTTTCTTCCGGCAGCCGGTACAAATATTTATAACCAATATAACCGCCGCCGAGAATTATTACGATCCCCAAAATAATAAGAATAGAACGGTTGTTTCTCTCCCAGAAATCCTGCATCTCCAACAAACCGTCTTTATGTTTAACCGCCTCATGCTTTTTGGTCGCGCTCATTGTGTATTAGTGTATTCTTTAATTATTAATGTCTTATAAAAGATCCTTGAAATTTAATCTACGATGAATGGATAATCTTCCTGTTTGTAAACGTCCTTGAGTAATTCGTCCGCGTCGGGCCAGGGGCTTTCCTCGGCAAACTTCACAGATTCCTCTACCTCCTGCTTTACTCTTGCATTGATGGCCTCAATTTCATCCTCCGTAACGCCAAACGATCCTGTCAGGGTATCTTTCGCATAGTCTATCGGATCCCGCTGTTTGTATTCCTCCACTTCTTCTTTGGTGCGGTATTTGGCAGGATCGCTCATGGAATGCCCTTTATAACGGTAGGTTTTTACTTCTATCAGGGTAGGTCCCCCACCCTCCCTGGCGCGCTTTACCGCCCGGTCAACCGCGGCATGCACGGCTTCCGGAACCATTCCGTCCACTGTATCAGCCGGCATATCGTAGGCGTCTCCCAATTTATAGATATCCATTACATTGGAAGTACGCTGAACGGAAGTGCCCATGGCGTAATTGTTATTTTCACAAATAAAGATCACCGGCAGTTTCCAGGTCATCGCCAGGTTGAAGGTTTCATGCAGGATCCCCTGACGGGCGGCTCCGTCTCCAAAGAATGTCAGCACCACGTTGTCCGTACCCTTGTATTTTTCAGCAAATGCCAGCCCGGCGCCTGTTCCTATTTGTGCGCCCACAATCCCATGTCCTCCAAAAAACCGTTCTTTTACTCCGAAGAAGTGCATGCTTCCTCCCTTCCCTTTGGAACAGCCGGTAGCCTTCCCGAAAAGTTCGGCCATGCATGACTTGGAACTTACTCCTTTAGCGATTGCCAATCCATGGTCGCGATAGGCAGTAATAAAGATGTCTTCAGGGCGGGTAGCTGTCATGCAGCCTGCCGCCACCGCCTCCTGGCCTATATATAAATGACAAAATCCACGGATTTTCTGCATGCCATACAACTGCCCGGCTTTTTCTTCAAAACGGCGCAGCAAAAGCATCAATTCGTACCAGTATAAATAGGTTTCTTTTGAAAACTTTACGGTTTGTTTTTTTGAACCACTCACAATACAAAATTGAGGAGCAAATATATGTGTTAAATCTCAAATTCTAAATTTTGAACTTTTATCATAAAACATTTATATTCGTTTTCTCTTATTCACCATTGTTCCCGGGAAATCAAAGGGAATAAAATACAAACCCCTATTCATCATCGTCATGGATTCCAAAATTTTATCTGATCAGGATACAGAACATGCATCGGAGAAAAAGGCAAAGCTCGGCATCAAATTCTTCTTTCTCTATCTTCTTTTTTATGCAGCCTTCGTCATCATCGGGGTACTCAATTACGAGTTGTTTGCCATCGAGGTTTTCAGGGGAGTTAACCTGGCCGTAGTGTATGGTATGGGACTCATCCTGTTTGCCGTGTTATTGGGCATTCTTTACAACTACCTGTGTACCCGGTACGAAAATCAAATCAATAAAACGGAGGAATAAACATTATGATATACGGCATTTCCTACACGGCTCTAACTTTTTTCATACTTTTTGTAGCCTTTGTACTCTGGTTATCTTTTTATCTTGGTAAAAGAACCAAATCGGCTTCCACCTATTACGCGGCTGGCGGTAAAATACACTGGTCGGTAAACGGCATCGCATTTGCAGGAGATTACCTGTCGGCAGCCTCATTTTTAGGCATCTGCGGGATGATAGCCATATCCGGATACGATGGCTTCTTATACGCGATCGGCTTTTTGGCAGGATGGATCGTAGCGCTCTTCCTGATAGCGGAACCCTTTAAAAAATTAGGAAAGTACACTTTCACCGATGCCTTAAATTCAAAATTTAACTCCAGGGCCATCACGCTCACGGCATCCGTCAGTACGCTGATCATTTCGATCTTTTATCTTATTCCCCAGATGGTTGGCGCCGGCGACCTGGTAACGCCGCTTCTCGGCCTGCCCCATTGGGTGGGGGTTTTATTAGTGGGGCTGATCGTGATCTTCATAGTAGCCACCGCAGGTATGGCGTCAACCACCTATGTTCAATTTATAAAAGGCGGGTTGCTGATAGTGCTATCCTTCTTACTAACGGGGTATATCCTGAAACATGGCTTTACATTAACCCCCGATCATCCCGGTCAGCCTTATCACGCGTTCATAGAAATGACCCCGGAAGTCAAGGGAGATAAAGTAATCACCGCAGGCGACTGGAAGGTTTTGGACCAGGTGGAAGTGAAAGGAAAAAAACTGGTCCGCCTGGAAAAAGAAGGAATTGTCCGGTGGTTTGATTTAGCCGGGCAGGAAGGGCATTACCTGCTCAAGGAAGTATTGTCTATCACGCACGATAAATCCGGTCAGGTACTGTACAACGGCGAACCACAGGCTAACGGAAATTTTTACCAGGTAGGACATCTGAGTAAAATTGTGGTGGATGGTAAGGAAGTGGATAAGACAGGCGCGGTGGGACCGGTTGAATACCTTTCCATCCTGGAAAACAGCACCGTTGTCCGTTTCTTAAACGCAAAATTTACCTACGGCGATGAAAGCGTATCCGTTTACTATCCACACGAAACTTCGGGTAAGGATTTTCTGCTGCCGGGTTTGAAATATAAAATCGGGAAAGGCTCGAGTATCTGGAGTAAACTGGATTTCATCTCGCTGATGCTGGCCTTGTTTTTAGGAACGGCGGCGCTGCCCCATATTTTGATTCGTTATTACACCGTGAGGTCGGCACGCGATGCCCGGAAATCAACCATCCTGGCTATTGCCGCCATTGGCGCTTTTTATGTATTGACGCTCTATATGGGACTGGGTGCAGCGGTTAACGGTTCTATGGATGTGGAATCCAGCAATATGGCTGCTCCTTTGTTGGCCAGGGCTTTTGGCGCCGTATTGTTTTCCGCCATCTCAGCCGTGGCCTTCGCCACCATCCTCGGCACGGTATCCGGATTGATCGTAGCCGCTTCGGGGGCCATCGCGCATGACTTCATTGACTTGTACCTGAAGAAAAACCTGGATGAGAATGCCAAAGTCAAAGCCGGTAAAATCGCCGCTTTCGCGGTGGGCATTTCAGCTATCATATTAGGGATGGCCTTTAAAGGCGTGAATGTGTCCTTCCTGGTAGGATGGGCCTTTGCCATCGCGGCCTCCGCCAATCTGCCCGCCATCCTGTTCCTGTTATTCTGGAAGAAAACTTCTTCCAGGGGTATTGCTTATTCCATTGTGGTAGGGATAGTCGCTTCCCTGGCCATCATCCTCACCTCGCCAACGATGTGGGGTATATACGGACTGGACCCGGCTAATGCACCACATCATTTAGAGAATCCGGCATTGATTTCATTTCCGTTAGCGGCTCTAACGGTTTATGCTTTATCGCTGGCTTATCCCAACGGGAAAATAACAGCGGCCAAGTAAAGAACGGTGCCTGAAACAAACCGGTTGATCTGTCCGGCCGGGGTGTTTTTTAATTTTCCACCCTGAAAGCTATCTTGCAGATGGCGCCATAGGAAATAATGTCACTCCCTTTTACATGACACTTGAGATCCTTTACATAAACAGAATCAATATTCTTTATTGTTTTCGAAGCTTCTTTCACCGCATTTTGAACGGCGTCTTCAAAACTTTTTTCCGAAGAAGCAATAAGTTCTATAATTTTTACCACTGCCATAACCTGAATTTTAAACAGTTAAACAATTTCAATAATGGTTACAATATATCAATAATTTTTTAGATTGCCGAACATTTCCGGGTGTATCCTCTTTTTCGTCTTGATTTGTATGGATTCCACATAGATTTGTCATTTGTTCAGACTGGATAACATATCACTCATTCAATTCCGCAATTACAGCCGGAGCCGGTTTATTTTTCCCCGGAAAATAACCGGTATCTGCGGAAAGAATGGCAGCGGAAAAACCAATTTACTTGACGCCATTTATTATCTCTGTTTTACTAAAAGCTACTTTGGAAAAACCGATCTTCAAAACACACAGAGCGGGAGTATGGGATTCCGGTTAAACGGAGAACTAACGCTTAAAGACCAACACTACGAAATCACTTCTGTTTTGAGGGAAAACGGGAAGAAAGAATTCAGCGTTAACCGGGAAAACTATACCCGGTTTTCCTCCCATATCGGGCGGTTCCCCTGTGTGATGATCGCTCCCGACGACGTGGAAGTGATCACCGGGACGAGTGAGGAAAGAAGAAAGTTCATAGACTATACCATGGCCCAGTTAGATGCCGTTTACCTGCAAAACCTTATCCATTACAATAAGCTACTGCAGCAACGGAACAGCGTTCTCAGACAAAGAGCCGAATCCGGCGTCATGGATGAGCACCTGCTGGAAGTGATCTCCAATCAACTGATTGGGGTAGGTAATTTTATTTATGCCGCGCGCAAACAGTTCCTCGAAAAATTTATCCCGGTTATTATTGACTTGTATTATTCTATTGCCGAATCTAAAGAAAAATTAACGGTATCATACAAAAGTCATTTAAAATCAATTAGTTTTGAAGAAATATTGATCCGAAATAAAGCCAGAGATTTTGCCTTGCAGCGTACCAGCCAGGGGGTGCATCGGGATGATCTTGAGTTGTATCTGGACGGAACGCCTTTTAAAACGAACGGCTCGCAGGGTCAAAGAAAAAGCCTGCTGTTTGCATTAAAACTTGCAGAATTCGAAGTACTGAAACAACACACCGGGTTTCCTCCACTCCTTTTACTGGACGATGTGTTTGAGAAATTAGATGAAGACCGGATGAAGAATCTTCTGTTAAAAGTGTGCGTTGCAAATGAGGGCCAGGTTTTTATCACCGACACGCATTGCGACCGGCTTCGTCAGTCGCTGGAACAATTACAGGCGGAATTTGAACTGATTACGTTGTAAACCTGTAAATAGGAGTGCTGAATAACCGGGGCACTTTATGGGATGTGAGTTAAAATGCCACGAATGCACGAATCTTTTGTTGGAATTCGTAAAAATTTTATGAGGATGGTACGTTTTTGAGGATAAGATTTGATCTGACAGCTTTGGTGCTGCAAGATTTTGTTAGAATTATCTGAAAATGTCCGCAGCGATCAGCCATAAAATACAATTATGCTAATTTGATATACGAATACGCCACAGGGCCCTGATGAATAGAAGGTGTTCCCTGACAGATGGAAGGGGCATTCGTGCATTCGTGGCATAGAGAACAATGCGATGCAGTTAAACAGAAGCCCCAAATTACCATTCCGATAAAGATCCGGTTGAAGATCGCTCTTATCCGAAAAGGTCGCTGCTGAGGTACTGGTCTCGCGGTCGCAAACGCGGTCTTCCTTTTAACTCCATACGTTCCGCTGTTTTTCTGCTACTTTTTTGCGGAAAAAAGTAGCGCAAAAAGCCGCCGGGGAATAATTACAGCAATTCCCCGGAACGCCCTGATTGAGCCATACTACTACTGTAGCCTCAACTATAGAACCCTGATATATGTTGATGCACCTCGCCGGGTATTAAACTGCCAGTAAAAAACAAACCAGTAGGTAAAATGTTGGTTTATTTTGGGTATTATTTTTAACGAAGCAATGGAAACAGCTATATTATAACCTAAACCATTCTTGTAATTACCATTCCGATAAATATCCTGTAGAAGACTGCTCTTATCCGAAAAGGTCGCTGCTAAGATACCGGTCTCCCCTGTCGCAAACGATGAAGACAATTGTTCCGGAAGACAATTCCATACTCAAACGCAGCGCTGCCGAAGCCGCCCCGCCACTGCTCATCCCTGCAAAAATGCCCTCTGATTTAGCCAGTTGCCGGCTGGTTTCTTTAGCATCCTCCTGTGAAACGTCTATGGTGCGGTCCACCCGTTCCGGCTCGAAAATTTTGGGCAGGTATTCTTTCGACCATCTCCGGATCCCCGGTATGGAGGAACCTTCCGTGGGCTGGCATCCGATGATCTGTATATTGGGATTTTGTTCTTTTAAGTACATGGAGCACCCCATTATGGTGCCGGTGGTGCCCATAGAGCTCACGAAATGCGTGATTGTGCCCCCGGTGTCGTTCCATATTTCCGGCCCGGTAGTTTTGTAATGAGCCAGCGCATTATCCGGGTTGGCAAATTGATTGAGCTGATAAAACGCCCCGGTGGCCGCTTTTTCTTCCGCATAATCCCGGCAGGCCTCGATTGTTTCAAGTAAAGTAACTTTTGCGCCATAGGCCTGCATCGTCAATACCCGCTCACGGGTAGAATTGGCGGGCATTGCAAGTTCTACCTCCAGTCCAAAAATATTAGCGGCGAGGGCCATCGCGATTCCCGTATTTCCGCTGGTTGGTTCTATCAATTTTGTATCAGAAGAAATATCGCCCCGCTCAAGCGCCTGCCGGATCATGTTAAACACCGGCCGGTCTTTTACACTTCCACCGGGGTTGTCGCCCTCAAGCTTTGCAAAAATTTTCACATCGGGGTTCCTGTTTAATTTCTGAAGTTCCACCAGCGGAGTCTTTCCCACTAAATCAGCTACAGTTGCCATTATACTTTATTTTTAATTGTTCTTTTTTCCACGATGATCTCTGAGGTATGATAGACGAAAGAGTCGGAGGGCACACTTTCCGTTAGCCATACGTTACCGCCTATAATGCTGTTACATCCTATAATGGTGTCTCCGCCCAATATGGTTGCATTGGAATAAATGATTACGTTATCCTCCACCGTCGGGTGCCGTTTTACGGAAGCCATGCTCTTGTCAACACTCAGAGCGCCCAGGGTAACTCCCTGGTATATCTTCACATAATCTCCGATAACTGCAGTTTCTCCGATCACAATCCCTGTACCGTGATCCACATAAAAATATTCTCCTATCTCAGCCCCGGGGTGAATATCTATACCGGTTTTTGAATGCGCATGTTCGGTCAGTATCCTGGGCAATAATGGTACCTCAAGCGTTAACAGAAGATGGGCGATCCTGTAAAAACATAAGGCAAAAAACCCGGGATAGGCCCGGATTACCTCAAATTCACTTTTTGCCGCAGGGTCGCCTTCGAGGATCGCAGTTACATCCGTATTCAGTACCCGGTACAACTCCGGCGCTCCCTCAAAAAACCGTTTTGAAACCAACTCGTTATTACAGTCGCTGCAAGCTTTCGTAGCGTTAAGCATTGCGGTAAGGGCATCCTCCAGCCGGTTAAAAGCCGCCTCAATTTCATCTACCGTATTATAGTTTTGATGAGACAGTTCCGGAAACAACAGGCAGATCACCTCAAAAGCCCACGCTGCAATAGCTTCATTTGGTGGTACGTCCTCCAGAAGCTGTCGCTTGTCAAAAATAAGCCGACTCAGTTTTTTTGTCATCTATCGGGGTCGCTTAAAGTAAAATGAATGATGTACTGATCACGGGCCTTATCATTATTTGGCAAATGCTTTTTTCTTCAACCAATCGGTCCTGCCCCGTCCTTCAAACACATGTCTCTCGCTATGATAGGAGGAACGAACAAGGGGACCGCTTTCCACGTAATCAAATCCCATATCATAACCCGCTTCAATATATTCCGCAAATTCGTCCGGATGCACAAAACGCAAAACCGGCAGGTGCTTCGGGGAAGGTTGGAGATATTGTCCCAAAGTGATGACGTCCACATTATTGGCCCGAAGATCCCGCATGGTCTGCAAAACTTCTTCTTTTTTTTCACCCAGCCCCAGCATAATACCCGACTTGGTACGCATTCCTTTTTCTTTCAGGTATTTAAGCACTTCCATACTCCTCCAGTACTTTGCCTGTATCCGCACTAGCCTCGTCATCCGTTCCACGGTTTCCACATTGTGCGACACCACTTCAGGTGCAGCATCCACAATGCGCTGTATATTTTCATGCTGTCCTTTAAAATCGGGGATCAGGGTTTCCAGTGTGGTATCCGGATTCAACGCTTTTACCGCTTTTATGGTATTGTACCAGATAATGCTTCCTCCATCTTTCAGATCATCCCGGTCCACAGAGGTGATCACCGCGTGTTTCACCTTCATCAGGTGAATGGCTTCGGCTACCCGCTGCGGCTCATCCCAATCCACCACTCCCGGTCTGCCGGTGGCTACATTACAAAAACCACAACTCCGGGTGCATATATTTCCCAATATCATAAAAGTTGCCGTACCCGCTCCCCAGCACTCGCCCATATTGGGGCAGTTGCCGCTTTCACAGATGGTATGCAGCTTATGGGTATTGACAATATTCCTGACGTTTTTATAGTTCTCGCCAATCGGTAATTTCACTCTCAGCCAATCGGGTTTTTTGATTCGCTGTACCGGTGAAGCGGGAGACGCACTAACTCCACTCATAATTTAAGGTATAAATGTTTTCGGAAGCACAAAAGTAACCGACTTACTTCCGTTTGCCAAATAAGAAAGAAACATATGCATTCAGAAACAATTTCCGGGAGGGGTTGTAGGCCATTTGGTCTATATCTTTAAAATAATATTCCACGTTGATCCCCCCTTCGATGCCCGACAAAATCGTATTAAACCGGTTGTAGTCAAACCTTAACGCGGTTTTCGCGTGTAAGCCCGGCGCCAGCTTCATTTCATTCCAACCCTTAATGAGTCCCGCCCCGCCAATAATATAGGCAGGGCTGAGGAAAAGAATGCTGTCGGGCGAATCGTATTTCACATACCTGGTTTCGTTAGGCTGATCCTGTACTTCCACATAATAAGGCCGCAAAAGTCCTACAGAAATACCTCCCGCTCCGATACCATACACCGACACCCCATTTTTGTTGTTCTTGCCGCCAATCAAAACCTGTTGCCCGGCGGCTAACTTCAACTGATAAAATATATTTCTTTTACCATACACAAAGGGGTTGCCAAAGAATATAAAGCCGCCCGCGGTGGTGGGGCGGTTATCCTTTCGTTCTTTGGGGTGTTTTTTTTCATTCAGCTCCAGTTGAAAAATCGTTGCACGGGTAACAGAATTCGCCCGGCCTAATTCATAAGATAAGCCCCAGCCGTCGGTATTTATTTTCACGCCAAAGGCGTTTTGCTTTTGAAAAGACGGCACTCCTTCCTCTTCTAACCGCATCATCTGCATCATTTTTTCTCTTTTTTCCCTGCGCTTATCATCTCTTCTCTGGTCCCCTGGTTGTTGTTGCCCCAATACGCCCCATGCCATGCCGATGTATAAAACTGTTATAAGGATCTTTTTCACCCGGATTATTTTAAGTGTTTCTTTAAACGTAAATTTAAACAAAAATAGCACAATGCCTTCATGTGTTGTTTACGATGAAAATCTTTATTTGGTTTGCATGCACCTGGATCCGGCGTCTTCGTTGAGACCGGCTTTTCTCCTCATAAATTTAACGTTTCATTTTTTGCAGGAAGATATTGTAAAATGAAAAAAGACTGTTCATCCTGATCTCTTCAAAATAGCATTACCCACCGCGCAATTCAAACAATCTTTATTGAAACAATACATTTTGGTGAGCTCGATAAAAGCCTGGGAATCATAGGCCGAATGGTTCAACAAACCCATGAGTTCCCATTTCCTGGTAATCCGGTTTCGTTCCGGTGGCGTGCTTTCCAACCATTGCAGGGCGTTGTTTTTCGATACCGGATCATCCATGACAACGCCGTAGGCAAATACCACCGGCACCACCGTGTTGATGATGATATTACTGACCATTTGAAGGCCTGTTACTTTTTCTTTAAAAGACGAGGGCTCGTCGAACCGATAATGATAATGCCAGTAATCATTGGCAGTAACCGTTAACAGGGTTTTCAATTGTTCATAATACGTCACCGACCTGACGAGGGAGAACAAACGGGAAGACTGATTGATCAGCTGAGCGAGCTGGGCCAGCCGTACCGTAGGAAAATTTCCCGGTCGCATGCGCAGGAAATGCACCGGCAGACAGACGGGCTGGAAATTATATTTTTTCCGGTAAAAAGCATATTCCTTTTGAAGCATCCGGGGATACGCTTCATTGAAATTTGCGTGTAATAGTCCTGCCTGTCCGATTAAAATGGATTCCAGTTGGTGGATTTGCCGCCGGTGTTTTGCCAGGATACGAACCGGCACAGAGCGGGCAACGGCTTCAAAGGCGTCGCTGTTTACCGTAGTGCCAAAATTCCTGGCCAGCAGCCACCAAAACACTTCTTCCCAATGCCCGTTGGTTTCTTTCAGATACTGTTCTATCAGGCTGGTTCGTCGTTGAAGCCTTTCCGCGATCAGGCGGGCTTTCCAACTGCTCCATATGACATCCGGCGTCATTGCAATGCTCCCGCTGCATGGAATATCACCGGAAGTGTGCATGAACTCTTCGTAGCGCTGCAGGAGCAACTTGGATACTCTGTCCTGCAAAACCAGGGCAGGTACGGGATTCCCCCATTCATCGCGCACCTCATAGTCGTTTTCCCAAACCACGTGAAGGATGATGTTTTTGTAATTTTCATCTTTGGAGTGATGATGTAATTTCCAGTCGGAGGCTTTAACGTGCAGTTCGATATTACCCGCCCAGGTGGTGGCGCCGATTTTAATACCGGCTTCCTGGAAATCAGGGCCCTGGTTAAGATTCAAATATCCCGGATAAATAATATTCAACGGATCGCCGGCAGTAGTATGCAGGTCTTTCTTATTGAAATACTGCATCTGCCAGATAAATTGCAGCAGGCGTTCTGTCATAGGTTAAAATAATGGTGATTCAGTGAAGAAAGATAAGGAAAAAATGGCAGGAAGCAAATAAAACCACACTATTTTACAAAACAGATCCGGGATGGCGGAGGCTACAACCCGGAAAGACCAGCGTTAGCGTTTTATGATGTTAATCTCCTGCACAGTAGTAGTGCGGGTTTTGTCAATCGTATATTTGATCGCAGAAGCACCCGGTCCCGTATAGATCCCGCTCATAAACCGGCAGTTGGCGATTGGTGATTCTATTAAAATCAAAGATTTGCCGTCCCCCATAAGATTCATGGCAAAAATATTATTGATCTTTCCGGCGATAGAAGCCTGCCCATATCCCCCACCACCAACTAACAATGTATAAGGGCTTCCCCCGTATGGCGAAGGCGTATCAGACCTTGCTTTTGTGATAACCCCATTGACATATACATGATGAATGCTTGCACTGTCACTTGCGCGGATGGCCACGCCTGTATAATCTGTCTGGCAGTTGGTGATGAATATTTGCTCCGTATCATCTTCCGGCCCATTCCATTTCGTAGAAGTAATCTGGTAGGAATTAACATCCCCATTGGTATGATAATAGGGATCGGCATCTAAACTGGAAAGCGCAATTAAATCATCTCCATTAATACCGGCAATGTTATTGATGCGAAAGTATTTACAGCCATGCCGCAGGTTGATCCCATCTTTGTTATACACTTTTTTCTGAACGCCGTTTATCATAATGGTTTCCGGATTATGAAATCTCAAATTGGATAAATTAGCATTATGTGTTCTTTCAAAGCTAATGGCCCATGCATGGGAATTTTCTATCCTTACATTCTTTAGAGTAAACCCATCCACGTAAGCAATCTGAATGAGATTGTTTCGCCAGTCGCCTTTTTGCTTACGGTCATCTTTTCCCGCATCGCTTCCATAACTTATCCTCCAGTTTTTTTCATTCTCAGGAGCCAGCGTCAGAGTTCTATAAGCATCTCCCGTTGACCGGGGGTTGTCAGCGCCTTTTAATAATACATCTCCTACGCCTACAATACTTATGTTATAATTCCATACGGGGTTAGTAATACCAATACCTACATTGTCACTCCTGAACATGTTATCCCTGCACGAATCAGAGAGTTGAATAATACAATTATCAAGTATTACGGTCATATTACCGGGCAACAGGATGGCACTGTCTATCTTCCAAATGTTGGTACCATTTGAATTTCTTTGGGGAATTACGATCTTATGAGTGGTCTTTCTCGCAGTGTTGATGGCTGCCTGGATGCGTCCGATATCGCTGCCTTTAAAATCATTAGGAGTAATTACCGGCGCCGGGGCTGCATTTACAGATAAACTTTGTATGGCAATAATTAATAGAATTATACATTTCATGATTCAGTTTTAAAATTGAAAATATCAGAGCCCCTCCTGATCTATTTTTATTAGGTTGGTTTCCCCGGTATTTCTGATTTCATTTTTATCAATACCATAATGAATAACGTCAGTACCGCTTCCGGTAAAAATACCATTCATAAACTCACAATTAGCAATCGGCGATTCTATTAAAATCAACGCGCTACCATCACCTATAAGATTCATCGCGAAGATGTTATTTATCATCCCAGGCAATGAAGGTTTACCATAACCCTTACCTCCTACCAGCATGTTGTTGAACCTTGTTTTTGCTATTACACCATTTATATAAACGTGGTGTACGCCCGCGCTGTCAGTGGCTCTTATGGCAATAGCACGGGTATTGGATTGGCAGGTGATATTGGTAATGGTGATTTGCTCAATATCATCCTGCGGGCCATGCCATCCGGCAGCAGTTACCATTGTAGAGTTTAAATCTCCGATACGATGCTCAGGATTAACAGTACCAAGATTAGAAAGTGCAATAAAATCATCTTCCGTATTTCCTGAAATATTATTAATCCTGAAGTATTTACATCCCTGTCTTAAATCAATCCCATCCCTGTTGCGTATGATAATTTTATTACCATTTACTATCTGTTCTTCAGGCAGGTTGAATCTTACATCAGATATGTAAGCATTCAGCGTTCTTTCAAAACTCACAGCCCATGCATGTGAATTTTCAATAGTAACATTTTGCAAATTGAATCCATCCACATAAGCCATCAGGATCATAATATTACGCCAGTCTCCTTTTTGTTTACGGCCTTCTTTGCCCGCATCGCTTCCATAGCTAACCCTCCCTGCTTGTGGCGCCAAAACCAATGTTCTGGCGCCGTCTCCGGTTGACCGGGGATTGTCAGCGCCTTTTAAAACAGCCTCGCCAACCCCGATGATGCTTATATTTTTATTCCATGACACATGAGTAGTTCCGATACCTACATTATCGCTACGAAACATATTATCCCTGCTGCTATCAGATAATTGTATGATGCAGTTATCAAGTATCACAGTCATATTATCGGGCAACAGGATTGCGCTATCTATCTTCCAGATATTAGTACCGTTTGCATTTCTCTGTGGGATTACGATTTTATGGGTGGTCTTTTTCGCAGCGTTGATGGCTGCCCGGATGCGTTCGATATCGCTGCCGGCGAAATCGTTGGGGGTGATATATTCTGTATTTAATTGATATCCACTCTGTGCAAGGATTTGTTGATGCGAAAAGAATAAAAACAGGGCAAATAAAGAATAAATAAATTTCATAAGTGTATCTGAAGTTAATAAGTGTTTTAATAATTTTTCGATAACCTTCACTTCACATAGCTTATTACTACTCTTCAATAGTAACTTGTGCATCTCAAAAAATTTAAGTAGTTGTACCTGCCTCTATTTCCCTTAAAATTCTTCTGCTTCGAAACTTAATTATACCCTGGATTCTGAATAAGTTTTGGATTAAGGCTTATTTCATTAAATGGAATTGGGAAAAGAATTTTGTTTGGTGTTATGTCATAATTTGCTACGTCATACCCGCCTGCCATTGAATATTTCTCCTTATAAGCTGTCATCGTACTAAGCATGGTTTCAGTTCTCAGCAAATCAAACCACCGATGCCCTTCAAAACACAGCTCTACCCGTCTTTCCTGCTGTATGGCTTTACGCAATGAACTTTGGTCCAAACCCGACAAAAGAGGTATATCAGCCCGGTTCCGTACCTCGTTTAAAGGATCAAGGGCTGCTTCAGTGGCACTGGTCTCATTGAGCGCTTCGGCATAAAGCAATAAGACATCTGCATATCTCATCACAATCCAGTTATTACCACCCTCATTAGCTGCCATTGGTTTATCGAGATATTTTCGGGTATAGTAAACTCCGGTAACTGGAAATTCCATAATTGCCACATTCTTTCGCAAATCCCCACTCTCAAATGCGTTATATAAATCGAGTGTCCCTTCGTTTGCACTCGCGGGCTGGCCTCCAGAAGTAATTTCCTCCCCTGAACCAAATGGAGCAAATGCTATTGAAAACTGGCTTCCCTCTCCATAACCACTATTTCCCAAATACTGTACACTGAAAATAGTTTCTGCATTATTTTTATCTTTTACACTAAAGACATCTGCATAATTCGAGAGCAACGAATAAACATGGGAGTCAATCACTTCCTTCAGTACCGGTACTGCCTCAGTAAATTGCTTGTTGGTTATCAAAACCTTTCCCAGTAAACTCTGTGCAGCGCCTTTAGTTGCCTTTCCAACTTTATCTGAAGTATAAGTAGCCGGCAATACTTGTATTGCGTCTTCAAGATCTGCTTCTATCTGGTCGTAAACATCTTGTTTTGGTACCTGTGGATAAGAATAGGCTTCCTCCTCTGTTTTAATCTCATGAACAACCAAAGGAATATTGCCAAAAAATTGCACGAGGTTAAAATACATCAAAGCCCTTATAAATTTCGCTTCTCCTTTATACTGAGATTTCAAATCATCCGGCATGCTTACGGCATCTATCTTATCAAGAATAATATTTGCCCGCGCAATAATCGCATAAGACGAAGACCAGTTCCCGGATATATTGGAGTTATTAACAGCCCACGCCAACTGGTCCAGGGGGAGCGCGCCTAAATTATACCCATTCGCCTGAGTATTATCCGAAGGTAGTTCTGCAACTGCGTAATATCCGCTATAATATCCGCGAAGGCCACTATACATACCGTTTACAGCAGCGGTAAGGTCTGCCTGGGTTTTGAAATATTGATCCGTGCGCACAACAGTTGGCGAAGCCAGATCCACAAATTTCTTACATCCATAATTTATACCAAGTATCAGGATGATAATACAAATTGATTTATAGCTATATATTTTCATCTTTTTTGTTTTTGTAATTAAATGTTGATTAAAATCCGATATCAATACCAAGCATAAAACTGCGATTAACAGGGTAAGTGCCCTGGTCAACTCCTGGTTGATATACCGAATCACCATATTGGCTAACCTCAGGATTGTACCCTACATATTGAGACAGAGTCAAAAGGTTTTGTGCGGTGACATAAATTCTTGCAGATTGCAAAAACCAGCTTGAAGCTTTTTTTGCAGGTATTGCATATCCCAGGGTTAAGTTCCTTACCCTCAGAAATGATCCGTTATACACCACATAAGAATGTAGGTTGGAAGCTGCACCAAAACCTGAGCGGGGGCCTACTCTTGCATACTTTACATCTCTTGTTGGATCATCAGGTTTAAAATAGTTATCGTCCATACCCTCCACAGCGTTAAATCTACCAATCCAAAGTTCTGTATGGCGGCCTGCACCATTAATAATAGAATTGCCCAAAACACCCTGAACAATAATGCTTAGATCAAAATTATTATAAGAAAAGTTATTGGTCATCCCATATATAAAATCGGGAAATCCATTACCCAATACTGTACGGTCTCCTTCATCTATATTTCCGTCTCCATTTACATCCCGGATTTTGTAATCTCCAACTCCTGATCCAGGCCACTTGGGGCTGTTGGCAAGTTCTTCAGCACTCTTGAAAACCCCGTCTATAATAAACCCATACATGTTGCCGAGGGGTTTTCCTACTTCTATCTTAAATGAATTAGGCCATCCTCCAACTGAACTACTGGTCGGCAAAGATTCTCGTCCACCCAGATCCAAAACTTTTGACTTATTGAAACTTACATTCAAATTGGTACTCCACTTAAAAGCACCAATGAAATTGCGGCTGGTAATGTCCGCTTCAATTCCCCGGTTACGTACATTCCCGGCATTGGTGGTAAAAGAACTTGCATAGCCCACAATTGCAGGTAAGCTTTTTGAGAAGAGCATCCCTTTCGTAATCTTATTATATGCATCCAGGGATATATATATTCTGTCGTTTAAAAAACCCATCTCTAATCCGATATCCGTCTGTCTGTTTTTTTCCCAGGTTAAATTTTGATTTAAAAAACCTGACTGATATACTCCTGCAACTCTTTGATCATCCAGACTATAGTTACCATAGGCTATGCGGCTCATCCACGTGAAATCTCCAATATTTGCGTTCCCTGTTTCTCCATAGCTTGCTCTTACCTTCAGTTCACTGAAAATTTGTTGATTTTGCATAAATGGCTCTTCAGACAGCCGCCATCCGGCTGAATAAGATTGAAAAACACCAAACCGGTTATTAGGTCCAAATTTGGAGGAACCGTCTGAACGTATTGATCCTGAGAATAAGTATTTGGCTTTATAATCATAGTTAATCCTTGCAGCATACGATACGAAGTCGTTTAATCCATAAGACAACGAACCTGTCTGATCAGAGGATGCTGTTGGATTATGAATCAGATCGTTTGTAAATGTCCCTAATTTCCCCTGGGTCCGTGTTGTTGTAGTGTAATACTTTTGCATGGAAGCAAGCAATAAAGCGGAAAGATTATGGCCTGACTCAAAACTTTTGGTATAGTTAAGTGTGTTCTGCCATATCCAGTCAAAAGTTTTGCTTTCTGCAACACTGCTTGAAATGCCAGTCAAAACCGGTGTTGATAAATTAGCAAATGGAGATGTACCATAAGCTAAGGTTGAAGGAACATAGGCATTATTGGTACCAGCATCAACAGTAAGCCCTCCCTGGGTACGCAGGGTAAGCCCTTTGATAATATTCCATTCAAGAAACAGATTATTAAAAGAACCAAATGTATTCACCTGGTTTTTATTAAGTTCCAAATAAGCCAAAGGATTGAAAATCCCTGTCTCAGCAAAACCGTATTGAGTATAAGGCAGTACATTATTTTGTCCATAATCTCCATTATCTAAATAAACAGGTACTACTGGTGGCATAAGTAAGGCTGTATAAACAGGTGAGTATGATGCGGGGCCAAGAGAAGTGGGAGTGCCCTGGATATCACGCCAGGTAAAGGATGGCGCCAGATCAAATCCTACTTTAAGGGATTTGGTAAGCTGGGCATCCAGATTAGCACGAAGATTAGCCACCTGGTAATTAGTCCCAACCATACTACCTACCTGATTCAAGTAACTTCCGGAAACTGAAAACTGAACTTTTTCAGTACCTCCCTGAGCCCTTATTTCCATTTTTGACATAGGGGCGGTGCGGAAAATAACATCCTGCCAATCTGTATCAGGTAATTTTTCCGGTGTATCAAAGATATCGGGATACTGGAGTCCTAAAGCATTCCTGGCATCTTTAGCATAGGCAATGTACTGATCCTTATTCATCATCTTCATGCGTTTGGCTACATTTTGTACACCAGTATAGGCGCTTGCAGTGAAACTTGTCTTTCCAGCCTGACCGCGTTTAGTAGTAACTATTACTACGCCACTTGCCCCGCGAGATCCGTAAATAGCCGCTGATGCAGCATCTTTTAATACTTCTATAGATTGTATGTCCGAAACATTTATTTTAGAAAACTCTTCTACACCCGGAAGAGGAAAGCCATCCACTACATAAAGGGGCTCATTTGAAGCGCCTAACGATGATGACCCGCGAATTCTAATTGTGGGTGCAGCGCCAGGTGTGCTACCTGCGCCAGATTGCACCTGTACACCTGCTGCTAATCCTGTCAAAGCATCGCCAAGAGAAGATACAGGTAATTTATTAATGTCCTGGGCAGAGATCTTACTAATAGAAGTAGAAAGTTTCTTTTTGAACTGGGTGCCATACCCCACTACTATCACATCGCTCAAAAGCGCACTATTAGCCGTTAATCGTATATTCCAGTTTGTAGTGCTTCTAACAGGTATTTCCTGCGTTTCAAAACCACTGAAACTGAATACCAATATACTATTGCTCTGGCAGGCAATAGTGAATGTGCCATCTGCATCGGTTATTGTGCCAGTATTAGAACCTTTAATACCGACACTTGCTGCGGCCAGCGGCTGCCCATCGGTATCTGTAATTTTTCCTGTAACAATCTTCTGTTGCTGTCCCTGGATGGTCAGGGAAAAAATTAATGTCATAAATAGTATGGGCAATCGCCTGCCCCGATACCATAATAGTAAATAATTGTTGAGCATTGAATTATAGTTTTAGTCTAAAAAAAAGTTACTGTGTGAGGATTTATTGAAGCATGGACGATATTTTATTGACACTTTAAAATTACTACTGGTTGCTATCTAAAGAAACATCTGCATTTTCAAATTATGACACTTCATTTGCATGATCTGTTATTATTTTCTTCCCTGCCTGAATTATATTCAAAGGTTCATCAAAGCCGGCATTTTTATGTACTATGTTCATCAATGTGCGGGTAATTTCTTCCGGCTTCTTATGCTGTATAATATTACGCCCATAAACAATACCCGCAGCGCCCTGCTGCATTAAAGCAACGGTTCGCTGTATAATCTCTTCGTCATTTGTTTTTCCACCGCCACGCACTAATACCGGAACATTGCCTGCCACTTCCACAACTTTATGATATTCCTGTACGTTGGTACAGGGATCTGCTTTAATGATGTCGGCGCCTAATTCAACAGCCTGCCTTACAAGGGGAATGATCTTTTGTATATCGCCATCCACCATATAACCTCCTTTCTCTGCATTGGGCTGAAACACCAGCGGCTCTATCATCAGCGGCATCTGGTAATGGTCTGCTTCCAGCTTCAGTTTTATAATATTATCTATACACTGAGCAGTAACCTCCGGCGCTCCGGGTATGGAAAACAGGTTGATGCACATGCAGGCAGCGTCAAGTCTTACTGCCTGCAATGCAGCCTGCTCTATCATCTTGCTGAATGCAGTAGCCGGTAAGGATTTACCGTACACATTAGCCACATCCGTTCTCAATACGAGGGCAGGTTTTTGCCTGCCTGGTATCTGTTGTAAATACTTTGCCTGTCCCACAGTCAATTGTATAGCATCAGGCGCTGCATCAACAATTGCCTCAACAGCCGCCTGTATATTTTCTATGCCTTCCAGGAAAGCATACTCATTGAAGAAGCCATGATCAATGGCTACGTCAAAACATTTCTTTGATACCGGGTGGAACAGCCTGTTCAGCCTGTAGGTTTTCATTGTATTGTGCGTATTATTTAAAACTTCCTTAAAGCCGCGAATGCACGAATGTATTTTGATATATTTATTCGTGCGTTAGTGGCGATCGTCCCACATCGTATTGATCATCGCAACCGTTTCTTCTACCAGTACCTTACCTCCATCGGGCCCGATGTTGTTCGCCATAGCACTGTAGCCGCCGCCATTGAGCGCTCGTTGCGTAGGCAGGTAACCACCTGAATCGCAGGCGAATTGAATGAGAAAAGTTTGTTTCGCTTTACTTCTCGCCGTAATGGCAAAACCGTAATCCACAAATAACTCAAAAGGATTGGTGGCCAAGGCTATTTCACCCAGCCGGATCACATGAAGTTCCATGTTGTAAATAGCATTCTTGTCCTGATTATGATATTGTTCCAAGATCAATTCCATTGGTTTCAGCCAACCAAAATCAGAAGTCTTACTATCCCAGGGACCAAATTCCTTTGTTTTTTCGTTCTCCTTTATTTCACTGAGAAACCTGTTCCATGCCGTATCCGGAGATTGCGGATCGGCGGACTCGCGCGACCGGATTTCATTGACTACTTCGAGCGCCTTTGCATATTCTTCCCGGCTCACTCTCCGGGTAGGGAGATCAATGTTTTTAACAAGATGGCGGAAAACAACGGAAGTTTGAATGTTGTTTTGTGCTTCAGTGTAGGTATCATCAACCACTCTTGTTATTCGTTTACCTATTTCAACAATACCGGGTATATCCCACATATCGGGTTCACCGGTTCTATAGGCTGCACTCAAATCGCGTGGAGAAATATCTCCTGCGGCGCTACATTGAGCAAGCACAAAAACATCTTCTCCATATTTTTCTTTTATTGACTTCCGTACTTCGCTCCAGTAATCGGCAGAAACATAATATTTGGCTTCGGTGACCTGTGCCGGGCAAGCTACATTTACGATGATACCCGTAAGCTTCTTGTTTAAATTCCAGCAAAAAAGCAAATCAATTCCCGGATCTGCAGTTCCCTCGATACCTGTAAAATCAGGTCTGCTTGTATCACCGTACATCTCTGCTGTTCCATCGGCATACATCACCCTGCGGTTATGCCCGATGACCGCATAATCAAAGCCGGTGCTGATAGCCGCGGGTTTACGATTTTTCCATGCATTAACCACAGCTTTACAGATACCATTTAATAATATTTTACCGAAGCTGCTTTCCACTTCGGGGTAAGGCGCCGAATGCGTATGAGTGGCATTCAAAAATATTTTGTTTAGATCGAGTTCTGGTATTGTTCCCCGCAGGTGCATACGAACCGCATCCTGCATCTCTTTTAAAGTGTAGATCACATCCATCGAAACCAGTACCGCCTGCTCTGAACCGCCGTCATCCACGATCTTTTCCATGGCACATGCCGTTACAGTTAAAGAGCTCTGCACATATCCCGAAATCCGCTCATAGTATTGGCCGTACAGTGACACCGGGCCTTCCGGCGTTACATCCTCAGCAGCCCAGCCAATGCGTAAGCCACCGTCTTTTAATTGATATTGTGAGCTATTTGCCATAATTAAATATTTTCAGGATCAAACATTATTTTGGACATTTATTTACGACTTGCTGTTCAACGACCCCACATTTTTTCTATGCCGCGAATGCAAGAATAAAAGATCAAATGCATTATCTATTCGTGCATTCGTGGCTCTTATATTCATATCTTATTTATATCCAAATTCTTTTTCCACCTCACTTATAGCATCTTCAATAATATCCATGCCCATCGCAGCATATTTTTCATCCATGATCAGCGGTGGCGACATGCGGAGAATATGACCAGCGGGTATCCATGCGAGTCCTTTTCTAAACGCTTTCTGATATACCGATACGCCGGCTTCCGCAAAAGGTTCTTTGGTTATCTTGTCTTTTACCAGCTCTATTCCCAATAAAAAACCTTTGCCTTTTACATCGCCGATAATGGGATGCTCCATTTTCATTTGCTGCATCCGCTTCATGAAATAACTACCCACCGTTCTTACATTCTCCAGGATATTTTCTTCTTCGATCACTTCCATGGAAGCCAGGGCCGCAGCACAGGCCATCGGGTTGCCGCCATAGCTGGAAGAGGCTGAAATTTTTTCCAGCGCTTCACCATTTTCCTCGCTTACTACCATGGCGGTTACGGGGAACCCGTTGCCGAATGATTTGCCAAAGGTTACAATATCCGGTATTACGTTCCAGTGGTTCAGGGTAAGCCACTCTCCGGTTCTTCCCATGCCTGCCAATACCTCGTCATCATACAGCAGTATTTCATGCTTTTCACACAAGCTCTTAAGCTTTGGGAAAAAATCATCGGGTGGAAAAATACTTCCAGCCCATCCCTGTGCCGGCTCCAATACAAAAGCGGCTACATTTCCTACCGTTCCTTCTATCAAAAATTGTTCATAGAATTGAATATAAGCATCCGTGTCAATCGTGCCATCGGCTTTGGTCCATAGAGGACGGTAAGGATCGGGACGAGGTACCATATAAAATCCGGCCGCCCTCATGGGTCCATAGCTCAGCGTTTCGCTCCTGTGCATCCGGGCGCAGCTTACCGCTCCCATACTTTTGCCATGAAAATCGCGGTAGGCGGAAATGAATTCATGCTTATGGGTAATGGCCCTTGCCGCCCGTATCGCTGCTTCCACGGCCGTTGCGCCATCGGAATACAATTGCACTGCATTCAGCTTACCGGGCAGGATGGCTGCCATCTTCTCCAGCAGCTTCTCTTTTACAGGTGTGGTGAAGTCATGCGCATTCATCAGCTTCTTTGCCCAGTAAGCGATCGCTTCCGATATTTTCGGATGGCAATGCCCCAGCGAAGTGACATATATGCCGGAAGAGAAATCGAGATATTTATTACCGTCTACATCTGTAAGCGTTATCCCGCTGCCTTCTTCAAAACAAACCGGGAATAGCTTTACCTGCGAGCTTAATCCTTTCATATACCGCGCAGCATTGGCATGCATCTGTTTTGAGCGTTGACCGGGCACTGCTGTTATCAAATGCGGAATGCCTTCGGCACTGCTGTGCCACCAGTTTCTATTGATCTTCAAAGTATCATTCATAATGTTGAAATATTTTATTTGGTATGCTGTTATAGCTTACCATTGTTTTCTGCATTTACAGGCAGTTGTTTTATATCTTTCACTTCAACCAAAGCTTCTTGTAACTCTTTCGTCATCATTGCCCATTCCGGCATATCCTCGAATATATTGTTGCAATACAAATTATTTTTACCGGCAATAGCGGCATATTTCATCGCCACACCAGGCAGCTCCCCATTTAAAATGGCAGTGAGAAATGCAGCGGCGGAAGTATCACCGGCGCCGGACGCGTTGATTATCTTTCCCTGGATTGCGGGGTAGGCTTCGCACCACAGTTGCCTGTTGTTCCATTCCGCCTCGGGGAGGCATAGCGTTCCCTTATTGTTTACCGAAGCCACATTTCCCGTCCATAAAAACAAGCCTTTGTGAGCCGCTTTGATCAAAACAATGTTGGCGCCCCAGGCAATCAACGTTTCACCCAATTCCTTAATGAGATCCGCCGGCGCATGATCCACAATATCACCCCCGGCGGCTTCCAGCACCGTATATTCATACGGGAAAACCATTTTTAAAGCCTCTTCCAGGCTGGGCACAAAAATGTCGGTGTGAGGTAGCACAGCTTTTAAGACATCTATCCAATTCACTTTTCCCGATTCGCTTTCTGTATCCGGCAAACTAAAGTCGAGCGAGGTTACCACTCCCAGGTCACTTATTTTCTTAAAAAGCGAAACCAGTTGTTTTCCTTTCTGCCGGTAAAATTTTTTTAACAGCGGCGGGTAGCCGAAATGAAACACCCTGCTTTCCGCTACCGCATCATAATCTATATGATGAAGGTCGAACAACTCGCTGCATCCCGGCGACTCAAGGAAAATACGGTCCACAGCCGGCGGCGCTATCACCAAACCAAAGGCTGTGCCTTTATCCTTTACTGTCCGTATCCCTTCCAGCAATCCATATTGCGCTAAAGACTCCCTCGCTATTTTGCCGATAAAATCCGTGCCCAGTAACCCGTTGAGAAAAACCCGTTTTGAAAATTTTTTCATAGCCATACCCGTGTTGGCCACAACGCCGCCAAGAGTGGATTCCATACCGTCAATTTCAACCAGCCTGCCCGGGCGGAGTACATCGTACACCTCATTTATCGTAACGTCTTTTTTAAACACAGGGATCAGGTCTATACAAATATATCCGGCTATTACCGCATCGTATTTTTTCATGAGGATACTTTAAATCACATTTATATTTTTCAGGTAGCAAAAGTCCTTTAACAAGCAGGTCTGATCGCCATACGCAACAATATAGTGCTGGCCCGAAACCTTTTCGGAAAAATCGTCAACGGCTTGATCAAGCATCAGCTCAAAGCTGGGCAATTGCGGGGCTGGCTGCTCCCATCCGGCTTCCTCCCATCTGACATGCTTCGCAGTGCCGGTTATAATATGCATGCTGTAATGATTTCCTGTATTAGCAAGACGTGCAAGCGTCATCCTACCGGTTTTTACCTCGGAGATATTCAGCAAACCACCGCTTATACCTCCAAAAGCAGAGCGGGTTACCTTTACTTTACCTTCCACTACTTCTGAAGGCACATAATCGGGGACTCCCATCAATACTCCCTTTTCAAAGAATTCGTAAAATTCGAAATAGGCGCCGCATTGCCCGGTAAGCTGCTTTACGATCAATTGCGTAACCGCACCCATCACGTCATTTTCCGGGATAGTACACAAGCCTGCCTCATCGGCCAGAAGCATGAACAGGAATGCCGGTGGAAAATGCAGCAACTTTTTCATGCCATCCACGTCTTTAAGAGAAAGAGCTTTATAACCATTGTTCCTGGCAATTTTTTGCAAAGCCAGGTAGTAACGAATGCCCTTCCTGAGGAAGTCTTCATCTACCGGCTGCACAAACTGCCATTCAGACCTGATCTTATTCAGCAGCGGTTCAATTCGGGCTTCATCAACCTGCTCAGCCACCTGCAGCAGCTCCAGCATTTCGAAGAACTCCACATCAATGCCGAAATCCTTTTTAAGCGACAATCCTTCATACAACGTGTTGTATAATTTCATGTCGCGGAATCCCATCATACCCACCCGGCTACCTGCAATTGATCTCTGAGCAAATGCAGCTTTTACAAAACATGCTATTCTATGAAGGGGCGACGGCTGACCGATGATGTTGTATACGTACCTGAATTTATATCCCAGGTCTGAAAACACTTTTCTTAAGGCAGTAGTACCCGCCTGGGCCGCTGCCGTAATAATACGTCCGTTTTCCATATCCCCCGCAAGTCCCCACAAAACGATCGGTTTGTGCGCATACTCGTGGGCGACAGCAATTACAGCATGAGAAGGTATCCAGCCGGCAAGACATACGATCAGCACTTCAAATGGCTCCTTCCCAAGATCTGCTATTGCCCGCGCTACGTCTTTGCCTTCCGCATCGTCTGTTACAACGGCTGTTGTAACGAGTGGAAAACCCAGTGATGCGATCTCTTCTCTCGCCGTCCGGCATTTGGCTTTAATCAATTCAGCCGGAGAATTGATCTCTCCAAATCCAACAAAACCTATTTTCATTCAAATCCTTTTAAAAACATTCAATAAATCCTTATCCACAGGTTTATCTGTCCATAATGAAGCAACATTTTCGAGGCTTAATCCTTTTGTTTCCGGTATCATCTTCCACGAAAAAATCACGCAACCCAAACATATCAGGGCAAAAATGATATACACTCCCGCCGGATCATTAAATCGTTCACTGAACCAGTGGGTGAGTACCGGGAAAAACTGGGCAGTGATAAAGGACGACAGATAGAGAAAGAAACAAACCACCGCCAGTGCCTTCCCCCGGATGTGATTGGGATATATTTCCGATATAATGACCCAGCTTAGAGGCGCCAGTCCTAAGGTGAAGGAACCGGTGCCTATTAACATAGGTATTAATGTAACAATGGGCGGCCAATGCCGGTGCAGGATAAACGCCATCAAAAGATGAGCCGCGCACATCCCGCAAACACTGGCTATCAGCAGGCCCCGCCTGCTGAACCGTTTTATCAAACCGAAGGCGGCCACCGTGCAGATGAAAATAAAAACGTATATCGGTATGGAGCTTAAAATAGCGCTTGAGCCAACAGATACACCCGCGTCCGCCAGTATGCTCGGCGCATAAAGCAACATCATATTTACACCGTTGATCTGAGAAAAGATCATCAAAATAATTCCAACTATCAAAGCCTTGTATATACCCGGCTGCATTAATTCCTCAAAGCCGCCGGTAGCCGAACCGAATGATTTTTGAATATTACCCAGCTCCTGCTCAGCCATTTTCGCAACATTTACTTTTTTAAGAATGGCAAGCGCTTCCTCCATCCGGCCTTTCGATGCCAGCCATCGCGGACTTTCAGGAATTAACATCAGTCCCACCATTAAAAACAATACGGGAATCGCCTGGGAAGCGAACATCCACCGCCAGCCCCAGCCATCAAACGAAAAAAAATAACTTACGACAACCGCGAGGTTAATGCCAATTACATTGGAGAGCTGGTTTACATTTACCAGTACTCCGCGTTTATGCGGCGGCGATAGCTCCGCAATATAGATGGGAGAAGACATCATTGCCAGACCAATGCCCAACCCACCAACAAAACGCCATACGCTGAAACTCCATATATCAGCCGCCAGCGCAGTTCCCATGGTGGAAACCATAAAAAAAAGAGCAGCAACCATCATCGTCACTTTCCTTCCCAGTTTTTCTGCGAACCACAACCCTGACAAAGGTCCGATGATGGCCCCGAAAATCGCACTGCTTACTGCAAGTCCCTTCAGGGCCGGTGATAAATGGAAATCCGTTTCAAGAAAAGGAAGCGCCCCGGCAATAATTACCAGGTCGAAACCAAACAAAAAGCCGCCCACTGAAGCTACCAACGTAACACCGAATATGTACCTGTTCTGTTTACCCCGACTGCTTATTTCATCCATATACCGATTACTTAAAGATTTGTATGAACGAACGGCTGCTTCATTATACACCACCGGCAGGCGCTGTATTGACAGGTCGAAATTATTGCACTTTTTACCGAAAGAATACGACTGGTTTTTCCATTTATAACACTATTTTTTCATCAGACCGCAATACGGTTTTTCATCAAATTATAACACGGTTTTTTCATCAAAAAACCCTATACTGCAGTTTTATTAACAATACAAACGCACCTCATGCAGCCCAAGCTGGAAAAAATTCCTGTTCAGCATGCGTCATCCATCACAGTGAAAAGAGAGATCACGCCGTATATGGATTATCCCTGGCATTATCACCCTGAGCATGAGATCATCTTTGTGGAAAAAAGCTATGGGATCCGTTTTATGGGAAATCACATCGGGAATTTTTCAGATGGCGACCTGATGTTCATCAGCTCGAACCTGCCTCATGTTTGGAAAAACGACAACGATTTTTACCAGGGCAACAAAGCGTTGTTTGTAGATGTGTATGTTATACACTTCCGGGATGATGTGCTGGGCAGCGGTTTTTTCGATTTACCGGAATGCATGCATATTAAAAGGTTGTTCGAAAAAGGGCAGCAGGGTGTTTTTATACAAGGCGCTGACCATAGAAAAATATCAGGACTTATTAAGGATGTAGTGTCCGCAACCGGGATGGAAAGATTAATTCTTTTTCTAAAGACCCTGGAAACGATCGCACATACAAAAGATTATGAATTACTTTCCAGTGCAGGCTATACCAGCACGGTGAATACCTCGGACACAGAGCGCATTAATGTGGTAATGAATTACATCATGCAGCATTATGCGGAAGATATCTCAGTAGAGGAAATTGCCAGCCTGTCGAACCTTACCGTATCATCCTTCTGCCGTTATTTCAAATCAAGAACACAAAAAACATTCTCTGAATTTTTAAATGAAGTTCGTATCCTCAACGCCTGTAAACTACTCGTAAAAAAAGAAATGACCATTACCCAAATATGCTATGACACCGGCTACAACAATATCTCGCATTTTAACCGGCAGTTTAAACTTATCACCGGACTAACAGCAAAAGAGTACGCAAAAAAGTACCGGCAGAATCTTTTGTAAAACAGATCTTTCAGATTATTTTTTTCCCCGTTGCATTTTACAGTCTCCTGTTTTCAATGGAGTATGTCCTAAAACTTCGTCTTAGCCTTATTCCATACATCCTCCGGAACCCCATGCGTTTTCTTCAATACCTGGTATCTTTTACGCAACTCCGCCAGTTTTGTTTTATACTTTGAATCCCCCGCCAGGTTATCGGTTTCATGCGGGTCGTGTTTTACATCAAATACTTCCTCGTAATTATGCTCTATCCAGTTCATGTATTTAAAATCCCCCGTCACCACGCCCTCCACTCTCGGGATCCTCGGCCCGCCTAAAAAGTAATGCTGGTAAAAGAAATCCTTTCTTTCAGGGATCCTGTTTTCCACTAAACTAATGAGATCCATGCCCTGCATGCCTTTGGGGGCAGGCACCCCGGCCATGGACAGGATAGTAGGAGCAATATCTATATTCAGCGCCATTTGGGGCGCCCGGTATTGTTTGATCTTATCCGGTGCATTAGGATCGTAAATGAAAAGCGGCACCCGGATAGATTCTTCATAACCATACCATTTGCCCTCTATACCATGCTCTCCCAGGAACATTCCGTTATCTCCCATAAAAATAATAATGGTATTTTTTGCGATTCCCAACTGCTCCAACTTTTTCACCATGTCACCCACCACGCCGTCAACACCCGTTATTAACCGGTAATAATTTTTGACATTTTCCTGGTACAGCTCCGGGGTTCCAAAAAGGCCCTTCCATCTTTCCCTTCCAAAATTCGTATCCGTTCTGAAGAAGTCCGGAAGCTGATCCCAGTATTGAGGCGCGGCGGTTACCGGGGAAGGAATGGTAACATCGTTGTAATAGTCTTTATATTGGGGTTGAATAATGTATTTCGGCGGATGACCATCCTGCTCGTGCGGCGCTTTAAAACTTACAGACAGGCAAAAGGGTTTGTCGGCATGACCAAATTCGTCTAAAAATGTTTGAATGGCATTTCCCAGTGTATCCGTATCATGAACCTTGCTGCCGTCTTTGCCGGTGATCACATAGTCGGGCTGTCCCTTCCCTCCTGCCTCCGTATCCACCCAAAAATCATAGATAGATTCCGGCGGATTTTTTCCCACACCAAATTTTCCCGCAAAGCCTAAATTATACCCGGCCGCTTTTAATAATACCGGGTAAGTCTTTTCCATGGCTTCCGGACTTAAGTCGGTTGAAAAGTCATGGATCTGATGCCTCGATTCGTATTGCCCGGTGAGTATGCTGGCCCGGCTCACACAGCAAATGGAAGTAGTAACATAGGCATTTTGAAATAATATACCGGCGCTTGCCAGCTTATCCATATTGGGCGTTTGGATGATGGTATTGCCCATTGCTCCCAATGCATCCCAACGCTGATCGTCTGTGAGTAAAAAAATGATGTTGGGTTTGGATTTTTCCTCATTTCTGCCTTGTTGAGCAAAAAGAGAAAAAATACAGGAGCACAGAAAAAAGGGCAGTATAAAAAGCGATTTATATATCATATAATCCGTTCCCCGGGTTTCTATAGTTGTTGAGTTCCAAATATACAAGAATAAGAAACGAAATGTTCATCACGGAGTTGGCCGACCTGTTTTTATCAGGTTGGTTTCCACTATATTGTTTGTTTCATTTTTGTCTATGCCATAACGAATAATATCAGCTCCTCCTCCCGTATAGATACCATTCATAAAGACACAATCCGCAATGGGCGATTCTACCAAAATCAAAGCGTCGCCATCTCCTATAAAATTCATAGCTAAGATATTGTTGATCATGCCCGGCAATGAAGGTTTACCATAGCCTTTACCTCCTATCAGCATGTTATTGTATCTTGTTTTGGCAATTACATCATTTATATAAACATGATGGATACCTGCACTATCCGTTGCCCTTATAGCAACGGCGCGGGTATTGGATTGGCAGTTGATATTGGTAATAGTGATCTCTTCAATATCATCCTGCTGTCCATACCATTCCGAAGCGGTTACCATAGTGGAGTTCAGGTCTCCTATCTGGCGGATAGTATCTGAAGTGCCGAGATTAGATAGCGCGATAAAATCATCTTCGGTATTTCCTGAAATATTATTGATCCGGAAGTATTTACATCCCTGTCTTAAATCAATCCCGTCCCGGTTGTGCACCACCACTTTCCTGCCTTTCACGGTTTGTTCTTCCGGCAGATCAAATCTTACATCGGCAATAAAAGCGTTCAGGGTTCTTTCAAAACTCACTGCCCAGGCATGCGATTTTTCAATAGTAACATTCCGCAGTGTAAATCCATCTACATAGCCCATAAGGATCATGATATTGCGCCAGTCACCGGTTTGCTTTCTGCCGGGTTTTCCGGCATCACTTCCATAGCTTACCCTCCCTGGCCGGGGCGTCAACACCAGGGTTCTGTGCCCATCCCCTGTGGCCCTGGGATTATCCGCTCCTCTTAAAACCACCTCCCCTATTCCGATGATGCTGATATTTTTATTCCACGACACGCCGTTGACGCCAATCCCTACATTATCACTGCGAAACATATTATCCCTGCTGCTGTCGGATAACTGCAGGATACAGTTGTCGAGAATAACCGTCATATCGCCGGGCAATAGAATGGCGCTGTCTATTATCCATTGGTTGGTACCGTTCGAATTCACCTGGGGGATCACTATTTTATGCGTGGTGTTTTTAGCCGCTTGGATCGCTGCCCGGATCCGCTCGGTATCAGTGCCGGTAAAATCATTGGGGTTGATGATGGTTGCAGCGGACGCCTTATCCCGGCCGGTACCGGTTTGAGCTATGACCGAACTGTTCGAATGCAATAAAAAAAAAGATAGGAATACGATAACGAACTTCATATATGTTTTAAATTAACGGTAAAACTAAGGATTCATCCTGCTTTTACCCTATCCGTTTCTTTTTCCGCTCGATCTGTTTTTTAAAGTGCTGCTGCCTGAATCTCAAATCTCAAATTTTAAATCTTAAATCCCATTTCTCCCAATTCCCTCACTACCCGGCTGACCGGTAAGCCCATAACATTGTAAAAATCTCCATTGATATATTCAATGCCCACTACCCCTATCCATTCCTGGATAGCGTAAGCGCCGGCCTTATCGTAAGGTTTGTAACGGTTCACATAAAACTCAATTCGTTCCCGGCTTAATTTGTAAAAACCTACCTCCGTGGTATTGGCAAAAATCTTTTCCCCGTTTCCATTCAAAATCGCCACCCCGGTAATTACCTCGTGCTTTTTCCCGGATAGCAGGTGAAGCATTTTTATCGCTTCTTCCCGGTCGCCCGGTTTCCCAAGAATTTTTCCTTCACATACCACGATGGTGTCAGCTCCCAATACAGGAAATTCTTGTTTATAGCGCTTGTATTCTTCTCCGTTCCTCACCGCCAACGCTTTTTGCTTCGCAATATACATTGCCGTCTGCGTGGGCGTTAAATCTTCGGGAGAGGTTTCCTCAATGGCCGATACCATTACGTCAAAATCTATTTCCGCCCATTCAAGCAACTGCTTTCTCCGGGGAGAAGACGAAGCCAGCACAATTTTGTTCATGAAGGATAAAGTTTAAAAAAGATCATGGACAGGATGCCGGTAAGCATCACCAGTTTAACCGCACGGCTCAGATACCCGTAATCGGCCGCCGTCACCGCTTTATATAATTTTCGGGCAATCCATAATAAAGGCAGAATGACCAGGGCCATGGAATACAGGATGCTCCACCCCCAGCCGAGGTACATCGCGTAGAATTGAATCACCAGCACTGCGCCCGTGAGCACCATCAGCCACACGCCGGCAAACATCTTGGTTACCGGTACGCCCCAAACGATGGGCATGGTTTTACAACCATACCTGGCATCGCCCTCCATATCTTCCAGGTCTTTAATCACTTCCCGGATCAATGAAATAATAAAAGCGAATCCTCCATATAAAAATGCCAGTCGCATGATCCTCCGGTGTACCTGCCCCGCCAATACAAGAGGCGTCTCCCCTACCGGAACAATGTTCTTCGGAAAATAATCCACCATAAAAAACACCACCAGCACCACCCAGGCAGTAAGCGCGGAAATAATAATATTGCCGATAAGAATTTTCTTCTTGAAAGTGGTGGAATAAACCCAAAGCAACAATACACAAATAACATTGGAAAAACCGATCAACCAGTTTTGGGTTACAAATGAAATATAAAAACCTGTAACCACCCCGGTTGTGGAAAACAGCCAATGCCAGATGATCGCCCATCGCCTGTGAATATGTTTTTCCACCACGATCCGTTCAGGTTTGTTCACCTGGTCAATATTCAAATCAAAATAATCATTGATAACATACCCGCCGGCCGCAATACTGACCGAGGAAAATACCAACAGCAGGAACAGGTTAAATTCTACTGCCGGAAAAATACCCGGGTGCAGAGCGGGATAAAGGATGCAGAAATAAAAAAGGAACTGGGTTGCCGCAATGAAGATCAGGTTGGGATACCTGACCAGTCTTAAAAATGCGCCTGCCAGTTTCATGCCGTGAAGATAAACGCGACTCAATGAAATTTCAAATTTGAAATTGCCGGGCTATGTATTTTTATCAACCGGCTCATAATAACCGGCTATACCGGCGGAAAATTCCCGGTATATTTCATCAAGTGCGGGGTAAGACGCTAATACCGATCTGTGTTTTGCCATCGTCTCCTCATCTCTGCGAATGGCAGGACCGGTTTGCATCAAAGCAGCAGGCTGTTGTTCCAGTCTTTTTACGGTTTCCTGCAAAAGCGGGAGTAATAATGAAAAATCAAGTTTTTCCGAAACACAAAACTCCTGGGTGAGCGTATAAAGAAAATTGGTAAAATTATTCGCCACAACGGCCGCGGTATGTAATTTCAACCTCATTGCATCATCAGCAAACTGTACACGGCTGGAAAGAGAAGCTGAAAACGATTGGATAACGGACAATGTTCCGGGTGAATCGGCGTCAATTAAAAACGGGATCCCGGTACTAACGGGATAGCCGCTTTTTAGACTTTGTAAAGGGTATAATACGCCATAGTGCTCCGCCACTCCCTGCAACACCTGTTGGCTCACCGCCCCCGCGGTATGCACCACCACCCCCTCCCTGACCGGTGGCAACCAGTTGGATATCGTATGGAGCGCCTGGTCTGCAACGGCAATAATATATATATCAGCGCTCCGGCTGATATCAGAAAAACTACTTATTGCCCGACTGTTAAGCAGGGACGCCAGGTTTTGGGCGTGCACAGCATTCCGGCCGGCTACCTCTATAATACGATGTCCGCACCGGCTGATCTTACGTCCCAACACGTCAGCCACGTTGCCGGTACCTATAATTACCACTTCCATGATCGCAAATTAGCGGAAAAGAAATTTTGTTTTGAATCTCCATGAAAGTACCGGTTTTTTTGTTTTTTAATGGTTTCCTTTAATATTGCATCTCCTAAACAAGGGAAAATCCAACAGGAGATTTTTTCCATTTAGGTTATTTATTATTGAGGAATAGCTGATAATCAGGTGATTGAGGATCAACATCTTGATTTTTGGTAACTAAAGTTTACATTGTAGTCCCTTATTCTCTTTATATGGGCGGGGTACAATTTTCTTTCGGTCGTTAAGTTTAAAGAATATTATGGCAAAGAGTTTAAAGAATTTATTAATAGTGGAATCACCCGCAAAAGCGAAGACGATAGAAAAAATCCTTGGTGGGGATTTTGAGGTCAAAAGTTGTTACGGGCACATCCGTGACCTGGAAAAAAATGATATGGGGATTGATATTAACAATCATTTTGCACCGCGGTATATTGTTCCCGAAGAAAAAGAAAAAGTGGTGAAAGAATTAAAAAGCCTGGCAAAGAAAAGTGGGGAAGTATGGCTGGCGACGGATGAAGACCGCGAAGGAGAAGCCATTAGCTGGCATTTGTGCGAGGTGCTTGGATTAAATCCTGCGGACACCAAGCGGATCGTTTTTCACGAAATCACCAAACCCGCCATCCGGGCAGCAGTAGAGCAGCCCCGTACGCTGGATATGAACCTGGTGAACGCGCAGCAGGCAAGGCGTATCCTCGACAGGATCGTGGGTTTTGAATTATCTCCCGTCTTGTGGCGCAAAATGAGCATGCGCAACAACCTGAGCGCCGGCAGGGTGCAGAGCGTGGCGGTTCGTTTGATCGCCGAAAGAGAGCGGGAGATCAATGCTTTTAAAAGCATCGGCACTTTTAAAGTAGAGGCTTTATTTGCGGCAAAAGATATCAGCGGCAAACCCGTAAATTTTAAAGCGGAGGGCAGCCGTTATCCGGCGGCGCAGGATGCTGAAAACTTCCTGCAATCCTGTATTGGCGCCATATATTCCGTTAAGGATATCCAGGTGAAGCCGGGCAGAAAATCACCGGCAGCGCCTTTTACCACTTCCACCCTGCAGCAGGAAGCCTCCCGGAAAATGGGTTATTCGGTAAGCCGTACCATGATGCTGGCGCAAAAGCTTTATGAAAACGGGCATATAACCTATATGCGTACCGATAGCGTGAATCTCAGCGAAGTAGCGGTAAAAGACATCTCGGAGAAGATCAGCGTCCAATACGGGAAGGAATACCTGCAGAACCGTAAATTCAAAAACAAAAACGAATCCGCCCAGGAAGCGCATGAAGCCATCCGCCCCACGTCAATGGATACCCTGCAGGTGGAAGATACCGATTGTCGCAAGCTGTACGAGCTGATATGGAAACGAACCATTGCCAGCCAGATGGCCGATGCGGAACTGGAAAAAACCACGGCTAAGATCGGTATTTCCACCAATAAGGAGGAGCTTACCGCACACGGGGAAGTGCTGAAGTTTGAAGGATTTTTAAAGGTGTACCGGGAAGACCGGGACGAAGAAGATATAGAAGAGGAAGCCGCGGAAGGCGTATTGCCGCCATTGGCCGTAGGACAGCAGCCGGAATTTAAAGAGATGAAGGCGGTGGAGCGGTTTTCAAGACCGGCGCCCCGCTTTACGGAAGCCTCCCTGGTAAAGAAATTAGAAGAATTGGGCATCGGACGACCTTCCACCTATGCGCCCACGATCTCTACCATCCTGAAACGGGGGTATGTAGAAAAAAGGGACAAAGAAGGCGTAAAGAGAGATTTCCGGATCCTGGTTTTGAAGAGCGATAAAATCACAAAACTCACGGAACAGGAAACCACGGGAGCCGAAAAATCCAAGCTTTTCCCGACTGATCTCGGGCTGGTGGTAACGGATTTCCTGAAGCAATATTTTGAAAATATAATGGACTACGGCTTTACAGCCAGGATAGAGGGAGAATTTGACGAAGTGGCGCAGGGAAAAATGAAATGGAATAAAATGTTGGAAGATTTTTACACTCCTTTTAAGCAGGAGGTAAACAAAACCATTGAAACCGCTGAGCGCATAAAAGGTGAAAGAGAACTGGGCGTGGACTCCAGCACGGGAAAACCCGTTGTTGCGCGTATGGGAAGGTACGGCCCCATGGTGCAGATCGGCAGTACAGAGGATGAGGAAAAGCCCCGGTTTGCCAAACTGAAAGCCACCCAAAGCATTGAAACCATTTCCCTGGAAGAGGCGTTGGACCTTTTCAGGCTGCCCCGGAATTTAGGAAAATTTGAAGACGCCGATGTATCCGTCAGTATCGGGCGATTTGGTCCCTACCTGGCGCACGACAAAAAATTTTATTCCCTGCCAAAAGAATTTGATCCTTACCAGGTCACCCTCGATGAAGCTACGCCTATCATAGTGGAGAAACGCAAAGCCAAGGAAGAGAGAACTATTAAAATTTTTGAAAAGGAAAAAATACAGGTGCTCCGCGGACCTTACGGACCTTACCTGAAGCAGGGATTACGAAATTATAAGCTGAGCAAGGAGCAACAGGAAAGGGCGGCCGATCTTACACCGGAGGAAGCGCTTAAGACCATAGAGGAGCTGAAAGCCAATCCTCCCCGAAAAACAGCAAGAAAGAAAAAAGCCTGACAGGTAACGGCATGCTCAAAACCCGGCATATTTTCTATCCGGGTTCTTCCCGCCGCCCATACTTTTTTCTTTTGATTCAGGTTTATGTGATTATTTTTGATGTATGTCTAAAACGCTCCGGATTTTAGCAGCCAGTTTCCGGTTGGCCTGGCAGGAACTGACCAACAATAAGCTCCGTACATTCCTTTCTCTGTTCGGCGTTACCATCGGCATCTTTTGTATCATTGGCGTACTAACCACGGTGGACAGCCTGGAGAGAAATATCAAGGAAGGAATTAACAGCCTGGGTTCGAACACCATTTATATAGATAAATGGGACTATTCCGCCGGGGCAAACGGCGATTATCCCTGGTGGAAATACCAAAAGCGTCCTTCTCCAAAATACGATGAAATGCGCCTGATACGGGCTAAAACGGATGTGATCGAACACATCGCTTTTACTTTACAAACCCAGCAACAAAATATTATCTATGAAAAAGACATGATCCAAAACGCGGCTGTTTACGGCGTTACGGACGAATTCAACGCCATCCAGCCTTTTGATATCCAATATGGGCGCTATTTAACGCTCTCCGATATGGAAAGAGGCGCCGATAATGGGGTGATGGGGTACGAAAACGCTGAAAAGTTATTTGGTTCGGCAGAACGGGCGCTCGGAAAAACCATCACCCTGAAAAACAGGAGGGTTAATATCATCGGCGTTATTAAGAAGCAGGGGAAAAGCCTTCTGATCAGTGGCTGGAATTTCGACGACTGCCTGATCCTGCCCTACCGTTTCTTCAAAACCCTGTTTGAAGAACGCTATTCCGGACCCACTTTTATGGTACAGGGAATTCCGGGTATTACCACAGAAGCTCTGAAGGATGAGCTGCGCGGAGCATTGAGGGCTATTCACCGTTTGAGCCCCGGAACGGAAGACGATTTTTCGCTCAATGCGGTCAGCGATTTCAGCGATGCCATCACCAAACTGTTTTCCAGCATCAAGTTGGGTGGCTGGCTCATCGGGCTGCTGAGCCTGGTGGTGGGTGGCTTCGGTATTGCTAATATCATGTTTGTAACCGTCAGGGAACGTACCCCCGTTATTGGTTTGAAAAAGGCCATCGGGGCCAAGAAAAGGACTATTTTATCCGAATTCCTTCTTGAATCGGCTTTCATCTGCATCATAGGAGGAGCCATCGGGCTTTTACTGATCTTCGCTATAGCCCAAATTGTAACAGGCGCCCTCAATTTCAAGGTTCATATCTCTTACGAGCTCCTCGCATTAGCCGTTGGGATCTGCATCACCATCGGGCTTTTAGCCGGGATTATCCCGGCTACCATTGCGGCCCGCATGGATCCCGTGGTTGCCATCCGGTCTAAATAAACCGGTGTTGCTGAAACAGATGACAGCTCCCTGAAGATATATAATATTATTCCTGTTTTTTCGTTAACAATCATAGAGACTATTTTAACTCACTTAAAGATTATCCTATGATAAAATTTTTATACATAGTCTTTCTGGGTGTAACGTCCTTTCTTCTTTTTATATTCTCAAAGGAGAAAGAAGAGATCGGCTTCAAAAACCAAACGTCCGGGACCGTAACGCTGGTAACCGATTCAACGGGTCAACATTTTCTGGGAATAATAACGGATCAGGGAGTTACGCTACACCCTTCCACCCTCACTGAAGATGTGGTGTTGACGGCAGGACAGAAAGTGTTGATCGGCTATAATGTTGATTCCCTGAAATATTCCTCCGAAAGCGGGGCATTGCCGGTTCACATAAAATCGGTCAATTACCTCACACCATAAATTCTGCCTATTTTTGCCTATGCAAAAAAAAGCAGACTGTGTTACCATCCTCGGCATTGAATCTTCTTGTGACGAAACTTCAGCCAGCGTTTGCGTGAACGGGCAGATACGCTCCAATCTTATCGCAACGCAGAAAATACACGAGCAATACGGAGGCGTGGTACCCGAACTGGCCTCCAGGGCGCACATGCAGCACATTGTGCCGGTGGTGGACGGCGCCTTACAAAAAGCCGGTTGTACGCTCAACGATCTGAACGCCATCGCGTTTACCCGGGCGCCGGGGCTCATCGGCTCCCTGCTGGTAGGCGCACAGTTCGCTAAATCAATGGCATTGTCGTTGGATGTTCCTTTAATTGCCGTACATCATATGCAGGCGCATGTGTTGGCCAACCTGATTGACGACCCGCGGCCCAATTTTCCTTTCTTATGCCTGACGGTGAGCGGCGGGCACACCCAGATCGTTTTGTGCGAGGCTCCGTTGCAGATGAAGGTTATCGGCGAAACCATTGACGATGCGGCAGGAGAAGCCTTTGACAAATGCGCTAAACTGCTGGGGCTTCCATATCCCGGCGGGCCCTTAATAGATAAATACGCAAAAGACGGAGACCCGGAACGATTCTCTTTCCCTGAACCCAGGATAGAAGGGCTTGATTTCAGCTTTAGCGGGGTTAAAACGGCAATCCTATATTTTTTACAAAATGCAGGCAAAAGCTATGTTTTCAAAGAAAACGCTATAGCCACCGAAGAAGAAAAACAAACCTTCATTCAAAATAACCTCGCGGATATCTGCGCCTCCGTGCAACACCGCATTGTTACCATTTTGCTGAACAAGCTGAAAAAAGCCACCCTCCAAACCGGCATTAAAAACGTATGCCTTGCAGGCGGTGTTTCGGCCAACAGCGGTTTACGTACCGCATTCAGGGAAGCCGGTGAAAAATACAAATGGAATACTTTCATTCCTGCTTTTGAATACTGCACCGATAACGCTGCAATGATCGCTATAACTGCCTATTACAAATATTTCGAAAATGACTTCTCGCCCTTATCCGTGACCGCCGCCGCAAGAGCCGAATGGTGACAACCCTTTCTAATCCGGTGGATCATTTTTTTCTAAAAAACAAACGCAGGGGAACGCCTGTAAAATTAAAGTTAGCTCTTAACTGGTTTTCAAGATAATTTCTATAGGGTTGTTTTATCCGGTCGGGAAAATTGCAGAAAAAAGCAAAGCTGGGGACCGCAGTAGGCAATTGCGTAACATATTTAATTTTTACCTGGTTGCCACGTACTACCGGAGCTTTGTAAGCCGCCACCGCTTTTAATATCACTTCATTGAGCTTGGAAGTAGGTACCTTCCGGTTACGGTTTTCATACACCTGCAATGCCGTTTCTACCACCTTGAATATGCGCAGCTTGTCCAACGCGGAAATGAACAGCACGGGGATATCCGTGAAGGGCGCCAGGCGGTTCTTTATCTCATTTTCATAATTTTTCGCCGTATGGGTATCTTTTTCCATCAGGTCCCATTTATTCACCAGCATTACAATTCCCTTTCCTTTACGGGCTGCAAGGGAAAATATGTTAATATCCTGTGCGGTAATACCTTTGACGGCATCCAGCATTAATAAACAAACATCCGCTTCATCCATTGCCTTAATGGCGCGGATCACGGCATAAAACTCAAGCGCCTTGTCCACCTTGTCCTTTCGCCTGATGCCTGCTGTATCTATCAGGATAAATTCTTTTTGGAACAGGTTGTAATGCGTATGGATCGTATCCCGGGTGGTTCCCGCAACATTACTCACAATGGTGCGCTCCTCTCCTATGAGCGCGTTCAATAAGGAGGACTTACCCACATTCGGCTGTCCGATGATAGCAAATTTGGGAAGACTGCTTTTTTCAAGTTCCGATACAGCTTCCGTTTCAGGTATCAATGCTGTTAGGTCGTCCAGCAACTCCCCGGTTCCGCTGCCGCTGATGCTGGAAAGAAAATGGATCCGGTCAAAGCCCATGCTGTAAAATTCGGTGGCATCCAACATCCGCTCGGGATTATCCACCTTGTTCACCACCAGGAAAACGGGTTTCTCAGACTGGCGCAGCAGATCGGCCATGGCTTCATCCAAAACAGTAATACCGGTAGCCGCATCGCACATGAAAATAACGGCATTGGCTTCTTTAATAGCAATAGCCACCTGCTTGCGTATTTCTACTTCAAAAACATCGTCGCTGTCGGGCACGAAACCACCGGTATCAATAATATTAAAACTCTTGCCGTTCCACTCGGCTACACCATACTGCCGATCACGGGTAACGCCGCTTATATTGTCCACAATCGCTTTTCGTTGTTCAAGCATGCGGTTAAAAAAAGTGCTCTTACCTACATTGGGTCGTCCGGTTATTGCTACTGTAAAACTCATAAAAAATCTTAGGTTTCAGGTTACAGGTCTCAGGTCTCAGGTTGCAGGTACGAGGTAGCCGATACCTGAGACCTAACTCCTCATACCCCACGGCTCAAAGCTGAAAACTCACGGCTGATGGCTGTCTCACCTGATACCTCATCAACTCCTTTGCGCCTTTGCGTCTCTGCGTGAAATTATTCTTACCGAGAGGCTTGAGGTCTTGGGTTGCAGGTCTCAGGTTTCAGGTTACAGGTTTCAGGTATGATTGCAGGGAAGCCTCCCCTAAAACCTGAACCCTGCAACTTGCGACCCGCCATCCTTAATATCCATATTCCTTCAAATGCGTTTCGTTATCTCTCCATTTGGGCCTCACTTTCACAAATAATTCCAGGAACACTTTGCTGTCCAGGAATTGCTCTATCTCTTCCCTTGCCATTATCCCGATCTGCCGGATCATTTTCCCCTTTTCACCTATAATAATCGCCTTCTGTGATTCCCGGTGCACAATGATCTCCGCCGTTATTTTTATTAAGGTGGTTTTTTCCTTAAATTCTCTCACAACCACGGTGGTATGGTAAGGGATCTCTTCATGAAAGAGCTCAAATATTTTTTCACGAATAATTTCTCCTACAAAAAAACGGGTGGGTAAATCGGTCAGGTCATCATTATCATAGAACGGCTCTCCTTCCGGCAACAATTCAAGGATGGTTTCAAGCAAAAGTGAAGTGTTTACCTTTTTGAGCGCCGAAATTGCAATAATTTTTTTACAATACGGCTTTGAATTAAAATAATCCTCTGCCTGTTTTATCCTGTCTGCCGAAGCCGCATCCATCTTATTCAACACCACTATAGCGGGAACCTTTAGTGTAAGGTTTTCGAAAATGGCGTTCGCTTCTTCCTGGTTTTCATTGATATCTACCAGCAACAGCGCTAAGTCGGCGTCTTCAAGACTATTCTTCACCGATTGCATCATTTTCTCGTGCAATTTGTAGCGGGGTTCAATAATGCCCGGCGTATCTGAAAAAATGATCTGGTAGTTTTCGGCATTCAGAAAGCCCTTAATACGATGCCGTGTGGTTTGCACCTTCGGGGAAACAATCGCCAGCTTCTCCCCGATAAGCGCATTGAGCAGGGTACTTTTACCCGCATTGGGTTTACCGAAGATATTAACGAATCCAACTTTCATTTACAATCCAACAATTGCTGCAAAGGTAACAGAAACAAAAATTGTTTGGAGGGTTAAAAATATACCAGTAACTTTGCACCTCCTTTAGAGAAACAAACTATTCCGTATAGTTGTTGATCGGGAGAACAGGATTTACTGAAAGATTAAACTAATTTATATCGCGAGGTAGAGCAGCGGTAGCTCGTCGGGCTCATAACCCGAAGGTCGGAAGTTCGAACCTTCCCCTCGCAACAAACAAAACGTCACTTTAACCGGTGGCGTTTTTTTATGCCTTTTTGTGGTTTGCCGTTTTGCAAGTATTTTCGCACCTCAAACCAGATGTGTAAAACCGGGGGAAGGATCCGGTGCTCGTCTGTATCCATTCTTTACTAAACACATAATTCTGTCATGGCATACGATGTACTTGTTTTGGGTAGTGGTCCGGGTGGTTATCCGGCAGCTATCAGGGCTTCACAATTAGGATTTAAAGTAGCTATTATCGAAAAAGAGAGCCTGGGAGGTATATGTCTTAACTGGGGTTGTATTCCCACAAAAGCGCTGTTAAAAAGCGCCCAGGTATATGAATCCATGAAGCACAGCAAAGATTATGGATTGGAAGCGGGTGATGTGAAAGCCAATTTTGAAGCCATTATCAAACGCAGCCGCGGAGTAGCCGATAAGATGAGCAAAGGCGTTCAGTTTTTGATGAGGAAGAACAAGATTGACGTGATCATGGGGCATGGAAAGCTGAAAGGAAAAGGCCAGATAGAAGTTACCGGCGCTGACGGAAAAACGCAACTGGTGGAAGGCAAATACATTGTGATAGCCACCGGCGCCCGTTCCCGCCAACTGCCGAGTTTGCCTATAGACGGGAAGAAAATTATAGGGTACCGGGAAGCATTGGCCTTAACCGTTCAGCCAAAGAGTATGATCGTAGTGGGCAGTGGCGCTATCGGGGTCGAATTTGCAGAGTTTTACAATACCATCGGTACCAAAATAACCATTGTGGAATTTTTACCGAGGATCGTACCCGTAGAAGATGAAGAAGTGTCAAAAGAACTGGAAAAACAATTTAAAAAACAGGGTATAACCATATACACGAACAGCGAAGTGGTAAGCGCCGATACGAATGGCGACGGTGTAAAGGCAAAAGTTAAGACCGGCGGAGGAGAGATCACGCTCGAAGCCGATATCATTTTAAGCGCCGCAGGCATTGTAGCCAATCTCGAAAATATAGGACTTGAGTCCCTGGGCATAAAAACGGAACGGGGAAAAATTTTAGTGGATAAATACCAGCAAACCAATGTGCCGGGTATTTACGCCATAGGAGATTGCGCTCCGGGGCAGGCGCTGGCACACGTGGCCGGTAAGGAAGGTATTGTGGCTGCAGAACACATGGCCCATAGTGAAAAGAAACTTGCACATCTGCCCGAACCGTTGGATTACAACAACATTCCGGGTTGTACCTATTGCACGCCGGAAGTGGCCTCCATCGGTTATACGGAGAAAGCTGCGAAAGAAGCCGGGTATGAGCTCAAAGTAGGCAAATTTCCGTTGGTGGCCTCCGGAAAAGCAACCGCTGCCGGAGCTACGGAAGGATTCATCAAGGTTATTTTTGATGCCAAATACGGTGAATTTCTCGGCGCCCACATGATCGGTTATAATGTAACCGAGCTGATTGCCGAGGTATCGGTAGCCCGGAAGCTGGAAACTACCTATCATGAAATTCTGAATGCTTCTCATCCTCACCCTACTATCAGTGAAGGCATTAAAGAAGCTACCGCTGCCGCCTACGGAGAAGCCATTGATATATAATGAAAACGCCAGAAAGCCGTGAGTTTTCAGCTTTGAGCCGTGGGGTATGAGGAGTTAGGTATCAGGTATCGGCAACCTCATACCTGAAACCTGAAACCTGAAACCTGTAACCTGACACCCCATACCACCTGCTTCAAAAAGTCATACCATGAAGAAAATATTTCTCCTTATGTCCATTACAGGTATCCTGAACGCTACCAAGGCGCAGCAACTGAAGCCGGTAGCCTACAACGACGGCTCGCAAAAGCTCAACGGACTGATAACTTCAAACGCGAATAAGAGGTTGCCGGGGGTGTTGATTTTACCCGCCTGGAAGGGAATTGATGAAGAGGCGAAAGAAGCCGCCGTTGCGTTGGAAAAACAGGGATACATCGCTTTCATTGCAGATATCTATGGGGAAGGCAATATCCCGGCAGACAATGCGGCGGCGGCGAAAATAGCCGGACAATACCGACAGGATCACCGGGCTTATCAGCATCGTATCTCCCTGGCTTTAGCGCAACTGAAAAACGCCGGGGCAGATGCCGGTAAGATTGCCGTGATAGGCTACTGCTTTGGCGGCACAGGTGCGCTGGAAGCTGCGAGAGGCGGCTTACCGGTACAGGGCATTGTCTCTATTCATGGCGGATTGGGTAAAGATGCTGACCGGACCAACGGTCTCCTGCAAACGAAGATACTGATCGAGAACCCCGCGGAGGACAGAGGAGTAACCCCGGAAATCATGAATGATCTTATTAAAGAGATGAACGAAGGCAAAGCCGACTGGCAGATCATCACTTACGCCTATTCGAAGCACACGTTCACCAATCCCCTGTCGCCCGATTACAACGAAGTAATGGCAAAGCGGGCATGGAAACATACTTTATTGTTCCTGGAAGAAGTATTGAAATAAATATGTCGCCCGGCTGATCTTCCCTCACCGGACGCCCGCTCTGCCATCATCAAAGATCTGTTCTAAGGCTCCTTCCCCGCCGCTGCGGTGCCAAAGCAGGTGCTTCGTATCATACGTTGCTTTCTGAACACCGGGAAGAAAAAGAGTGCCTGAATAAGGGAATTTGTTATTTAACAAATTATATTGATCTGCCATTACTGCGTATGCAAACTTCTCCCGGTATCATATAACTCCTGCCATACAGAACAAAGGCCGCCTGCAGTCCATCATTCTCCTGCCTCCCGATCCCTTCGTGAAAAGAACCTTCAAGTAGGATACCTGCCCGGTGAAAAAATGCGGGATAAAAATTAACATCTCATGTAATACTGAAAATCTTTATTTCGATGTTTAATAACGGCGTTCATCCAGCCAAAAAGAAGAGTGCTGAAAAGAACCGTTCCGGCACCCGCCCGGGAAAGTAAAACAAGGTTTATCACTTTTATATCCTCGTCAACATGAATTACATATCAGATCAACCAACGCCGGATTCTTCGTCCACCTCACCATCCAACTACCATACTGAAATATCTTCATGGGATAAAATATTATGGTGGATGGCGGCAGCCGATGCCAGGCTGATGAAGGATTGCGGGCCGGACAGGTTCCGTTATACCGTAATCGGCTACACGGTAATGGCTACCTGGATCTTTGCCACTTTGGCCTGGGGCTATTTCTTTTCTACTTTATTTGATGACATCCTGATCATTTTGCCTGCTGCCGCTTTTTTTGGATTTGTGATCCTTACCATAGACCGCGGCCTCATTGCCGGCATTAACAGCAACGGCGGAAAGAACCGCTGGCTGTCGCTATCCGTAAGGCTGGTACTTGCACTTACCATCGGCTTCTTTTTATCGCAGCCTGTGGTATTGATGCTTTTTAAAAAAGATGTGGATGCGCACCTGCCTGTAGTAAAAGAAAAGAAAACAGCAGCATATATCCAACAAATACGACAGGAAAATACCATACCGCTACAGGAAGCCAGGTTGGAAATTGACCGCATCCGCAGTGAACAGAAAAGCCGGGAACAGGAAATTCTTGACCTCAAGAATGCCTATATCCGTGAAACAGACGGCACCGGTGGTTCCGGAAAAATTGGCGAATATACCATAGCCCGTGTAAAGAAAATGGCCTACCTGAAAGCGGAAGAAGACATGATAGCCTGGAAAAGAACGATGCAGGCGCCTTTAGACAGTGCGCTGGCAAAGGAAAAGAAAGTAGAGAATAACATACAGTTACGTATAGGCGAGTTTGAATCCGGGCTGTCGGATGGCTTTTTGACCCGCATAGAAACTTTAGACGACCTGATGCTTACCCACCCTCCTGTTAAATACCGCTACCGGCTGGTGATCATGATCATTATGCTGATAGAGCTGATGCCATTGCTTACCAAGCTCATGATGCCTTCGGGATTGTATGAAGAAAAAGTGCAGGATGCCGTATTGCAGAAAAAGCTGGCCTGGCAAAACGAAAGAGCGGCCTTTCATGAAGTGGAAAAAATGTTTTATGAAAAAGCGCTGGCTGCCGATAAACAACTGCAAAATGAAGTCATGGCTGAAATAGATGCATACCGCCGTAAAGAAGCTGAAGATTATTTTAACCAATGGAAGCAAAACCCCGGGAAAGTACGGCAGTTTTGGGAACAGTTGAAAAGCAAGCTGCTGTATTTCAGCAGGGATTAAACCAGGCAGAAAATGCATTCCCGAAATAATACCGGCAGAGTACGGGGAATTATAATTATATTCATTTTATTCATACTGAAAATAAAATACTTTCCAGGCTTAGCATGAATGAAGCAGAAGCGCTGCCGCCTGCCGTTCAGTTTACCCAACCAAAAAATACCCGTTATATCAGCGGCGTACGCTTATCTTATCCTCTCCCGGAAAATCAGCCGGTTTTTTCTGGGTTACCTTACCGGTCGTTACCCATTCAGCGCCTCTCTGGAAAAAAGTGATGAAACCCACGCATTGCTGCGATTCATTGGCATGACCTAAGGTAGTATGAAAAATCCTGCCTTTGCCATAACGGATCACCATCATCACAGGCTCATCGCGTCCGGTACCATTCTGGTCTTTGGCGCTATAAGCCGTAGCCAGGATATCCATATTTTCTGCCGGGCCCCGGAGACGGTCGTACAATTCATCTTTGTTATGCATCCACGTAAGAGGAAGTCCCTTAGTGATGGGATGCTTTTTATTGCGGGTAACTATCTTAAAAGCATGAAACTTTCCATGACTGCCTCCTATGCCCGGGCTGCTATCGCGTACTATTTTTCCGTCCTGGTTATAATATACATAAGGGCCGTTCTTTTCACTTCGGTTTCCCCATCCGCCTAAGCCGATCATCTTATTATATTCCCGCCATTCCGGAAAGGCGTTGTCAGCCGCATGTACCGATACCACACCACCACCATTCCTGACAAACGCTTCGAAAGCGTCATTGGTTTCTTTCGGCCATGCATCTCCGTTATAGTTTAAGACCACTCCTTTATAATTATTGAACACCGGTTTAAAAATCTGCATATCTCCGCCTTCCGGGGGCGTGGTAGCAATATCCACATCAAAGAGTCCCGTTTCTTCCAAATAACCTTTCATCAGTTGTGTGGTTTGCGGCCAGTTGCCGTGGTTGTTCTGTCCGTCAACAATCAGTAACCTGATCTTTTCTCCTGAAGATTGGGCAACGGCAGGCTGCATAACCAGAATGCACAGGCATACTGCCACTATTTTTGAGATGATTTTTTTCATCAACTGATATTTTTATTGCTAAGATACAATTCGCTCCCCTTTCCAAATTCAGAACATTCGGGATCAGATCAACACCTCTTCAAATTATTTTGCGGTCTGACCCTCCTGCATAGGGTACCGGCCGGAATTCGTTTTCACCCCTTCATTCGTCGGGGCAAGCATTATCAAATTATCTCGTTACCTTCAACACGCCCCTCATCACCAGGTAATGCCCCGGATAAGTACACAGGTATTGATAATCCCCCGGCTTTGACGGCGCGGTAAAATAAATAGCTTCCTTTTCGGAAGGTCCTAATAAACGCGTATGAAACAGCACGTCCTGCATAGAGGGCACATAGCTGCTTTTTTCACCATTCAGCCCCAAACGCGTTGCTGCCTCGCCAACGCGATCGGCAGCTCCCGGCAGGGTGATAACAAAATTGTGCAACATATCGTCGTTGTTATCAAATACCAGCTTTATCCTGGAACCGGCCTTAACGGTGATGGTTTCCATATCAAATTTCAATCCGGGTCTGGTACCTATCGTTATCGTGCGATCCGCGCCGTTGACCCAGTCTGCCGGCTGCCGCGTCAGATGCTTTGTAGTTATCGCTTTGTTCACAGCGACTCCCGGCTTCATATTCCCCGGCATATCAACGTGCGTATGCGCGGTTTTTACCCGGTTGGCATCGGTAACAGCCAGTTTTTCTCCATCCGGCAACCGGTTAAGCGTATAATAGCCAAAATTATGAAGGAGGGTATTCCGTTCGGCAGACAATATCCCTTCCGCTTTTATTTCATGAATATAACCCAGTCTTAAACTATCCACAACCAGGCGAACGCTCAAACGATCGGGAGAGACCTCGATGGCTTTTATAGGACAAGTTCCCTGGTTAATCACCGGGCTGCCGTAGTTGTGATGATATTGATAAGTAAAGCTGGAGAGCTTCCATGAGTTGACATCTTTCGCCGAACCGGGATCAACAGGTTCTGTAAACTCAATTTCGAAACCGTCGGGTTGGGCTTTAACTGTCTTCATTTCAAAAGCGGATTTTCCATTCCATACCATCCGCTGTAAACCATATTTTTCTCTTCCGGTAGCTCCCCAGCCGCGGGATGTCATCCCAACAAACATACTTCCATCTGATCCCCAGTTGATTCTTAAAATACCCGAAGAAAATCCTTCCCGGAAAGGAAAAACCACGCCCTGGTAAACGCCTTTCACTTTCTCCAGGTACACCCGCATGATCTTACTTTGTCCCTGATCGCCTACGAATAATTGCCCCTGAAAAGGGCCCATATTTCCGTGCCTGTCATAGTTGAGAATTCCGGAAGTGGAGATTCCCAGGATGGTATGCGGAAACCAAACGGATGGCGGCTTTAACCCGGGCACCCGTTTTGCCACATCGTATTTAGGTTCCCCGGTATCGGGTATATCTTCCTTCTTTAATGTCACCGTCGAACCCGGCAGATGCGACCAAACCAGGCTGGCCGGATTGCCCACAAAATCTCCCTCCGCTACATGGGTAATACTCCCCGAGCCTACCCAGTCGCCCTGGTTTTCGGCGTAAAAAATATCGCCCTGGTCATTAAGTGCAAAGGCCGCGGGCGACCGCATACCGGCAGCAAAAGGCTTCATTTTCCCATCGGGCGTGATCTTGATCATCCATCCATGCCATTTGGAGAGGCTTTCTCCGTGGTCTATCACCCAACCCAGATTCAGGGTAATGATCATGTTGCCCTCCTTATCCAATACCGGTCCATAAGCAAATTCATGATAATTGGCCGCTAACGGCCAGGAATACACGGTTTTATACTCATCCGCTTCTCCGTCGCCGTCTAAGTCGCGTAAGCGCGTTAGCTCAGACCGCTGAACCGCGTACAGGTCGCCATTGATATAATTCAGGCCAAGCACTTCGTGCATCCCCTGTGCAAACAATTTGTAACTCGGCCGCTGACCATTTTTCATATACGGATTGGTAATAATCCATACCTCTCCTCTGCGCGTGGAAACCGCAAGCGCGTCATCGGGTAAAAAAGTCATTCCCCCTACTTCCAGTAAAATGCCTTCGGGTATGGGTACCGTTTGTATGGTATAAAAATCTTCTTCCTTTTGCACATGAACGGTCGTGTCTGAAGAGGGTTGTGCGGTTAGACTAAAAGAAGCTATCATGAAAAGCAGCAGGCTGAGCACACGTTTTGCGGGACTGATAAAAAAGGAATATATTAAAGTTGTCATTGTTTTAAAATTACCAGATAAGAGAATAAGATACCGGAACATCAGACTTAACGATAGGAACCAAAAGCTCCCACAAGGCGCCCGACTGCCTGATAACGGGCTGAAGCTTTTCATCAATTGAAATATAGTACGACTTATCGTCCACAGCGTACCAGCCTTTCCGGATCCATTCTATTTTTTTGGATGCCACGATCCGATGGTAGAGGTTAGCGGGTGCATCCCGGGCAATGATCTCCCTCCGGATTCCATTAGCGCCCGGCGAAAATATCTTGTCATTAACAGTGGCTCCATAAATACTGTACTGGTAGGTTGGCGTTTTATTTGGGTCCAGCACGTAGCCATGAGTTTGTACCTCATCAAAAGAAATACTGTCCGGCCATGGCGTTTGCATCTTATCATTTAATACCGCTAACGATGGGGCATCCGATAATGTAACTACGCTGCCAAGCGGAACGATCCTTTGATAAGGCTCTCCGCGACTGAGCCAAAGGTCTGTTGCATCAGCAAATCTTCCCCGCCATATTTGTAATAAAGCGCCCCGTTTTAAATCGTAAGAATAATTCACCTGGTTGGGATTCCCTACAGAAATGGCATGGGTGATCATCTTATTGCCATAGCTGAGGAAACTGCGCAGCAAGTACGGCTTTTCACCCGGATCTATTAAAATTGGATTGGGCATCCGGATCTTTTCGGGCGTGTCATTTTCGCTGTGTATGCTGCGGTATTTAATATGGCGGATCGCCAAATTTCCATGATCGCCCTGGATCATTAAGGGGCCGGTAGCGGTTTCCTCATCAGACAACGAAGACCTCGTTGGACCCGTCAGACCGATTTGTTGCTGCACCAGCACGCCATTCAGGTAAACAGACTCAAAGCGGGCGTTTTCTATTTTTGTACCCTTGTTATCAAATCGCGGCGCCCGGAAACGGATCTGCAAATGCTGCCATAATCCCGGCGCTCTCGCAACGTTCACCAAAGGCGCTGTTCCCTCAAATCCCTTATTCTTTGCATCGTCCCATCGTTGATAAATACCCCCGCAATCGGAGTAAGAAGGATTCGTTTTTGTCCAACTGTCGAACAACTGAACTTCGTACCTGCCCTGCAGGTAAATCCCCGAGTTAGAACCTTTAGCCATCATAAAATCCAGTTCTATTTCTACATCCCCGAATTGTTCTTTTGTTATCAAATGGCTTCTGCTTTTTTTTGAGTTCAGATTGACCAGGATACCAGTGCCGCGGACCGGTTTAAGTTCTCCTTCTTTATCCATGTTGGCTATTACATCGGAAGCCATCACCCAGTTGCTTCCCGGATTATCAAAGGCATCGGGATTGTTGAGTGGAATTTCAGTAAACACCGGTTGTTCCTGGGCGTTGCTTTTGAAAACGAAAATTACCAGGAAAAATAAAAGAGAGAGTTGCCTTTTACGCATTCGGATTTTTGATTAAAATTTAATATCTTAATAATAGTTAACCACCAGGCATTCTTCAGAACGGGAAAGCGAGGAAACCAAAACAAAGTTCTTATGCAGCACTTTTATGATTTCTAAAAAAAAGAGTACAAGTTAGGGAACTAAATTCTTATTTCCTTGTTTTCCGTTCATGTTCCTGCACCATTTCATCAAAAAGTTTTAAGCGGGCGGCTTCCAATCGGGCCTTTTGCACCCATGCATCCGAACCATATACCCCGGCCTTAGAATAATCAAATGGCCGGAATTTAATTTTTTGAGCTACTTTTCTATTCTTCAACCTGAAATCAAAATTTTGCACTCCGGTAAAGCCCGGATCGGCAATGACGGAGTGTTTATCTTTCCCTTCCTTCTGCCATTCCGCAAAGGTTTTCGTTCCGAAAAGAACTTTTTCCTTACCTCCATTCCAATAGCAGTTATAATCGGAAAGCATATTCACCTTTGACCAACTACTGCTCAACAGGGGGCCACCATTATAGTACAGGATGTTGTTGGTAAAAGAGAAAGAAAGATGATCTTCCACCCGCGTTGCCTGTAGCTGTGATTTGATGCTGTTTACAAAAATATTATTCCGGATGATATTGTCTTTTCCGTAATGCTGATGAAAGCCCGCGCTCTTGCAATTATATACCAGGTTGTTTTCCATAATGATACCGGCTGAGCCTTCATCGGTGTACAATCCCCATCCTCCATAATCCAGCGAATAAATATGATGGATCACATTGTTACTCACGGTTGTACCTTCCGATGCGCCTAAGGTATATACGCCGCCCATATCACTCAACACCCCCCATCCCAAATGATGGATATGATTGTATTCTATCCTGTTGCGTTTGGAAGGGCTGGGGGTATAGCCCCAAACCCAGCCGACAGATACGCCGGTGTATTTGAAATCAGCAATGTCATTATGCAACAACTCGTTATCGCTTCCGTGAAAAATGATCATCCCGGCGGCACAGGGAAAAACATGACCGCCGGACCGGGCAATGTTGTTTACCACCCGGATATGGTTCGTCACTTCAGCGGGATCATCACGCAGCATCGTCTCTCCTATCTTGACCGCGCCGGCACCTAAGTCGTGCAAATAACAATGTTCAATCAGCCCGTTATCGCAGGCTCTCCGAAACCAGATCCCACTGCCACCCGTACCCGAAACTTCACAATTGGTGAAAATAATATTACTTGCAAAATCCATTTCTATAGCTGCTGCAACAGGCGCTGCGGACTGGGCAGGCTCCACCCCGTCCGGCGGCATCCTGTAACCCGTTACGCGAAAGTCAAGATTTTCAAAACGGATATTCCGTACTTTTTCCCCGGTTACCGCACTGCCCGTTATGGTAATAAATTTTTCCAATACCGGCGCCATAGCGGTGGCCGTTTCAATGGTTTCTCCCGGACGGGGATAGTAATACAAAGTACCCGAAGGTTCGAGATACCATTCTCCGGGAGTGTCGAGGGCAGACAGGATGTTTTCAATATAAAAGGTAGAGGAAGCATTGATTGCGTTCCAGGGTTTCATCCCTTCGCCGCTGATATAAATGGAAGTATCGGCGGGGTTATAAAACTGAACAGGCTTTTTGGTATTATCCCAGTGGTGATAAAAAACAACCACCGCTTTTTTCAACGCCTTGCCGTCTAAATCCTTCAGCCATTTAGCCGCATCAGCCGGTATTTTTATTTGTTGCACGGCCAGTTCCGGGGCACGGCCGCTTCCTCTCACAATAACGGTTTCCTTAACCGATACCGGGTTAAAAAAATCATCATCCGGCGTCCTTGCCCTGGTAGCCCGCACCCCATTTACAAAGAGTTGTTCAAACTGCCAGCCGTATTGTTTTACTTCAGGAACTTCAATCTTCCACAAATGATCGGATACCTCAGTAAACCGGTTAAGATATTTTCCACCGTATAAAACGGCGTCTTCCTCACCTTTAAAAACGAGCGGGGCGCTCGGGCTGCCTCCATCTTCCGGGGTGAGCTCCAGTGTCTCCGGCATGAGGTAGTCGCCTTTTTGCACAATGATCTGCAAGGGTTGATCATAGGAAGGGTTTTGTTTTTTAAACAACCGGATACCATCTCTCGCCGCTGTTAGCGTTGCCAGCGGTTGTTCCGCCGTGCCGGGGTTCGCGTCGTCACCGGCAGGCGATATATACATCTTTTGCGCAACAGCCTCATTGATGATAACAACACTGAAGAAAAGAAAAAGAGAAAACCAAAGATTCCGTTTCACGAGTAGTGGTATTATTGATGGGTTAAAAATAAGGCTTTTTAAGGAACGCAGGCGGGATCGTATTCAAGCACCCCCAATACCCCTGTGGAACCGGCGGAGGATTGACGACTGAACGGTAGTGCTTGACTCTCACCTTTGTACTTCCGTTGATTATACCAGGGAACCGAAGCATCAATAACAATTATTCTATACTTTTAAACCCTGATCAAAACTGATCTGATCAAAAACATAATTCTTTTTGAATGAATCTCCTCGAACGTTTTGCTTCCATTACTACCTTTATATTTGATATGGACGGGGTATTAACCGATGGCGGATTGTGGTTATTCCCCGGCCGGGAATGGGTTCGCCGGATGAATATCAAGGACGGTTATGCCCTCCAGCTGGCCGTCAGAAAAGGATACAAAGTTGCCGTCATTTCCGGCTCTCATTCGGCACCGGCGCAGGAAAGGCTCACCGGACTGGGCGTCTCCGATGTTTTTCAGAACGTGCAGGACAAGAAAACACAATTAAATTTTTACATGCGGGAGCGCCGGCTCCAAAAAGAAGAGGTGCTGTATATGGGAGATGATATCCCCGACTACGGGGTGATGCAAACCGCAGGGTTGGCCTGTTGTCCGGCGGATGCCGTTACCGAAGTTAAAAAGATAGCTCATTATATTTCTCCTCACAACGGCGGCATGGGTTGCGTAAGAGACGTGATTGAAAAAGTGCTGAAAATCAAAGGAGCGTGGGAAATGTGATCAATTTAACTGTCAGTTTAGATCCTCATGAACCAGAGATCATCAAGCCACAACCTGACAGGTTGATTTTTGGAAGGGTCTGGTCTTAACCTGTCAGGTTAGATCCTCATGAACCAGAGATCATCAAACCCAAACGTGACAGTTGCTCAGGGCTTTTCTCCCGGAGGGTCAGTTTAAAACTCTCTAACGAAAAACCCGAAACGAAAAACTTCCCTGCCCCGATCCCTATTTTCCGGCTTCGCACTTAATTTATTTATCTTAGCAGCCACATTAATAGAAATTGACATGGCTGCACGAACAGACCTGTTTACAAGTCCGGATTATTTACAACTGGACGATCTGCTGACGGACGAGCAGAAGATGATCCGGGAAACAGTAAGAGCCTATGTTAAAAAGGAGATATCCCCGATCATCGAAGAATATGCCCAAAGAGCGGACTTTCCCGAGCAGATCGTAAAGCAACTGGGCGATCTGGGTTGCTTTGGGCCTACCATCCCCTCGGCCTATGGCGGGGGCGGACTGGATTATATCAGTTACGGTTTGATGATGCAGGAACTGGAGCGGGGTGACAGCGGGGTTCGTTCAACGGCTTCCGTGCAGGGCAGCCTGGTGATGTTTCCCATCTATGAATATGGAAGCGAGGAGCAGCGAAAAAAGTACCTCCCCAAACTGGCAAGTGGGGAATGGCTGGGCTGCTTTGGCCTTACCGAACCAGATCATGGCTCCGACCCTGCCGGCATGCTTACCCGTATTACCGATGCAGGCGATCACGTGATCTTAAACGGGGCCAAATTGTGGATCAGTAATGCGCCGTTTTCACAAGTAGCCGTAGTATGGGCCAAAGATGAACACAACGAGGTTCGCGGACTGATCGTGGAAAGGGGAATGGAGGGCTTCAGCACACCGACCACCCACGGAAAATGGAGTCTGCGGGCCTCGGCTACGGGGGAATTGGTTTTTGACCGGGTAAAAGTGCCCAAGGTGAACCTGCTGCCTAAAGCCAAGGGATTGAAAGCGCCGTTGAGTTGCCTCACCAAAGCCCGTTTTGGAATAGCCTGGGGCGCTATAGGCGCCGCTATGGATTGCTACGATACCGCTCTGCGATACGCAAAAGAAAGGATACAGTTCAACAAGCCGATTGGCAGCTTTCAATTACAGCAGAAAAAACTGGCCGAAATGATCACCGCGATCACTAAAGCCCAGCTACTCAACTGGAGAGTGGCCGTGTTGATGAATGAGGAGAAAGCCACTCCCCAGCAAGTGAGCATGGCCAAGCGTAATGCCTGCGAAACAGCCGCCGATATTTGTCGTGATGCACGTCAGATACTGGGCGGAATGGGGATCACCGGCGAATTTTCGGTGATGCGGCACATGATGAACCTGGAAAGCGTGATCACCTACGAGGGTACTCACGACATTCATTTACTGATCACCGGCATGGATATTACGGGGTTTAATGCTTTTAAGGGATAACAACGAATGAGAGTTTTTCTATTGGGCTTTATGGGTACGGGCAAAAGCTATTGGGGCAGGCGATGGGCCGCGCAACACCAGCTTGATTTCTTTGACCTGGATCACGAAATAGAACAATCCACCGGCTTAACCATCCCCCAATTGTTTGAACAACATGGAGAAGCTTATTTCCGTGAAAAAGAACGGGAACGGCTGCTCAGCTTTGAAGGGAAGGATAATTTCATCCTCTCCACCGGAGGCGGCACCCCCTGTTTTTTTGACAACATGCAGTGGATGAACAACATAGGGCTGACCATCTATCTTGACACGCCGATTCCGGTACTAAAAGAAAGACTCATCAAAGAACAGTCTCACCGGCCGCTGATCAAAACCTTCAATGAGGAGGAATTGGGAAATTATATAGCAGGCAGCCTCCGAAATAGAATGTTTTTTTATAACCAGGCGCATATTAAATTGGCTACAGAATCCATTTCAGATATTACCTTTGATGAAATAAAAAAGAAATATGTCTAAACGATTTATCCAATATGCAGCCATTTTGGGAGCATTAAGCGTGGCGTTGGGAGCTTTCGGGGCGCATGCTTTGAAGAAATTTGTGGAGGCAGACGTTGTAGCCACGTTTGAAACGGGGGTACGATACCAGTTTTACCATACTCTCGCTTTGCTGTGTGTGGGCATACTTTACCGGAGAATGCCGGGGAAAGTAATGGAATGGGCCGGCATATTCTTTATTTCAGGAATAGTTTTGTTTAGCGGCTCTCTTTACCTGTTGACCTATTTAAACGCTACTGAAACCGTGGGTCTTGGGGGAGTCGGAGCCATTACTCCCTTGGGCGGGCTCTGTTTTATAGCCGGCTGGATCTGTCTTTTCATTCAAAGCCTGAAGCCGAATGCACACCGGGAAAGAAAAACCGAGCGTATCAAGGATGAATATTAATCGAAAAAAAAGAGATCCCACAGTTCTCATATTTATGTTATTGAACGGTCTGATCCAAACCCCAACTGTCAGTTTGGGGTTTGATGATCTCTGGTTCATGGGGAGCTAGCCTGACAGGTTGGGGTTCTCATCTAATCCATAACAAATATTCAACAGATAGAGCCATGAGGCAGTAAAACCTGTCAGGTTGGAGCGCTCATTGAAAAACCTGGCAGATGTTTATAACATCTATCCATGTAATAGATTTTATCTATCATTAATAGAAAGATAATATGGGTTACAAACTATGTTTTCCATGTATTTAACAGTAATATTGTCTTTTCGTAATTACAAAAAGAATGAACATGGAAAATAAAAAGAAACTCACTACCGTAACGGGAAACCCGGTGCCCGACAATCAGAACATTATGACCGCCGGCGCCCGCGGGCCGGCGTTATTACAGGACTTCTGGTTCCTTGAAAAAATGGCTCATTTTGACCGCGAGGTAATCCCTGAAAGAAGGATGCACGCGAAGGGTTCCGGCGCTTACGGCACTTTTACCGTAACGCACGATATTACGCAATATACCAGGGCCGATCTGTTTAGCGAGATCGGTAAGAAAACGGATATTTTTGTCCGTTTTTCCACGGTTGCCGGGGAGCGGGGCGCTGCAGATGCGGAACGCGATATCCGGGGTTTTGCGCTTAAGTTTTATACCCAACAGGGCAATTGGGATCTGGTAGGTAACAACACCCCCGTATTTTTTTTCAGGGATCCGATGAAGTTCCCCGATTTGAATCATGCGGTTAAACGCGATCCCAAAACCAATTTACGCAGTGCCGACAACAACTGGGATTTCTGGACGCTCCTCCCGGAGGCTTTGCACCAGGTAACCATTATAATGAGCGACCGGGGCATCCCGAAATCGTACCGCCACATGCACGGGTTTGGCAGCCATACTTACAGTTTCATTAATGCGGCCAATACCCGTTACTGGGTGAAGTTTCATTTTATCACCCAGCAGGGAATAGAGAACCTGTCCGATGAAGAAGCTGCGAAACTGATAGGGAGTGACCGGGAAAGCCATCAGCGGGATTTGTTTGAAGCCATTGAAAAGGGGGATTTTCCGAAATGGAAGATGTATATCCAGATCATGACGGAGGAGGAAGCCGACAATTATCATATTCACCCGTTTGATCTCACGAAAGTATGGCCCAAGGGAGATTTTCCGTTGATCCCGGTGGGCGTATTTGAGCTGAACCGTAATCCGGAAAATTATTTTGCGGAAGTGGAGCAGGCCGCTTTTAACCCTGCCCATATAGTGCCGGGGATTGGCTTTTCACCCGACAAGATGCTGCAGGGCAGGTTGTTTTCGTATGGCGATGCGCAACGCTACCGGCTGGGGGTAAACCATTACCAGATACCGGTAAACGCATCCAAATGCCCGTTTCACAGTTTTCACCGCGACGGGGCTATGCGGGTGGATGGTAATTACGGGGGCACCAGGCATTACGAGCCCAATAGTTTTGGTGAATGGCAGGAGCAGCCCGAATTTAAAGAGCCGCCGCTGGCGCTTCACGGCGATGCCACTGCATGGGATCACCGGGTGGATGATGACTATTATTCGCAGCCGGGCAATCTTTTCCGGTTAATGACCGACGAGAAGAAGGCGTTGCTGTTTAAAAACACCGCGGCGCAGATTGGCGGAGCGCAGAAGTTCATCCAGGTCCGGCATATCCGCAATTGCCATAAAGCCGATCCGGCCTATGGCGAGGGCGTGGCGAAAGCCCTGGGATTGACAATGGAAGAAGTGAACAGTTTTAAGCTGGAGAGATGACATCCGAAAGATAGAAAAAAAGGGCGAGAGCGTGGCTTTCGCCCTTTTTTTGTGAGAAGAGGTGAGAAAATTTGATCCCGAAGATTCGGGATGTGGGAAATGTAAAAGAGTGAGGGGGTGCCACCCTGAGCTTGCCGAAGGAAACGTTAGCGGTCGGTACGCGACGAAGGAGGGTCAGACCGCAGGGTGACAAATGTGGAAATTTGAAAATTTGAAAATGCCTGCCCCAACGAATGGAGGGGTGGAAACTTGATCCCGAAGATTCGGGATGTGGAGAATGTGGGAAATGTAAGAGAGTGAGGGGGTGCCACCCTGAGCTTGCCGAAGGAAACGGTAGCGGTCGGTACGCGACGGAGGAGGGTCAGACCGCAGGGTGACAAATGTGGAAATTTGAAAATTTGAAAATGCCTGCCCCGACGGATGGAGGGGTGGAAACTTGATCCCGAAGATTCGCGATGTGGAGAATGTGGAAAATGTAAAAGAGTGAGGGGGCGCTACCCTGGGCTCGCCGAAGGCAAATGTTCTGCCCAATAGCCTACAAGGCGTTCAAGTGTGCGACGCAACGATGCTTAATGGCAGCACGATTGTTGGGCTCATAAAAATTATTTGAAGGATTACGGGTAATTTTCTAACTTGTAAGGGCAAATGTATAACCTTGAAGCGCCCGGTTGCGGGACTGAGGGAGCGTTAGCAATAATAACCGGTTATGGAAAACATTCGTCTTGTACCACTCCGGCATCGGGAGAAAGCGCATATTGCCGTTTATTTTGCATATAATAAGCGGCTGATTCAAATCTGTAAAAGTTTACCGTTCATTAAATGGACCTATACGCATCGTTGCTGGTATATTCCTTTCAGAAGCTATGCGCTGGAGGAGTTGAAAGCCATAGTGGAAGGGGAAGCCAATATTGATGACCGGGCATTAGTGCCTTACATCAACCTTGACGGGACGCTGGCGGTTCCCCGGCGGGTACATGCGGATAGCAGTTTGTGTGAAGCGAACCAGGCGGAACTGAAACGGTATATCCGGGAACTTGAGTTGAAGGCATACAGTTTGTCCACCATCAAGACTTATCGTAATGAGTTTACCCAACTCCTGAAACTGCTGAACCGGAAGCCGGTGTACGAGCTGACGTCTGACGACCTCCGGCGGTACATGCAATATGCGATGGAGCACCAGGGCATTAAAGAGAATACGGCGCACAGCCGGTTGAATGCAATCAAATTCTATTTCGAACAGGTGCTGAAGAAGGAAAAGTTTTTCTGGGACATTCCGCGGCCAAAACGGCCGTTGTTGCTGCCACGCCTGCTGAATGAAACCGAACTGCAAAGGCTGTTCAACGCGTTGACCAACAAGAAACACAAAGCCATGCTGTTTACTGCTTACAGCGCGGGACTGCGGGTAAGTGAAGTTGTAAATCTAAAGATCGCGGATATAGACAGTGGGCGGATGCAGATATTTATTGGACGCGCCAAGGGGAAGAAGGACCGTTATGTGAATCTGAGTCCCGTATTGCTGGACATTTTGAGGAATTATTATAAAGACTACAAGCCGCAGCCCAGGGTGTATTTGTTTGAGTCGGAGGTTACCCGCACGGCATATCCTACACGAACCGTACAGCAGATATTTTCGAATGCGAAAAACAAGGCGGGAATAAGAAAAGAAGTGGGGGTGCATAGTTTGCGCCACAGTTTTGCTACGCATTTGCTGGACAAGGGAACAGATATTAAATACATCAAGGATCTGCTGGGACATTTTAATATTAAAACCACGGAGCGATACCTGCATGTGAGTAAAAAGAAACTGGTGAATATTACCAGCCCTTTTGATGATCTGTGGGCAAAAGGAAGTTTGGAATGGTAGATGATTAATTTGAAAATATGGAAATGTGAAAATGTGAAAATTTGGAAATGTGAAAATGTGGAAATGTGGAAATTTGAAAATTTGAAAATGCCTGCCCCGGCGGATGGAGGGGTGGGAATTTGATCCCGAAGATTCGGGATGTGGAGAATGTGGGAAATGTAAAAGAGTGAGAGGGCGCTGCCCTGAGCTTGTCGAAGGAAACGGTAGCGGTCGGTACGCGACGAAGGAGGGTCAGACCGCGATAGAAGGTGAGAAAATTTGAAAATGCCTGCCCCGACGGATGGAGGGGTGGAAATGTGATCCCGAAGATTCGGGATGTGAAAATGGCTCCCCTGATGAAGACAAGGGAGAGGCGTCATTTTTTGTTGCACCTGTTAAAACTTTTTATCCGGGAGAAGCGTTTAATTTCCAGGGGGACTTGTTTTCGCCCGGGTGATAAGGGAGGGGGTGTCAGCGGTATGTATCCGGCACTTGCCCGGCATGCGTTTTTCGGTAAACATGTTGTGAGTGAGAGGGCGAAGCTGTATCGGTCAGGTGAGACGATTATAACGTAGTACGCTATATTATGAAAGTATTAATTTTCATTGGCTTTTTACTTATCCATTCCTGTCTTTTTTCTCAAGGAATCAAGAAAACTACTCTTAAAGAGCTTTCGGCTGATAATTCAAATATAAGATTTGATAGCATTTTAATTATTGGCACTGGTTCGACTGCGACCAGAATTTTTTTGAACGACTTGGTTACCCGGTTAACCGCAAAGCTTAATACCAAAAATGTAGTTGCTAGGTATCTGTATTTGGGTAAAAAAATGAAACGTTAAGCGAGTTTCCTGACACTTTTAAAAACGCAGGCTATAGAGTGATAATGGTTTTTCAGCCGAAGGAGCCGGCTTCTTTGTACACAAAAAATCGTAGAAGCATAAATCTTTTACAACTGGGAGACAAAAATTTTGTTAGTCCGGTGAGACAAGTCAAATTGAATTACGAAGGAGAATTTATAATTGTATTATATGAAAATAATCAGAAAAGAAGAGTTTTTTGGAAAGCGTCGTTGAAAGTTCACAACGATCCGGGCAAGCGTCGTCCGGCTAAGAAAATTTCAAATTGGATCTTTTTGCGTTTTACAAAGAATAACTATCTATAAGAATACCGCGTGTGGCAGGCAATTGAAGTCGGGCGCTATATGAGACAGATCCTCACATTTTTTTAATCCTGTTCGCAAAAAGTCCAGACATTTCGGGGACGAGAATTTCCGGAGGTTGTTAAAGGAAGCCGCCGGCTTGAAGTTTCCGGTTAAAAATACAGCCCCGCCCATTTGCCGAAGGATAAAACAAAAATCCAATTGACCCAATGGCAATACAAAACGTATATTATCAACTCATTGATTTTCAACAGTAGTTTTTTTTGCCAGAATACACATAATAACATAAATTAGAGTGTTAGCGGCAAGCATACAGACCATCACCACCATGACGGTTCCCATAGAAAACTTAGACATATTATTTGCAGACTTTGTTGAATTTATCAAGCAACAAACAGGCGACACTTTCGCCAGTTTTCAAACATCAGTTTATATTGACAGACACGAAAATTATAAGTACGAAGTTTCTAAGGAAGCTAAAGAAAGCTTAGACCAAAAGCATTGGAAGGAAGAAGATATAGGAACAGGTAAAATTCAACAAAAGGTAAATTCTGCAATCCAGACACGACTACATTACAAATACCAATGGCACGACAATAACCTGGTTGATTGGAGAAAAAAAGATGATTTTGCTAAAAGACCAAACAGCAAGCCTCTTGAGCAAACTCTTTTTGACTTTTATAAAAACAAGATAAAAGATGACAAAGCATTTGAAACGTTCCTAAATCTGAAAATATCTTATCAATTTATTGCTTACTTGTTTTTTATAAAGGACAGTCAACGCTATTTACCTATAACACAAGAAAGGTTTGACCAAATATTTGAACTCATTGGCTTGACTGGTTTTAAAACTAGTGGACAGGCTTCGTGGGAAAACTATACGGATTTTATAAATATCAACAAGCAAGTAAGAGATTTTTTAAAAACCAAAGACCCAAAAGCAAGTTTGCTTGACGCACATTCATTCCTTTATATTTTGGGAAGCCAAATGAAAGCGGCAAACTTTACATTTTCATCAAGTAGGGCAGTTACAAACGGACAACCTTCATCCGAACAAAAAGCCGAAGAAATTACTGACGACACTACTGGACAAGATTTATTTGTAGCAGAGGAAGATGATGAAATTTCATTTCCAGAAGGCAAAGAAATTTACAGACTTCATAAATCTAAAGAGCGGAATAAAGAACTTATACGATTAGCAAAAGAGCGACATCTAAAAAATGACGAGAAACTTTCCTGTCAAGTTTGCGGTTTTTCGTTTGTAAACACTTACGGAGAAATAGGACACGGCTTTATCGAAGCTCATCACATTTTCCCTATCTCTGAATTGACAGAAGAAACAGCAACAAAAATTGAAGACCTTGCATTAGTTTGTTCAAACTGCCATCGTATGTTACATCGCAGACGACCGTGGTTAACAATTGACAACCTAAAAGCTATTCGACAACCAAACGATTGACCTGCCAGCCGCTAACAGGCGGTTTTGCGCAAGTATGGCTGAACGGAAGTCTGCCGGGCTGATTGCATCTGTCAGCAGCAGTTATCGGCAGAAGAAATCCTTACAGAAATTATCTGAATACAATATTTTACACCAAATTGGCATAATGGTAGTTCAGCAGGTGGATTTCAAATGCCACACCTGCGCAAAGCCGTTGCCGTTAGTGGCTATTCTAACGCAGAATCAACAAAAACAAATTTTAAATGAACATTAGAAAAGAAGAAAGCAAAGATTACAAAGAAGTGTTTGATCTCATTGAAAAACGCTTTTGAAAAACGAGGCATATACCGACCATAAAGAACAAATTTTAGTTGAAAGATTAAGAAACTCTGAGGCTTTTATTCCCGAATTATCATTGGTTGCTGAAATGGAAGGAGAACTTGCCGGCTATATTTTGTCACCAAATTAAGATTAGAAACAATGACATACAAAAAACATCCTTAGCATTAAGACCGGTAGCTGTACTAAAAAAATATCGCGAAAAGGAATTGGAGGAAAACCCATTCAAGAAGCCCATCGGAAAAGCGAAGGAATTGGGGTTTGACTCTGTGATTTTATTAGGACACGAAAAAATACTATCCAAAGTTTGGGGTATAAAATGACAAAAATTACGGAATTAAATTGCCTTTTGAAGTTCCTGATGAAAACTGTATGCTAATAGAGTTAACTGAAAATGCTTTAAAAGACATCACAGGAATAGTGGAATATCCTAAAGAGTTTTACGAATAAAGAACAGCCACTAGCAGGGGTTTTGCGTTAGGCGGGTCAGAACGTTCCCGTTCGACACCTTTTTCAAAATTTAGCTTTGTCGCTCGCTCGGAATTTTCGCTGAAAATCCCGCCCGAACGCAAAGCCCCAAAACGTTACAGGCTACCAATGACCGACAGTCTAAATTCGTAAATGATTTATAGACCTGTTGCGGTGCGACAAACCTGACGATCCCGGAGCGAACGTTTGCAAGAGACAATGCTTCTATTAGGCGACAGTGCATGCACGGCCACCCCAGACAGGATATCCCTGATTGAGTATGGAGGACGTTACCGGAGCGAACGTTTTGCAGAGGACAATGCTACTATTAAGCGACAGTGCATGCACGGCCACCCCAGACAGGATGTCCCTGATTGAGCATGGAGGACGTTACCGAAGCGAACGCTTGCAGGAGACAATGCTTCTATTAAACGACAGTGCATGCACGGCCACCCCAGACAGGATATCCCTGATTGAGCATGGAGAACGTTACCGGAGCGAACGTTTGCAGGAGACAATGCTTCTATTAGGCGACAGTGCATGCACGGCCACCCCCGACAGGCGATCCCTGATCGGGCACGGAGAACGTTATCGGAGCGAACGTTTGCAGGAGACAATGCTTCTATTAAGCGACGGTGCATGCACGGCCACCCCCGACAGATGATCCTTGATCGGACATGGAGAAGGCAGCCTGTAACAGGCGGTTTTGCACAAGTGCGGCTGGACGCAAGTCTGCCAGGCTGATTGCAGATCCGGGCATCAGTTATCAGCTGACGATGTTCAAACAGAAATTATCTGAATACAATATTTTTTACGTTAAATTGGCAGTACGGTATTTCGGCAGAGGGATTTCAAATTCCACACCTGCGCAAAGCCGTGACCGTTAGCGGTCATTTCGTCGTTGGGAGTTTTCCGCTTGAACATTGCGTACCGACTTCGTGCTGACAGAACGCAGTTCGGCAAATAGAAAATGGCTCACCGGGAAACACTTTTTTCAACTTCGGTACCGGGACTGTTTCCGCATTTGACCAGACCGTTGGCGACGAAGGAAATAAAAAATGACAATATCTCAACTGCGAAGCACAGCCAGGCGGGGCCGACGCTTCCCTGGTTTCGGTTTCCAAACAGGTGGTATCGCGAAAACCGAAAGCAATTCTGAACTTCGTTTTTTTGGCAACAGGAATATGACTCTTTCCTTCAGCGACAATTTCATTCCAGACACTATTTTAAAAAATGTTTCGCTCTCAAAAAAGTATATTCGTTGACTGATTCCCATATATTCCCGGTAGACCCTCCGCACGACTTTATTCAGCAGCGAGGCTTCCCGGACACCGGTTCCGGTTGGACACAACCCGCTTATCAGACGAGTTTCTATTGTGACAGTTCAAAAGGCCCGACACACAGAATTTCTATGGGGCGACCATTCATTTGTCAATCTCGGGAGATTGAAAACGCCCGCTAACAGGCGGTTTTGCGCAAGTATGGCTGAACGGAAGTCTGCCGGGCTGATTGCATCTGTCAGCAACCGTTATCGGCAGAAGAAATCCTTACCGAAATTATCTGAATACAATATTTTTACACCAAATTGGCATACGGTAGTTCAGCAGTGATTTCAAATGCCACACCTGCGCAAAGCCGTTGCCGTTAGCGGGCATTTCGTCGTTGAGAGTTTTTACGCTTGAACATTGCGTACCGACTTCGTGCTGACAGAACGCAGTTCGACAAATAGAAAATGGCTCACCGGGAAACACTTTTTTCAACTTCGGTACCAGGACTGTTTCCGCAATTGACCAGACCGTTGACGACGAAGGAATAAAAAATGACCATATCTCAACCGCATAACACAGTCAGCGGGGCCGACGCTCCTCTCGTTTCGGTTCCTAAACAGGTGGTATCGCGAAAACAGAAAGCAAGTTCTGAACTTCGTATTTGACAACAGGAATATGACTCCCTTTCCTTCCAGCGACAATTTTATTCCAGACAATTTATTTAAAAAATATTTCGGCTCTAAAAAGAGTATATTCGTTGACTGATTCCCAGATATTCCCGGTAGACCCTCCGCACGATTCTGGTCTCAGCAGCGAGGCTTCCCGGACACCAGTTTCGGCTGACACAAATCCTGCTTACCTGGGGACGAGCTTCTATTATGACAGTTCAAAAGCCGGGCACACAGAATTTCTATTGGGCGACCATTGGTTTATCAAATCCCGGGAGATTGATAACGCCCGCTAACAGGCGGTTTTGCGCAAGTATGGCTGAACGGAAGTCTGCCGGGCTGATTGCATCTGTCAGCAACAGTTATCGGCAGAAGAAATCCTTACAGAAATTATCTGAATACAATATTTTTACACCAAATTGGCATACGGTAGTTCAGCAGGCGGATTTCAAATGCCACACCTGCGCAAAGCCGTTGCCGTTGGCAGCTATTATAAAATGAAAATCTCAAAATCACTTATAGACACAGCAGGAAGAAAGACTATCCGGGACACAGAATTTTTAAACCCGTTAAAGTGTTAGAAAGAAAACCATCACCATCGAAATCAGAAAAAGACTGGTTTTATTTTTCATCGGGCTTAATGATGTCCTTATGCTCCGATTATATTTCAATGCGACTATTATATTATCTTGAACGATTAACAACAGCACCAACAATTCTAATAAAAATGATTGAGGTTGGAGAAAAGTCTTTAAAGTTATTTGTAGCAGTAAATAGTAGAACTCAGACGGCATTGACGGACTCAAAAAGCAAATATGGACATAGCATAGAGAAACTCAGATCCGAAAGCGCAGCTTATAACAATATTTTTAATGATAAGGATATTTGTGACTTCACTAAAGACTTGAATGATAAAGGTGGCATCTTATATCAATACTTGCGATATGGTTCACAGGAGACAACTGATGGTATGAGTGCCAATTTAGACCAATTGCTTCCTATAATTGACAAAATATTTTTTTCTGCATTATTATTATTACCTGAAAGTGACAGAAAGCTACTTAATTTCACTTCATTGATAAAAAATTTATTGACGAGTTCAAATTTTGACCAAACCTTTAATAAGGAGCTTTTAAAAACTGCGATTTTGCACAATAATTCATATGCACAGGACTATTTGAAATACAGCATTACTTTAGACGAAGACCATAAAAAATTAATTGCAGATTATAAAAACCTAGTAGAAAACGGCAGCTAACAAGTGCATTTGTGCCAGCGGCGGACTCACCGCAGGAGTTCGGCATTTGTAATTCTGTTCATCTTCAGTTCCGGCAGACAGTTCGCTATTCGTCTTTAGTAATTTAATCTCAACTTTTGTAACTTCAATCAGCTTTTGTTCCGGGCTTGACGGAATTCTAACCGTCCGCCGGACACAAATGCGAAACCGTTAGCGGGCATTTCGTCGTTGAGAGTTTTTACGCTTGAACATTGCATACCGACTTCGTGCTGACAGAACGCAGTTCGACAAATAGAAAATGGTTCACCGGGAAACACTTTTTTCAACTTCGGTACCAGGACTGTTTCCGCAATTGACCAGACCGTTGACGACGAAGGAATAAAAAATGACCATATCTCAACCGCATAACACAATCAGGCGGGGCCGACGCTCCTCTCGTTTCGGTTCCTAAACAGGTGGTATCGCGAAAACAGAAAGCAAGTTCTGAACTTCGTATTCTTGACAACAGGAATATGACTCTTTCCTTCAGCGACAATTTTATTCCAGACACTATTTTAAAAAATATTTCGCTCTAAAAAGAGTATATTCGTTGACTGATTCCCAGATATTCCCGGTAGACCCTCCGCACGACTTTATTCAGCAGCGAGGCTTCCCGGACACCAGTTTCGGTTGACACAACTCGCTTATCAGACGAGTTTCTATTATGACAGTTCAAAAGGCCGGGCACACAGAATTTCTATTGGGCGACCATTGGTTTATCAATCCCGGGAGATTGATAACGCCCGCTAACAGGCGGTTTTGCGCAAGTATGGCTGAACGGAAGTCTGCCGGGCTGATTGCATCTGTCAGCAACAGTTATCGGCAGAAGAAATCCTTACAGAAATTATCTGAATACAATATTTTTACACCAAATTGGCATACGGTAGTTCAGCAGGCGGATTTCAAATGCCACACCTGCGCAAAGCCGTTGCCGTTACAGGCAACCCTAACAGACCACCGTGCAAACATTAAACAGACATAAAACGACAGACAAAATGCCAACTCACAAATGGCACATTTGGTTTTTCCCGACACACAAGCCGACCCTTCAAAAAACCAAAAGAGCCATTTTTTGCCCACGCACCGACAGAAATGAATAAATTTGACGACTAAGATTTTGACAATATGAGCATAGAACAAGGACTAACAAGCAGACGAACAAACGATAAAAAAGTTGACACCAAAAATTGGTTTCAAAAACTTATACAACCAGACGAATATGTTGGTGACTTATACTCTATCAACTATGAAACAGCAAGAGTAATTATTCACGACTTCTATCGTGAAAAAGTTGGTGGTATTCCCAGTTTGAGCTTTTTAATTGCTTCAAGAGTTGACCCAAGCAAAGATGACCTTGACTTCAAAGCCGAAGACTCTTCATTTATTTTGTTGCGTGTAATGGACGCAGCGGCATTGCCACAAGACAAAGAAGCGGAAAGAATAAGAGTTGAAACTGCCCAGCGCATCAGCGGTGAAACCGAAAAAAATTGGGACGATGCAGGTGCAATGGATATGCGAACAAAAAATTTACTTGGCTTTGCAGGTGTTCAATGCAGAATTATCGGAACATTTTTCCTTGAAGAAAACGGACACAACGGTGAAGCACCATTGAATTTGAAATTTGGTAGCGACATCTCAAACTACTATCCGAACAGGGGTTTGAAAGTTTACAAACCAAACGGAAAAGCTCTTGAACATATTGTAAATTACGCTGACCCATCAAGTATTCAATCTCACATTGAACGCTACGGAAATACTGAAAAAGTAAAACTTGGTTTTGTTCGCTACGCTTCTACCAACCGCAAGTATCAACAAATTGACGATGTTCCTGTTTTCATTTACCCTGCGGATTTGCTTTCTCAAAAATCTGCGTTATTTGGTATGACGAGAACTGGTAAATCAAACACGACAAAAATTATTGCGAAATCTGTGTTTGAATTAAGAACGGCCGAAAAGGCCGAAGATAAACCTTTGCGTATTGGGCAAATCATTTTTGACCCAAATGGTGAATATGCTAATGAAAATGTGCAAGACAATAATTCCGCAATTAAAAACATTTGGCAACTTCTTCCAAATGGAACGAACAAAGCAGATGAAGTTGTTACCTACGGTATTACAAGCCACCCCAACGACCCTGAGAGAATCTTAATGCTTTTGAATTTCTTTGAACCGAGCAATACACAGATTGGGAAAAGTATCATTGATAGCCTTTTATCAGAGGATAGCACAAATTACATAAAACAGTTCTGTCAAGTGAGTTTTGATGAGCCTGACCCCAATGACAGAAGTGCAACTACACGATACAATAGAAGATTGTTAGCTTATCGTTCTGTATTAGCAAGAGCAGGGTTTCAAGTTCCGCAAAATTTAAGAGCAAGCACAAGAGGTTTGTTTAATCAAGATTTAATTACCGCTTTACAAACAGGAAGAAATAACAGCCCAGCAAACCCCGAATACGTAAGTGCTGCACAAGTGTTTTCAAATCAAAATCCAACTTGGGGACAACTTGCAAACGCTTTTGAAGCATTAGACAAATTTATCAGAGATAGTAGTAGTAATTACACAGCGTTTGAAAATGCTTATGTAAGTCGTCCAAATGGTTCGGGCGACAGGTGGGCTGATGAAGATTTGAAAAAGATTATCGGCATTTTTCAATATCCAAATGGAACAAGAAAAATCGGGAAAGGAGCAGAACAACACAGCGCAGACACAACAAGCGACTACGCAGAAGATATTTACACTCATTTAGTGAAGGGTAAATTAGTAATCATTGACCAATCAAGTGGCGAACCCGAACTCAACAAGTCATCAGCCACAAGAATTATGACTAAAATTTTCAGAGAAAATCAACGCAAGTTTGTTCAAGGCGTTACCGACATTCCTGAAATTTTGGTTTATGTTGAAGAAGCACATAACATTCTACCAGCAGGTAATGATTTAGATTTAACCGACATTTGGGTTAGAACAGCAAAAGAAGGTTCTAAGTATCGTATCGGTATGGTTTACGCTACACAGGAAGTAAGTAGCATTCAAAAGAACATTTTGAAAAATACTGCGAATTGGTTTATCAGTCATTTAAACAACACAGACGAAACTAAAGAATTATGCAAGTATTACGATTTTATAGATTTCGAGCCGTCAATCAGACGAGCACAAGATAAAGGATTTTTAAGAGTTAAAACATTAAGTAACCTATTCGTCATTCCTGTTCAGGTGGACAAGTTTGAAATATAAGAAAGAAAACTATGGGCTTTGAAGGAGAATTTGCAAGTTATGAGCCTCTAAGACGGTTACTTGATAGTGAAAAAGTAAAAGCACTTCAAAACCGACTTAGAATAAGGCAACAAGTAGAAGAAACGGAAAATTTTGAAGGTTCAATTACTAAAAAATCTGACCTGACTGAAAGTGTTTTGCAGCCTGATTTAGTATTAGCTATTGACGGAAGCAATTTAGCAGCAAAAGCCGAAAACGGTTTTCCGGGAGCAGAGTTCGGTTACATCACAGTTGCCTCGGTTTTGATTGACTTGAAACTAATCAGCGAACTTGAAAAGAAAGAATTTGTTGAACCGAAAAAATTTCGTGAAGCAGAAAAAGCATCAACTATTGAAAGTGTTTTCCCTGGCTGTAACGTTATTATTGACACAGAAAAAAATGCAAAAGCATCTTTGCGTAGAGCTTTGTTTGAAGAATTAAAAAACAACGTTATTTTTTCTGACGGTGAAACTTTACTTGAAACATACGAACATCTTTTCAAGATAAAACGAGAACAATTTTCAGAAAGGAATTTACCGCAAAGTCCGATTGAGGGCGTTGAAGAGGATATGACTTATGACTACGGTGAATATGTATGCCAACACTCAAACGAACCTCTTTTTTCAACAGATGCTTTACGTTTACACGAACTAATGAACCCGGGCGGTAGCAACGGGGAAATGTTTGGACAAATAATGTCCACGATTGAAAAACTTTGGCTTGTTCACATTCTTAGAGCTTTTGAAAAGAAAGGTTGGTTAGCGACTTTACGCAGAGTAGCGTTTATTATGGACGGACCTTTAGCCGTTTTCAGCACCTCATCGTGGCTCACAAAAGTAATCAGCCACGAGTTAACCCGAATAAACGAATTGCAGAAGAAGATAAACGGAGAAGACCTTTTAATTATTGGTATTGAAAAATCGGGAACATTTTTTAATCACTTTATTGAAATTGACACAACAAAAGACGGCATCACCGATAAGTTTCCAAAACAATCTGCGTTGCTTTTGAATGATGATTACATAAAGAAAAACATCATTTTTTCAGAAAGCACAAAGCCATACGGACAAGACACATATTTTGGTAGAAAGTTTTTCTATAAAGCAGCATCGGGACAAAAAATTGTTCCTGTTGTTGCTTGTTACAATGAAGAACAAAGAAATTTGAATACTGCAAATCCAAATCAATTTCCACGACTTGCAGATGTAATGAATTTACTTGACAAATTAGTTTCAAGCAGATATCCAAATTCTGTTTCGCCACTTGTTTCAGCACACGCAGAAGCAGCAATACCGTTGAATTTAGGGAAACGTATTTTTGAGGACATTGCAAGAGAAATTAGAGAGAAATCAAACTGATGATAGTAAAGGAAAAAATATTAAACGGTTTTAGCACGGCAGAAGCACGTTGGGCAAGGTTCGGGCCTTACTATGCAATGTTTCCTTTGGAATTTGCTTTTGATGTTGTAGAAAAATATTCCGAAAAAGGTGATTATATCATTGACCCATTTGCTGGGCGTTGCAGCAGTATTTATGCAGGTGGCGTTTTAGGAAGAAACAGTTTAGGAATTGAAATCAATCCTGTTGGTTGGCTTTACGGAACTGTAAAGCTATATCCTGCAGACAAAGAAGAAGTAATAGACCGCTTGCTTGAAATTTATAGTAAACGAAATTATTATAACAGAGCAATAGAAAAAATGTCTGAATTTTACCGCATCTGTTATTGTGATGAAGTTTTGAAATTCTTGTTGGCTGCACGAACTCATTTAGATTGGAAAAATAACAATATTGATGCTTCGTTGATGTCAATTCTATTGATTTATCTACACGCCAAACTGGGCGAAGGTTTATCAAATCAAATGAGAATGACAAAATCAATGGGAATGAATTATTCCGTTCAATGGTGGAAGAAAAGCAAAATGACAAAACCGCCTGAAATAAATCCTTGTGAATTTATTCTTAAAAAAATTGAATGGCGTTACGAAAAAGGAAAGCCCAAAGTTGCAGAAAGTGCCGTTGTATTTGGCGACAGTTCAAATGAATTAGTGAACATTGCTGAAAGAGCGTTAAATAATGACATCAAATTTTCGTTGTTGTTTACTTCACCACCTTATTGTTCAATTACTGACTATCACGCAGACCAATGGTTACGACTTTGGCTTTTAGGAGGTGCTGACAATCCGCAATCACTCAAAGACAAACACAAAGGTCGTTTTGTAAATAAACAAGAGTATTACGACTTACTTGACAACGTTTTTGGGCTTTGTGCAAAAATGATGAAACGAAAAAGTGTTGTTTATGTCCGCACAGACAAACGAGAATTTACTTTTAACTCAACACTTGAAATTTTGAAAAAACATTTTCCAAAACACAAAGTAGAAACAGTTGCAAAGCCATTAAAAAAAGACACAAAGACACAAACAAAACTTTTTGGCGACAAGACAATGAAGCCAGGAGAAGTAGATATAATATTGACAAGAAAATGAGCCGACCCAACAGCCACACACATTGCCAAGTCGCACCAGCCGACACGCAAGCCAAAACTTGGCAAAGAGTGTGTCTGTTCCAACACACAGCAGACCGACAACCAAGCGACAGAATAAGCGGGGCAGCCTGTAACACGGTATTGGCAAAAAAGGGGCTGACGGAAGTAATTGAACATTTGTGCTACTATCAACTTTTGTGCATATATTCGGCTGACGAGTTTCAAATACCCCTTCTTCGCCAATACCCAAAACGTTAGGCACAATTTTATTTGACACTTCACTATGGCAAGTATAATATGGGACAGAGACCCACAAGAAGCGATTAAAAACCCTTATGAATATAATGCACAAAAGCAATTTCATAGAGAAGCAATTGCATTGACAGACAAGCTCGGAAAGAAACTTGATGATTTTCATTATACACTTGCTGACAAAACAATAGAAAAAGCGATTTGGATGTTACAAACTGATGCTTTATTTGCATTCAGAGACGCAGTTATTATGCTTGACCAAAAGCGACATCGAATCGTTGGCAGACTTCTAAGGGACATCCTTGAAACTGTTCATTTAGTTGAATATTTCTCAAGCCAGACAGACAAATCAAAAAAAGCTTTGCAAAAGTGGTTCGACGATGAGCTTGTGATGCACAGTGAATTTAGGGACTATATAAAAAAGCGTGACGGAGAAACAATTTCTGAAATAAAGAAAATTCAACATCGTATTTTCTCAAAGTTTACTCACAGAAGTTATAAAATTTTACTTTATGGTTATGCTTTAGGTTCTAATGACAGAATATTCTATGACAATGGTTGGACATTGTCCCAATCAGTAGCTATGTATTATGCATTTCTGGGTAGTTTTGGACAACTTGTTGTTAAAAATTTGAAAGAGTATGGAGGTATTCCGAAGGAGGTTGTTTCAGAACTTTGGAATAGTTCTATGGAAAAAGAGCAAATTCCCAGAGGCTATTTGAGCAAAGAGGACAAAGAATTCTTAGGTATTGACGACTAAAAACTGTGCCTAACATTGGGTTTTATGCAAGTTGGGCTTGACATTGTAACATCAGCTAATTGCAAATCCCAACTTAAGTTCCGACTGACGAATAACTATCAGCTTTTGTACATAACTTCAACAATATATTTTCAATCAGCAACAGTTATGGGCAGACGGAATTCTAATACCCAACCTGCATAAAGCCCTGCTCGTTAGCGGGCATTTCGTCGTTGGGAGTTTTTACGCTTGAACATTACGTACCGACTTTATGCTGACAGAACGAAGTTCGACAAATAGAAAATGGCTCACCGGGAAACACTTTTTTCAACTTCGGTACCGGGACTGTTTCCGCATTTGACCAGACCGTTGACGACGAAGGAAAGAAAAAATGACAATATCCCAACGACATAACACAACCAGGCGGGGCCGACGCTTCCCTGGTTTCGGTTTCCAAACAGGTTGTATCGCGAAAACAGAAAGCAGTTCTGAAC
>JAMLHL010000020.1 GCA_023957125.1 Chitinophagaceae bacterium
CTGCAACTTGGGCTAAAATCTCAAAGTAAAGGGTCAGCGGGGCAAAACATAGTACCAGCAAAACCTGTCAGGTTGATGAAGAGAAATACAACCTGACAGTTGTGTCCCTACAGGTTAATACTTTCCTGGTAAGTAAGTTCGCGATAACCGCTGACCGGGATTTTAAACCGTTGTATAGGTACCGGATCGAAAGTGACCTTAGAGGCTGTGTACCGCACTTTCAGCTTACCTTCTGTGGACTCATATTCGAGCGGTAGCCCGGGCAGATTCCTGAACTGATAATTATAATCCTTATTCTCCGTTACCATTTCGAGGGTATAGAATACGGTAAAGGAAGTGCCATCTTTTAATTTGGCTATCGCCTTCTGGCAGGTGTATCCAGCAATCGTTTTGGTTTCATTCGCCGGAGTGAAGGTGATACCCGCATATTTTTTATTCAAATCAGCCCAATCGTCTCTCGTCATGTGAATCAGGAGCTTCTGGTTGCCGTATTCTTTTAACACTACCCCGGTATTGGTTTTTGCATCCTGAATGGTAACAGTGGAGCCCAGCGGGCTGACCATTTCCGTGCGACTCTGGCTGCCTTTCAGATAAACGGTGGTGGTAACACCGTCAAACATATCTGCAAGTTGGGGTTCCTTACTCCCGGTTTGTACCGTGATATCGTAAACGATCGTGCCTTCTGAAAATATCTTCTGCGCCCGGACAAAGCCGCCGGCAACGAAGGCAATACTCAAAAGAAACCAAAATCTGCTGTACATACGCTACCTGTTAATGGGTTTATGGATAAAGATAACGAAATGCACTGCAAGGTTGTATGCCGGTTTACTAAAAAGCAGATATGTTAAAAAATATGAGGAACGAGCCGGATTACCGTTTACCGCTCCCCTGCGACTTGTTTTTAGACTGCTGCATCTGCCGTTGTGTTTCCTGCATCTGCTCCAGCCGTTCCTGCCATTTACTTTTGGTTTTCGGCTTCTTCTTATTCAATTCCAGTTGAGCCACTATCTTATCATGATCAATAATAAAGTTCTGGATAACATATTGAATAACAAGTGTGATCAGGTTGGATACCGTATAATACCAGGTAAGCGCCGAGGGCAATCCGTTAAAAATACCCAACAGCATAACCGGGAAAATATAGGGCATATATTTCATCATGGGATTATCCACGGTAGGAGTTTGCGACATGCTGTAAACGGAAATCAAAAGACTGGTAACCGTAGCAAGTATGGTGAACAAACTGATATGATTACCATAAAAAGGGATATTAAAACTAAAATTGAGAATAGAGTCATACGTAGAGAGATCCTGCGCCCATAAGAATCCCTTCCCTCTCAATTCGATGGTGGCATTAAAATAGCTGTACAACGAAAAGAAGATAGGGATCTGCAACAAAGCGGGAATACACCCCCCCAAAGGATTCACCCCTGCACTCCGGTACACCTTCATCTGCTCCATGGCATAAGCCTGCTGGTCGTCTTTATATTTGGCCTTCAGCGTTTCCAGCTCAGGGCGCAAGGCCCTCATTTTGGCCCCGCTCAGATAACTTTTATACAAGAGGGGGGAGGTAAGTACACGGATAAATATGGTGAGCAGGGCAATTACAATCCCGTAATTACTGAAAAATTTTGTAAAGAAATTAAACACCGGCATGATCAGCCACCGGTTCACATACTTCACAAAAGCATAGATCCCCTGACCAAGATTGATTACATTTTGCAAGCCCAAATCATAGCTTTTCAGAATATTATAGTCATTAGGTCCATAATACAATTGCAAGGGTACGGTGACACTATTGGCTGATGGAACCACCAATTGAAAGTTAGCCTTTGCCGCGGTAATTATCCCCGTGGAATCGTGGCTTTCGGAACATTGAATACTGCCCGAATTAAAACCATTTTTTGCGATCAGTGTCGTATTAAAGAATTTTTGCTTGACGCTGAGCCACCGCACGGGGCTGTCAAACTGCTTGTCTGATGAGCGGCCGAGGGTAAAATAATCATAATCATCCTTTGTCCAGTAGCCGATCTGGGTTTCTCTTTTTTCAATCACAATATCTTTTTCGTGCTGTTTTACTTCATCCTGCCACAAAAGATTGATACTGTTATTGGTAAGCAGCCGGCCGGCGCCTTCGATTTCTATATTCCAATCCAGCATATACTGGTTGTCGGGCAGGGAAAAGCGGTGAATAATGCCCTGGCCGGAGGAGTCCTTTAGCTGGTAAGTGACGGTTTGACTGCCATCCGTATTCCGGGTAACCGTACCATCATCAAAATACAGGTCGCTGATCTGGATTGACCGGTTGGCTTCCGTATTCACGGGGTAGCTTAGTTTATCAAATCCCTGCTGCACCATTTTAACCGGCAGGCTGTCTACGGAATTGAATTTTTTCAATTCCACCAGTTTGGGCTGGGCGCCTTTATTGGAGAATGTGATCTTCACCAGTTCATTTTCCACCACTATTTCTTTCTCCGTGCCATTGACGGCTGTAACAAACTGGCCGGCTGCGGCCACATTGCTTTCGGTAGCCAGTTTGACGGAATCCGCACGGGTGGCCACCGGATCCACCGCGGGCTGAAGGGCGGCTATGGAATCCTGGACATGCCTGGTTTCTCTCTCTACCTCCAGTTGGCCCCGGCGCGTAAAGTAAAAAAAACCAAGAAACATCAATGCCAGCAATACGAAACCGAGAATAGCATTTTTATCAAACTGCATGTTACCTTAAAATTTGAGTGGGCAAAGGTAACACCTTTGAATAAACTTTAGGGGTGTAATACCAATTGTTTCAGCAAAAGATAAAATGAGGCCGGTTATACGATTTCCCCCTGGAGAGAAGGCTTTTTCCTTGCATTTTTCTCTTCGGCAAAATCCTTGGCAGCGTTGATAAAGCTCACAAATAGAGGATGGGGATTTTCCACGGTACTTTTTAATTCGGGGTGATACTGCACTCCTATAAAGTAAGGATGAGTGGGCAGCTCGATTATCTCCACAAGCCCGCTTTCGGGATTAAATCCACTGGCTATCAGGCCCTTTTCTTCAAAATCGGATAAATAAGCATTATTAAATTCCCAGCGATGACGATGCCTTTCGCTGATCACCGCCGTACCATAAATACTCCGGGCCAAGGTGGCTTCCCTGAGTTCGCACGGATAAGCGCCCAGACGCATGGTACCGCCCTTAGCCGTAACTTTCTTCTGATCGTCCATCAGGTCAATCACCGCGTTATTGGTATCCGGATCCATTTCTGTAGAATGGGCATCTTTAAGACCAAGCACATTCCTGGCAAATTCTATAACCGCCATTTGCATACCGAGGCAAATGCCCAGAAACGGCAACCCGTTTTCCCTTGCATACTTCACCGCCAGGATCTTCCCTTCAATACCCCTCATTCCAAATCCCGGGGCCACCAACAGCCCGTCCAGGTTACCCAGCTTCTCATCCACATTTTCCCGGGTGATGAATTCACTGTGGATATTCACCACATTCACACTGCATTCGTTCATCGCTCCGGCATGTACAAAAGCTTCGAGTATTGATTTATAAGCGTCCTGGAGCTCAATGTATTTTCCGATAAGACCAATATTCACCTTGCTCTTCGGGTATTTCAATTTATCTAAAAATTCTTTCCACCGGGTTAATTCAGGTTCATGATAATTGGTAATCGCCAGTTTTTTGAGACAAATCTGATCCAGTTTCTCCCGCATCATATTTAAAGGCACCTCATAAATCGTGGACGCATCGGCGGATTCAATCACCGAATCGGGTTTCACATTGCAGAACAGGGCAATTTTCCTCCGTATTTCCGGAGACAGGGGTCTTTCGGTACGGCAAACAATAATATCGGGATTTACGCCTTCCTGGCTCAGCAGCTTAACGCTGTGCTGGGTAGGCTTGGTTTTGAGCTCTTTGGCAGCCTTTAAATACGGTATCAGGGTGAGGTGCACCACCAGGCAATCTTCATCCGGAAGTTCCCACTGCAACTGGCGTACAGCCTCAATGAAAGGCAGGCTTTCAATGTCGCCCACCGTACCTCCTAATTCAGTGATAACAATATCATGCCCTTCTTTCCCGAGCAACAGCATCCGTCTTTTTATTTCATCGGTAATATGCGGCACCACCTGAACCGTTTTGCCCAGGTAAGCGCCTTCCCTTTCTTTATTAATAACCGTTTGATAAATACGGCCGGTGGTAACATTATTAGCCTGCGAGGTAAAAATGTTCAGAAACCGTTCGTAATGTCCCAGATCCAGGTCGGTTTCGGCCCCATCCTCCGTTACATAGCACTCGCCATGTTCGTAAGGATTCAGCGTACCCGGATCCACATTAATATAGGGATCGAATTTTTGAATGGTTACTTTTAAGCCACGTGCCTGCAATAATTTAGCTAACGAAGCGGAAATGATGCCTTTGCCCAACGAAGAAGTTACGCCCCCGGTAACAAAAATATATTTAGCCATGGCTCAAAACGGTTAAATCATTTTTTAAACTGTTTAAAAAAAATATTGCTATCCGAACTGGATAGTCAACCTGATAAATGACCTGTAATATGGAAGATAAATATTAAGAGGTCATGCAAAACTACTGTTTTTTATTCCGAAAAACGATGCCTAAAACCAGGAAATGTGGATAAAAGTTCATAACCGTGCATAAAAAACCCGCCTGGATGGCGGGTTGGGAGTATTATTTTTAAATATAAATTATGCTATTTTTTCTACCTGCATATAATTCAGCTCAACAGGGGTAGCTCTGCCAAAGATTTTTACATTCACCTTGAGTTTCTTTTTCTCATCATTTACCTCTTCTATCACACCGTTAAAATCATTAAAAGGACCATCTATTATTTTAATGGTTTCCCCCACAATAAACGGCTCGCTCATAGTCACTCCGCCATCACTCATTTCATCCACTTTACCCAGCATCTTATTTACCTCCGCTTTGCGTAAAGCAACAGGGTTTTCTTTGCCTAAAAAATGAATAACGTTATTGGTATTCCTGATACTGGAAATAATTTCATCATTTAGTTTACCCGGCTCTACTTCTATCATTACATAGCCCGGATAGAAGTTTCTTTCTCTCATCACTTTTTTCCCGTTCTGCACTTTATATACTTTCTCCACCGGAAGAAAAACCTGTTTTACAATTTTTCCCCATTCACTACGGGCAATTTCTTTATCGAGGTATTCCTTTACCTTTTTTTCCTTCCCGCTCACTACGCGCAACACATACCACTTGGTTTCCTGTTCGTTAACGATTTCTTCCATTATTTTTTAAATAAGGAGTAAACAAATTTCAATACCGAATTACTGGCAAAGTCCATGACCCAAACCAAAGCAGTTATAATAACAGTGGTTATTAATACAATGGTAGTGGACTGCTGCAATTGCTGCCAGTTGGGCCAGGTCACCTTCTCCACCAATTCATGATACGAATCTTTAAAGAAAGTACTTATTTTATTCATCCGTATATTTTTAATTTTTACATTCTTGCCGGATGGAACGCCCTTTGTTCGTTTACTTGTGTGAAAAAACAGATGGACATTTCATACCATTATCACTCGGGGCACGGGCGCAAGGATTCGAACCCTGATCAAAGGTTTTGGAGACCTCTATTCTACCATTGAACTACGCCCGTAAGAAAGCTAAAAGCTATCCCGCATCGGGCGGAACAGCTTTTAGTTATTATATTCAAAGATAACTAATTATCTTTTACAAGAGCCACTTTTGGCGGGTGTATCCCGAACTTTTGCTCCATTTGTGGCATTCCGGTCGGTGCGGACAACAACCGGAAGTGAGTTCCACAGGCGGATGATGTCTCACCCGCCTGCAAAAATATGGAATGCACCCCTAAGCTATCGGCTAAAAGCTTATTTCACAACTTCAGTTACCTGACCTGCACCCACGGTACGTCCTCCCTCGCGGATAGCGAATTTCAGTCCTTTTTCCATAGCGATGGGATGGATCAATTTTACAGAAAGGGAAGTGTTGTCGCCAGGCATCACCATTTCCGTCCCTGCGGGTAGTTCCACCTCACCGGTAACGTCGGTAGTTCTGAAATAGAACTGCGGACGGTATTTGTTGAAGAAAGGCGTATGACGTCCTCCTTCCTCTTTGCTCAATACATATACTTCCCCTTTAAATTCGGTATGGGGGGTGATGGAACCCGGTTTACAAATGACCATACCACGGCGGATCTGGGTTTTTTCAATACCACGAAGCAGTAAACCTGCATTGTCGCCGGCTTCTCCTTCGTCCAGTAATTTACGGAACATTTCAACGCCGGTAACGGTAGAAGTCAGGGGTTTTTCAATCAAACCAACGATTTCCACCGGGTCCTGGATTTTAACGCGTCCTCTTTCAATACGGCCGGTAGCAACTGTACCACGCCCGGTGATGGAGAATACGTCTTCCACACTCATCAGGAATGGTAAATCAACCGGACGGGGAGGCAACGGAATGTACTCGTCCACCGCTTTCATTAATTCTTCAACAGCGCCTACCCATTTTGCATCGCCGGCCAGCGCTCCGGTAGCAGAGCCTTTTATAATAGGAGTATTATCTCCGTCAAAACTATTTTTAGTCAACAACTCACGGATTTCCATTTCCACCAGTTCCAGTAATTCGGGGTCATCCACCAGGTCAACTTTATTCATAAATACCACCATGCGGGGCACGCCTACCTGGCGGGCCAACAGGATATGTTCCCTGGTTTGAGGCATAGGACCATCGGTAGCAGCCACAACCAGAATAGCGCCATCCATCTGTGCGGCACCCGTAATCATATTTTTTACATAGTCAGCGTGACCAGGACAGTCAACGTGAGCATAGTGCCTGTTTTCTGTTTGATACTCCACATGGGCGGTATTAATGGTGATACCCCTTTCTTTTTCTTCGGGAGCACCATCAATGTCCGCATATTTTCTTGCTTCGGCCATTCCTTTTTTAGAAAGTACTTCCGTAATGGCAGCAGTAAGCGTGGTTTTTCCATGGTCAACGTGACCAATGGTTCCAATGTTAACGTGAGGTTTGTCCCTCTTGAAGGTCTCTTTTGACATCTGTTATCTGTTTTTAAGTTGCGGTTTAAAAATTGTAGCTGCATCCCGCAAACATGATATTATACAGGCTGCAAACTGGTTTGCTTTAGATATAATCTCCCTTTTCAGGGTATTTTTTAATTTCTGAGCCGTTGATGAGACTTGAACTCACGACCTCGTCCTTACCAAGGACGTGCTCTACCACTGAGCTACAACGGCTGATATAGCTAATGTGAGAGCTATCTTCTTCATCCCACATCTTTTAAGAACTCACGACCTTCCCGCCCAAAGCGGGATGCTCTACCACTGAGCTACAACGGCTGATATAGCTAATGTGAGAGCTATCTTCTTCATCCCACATCTCTTTTAAGAACTCACGACCTTCCCGCCCAAAGCGGGATGCTCTACCACTGAGCTACAACGGCGATCTCAGTTTAAGAGTTTTCAGTTTGTAGTTCCCGGTTGACCCAACTTCAAAACCGCAAACTGTAAACGCCAAACCCAAGAGCGGGAGACCGGGCTCGAACCGGCCACCTATAGCTTGGAAGGCTATCGCTCTACCAAATGAGCTACTCCCGCTTATTAATTTGAAAATTTGAAAATAAGTCAATTTGAAAATTTCCCCTCATTTTCGATTTCAAAATTGCAAAGAACTTACTGCTTTCAGAAGATGCATCATTTTCAAATCTTCAAATTGATACATTTTCAAATTATCACGTGGGCAAGGATGGATTCGAACCACCGAACTCCGAAGAGGACAGATTTACAGTCTGTTGCCGTTGGCCACTTGGCTACTTGCCCAAAACAATGTATAAGCCCGTAATATACAATTCCTATGATGACGATGGCCCCATGAACCCATCTCGTAAAAACCGTAAAACTCCGAGCCAGTGGAGGGATTCGAACCCCCGACCAGCTGATTACAAATCAGCTGCTCTGGCCAACTGAGCTACACTGGCATTTAATTGAAATCCAATACTGTAAAGAACTTCATACCCCACAATGCTTCCACCCCATTTTTTGGGAAGGCAAAGGTAATGGAAATCTTTAAATGCAAAAATTTAAAAACACAATTTTTTGCGGGAAGAACAGGCGGGTATATAAAACCATCTTAACGGCAAAGACCCGGTGGTATATAAAAAAGGGTCCGTAAAGGACCCCTCTTATTCATGCAGCTTGCATTTGTTTGTCTTTCTTTCGTTTGATCTGCTCCACAATGGAATTTAACGCAGCGTCAAACGACTCTTCAAAAGATTTAGAAGATTCTTTGGAGAAAAAGGCATAACGTGGCACTTTTACTTTGATCTCCGCCACCTTGTCTTTGACCTGGTGCGCCACATTATCCAGTCGCAGGTACACATCAATCGTAGTGATCCTGTCGTGGAAATTGTTCAGTTTTTTGATCTTTTTGCTAACATGCTCAAGCAATTTCGATGAGGCATCAAAACGCACTGTTTGAATGTTTACATTCATGATAATCCAGTTTAATTTCTGTGAACAATTAATAACAAACATAAAAAGAACTTACGCTGCGGTAACTGCAAACCGCAACACGTCCAAGTTAAGCTTTTTGTATAAGAATTCAAATAAAATTTTATTGCACAGAATGGGTTATTTCTTTATCATGGAGACTGCCCGCCCGGTCAGGCTTTGGGGTGGGCTTTTTGATATACCTCCCTGAGCCTTTCAATGGTAAGATGCGTATAAACCTGGGTAGCAGCCAGGCTGGAATGGCCCAGCAGTTCTTTCACCGCATTCAAGTCGGCACCCTGGTTGAGCAGGTGCGTCGCGAACGTATGGCGGAGCACATGCGGGCTTTTTTTCTTAAGGGTTGTTACCAAAGACAGGTATTTTTTCACCACCAGGTAAACGTATTTAGGATAGAGTTTTTTCCCTTTTGTGTCCACCAGGAGGAAAGAGGTATCGGGCGCTTCATGAACCTTCCGTTTCAGGATCATATAAGCTTCGAGATCAGCCGCCAATTCGCCGCTCACAGGGATGATTCTTTCTTTGTTGCCTTTGCCCAAGACTTTCAGGCTTTTCTGTCCGGGGTTTATCTCGTTTTCCTTCAGATTGACCAGTTCGCTCCGCCTCATGCCTGTTGTGTAAAGCAAAGCGAGGATCAACCGCTCCGTTGCCCCCCGCCATCCATCTTCAAACGCTACATGATCAAAAAGGGTTTTTGTGTGTTTTTGTTCCACAAAAACCGGTAACCTTTTAGGTATCTTAGGCGAAAGGATCGTTGCCATCGGGGTAGTTTCCAACACACCGGTTTTCAGAAGATATTTAAAAAAAGATTTAAGTGATGAGATCTTCCGGTTGACCGTTTTTGCAGAATGGTGTTTCATCACATCGGCCAGCCACAACCGGATATGCGAAGAGGAGATATCCCGCGGAGGATCAAAAGGATGTTTTTCTTTTTTAAGAAATTCGAAGAGTTGTTCCAGGTCTTTCCTGTAAGCGGTAACCGTATGGGGGGAATACCTCTTTTCAAAACTGAGGTAATCAAGAAAAGCTTGTATTTGATTATCAGAGATAGTACCGGGCATAAAAAAAGACAGCCATAAAGTTAAACACTCTACGGCTACCTTTTACAATTATTTACTGAATATGCTATTTGGGTTCGATCTTGCCGATGGCCACATTTTGGCGGTAGATGGCCTTTAATTTCTGACCCCTGCGTTTTATTGACGGCTTGGTAAAAGACTGGCGCCCCCTGAGCTGTAACAGAATTTTAGCTTTTTCAAACTTCTTCTTATACTTTTTAAGCGCTTTGTCTATGTTTTCGCAATCTTTGGAATCAATAATCAGCATAATTTTTTATTCCTTTTTCAGTTTTAAGGAGCGCAAAGATAAGAGGTTGGCTCTAAAATCCAAAACAAATTAAAAAATTCCTTTTACATTGCTAATTTGCAGGCATGTTTACCGGGATCATAGAAACTGTTGGCAGGGTAATTTCCGTTCATAACAGCGGCGGTAATAAACAATTCCGGGTTGATTCGGCTATCGGTTGCTCTCTTAAACCCGATCAAAGTGTAGCCCATAACGGGGTTTGCCTTACGGTAGAAGAAGTGGAGGGCAATGTTCACCGGGTTACAGCCATTGAAGAAACTCTGCAAAAAACCAATCTCGGCACCTGGAAACCGGGGGAAAAGATCAATCTTGAACGATGTTTAACCCCGGGCAGTCGTCTGGACGGTCATATTGTGCAGGGCCATGTAGACACCACGGCCGTTTGTATAGAAAAAAAGGCATTCAACGGAAGCCTGGAATTCCGCTTCCGGTTCCCCGAAAAATTCGCCCCCCTGATCATCGAAAAAGGTTCCGTCTGTGTAAACGGGATCAGTCTTACTGCTTTTAACGTTGGTACAGACACTTTTTCCGTAGCCATCATTCCCTATACTTTTGAACATACCAATATGCAATTCCTGGAAAAAGGGAGTGATGTGAATGTTGAATTTGACATGGTAGGAAAATACGTGGTGAGGGGAATGGAAAATACCAGGAACTAAAAAAGGCTCAGTATGAATGATATTGCTCATTGCTACATTAACAAATTTTCAGCATTATTGAAAAACTTACCAATTAAGGAACTTAGTCCGAACTCATATTTAGAAGCTTATTTAGAACACCTTATTGTTAACAATCAATTTTTCCTGCATATTTACGCGTCAGTACTCAATGAGCTATTACACAAAAGTGACAAATCTAAAGAACAAATTACGCTGGTTGATTATGGCGCCGGTAATGGATTGCTGGGGCTGTTTGCAAAGTATTGCGGCTTTGGCAAGGTAATCCTCTCAGACATATCGCCTGCACGCTGCCAGTCGCAGAAGATGCTCTCAGAAAAAATCAGTATCTACCCGGATGATATAATTTGTGGCGATGTTGATTCTTTGGAAGAAGGTTTAGCCGCTTCCCCCGATGCCATAATAGGCACCGATGTAATTGAGCATATTTATGACCTGGATCTTTTTTTTTCAACACTACAGCGACTGAATAAAACCCTGGTCATTATTTTCACAACAGCTTCAAATGAAAAAAACTGGTTGAAAAAAAAATGGCTGATGCGATTACAAAAAAAAGACGAATGGGAGGGTTGGAAAAAAAACGAGTATAGCCAGGCAATACCTCCATTCAGAGAAACGAGAGAAGCCATTATCAGGGAAGCTTTGCAGTGCCCCGAACTTGCTTCTGTTGAAGCGCTCGTAACCGGCACCCGGGGATTGCGCAAGGTGGATATAATCTGCGCATGCAAAATATACGAGCAAAAAAACATTTTGCCTGTGCAACCGAGGCATCCCACCAATACGTGCGACCCAATAACCGGGAGTTGGACAGAAAGATTGTTGGCGCACAATGAATATAGAAATCTCTATGAGAAATACGGGTTTTCTCTTGATATAAAAAATGGGTTTTATAACGAATACCAGAAAAATCTTAAAGGGTTTATATTTCAATGCATGAATACTTTAATCCGGCATGCCGGAAAAGCCGGAAGCTTTTTCAGCCCCTATATTATGTTAACGGGTTTGCGTAAATAATAGAGAAGATTTCAAAACCTCAATAGTCTATTCATTCTCCAATAAGCTGACCACTCTGATTAACCCAGTGAAGTATTATAATAGTTATTAATATTATTAATTAGCTGAGTTTTTTTAAAATCATCTATTTATTGGATGGCGAGATTAGCGCGGATTATATATAATCCCATTTTTTGCATGCCTATTTCTCGCTATTTGATAACTCAAGTTTTAATCAGGGGCATTTATACAATGATACGGCAAGGAATGATACTCTTAAAAATATTTAAGGTGGTTTTTAAATTTTAGTAGTTTCACACCATAAACTACTATAAACAGAAAATGTCATTAATTTCCATCATCATTCCTATTTATGATGAAGAAGAGAATATTTATCCTCTTTATGAAGAGATCAAAATAATTACCCCCCCGGCATTTGAGGTAATTTGGGTAGATGATGGAAGCACCGATGACTCATTAAAAAAAATCGCTGCTATTTCGGCATCAGATGATCGCGTAAAATGTATTTCTCTTTCCAGAAACTTCGGTCACCAGGCTGCTCTCTTGGCTGGCCTACGTTTTGCAAAAGGAGAATCCATCATTATAATGGATGGTGATTTTCAGCATCCCCCATCGTTAATACCTCTTTTTTTAGAAAAACTTTCAGCAGGATATGATATTGTGTCGGGAAAAAGAACAACGACGGAAAATATTTCCTACTTGAAAAAAACTAGCAGTAGGTTTTATTATAAACTTATTAATTTTCTTTCAGACACACATATTGAAGAAAACACGGCGGACTTTCGGGCTTTCAACAGGAAAGTGCTAAATGTCATATTACAATTTGATGAAAAAGAAATTTTTTTACGTGGCATTTTCAGTTGGATTGGCTTCAAAAAAAATATTGTAAATTATAAATCACCAGAAAGAAAGTTCGGATACAGCAAGTATTCTTCCGCAAAGATGTTCCGGCTAGGCGTCAAAGGTGTATTGTCGTTTAGCTTTAAACCATTAAGAATATCATTAGTCATTGGAACAATCATTTCCATCGTTGCTTTTATTTTTGCAATAAATGCAGTAATTGCTTATCTCAGTGGCCATACAGTACCGGGCTGGACGTCATTAATAATAGCGGTTATGATGTTTGGAGGCATACAGCTTTTATTTCTCGGACTAATTGGTGAGTATATAGCCAGTTTATTTACAGAAATAAAAAACAGGCCTTTGTATATTATAGATCAAACAATCAATATCTCCGAATAAGTCCGTTAAACCGCAATTATTTATCTCCGTGCCACCGCAGCTTCCAATATACCCGTAGGCAGGTAAACGGTTCTGTTGGAAAGCGCCGGCGGGAGCCTGCCAAATCCAAAATAATCCGTATAATAACCCAAAGGATAAGGTAAAACAGCAGACTTAACTTTTATTTTAGTCGGGACGGCGGAAAGACTACTTTTACATATTTCATTCAGCATTATTCTCATCCCTTTTTTAGAAGGGATGCACAAGTGCTCGCCGGGAAGAAAATAAGGCCATCGTTTTTTTAAAAAACGCGCAGCCATACTCCCGTAATCAGGCACTGTGATATACAAACATCCACCCGGCTTGAGCCTGTTCACCAGGTCGCCCGTCAATCGGTCTGGCCACATAATATGCTCCAATACGGTTATTAGAAAAATCACATCAAACTTCCTCTCTTTTTCAATTTTTCCAAGTCCGCCGTCAAGGTTTAAATCCGTTTTTACCCAGTTTATATTTTTCACTCGGTCCAATAAAGGCGGCCTGTCATGAAAATCAACCGAAGTTCCGGATGATAAAGGGAATTGCTCGGATAAAAGGAAGGATATATCTCCGTTACCCGCCCCAACATCAAGCCAGGAAAACGCTTCCGTTGTGTTTACTACTTGTTTTAACGCCCGCTTAATACATTGATTATACCAGGTTGTCAATGGATTTTTATCCCTGATTTCTTTTATCGCCGGAATAAGACCACCTGAAAACGAATCATACAATTGTTCTATTTGTTCCTGTTCCGGCAGTGGCAGGGTAAGACCCGATCCACACCCGATACACTTATAAAAATCAAAAGGGCCGTGGTCTTTCTTATAAGGGTGATGTAGATCGGAATAGGTTAACTTTAAGTTCCCGCTTTTACAAAAACAACATATTTTTATCTCTTCGCTCATGATTTATATCTGCCGAAAATAATAAATACTAAATTAGTCATAAAATCAAACCTCTTTATATTGCGATCAACCATCAAAACCTTTGGCTTTTTCTTATTGCTCACTTTTATCGCTTACTTACCCGTCACTTCCTTTTTATTTGCATTAAAGAACGATGCTTTTACGGGCTATTTTCCCCCGAAGTTTTTCATGAGTGAGAGCATTCATGCCGGTTACCTCCCTTTATGGAATCCTTATATTAATTACGGACTTCCCCAATATGGCGATATGAGCAGTGGTTTCTGGAGTCCTGTTACCTGGCTGGTAGCATCAACTATCGGTTATAATGCCTACAGCTTCACTGTTGAAGAAGTATTTTATTTATTTATGGCTGGTATGGGTATGTATTATCTGACTTCCTGCTGGGGTTTGAAAAACAAAACAAGATTAATTGCCGGCATAGCTTATATGTGCAGTGGTTATATGGTAGGTCATCTTCAACATTTTAACTGGATAGCCGGCGCCGCCTTTCTCCCCTGGTGCTTATATACATACCTGAATGCCTTAAAAAATACCCATGCGATCAATCTCCTGAAATTGGCGCTGGCTTTCAGCCTTTTCTTTAGTTCAGCCCATCCCGGACTGATTATAGGCGTTATCTACTTTTTTTTATTTATTTTCCTGGCATCTGTATTAAATAAGATTTTTACAGGCCACAAACCAGTTCGAATAATAAAAGAAACAGGTGTTACCAATCTTATTATCCTGTGCACAATTCTTCTTTTTATTATCGGCCCGGTTATCGGTTACCTGGAAGTGTTGCCTCATATAAGCAGGTCTGGGAAATTATCAATAGCATCTATTGGAGATGGCGCTACACTTCAAAGCTGGATTTCTACCATCCTACCACTGGCTGTCACCAAAAACGACGCATTCTACGCAACTGACATCAGCATCAGAAATTCCTATTTCGGGTTGCTTTTTATACTTCTTCTCTTGTCGGGAATCTTTTATAAAAAAACGAAATGGCAACATTTATTACTGATTATCGGGATATTCTTTTTATTATTAAGCGGAGAAGCGTTTAAAAAATTTTCTTTCAACTACCTCCCGCTCATAGGTCATGTCAGGCTGAGCGGCGAGTTTAGAATATTCGCTATTTTTTCCTTCATTCTTTTTTCGGCAATACAACTGGACAAAACATACAAAGAGGGTGTCCGGACCAGCCTTCGATACTGCTTCTCTTTTCTGATGATTCTTTTGAGTATAGCTTTACTTTATTCATTCTACCACATCATGCTTACAAAAGATTCTATTTTCTATCATAACATAATTTATACGGATAAAGAATGGAGGGCAGCACTCAAACAAACAATAGATTGCATCACCGGGTATGACGCTATGTTTTTTCAGGGAATAGTGCAAATGTTTATTTTATCTGCCATTTATAACGCCCTGAAAAAAGAAAAGAAAACAAAGGTTTTTTACCTGGCAATTATGGAAATAACATTTGCCTGCCTGGTAAACATCCCATTTACCGGTGTGGGAAAGGCATCGGTAAAAGAGGTTGCACATTTGTTAAACCGTAGTCCAAAAGGTATTCCCATTCCTACATTTCAACCAACCGTTGATAACGATATCTTACCCCCAGAGCAAACAAAAATGATCGGCGACTGGTCTTTTTACAATAAACAATTGGGGGTTGTTCACCATGTACCCTATCCCATTAACCTTAATAACACCGGCAGCTTTTTCACTAATTCGCACATCACCAACATCCATAAGAAAAGCTATATCTATTTATCCGGCGATAGTACGCATAACAATGCCGGTATAGAAGTAACCCATTTTTCTCCCAATAGCATCAACTTTAAGGTAAACGCGGTATCCCCATCAATCCTGGTGTATAAACAAAACTATTATCCTGCCTGGACGAACACCATCAACGGATTTCCCGCCAATATCGAAAAGTCAGAAAAAACATTTTTATCCACATACCTAAACAAGGGTGAACAGGAGGTTTCATTTCGTTTTGTCAATAAAAAAATAACCTGGCTGGTCTTCATTAATTTGTCGCTTTTCTGGTTAACATGTATCATACTGATAACTGTTTCGATTCGAAAAAATGCGGGGAGGCAAACGTAAATAACTTTGCAAAACGCTTTCAAAAAAAGGACTCAATCCGTAGTCGCCATTCTCTTTTTATTCTCTCCTTGTCCGCCAGATACAATTGACACTAGGCATAATAACCATTTATGCGGTTTTCATCGCCAGGAATTTCGATTCAACATATCGGTAGCTGACGTGTGAAACTATTACGGTAATCAATAAAGCAACAAGGCCTTGTATTAGTCTATATCCAGTTGATGACGGCGTATCGGCAGTAAAAAAACCGAATTGTGTTTGCAACAAAACCATTATCAATGCGTGATATACGTAGAGACCGTAAGATATTTTCCCGAGATAGTTAAGGAGCGCGAATCTTCCAACATTAAATATCCGGCGTTCATTGAAGCTCTGGTCGTACAAAATCAACCCAAAGCAAACGCTTTTCACAATACTCAACATTACGAAGCCCGGATTAAGAAGATAGCAGAAAGGAAGTATCACATATATGGACGCGAAAAGCAACGCGCTTATCTTCTTCGGAACTCTACCCCCCTTTCCCGTCAAATAAACCCATGCAGCCAGCGCCCCGGCACAAAAATTTTGCAACACAAACAAGCTATGAATAGCCAACAGATTTTCTGATCCGGGGTGAACGTGGAGGTAATAGTAACTAAACGCAACGCTTAACCCAAAAAGGAGCAGGATAAGGAATCCGGTTACATACCTTGAAATAAACTTTATGAATATTCCCCATACAAGATAAAATTGCTCTTCAATTGAAATAGACCAAAGAATAAGAAGAGCAAAAGTGAAGTCGCTCCCACTGTGAATGATATAAAAATTGACGTAAAATAGAGCAAATGGCCAAAACGACGGCAGCGTTGGGCCCTTCGCTCCTAACACAGATACAGCAAGAGGCAACAGTAGAAAACAAATTATTACGACGATCCAATAAGCGGGCCATATCCTGAGTATCCTGTTCCTATAATATTTTAGTAATCTGACTTCCCCAATTCTTTCCTTTTCAGTCATTAATCTGTAGGTAATTAAAAAACTTGAAAGTGAAAAGAAAAAAGGCACGCCCAAATAATCAAAAGACAACATTTTCAGCAAACCATCAATAAATATATTCCCGGTATCATGAATCAGACCAACATGAGATATAAAAACACCTAAAAAAGAAAAAAACCTTAGTGCATCAAGGTTCTTAAAATAGGAAGGTCGGCTTTCCCTTATATTTATAGTGCCTTCACCTCGCGGGTAATTCATATTTTCTCTATTACGTTGTTCTGAGACTCAGCTTTCGGGTGTTCAAGCCCATAACTTTCGCTTTGAAACCGCTACCAGTTTATTTGATCACCACAAAAAAACGAACCCGGTCACTCGCCAAAATCAACAGAAAATGAATCCACAACTCGGATTATCTCATCAAATACATTTTCCCATAACCACCATCAAAATACTGATCTGTACGATCTCCTTCTGTTTTATACTTGTCGAGTGATTTTCCATTCAAATTAGTAATTACCCTATAAAGATAAACTCCGTTGGCCAGTTTTTGACCATATTGGTCTCTTCCGTCCCATTTATACTCTGTAATATTTCTTCCAATCCGAATAGGGCCTAATTCTTCCTTGGTAATTTCCCGGACAATTTTTCCCGTAATGGTTAATATCTGAATACGGATATTCTGGGGTACATCACTCCCGGTTAATGTAAACACAAAAGCTGTTGAAGTAGTAAAGGGATTGGGGTAATTAAACATATTGGAGATCATCGGCTTGTTGATAATTTTAAAGCCTACCCTGTAGGCCGTCTGCCCGCTATTATTACCACTCTTATCTCTCCCACTAACAATCAATTCATAATCTCCGTCCTCCAGGAAAGAGGGGTTAAAATCAACGGTTGCAATGTTGCCGGATGCATTGCCGTCATTCAGGATGGCGGGTGTAAACCTGAGGGTGTCACCGGTGAAAGAAAAGGGCCTCACCTGACCATCGGGAAACCTGACCTGAACTTTGAGCAGGGTGGTATCATCCAAAGCAAGAAAATGATTTTCATCTTTAAGTTTGATCAGGATATGCGGCCGCGACGATACAATGTCATTGTTCAGAATATGTACCCCATCGAATGTGACATCCAGCAGCGGATTGATATTATCCGGCCTTACAAAAAAGGTTTTATATAAAAAATTATTCAGAAAATACTGCTCCGGCTGGTCAAAATCGGGGTTAAACTCAATGGAGAAAGTATTCATTCCCGGGTAATCCCGCGTATCCAAACTAAACGAAACCTTTACGGTATCATCTATCGAAAGCGGCTTTAACCTGATCGTGTCAAGCAAATGCTTAACATTATTATTATCAAGTAATACCAGCCTCACTTTCAGGCTATCAAATTTTTCTTCACTGATATTCTTAAAACCAATGCCAAACTGCATGGTTTCTCCCAACTCAACTGTATCTTTTACGTTCAGGTAATACACCTGTGGTGCTATTGCTCCTTCGGGAGGGAGCTTACCAGTTAATCTCCAGTATTTGAGCTGATGCGGCGTCCCATGCAACGAATCTTCGCTCGTTAACTTCATTTTCAGATAGGGATATTCTTTCGCGTCAATAAACGACAACGAAGTATCCCTTGCCGGATCAATCGTTGCCAGTAAGGTTTGTTCGTCACCCGTTTTCTTTCCATACAATTGGATCGAAGTTTTATCGGCATCCGCTTCCACATTCTTTCCATCCCAGTAAAGTTCATGCCATTCTAAAGAGGGCCCGAACCAGGGAGACTCTATTTCTCCTGAGGTCATTCTCGAATGAACAGAAAAAACCTGAGAAATATAGCTGTTTTCATCAGGTCCCATAACACTAGTAGCCGGATACCCAGCATCTCCCTTTTTATAAAAATACAGGAACGGCAAATTTCGCGTAAACAAATCTATGTCAGTGAATCCCTGATTTTTTAATACGTGATACAAAGACCTCCCTGTACCCAGTTGTGCAGTATCCTTTTTCCAGCTATCAATAAAGGAAGTGTTCGATGTCATCCCCAGATTCGTAATAGATATGTAGTGTCCGGCAGGGATCCCCTCAATAAATTCAATAGCCCTTCGCCTGGACGCAGAATCTCTATAGGAAAATTCAAAAGTATATTTATTATGTCCGCATGGCGCTAAACTTCCATATTCACCTAAACCGTCGGGTTGTAAACTATTCGTCCAGGGTATCATGGTAACGCTGTCATATACTTTGATCTGAATCGAATTATAGGTACACCCATACTGATCATATTGGGTTTCATCGAGCGACACAAACAGCCTGTCGCCGACAAAATAGGGATACAAACCCGTGGTAATTTTCAACGCATGAGGCGTTTCATGAAAGCGAAAAACCCTGTCATCATCAAGTAATATCTCGTTGTACTGATCATCTTTAAACTGGAAGTAATGAGATTGGTTGTAGCCCGGCAAAGCGCCCGGTAAGTAAACAAAAGATGAAGTATTCCACACCTGATCTTCCGGAGCATTCCCCTGCACCGCGATCCGCCAATAATAAACCACACTGTCCAACAGTGTTATTCCGGGCTCCGCCGAGATTATCCCTCCTTTGGAGCTTTTGGTTACAGATCTTTTAAAAGGCGAATTAAACAGCCTTGAGCTATCAATCTCTATTACATAGTTTTTCTGAGGGGCAAGAGGATCTGAGGTTGAGGACTGAAGTACCAGATGATTACCGGATACGATAGAATAATTGTATGGATAAACAGGTTTCGCACCATCATCAATAATATAAAAAGTTTTTATTGTAGTATTGTTCATTTCAGATATCTCATCCACCTCGTTATCGGCATCTATGCTGAATATAAGTTTATTCTCTCCCTTATCCACCATAGGATTAACAGGCAATGTAAGATCAACGGTGTAATCAAAGTTTATGCCTGCCACTCTTTTCCTTATCACTGTGGTAATGGAACCATCTGGCATCTGTCTTTTAACCTCAAGGGTTATAGAGTCGTCAACAGCCTTACCCAAGTTGTAGATCTTCGCAGAAACCGATATATTCTTGTCTGCTATTGAAATGAGCGGTGGGAGTTCAACCAAAGATTCCTCCACCGCATAATCCGGCCTGGATGGAGCATAAGGGTGAACTACGGGATCTCCGTGTAAGGTAATTTCCTCCGCATGCGCCCTGGCAAAGAAATCGTTGCCCCATATTCCTAAGAGATAACGAAAAGATTCTTCTATAATCTTTCCTATTGAAAGCCCGTATCCACTCTGTGAAATGGTTTTATACAAGCCGTTTAGATAAGAGTTAAGGTAGTTAACAATCCCGAAATGAGAACTCGCAATGAATCCTATGCTGCCACGCTGGTCTGCCAGTATATATTTTTCGGATAAAGAAGACACCATGTTTATCCGCGTTTGGTCAAACATAAAAATGTCTCCGGCCAAACACCCGTTTACAAGGAAAAATGGATACTTTCCCTGGTTTTCATACATATTAGGATCGTCAATGTTAAACTCCAAGGTGCTGGCTGAAGAATGGCCGAAGTAGTTCAGTATGCCGATACCCTCTGAAAATAACCGTTTCAGATCTTCCGAGGAGAGGTCACTTTTTACTACAGATGAATTGGTAAAATTTTTAACATTGCCCCCCAAAAGAGTATCTTCAATAACCGTTTTAAGATGGTTCATATATCCTCCGATCTCTGCCGTCAGCGTTGGATTTCCTCCGCCAATAGCATGCAATATATTCTTCATCCAGGCCCTTCCTGCAACAGTTTGTGGTGCATCAACCGCCACCGCTTCATATTCTTTCACCTTTTTAAGATACACCTCCACTTCCGAAGGTAAAACCACAGACAACCTTCCCACCGGAATGCTGGAAATGGTTTCATTGTCTCTCGACACCAACAGGTTATCCGATGCAGGATGACCGAACGAAGGAACCAGGTTTAAACGGTCCAGCAGCGGGTTGGCCTGGTTGGTTCGGGCATCAATATAATTCACCCCCTTACCTATGATAAAGATCGCCCTGGGATAGGTTGAAAAAACATCTTCCGCATACTTTACAAAATTCTTTACGGCACCGGGATGGCGTTTGATACCAAAAGCAAACTGGTCTGTTAATTGATCTATATCATAAATTTTCGCCGTATAGCTTCCGCCGGGAGCAGAGCTGCGATATTGTGCATAAGCTTCTACAGGATTCCCGTTAGATCCGTTGTACAATAAAGCGTTGCTTACAATAAGATAGTCACCCTGCCTGTCGGGCTGGGCATAATTAACAAAGTTGCGGGAAGTGAAGGCCGTTACCTGGTTGATATTGCCGGCCGACATATTCACCAGCACCAATTTTCTTTTTTGAACCGAAGGCGGCAGTACGAATTTTATAACGCCCGATTCCGAAATATCACCGGTATATCTTTTCCGGTTAGACAGGTCGTACAATACAGGGGCCACGCTTCCCCGGTTGAAATTGGTGATCCGCAAAAAATTACCCACACTGGTTTCGGGCAGTTCAAACGAAAAGTTGGTGCTGTTCCCGAAATTAAATTGACGCGGGTAAGTGATCTCATATCTCGAAACCACCATCCGGTCGTTGGGATTATCCGATGTGTTGGTAATTTTAACCGCCGCGCTGCCCGTATTGAGCAAGCCTGAAGGAAGCGTTACCTGTTGGCGTTGATCATTATACACATTCATCACGGCATCCACCACCTGGACGTTGTTTACGCTCACACTCAGGTTGCGGTTGTAGAGCGCGTTTCCTGCAGCTGCAATAAAAAAGGTGGCATCCGGACCAGCCGTATATACAAATAAATTATTAACGGTTTCGCTGAGCGGCGAGGCCGGCCGGATATCTCCACTGGTATAACCTTCTCCCTTGTCGTAAACGGATGAATAAATATATTCCACTACCAGTGATGCATAGCCCGGATTAATTCTATTCTTATAATATTTTCCGTAGGTGTACATAAAATACGGCTCGGCATCGAGCGTGTTCCCCACCGTATTATTCGCTTCATTCTGCAGCCTCGGATTATTTCCCGAAGGATTAACCGTTAAAAAGAAAGAAGCGGTGTCTGTTTCCAAACTCCACTGGTCAGACAACTGGTCATTGATATTGCGATACAATTTCGTGTCGGGCTTCCCGTCATTCATCTCTCCCCAAAATTCAAGATAGCCACCGGCATCCAATGGTCCGGCAGACACCGAAGTGTATAAGGGAACCTGGATCCCGTTTCGCCATAACTGGAAATTTTCGGCGGGCGTGTCGCCCAAACCGGCAGCTTCCAAAACCGGCCGGGAGATCCGGTACAGCCCGGTTTTACCAACGGGGAATTTATAATAGGTTTTATTATAGTCTATCCACTCGTTATTGTATTGAGCCTGTGACGCAAAAAAGCCGAATACGCATATTATAAATAAAACCCGTTTTATCATAAGCTACCTTGTTTTTGTGTCTTTGAATGATCCTTTTTGACCAAATCTAACCGGATGGAGAAAATATGCGTATATAATGGATTGGACTGATTCGCGAGATTTGTAAAGGCATAGTCAATAGCGATGTGCTTTAACTTAAAACCGGCTCCTATACCGGGCTGGTAAATCCATACTTTTTTTTGATTGAGGGTATCCCCATCCGCCAGCGCCCGCTGGAAATTATAAACGCCGCTCCTGATAAAGATCAGATCTTTATAACCCAATTCAACGCCAATACGGGGATCCACGCTTACGGGATCGGCACTGATAACCACATTTCGCCTTCCGTCGAAAGTAAGGTCGGTATTGATCTCCGCTAACAGGTTAAAATCTTTGCCCAGGGTGAAATCATAAGCCGCGCCTAATACGAGGCGGGGAGCCGTCAGCTCGGTGGATTTCACCGGCACTTCGTTATCGGTAAGATAAAGCACTTCCTTCTCCTCCTCGGTAAAACTAAAACTCCACGCATTAAAGGTGGTGGTAACATCCCTGGCGGCAACACCCAGCCGCCACTTCTTGGATTGCATCTGTATGCCGGCGTCAATACCAAACCCCCAGGCCCTGGCAAATGAACCTACACTGCGATGGATCACTTTTGCGTTCACCCCAAAACTGAACAACCTGTTGCCCTTTTGTTGAAGGCTTTGTGCGTAAGAAAAAAGAAAAGCATAATCGGCGGAAGAAAAAGACCGGATATTATTGTAATTGATGGATCCGTCTGGTTCAACCAGATAAAGCGTATTAGGAATATCATCCACGGCAAAACGTAATAAAGATAATCCTATGGTTCTTTTCCGATCGCTCAGAGGAATGGCCACACTGCCATAATCATACTTACCAATGCCCGAAAAATATTCCGCGTGCATAAAATTCACCACCGGGTAATCCTGTATATGTACCAGTCCGGCAGGATTCCAATACCCCGCATTCCCGTCTTTAACGGAAGCGATCTGGGCGCCGCCCATCCCAAGCCCCCTGGCGCCGGCGCCGATATTTAAAAACTCGTTTGAATATTTTCGAAACTGTGCATAAGAAGACGCACTACTGCTCAACAGGAAAAACCAAAAAATTCTCAGTAGCACTTTTTTCATCCGTTCATCTTTGTTTTTTACCCTCCCGGCAGGGAATGATGCAAATATACACAGGAACGATAATCCGGGTACGCATTCATACACAAGCTTTTATAACGGATCGTCATCCAAATTATTGCGTTTTTTGACAACCTTGACAAACTAACATTATTTTTGCCGAAAAGCATTGAAAATGACCCTTATAGAGGAATTAAAATGGCGGGGCATGCTACAGGACATGATGCCGGGTACCGGGGAACAACTGAATAAAGAAATGACGACAGGCTATATAGGGTTTGATCCTACGGCCGACAGTCTGCACATCGGCAGCCTGGTACCTATCCTGTTGCTGGTTCACCTGCAGCGGCGCGGACACAAGCCCATTGCGCTTATCGGTGGGGCAACCGGTATGATTGGCGACCCTACCGGCAAAAGTGAAGAGCGGAACCTGCTGAGCAGGGAACAATTGGATATCAATATCGCGGGCATCCGGAAACAACTGGAAAAACACATAGACTTCAATTCCACCTTAGCCAACAGCGCGGAACTGGTGAATAACTACGACTGGTTCCATGAAATCAGCTTTATTGATTTTCTCAGGGACACTGGAAAGTACATCACGGTCAATTACATGATGGCAAAAGAAAGCGTTAAGAAAAGAATTGACGGCGATGCGGGTATCAGCTACACGGAATTTGCTTACCAACTGATGCAGGGATACGATTTTTACTGGCTGTACCGGCAAAAAAACTGTAAGCTGCAGATGGGAGGAAGCGATCAATGGGGGAACATTACTACCGGCGCAGAATTGATCCGCAGGAAAACAGGAGGAGAGGTTTTTGCCTTTACCTGCCCGCTGATCAAAAAAGCAGATGGGGGGAAATTCGGGAAAACGGAAAAAGGGAATATATGGTTAGACGCGGAAAAAACTTCTCCCTACCAGTTTTATCAATTTTGGTTAAATGCCTCAGATGAGGACGCCGAAAAATGGATTAAAATATTCACTTTTTTACCGCCTGCGGAAATTGACGATCTGATTGGTCAACACCAAAACGACCCTGCCAACCGGCTCCTGCAAAAAGCCCTCGCCAGGGAAGTAACGCTTTTTATTCACGGGGAAGATGAATACAGGAAAGCCCTCGAAACAACCGAAAAATTATTTGCAAAGCAGGATGCGCCGGCTGCCTCCCTGAGCGTCAATGATCTTGAACAGATGGAGGGCGTGGTTAAGTCGGAGTTTTCCAGGGAGGTCATCAACAACAGTACGGATGTGGTTTCATTTTTGTCGGAAACAGGCATTTTTTCAAGCAAGGGGGAAGCCCGCAAAATGATACTGAACGGCGGGGTAAGCATTAACCGCCACCGGATCAGCGATGTTGCCATGCGGATTGACACGTCCTCCTTACTGCACAACCGGTATATCCTGGTACAAAAGGGAAGAAAAAACTACTACCTGGTAAAAGCAATTTAATTCGGCTTGAAATTTGGTTTACATGCTGCCAGTATTTACTTTTGCAGCCCTCAGGTTCTTATTGAATTTCAGGATTGGCCTATAGTATAATGGTAGTACAACAGATTTTGGTTCTGTCTGTCTTGGTTCGAATCCAGGTAGGCCAACTTAAAAAGACATGGTTAATAAATCCTGTCTTTTTTTATTAACAGCCCCCTGTGTAATACAATATTATGTTAGTCCTGAAGTCGCTCACAAGTACCCCGGACTTTCACGGATAAGATTTGCCTGCGTTTTTTCGTGTCCTCCATGAGCTCTTTGACGTGTGTTGCGCATCATAAGAATTGACTTATCGCCGGTTTTGTATCGTTTTTCTATAATAATGTGATGAAAAACCCCGGATCCGTAACAAGCTTTGGGTTATTTAGATACCTGGAACTTGCCCGATTCGATAATCCTTCCGTCCTTATTCCGAAGTTGAAAGATATATACTCCCCTGGGGAAGTCTGAAAGATCAATCTGGTTGGAGGAGTTTACGACGCTGATCTCAAACACTTTCTTTCCTAAAAAATTATAGATGACCAGGTTGTACGACCGGTTGTAATCTTTTTGAAAATCAAAGTTGATATAAGTTGTAGCGGGATTGGGATAGAATTTCAAAATTTTTACAGGAAGATCTCTCGCCGATACAGGGTATCTCTCCTGGCTATAGCCGGAAAATTGTATGAATAACCCCATCAAAATTATTAGCGTAAAATTCCTCACCCGATAAAATTAGGATTTAATTCCAAAAGGAAACGTCAATTTTATGTTGTAAAGTATAGAAAAAAATTTAATAATGATAATTTGAGGCGGGTGCATTTAAATGCCCCCTTTGAAGCCTCAGAACCTCGGACATCTTAATATATCTTTTGTGCTGCCGGCACCGTTCAGAAAACCGGTATAAGTCAGCGACAGCTCAAAACCACCTCTCCCCTGACTTGCTGTTCTCAACTGGGAAACATTCATATCATAACTGAATCCCAGGGAAAAAGGATGATAATCCAGCTTTACCACCGGAATGAACGCGTCGTCCCACCGGAGATAACCGCCTATATGTACAATATAATCGGGTTCTTCAAAATCCCCTATCTTCCTGGAATACATAGCGCCGCCAATCAGCTCTTTATAATCTCCCTGGATACTGAAATCCGCGTTTATCGTAAGATAAGAATAGTCTCCCATAGCGGTTCTCAACCCGCCGGAAGCCACCCATTTGGGGAGATGTTGTAAACTATGGTAAAACGAATTGATAGGCCTGTTGAAATGATGATACGCCAGCCCTGCAAAAAAGTTGTTTTCTTTGCTGTCGCCTATGGAGGAGTTATAGCTCATGCCCACGCCTGCATCGAAATAGGAATAATTAGCAAGAAAAGTTTCCCCGTCGGGCAGTGAACCATTGTAATCGAAACCGTCGTACTGGTTATTGGTGGTAACCTTAGAGCGGTCTAAACTCCGGGAAACCCATCCCCCGGTAAAACCCAGTGAAACATACCGGTTCTTATCGGCATTCATGGATTTATGATAATTCACCGCAGGCAACAGATGGGTGGTATTCAAGGCAACGGCGCCCGCCCGGTCCCACAATACCTGCAGCCCCGTGGTTAGGAAATCATCTCCTTTTCCTACGGCAAATTTGTATTCCCCGCTAAGCGTTCCCGTCTGGTAAGGATTGGTTACGCTTCCCCATTGATTACGATATACCATCTGCGCTCTTACATCGCCTTCAAACAGTCCGGCCAAAGCGGGATTTCGGATTAAAGGCGCCTCATAGAATTGGGAAAAGTGAAGATCCTGACACCATCCCGGGACAGACATACACAAAATGAAAAGCAGGAAGCTCCATTTTTGACGGACACTGCCGGACTTACTATAATATTTGTTCTTCAGATCCGCCATCGGGTTATCTAATTAAAGTAATATTCCCTGTCATCGGAACGATTTGGGAATTTTCACAAACAAATTCCACGATATAAACATACACATCCGGGGGAACAGGCTTTCCTCCTACCCTGCCATTCCAGCCCATAGCCGGGTCGTTGGCGGAGAAATTACGCCGGTCGAAAAGAAGCTGTCCCCAGCGGTTGTAGATCTTCATGGATTGCACGCTCGCCAGTCCCCTGCCCCGCGGATAAAACACATCGTTCATGCCGTCTCCGTTAGGAGAAAAGGTATTCGGCACAAAATAATTTTCCGCTTTACACACCACTTCCACCAATACATCCGCTGAATTAGAGCAGGTATTGCTGTCCGTTACCTGGATATTATAGGTAGTAGTTAACGCAGGCCTGGCTACCGGGTTAGCGCAATGAACACAGCTTAATCCATCAGGAGGCGTCCAGTTGTACTGGCTGATCCCACCGCTATAACTCACCGGCAACACCACTTCTCCGCGAACCGGGATAACCACGTTTTGCGCTGTAATAACGGGCAGAGAAGCAACGGTCAGGGAATGTGCAGTCATATCCTTACAGCCGAAACTGTTCGAAGCCGTGAGGGTAACATTATAATTCCCGGGGGCATCGTAGCTGATGGTATTGTTTCTTTCGGCAGACGTTCTCCCGTCGCCAAAATTCCAAGTCCAGATCAAAGCGGTATCAGGCGGTTGCGCCAGTGCACCATCGAAAACAACAGCCCGGTTTACACAGGTGATATCATCCACCGCAATTACCGGGGCGGGCGTACGATATACAAATACCGTATCGGTAAATTTACTTTCGCAGTGACTTTGCGTAGTGGTGGTAAGCGTGACAGTGTGCATACCCGGCTGCGAAAAAATATGGGGAGGCGGATTCTTTTCTGTTGAGTTTGGCGTACCGTTAAACTCCCAAAGTTGCGATACCACAGGATCTCCGGTTCTCGCTATGGAGTAATTGGTAACAAAAACAGTTCCTGAATCGCAAAACTGTTTTTTATCTATATTAAACACCGGAACGGCGCCATTTATAACGATATTTGACCGACCGTTAGCTCTCGCCTGGCAGCCTGTTGGGTCTTGCAGAAATAAATAAGGACCATAAGGATTGGGATAATCATAAAGATGCTGCAGATTGGTTTGTCCCGACGAATCTACTGCGCCATCTCCATAAAAAAACTTAAAGTCAATACCCGGAGGAGGAGCGATATTAAAGTTTACGGTAAGCGAATCGCAGGCAAACGGCGGCACGGTATAATCAATTTTAGTGGCGAGGTCGTTGGGATTATATACATTGATCTGGTGAGATGCAGAGTCAATGCAGCCTCCATATCCCTTTACAAATAATTTAGCGGTATAACTGTCATAGGTATCATAGAAGTGCCTGGGGTTGGTCAGCGTGGACCGGGTGCTGTCTCCAAAATCCCAGTAAAAAGATTCGAAGTTTTCCGCCCTGGCAAAAAATTTCGTTTCCAGCAATCCGCAAACCGAAACCGTATCCTCAATATCAAACGCGGCAATTGGATTTTTTACATCAATGTAATCGGTGCGGATCAATGAATCCGTGCACCCCAGCGTGTCGGTTACCACCAGCTTTACAGTATATATGCCCTCATCATATATGACTGAAGGATTAGGATCTGAAGAGGTTTGACCATTTCCCAGGTTCCACTGATATTTTAATCCTACACCAACAGAGGAATCCCTCAGGTTTAGCTGCGGTCCGGGACAGAACATCGTATTGAGTGTGCCAAACCCGGCTTTCGGAGCCGTTACAAGAACGTCATCCGGCAGGGTATATGCAGCGGTACACCCGGCGTCATCTTTAACCGTGAGCTTAACAGGATAGGATCCTGCAGCCGTGAACTGGTGAGCAAACGGCGCCGACGCGAAAGCCCGGGTTTCACCGTCTCCAAAATCCCACAGCCATTGCGTTATGCCTGCTTCAGCGGCAGATTGATCGTTAAAAGTGAGGGTATTGTTTTCGCAGGCACCGGCGGCATCTGCTGTGAACAATGCTACCGGACGGCTGACAACGATCGTTTGCGAGCTTGAATCCACACAACTATATTTATCCGTTACCACTAACACGATTTTTTGCTGACCCGGAGTAGCAAATAAGCTATCAAGGGACCTCCCCCTGTCAAAAGAAGAGCCGCCAATGCTCCAGTTATAGGATGCCACATTAATGCTGTCTTCCAAAGCGGTTAAGACAACCGATTCGTTAAGGCAGACTTTATCCTTTGAAACGGTAAAATTCTTTTCGATCGGATCAAGATACAGCTTTTTGATCTTTACACTCGGCATACAACCGTTCCCATTATCTATAGTAAGCTTTACGGTATATTCTCCCGGGGAGCCGTAGGTAATCAATCCCGGGTTTTGCTCATCTGAAGTTTGCCCATCGCCAAAATCCCAAGAATAAGTTACCGGGTCGCCTGCTTTTACCAGGGAGCTATCGCTGAACGTTACCCGCAGTCGGTTATCGCAATCCACTTCGGCACCAAACTTCGCAACAGGCGCAGGAATGGTGATGTAATTTGTTTTTGTACGAGCCGGCGCCAGACAGCCGTTATTCCCCGCGATCAGTGTTACCGAAACTTTGCCGGTATCCTGGAAAACATGCACAGGATTTGCCAGGGTTGAAGTATCCCCATCTCCAAAACTCCAGAGCCATTCATTAGCGCCCGGGGCATTGGCCGTAAACCTTACAGAGTCGGAAGAGCAACCCAGAGCCAGAGGCGCTGCGTTAAAATCAACGGCAGAAGGCGCGTCTCCAACCCTGATGGTTCTGCGTATCTGCTGCACGCAACCACCGTTGGTTGTAACCGTTAATACAACATCATAAGTCCCTATGCTGGCATAGATATGAGAGGGATTAGCGCCTGTAGCGCTTGTTCCGTCACCCCAATCCCAGGAGTAGGAGTCAATACCATCAGGTGAAGTGGCGGTTACCGATGGATTCACCGTGAGTGGTCTGCAGCCGCCCCGGGGCAGATTAGCGATATCAATAGTCGCCGGCGTTATGGATACAAAACCTGCTTTGGTGATGGTGGCTTCGCAGCCTGTGGCGGTAATAACTTTTAAGGTAACATTATAGTTGCCCGGCTTTTGATATTCATGTGAAGGGTTTTGCTCTGTTGACGTGGAGCCATCGCCAAAATGCCATTCCCACCAGGTCGTATTTGCCGTCAGGTCTTGAAAACTAACCGTAAGCGGTGCGCCGCAACCAATGTTATTGGCAGCTGTAAAATCCACCGCCGGCTTTACGATCTTTATCACCTGGGTTACAGAATCCGCACAATCTGCATACCTGCTTACCAGCTTAACAGTGTAATTACGGGTTGAGGAATAGGTTTTAACAGGAGACAGCTCGGAAGACTGGGTACCATCGCCGAAATCCCACAAGGTGAAAACAGCTCCCGCAGCGGAAGTATTCTGAAAAGCAGTTTGCTGATTCACGCAGGCGCTGTCGGGAATATTCATCGCTGTGGCATAAGTGGTAACAGGGATGGTGCTGTCTATGGCAGATACGCAGCCATAGCTGCTTGTGGTAGTCAGCTTTACCTGGTAATTACCGTTGCTGTTATATACTATGCCCGAAGGATCTTTATCCGTAGAAGTAACGCCATTGCCAAATTCCCATTGATAGGTAAGGGTGCCCGGACCGCTCGACTCATTGGTAAACGTTACATTAAAGGGCGGTTTACATTCTGCAGGGGGCGTGCTGGTAAAGTTGGCTTCAATACCTGCCACCATCCTTATATACCTGTTTCGCCCGCTCCTGCCCACGCAACCATTACTGCTGGTTGCTGTCAGGGAAACATTATAATATCCCGTTTCCGTATAAGTATGTTGCGGATCTTGGGCCGTAGAAGTTCCGCCATCGCCAAAATTCCATTCCCAGGAGGAGATCGTACCTTCTGCTGAAGTAGCCTCCCCTGTGAAATTAATGGCGGCCGGTATGCATGCCGTGGTGGCATCAGCAGAAAGCGATACAACCGGAGAAGGATATACCGTAATATAGGCGTCTTTCGTGACGCCATTGGCGCCATTGGAATTACGTACGGTCAATTTAACCGTATAAGTACCCGGCTGCGAATACGTTGCGGATGGATTTCGAACATTAGACAGCTGGTTGTTGCCCAAATCCCAGTCCCAATACTTAGGATCGCCCGTGGACAGGTCTTTAAAATTGACCCGCAGGGGCGCACAACCCGACAGCACAGAGCCTGAAAAATCCGCTACGGGTGTTTGGGCATTGACGGCCTGAAGAAACATTAATAATATAACAATATTCAGGATCCTTTTTTCCAAGCAGTAACGAATTTTAATAGTCAGATTATGTACAGTAGATAATGATTGCCTTCCTGTTAAGCAGGCAAAATTACCCTATTTTTCTTTCAGTTCAGGGTATATAGTCGGGATTTTAACCTGCAGTCAAACGCGAATGATCTTTCTTAAAATACGAAGCGAAAGCCGGGAAAGTTGGGTTAATGGAAAGTATGCTATTCCTTTTTCACCAGCTTAAGATAAGCCACCCGGACGGAATTAAAGGGTTCTGCTTCTACCAGTTTCATCGTGTTGTTGGTAATTTTCCAGGTGTCATTTAACCTTAACAAAGGCTCGCCTGCCCCTGAGAAATTTGAATAGATGGTCAGCTCATTGGCATCGCCTTCCCAATTGCCCGTTACCTGTCCCTGACCGGATCTTTTAATAGCCAGTACCGTTCCATCCCGCTCAAACTGAAATTCATAATCGCTGAAATCTTCCGTAATGTCCTCGTCATTCTCTTTAAATACCTGTACCAGCCACCGGCCGTTCGTCATAGCGTCTATAATGAATTTCCTGGCAATATCTTCCTTTATCTTTTTGCATTGTATGCCCCCCGATAAAACCAACAGAAAAAATGCCAGGGGATACCAAAAACGAAGTTTTTCCATAGCTCACAATTTAATCGAAATGATAAATGTCCTGGTATTTGGCAGTAAGATACTGCATAAAATACCCTAACTGTAACGACGCTCCCGTTATTTTATTACATAATTCCTTACCGGTAAATCTCCTTCCGTATTGATACACATTCAGTTGCAGCCATTGATGAACAGACGTATAGTCGCCTCGTCCAACCTCTTTTAGTAAACCGGGGTTACCGCTTTGCATATAATGATAAAACTGAGCCGCATAAAGACTGCCTAAGGTGTAGGTGGGAAAATACCCGAAACTGCCATGGCTCCAATGGATATCCTGGAGGCAACCGTTTTTATCATCCGGCACGGCAACACCCAGCAGATCCTTATACAGGTCATTCCACAAGGAGGGGATATCCTTCGCGGTTATACTGCCTTCCATCAGCTTTTTCTCAATTTCATACCGGATCAGGATGTGAAAATGATAGGTGAGTTCATCCGCCTCTGTCCGGATCAGGGAAGGCTTCACCCCGTTTACTGCCGCATACAACTGCCGGGAGCTCACCTGTTTTAACGAAGGAAAGTACTGTTGGAATAAAGAGATATTGCAGTCCAGGAAAGGCAGGCTGCGCCCGATACAGTTTTCCCACAACCTGCTTTGCGATTCATGAATACCGATCGAACAATATTCCCCAAGCGGCAAACCGTATTGACCGGATGGCAGGCCCTGCTCATACAATGCATGCCCGCCCTCATGCAGGCAGCTCCAGGTCATGGACGCCAGGTTATGTTCATCAATCCGTGTGGTAACCCGCACATCACCGGTATTAAAATTGGTGGTAAAAGGATGTTCTGAAAGGTCCTGCCGGCCCCGCTCAAAATCAAACCCCATCTGTTTCAATAAATCCAATCCCAACCGCCACTGCGCATCTTTGTCAAAATGCTGATGCAAAAATGCCTGCTCCGGAACCGGGCTGTCCATCACCTTCAGCAACAGGGGCTTTAATGAACTTTGCAAATCAAGAAACAACTCATCCAGCCAGGCCACAGAAGCGCCCTTTTCAAACTCGTTCAGCAAAGCGTCATAGGGATGATCTTCAAACCCCAACACCTGGGTTTCCTCCTTCTTCAGCCGGATAAGGTGATCAAGACTTGTTTCAAAAACAGCAAAATCATTTTGTTTACGCGCGTCTATCCATGCATGATAGCTCGTACTGACCGCCTCCGAAAGTTCCCTGACAAAAGAAGATGAATATTTTTCATTTTTCCTATAATCTTCCAGGGTCAGGCTGATATTCCGCTGCTGAAGCTCTGTGAGTCCCTCGGCCGCGGACAGTTCCTGAAGTAGAATACCTAAGTTCTTATCCGCAAAAAGCTGATGCGCTATTTCACTCAGGGTAGCCATCTGCTGCGCCCGCATGGCAACGCCACCGGACGGCATATAAGTCTCCTGATCCCATTGCAACACAGCCAGTGCATATTTAACATCCGCTATTTTACGCATCTGCGCCGTGTACTGTTCGTATAGTTGTTGTGAAGTCATTTTGAAGTTTGGAAGTTTGAAGTTTGGGAAGTTGCAGGTTGCAGGTCCCGGGTCGCAGGGGTGTGGCCGATACCTGCACCTTGAGACCTGCACCTTGAGACCTGATACCTGGTACCTGAGACCTGGTACCTGCAACCCGCGCCCTCATTTCACCACAAACGTCTCCCAGCCGTCATATTTCCCCGAATAATGCAAAGCCAGTTTCCAGAGAAACAGGCTCACTTTATTAATGCTGTTAAAATCTATCTTATCCGTTCTGGATATCTGCAAACTATAAGGATAGTCTTTAACGCCTATTTCCTTATCGGCCTTTTCCACCACGTATCCGCTGTCCTGCACCACGCCCGCAAAACTTTTCCTTCCTGCTTCGGTTCTGAAAAAGATCAGGTGGCTTACGGTCCGGGGAGCCGTTAGCTGGTCGCCCTTTTCCTGGAGCGCTTCTACCATCCTCCTGTTTTTTATACGTTCCAGTTCTTCTGAAGTAGGATATAATACATTGAAATAATTGCTGAAATCGGGGTCTGCTTTAACGAGAATCGTCCAGCGATAAAGAGGAAAAGATTGTAACGCCGTTGTTATGTGCATTTTACAATCAGAAGTGTCGTTGCTGTAAAAATAATAATCCCGCTTACCCTGTTGGGTAAAACGCCCGGCATATTGAGCGCTTAAAGACGAGATCAAACCGTTTACCAGGTTGTTTTCAATGCTGTCTAAGGACCTCATCTCATTTTTTCCCGGCATCCCATCGCGCAACGGCTGCTTCAATATCACCCGCACGATCATCACATTTTTTTTTGTTTTTGCTTCCGGAGCGTTAACAAAATCAAGGTCCACCATAACGGATACGGGCCTTTGATCCACTTCCATTATATAAGTATCCCAATCGCCCTTGTATTGTTGGGCAATAGTTCGGGTTACCATTATACAGGTGGATAAAAAAAGAAGCATTTCTTTCATAAACCGGACAGCTAACTTCTTCAAAACATAATTAGCAGCAAAGTAATGGCTATTTTTATATTCCTATTTGAAGAGTTATGAAAATTAAAGACATCATTAACGTTTTGGAAGATACCGCTCCTCCCATGCTGCAGGAATCGTATGATAACGCGGGATTGATAACCGGCGATGAAGAGCACGATTGTACGGGTATCCTCTGCTCCCTGGATGTTACGGAAGCCGTCATTGAAGAAGCCGTTGGCCGTAAATGCAATTTAATCGTAGCGCACCATCCTGTTATTTTCAAGGGCGTTAAGCGCATTACCGGGAAAAACTATGTAGAACGAACCCTCATCAAAGCCATTAAGTACGATATAGCCGTATATGCGATCCATACCAACCTGGATAACCTGCTGGAAGGCGTTAACGGCAGGATAGCCGATCGTTTGGGGTTGGTGAACCGGGAGGCGCTTTTACCCAAACACTCTTTGCTGGAAAAGCTGTTTACATTCGTTCCATTTGAATATGCGGAAAAAGTACGGGCCGCTTTATTCCAGGCAGGCGCGGGACATATCGGGCATTACAGCGAATGCAGCTTCAACAGCGAGGGCGAGGGTACTTTCAAAGCCGGGAAAGACACCCACCCGTTTGCAGGCGAAACCGGCAAACTGCATTACGAAAAAGAAATTAAGATAGAGGTCATTTTTCCCGCCTGGATAGAAGGGCAACTGATCCGGGCGCTGAAGGCAGCCCATCCTTATGAGGAAGTGGCTTATGATATCATCCGGCTTGAGAACGCGTATTCCCAAACCGGGTCGGGGCTTATCGGGAAGCTCCCGGAACCCATGGATGAGCGGGCATTTCTGGCCTTATTGAAAGAACAATTTCACACGGGGGTGATCCGCCATACCCGTTTGACCGGTCGCGGTGTGCAAAAGGTTGCCGTTTGTGGCGGAGCTGGTAGCTTTTTGATTCCCAATGCATTACAAAATAATTCGGATTTTTATATCAGCGCAGATATCAAATATCATGAATTTTTTGACGCCGATGACCGGATGGTAATAGCAGACATTGGTCATTTTGAAAGCGAACAGTTTACGATAGACTTTTTACATGATATTTTGCTTGAAAAATTTCCTACCTTTGCCGTCCTGAAAACAGCAGTAAATACCAATCCGGTATTTTATTTTGTCTAATTCATAAACCTCATTGCATCATATATGGCCAACGTAAAAGAATTCTCTGTAGAAGAAAAACTCACTTCACTGGTATCCCTGCAAAAAGCAGACTCCAAGCTGGATGAGATCAAAATATTGAAGGGAGAACTTCCGATGGAAGTCCACGACCTGGAAGATGAAATACATGGTTTGCACGCCAGGCAAACCCGGATTGAGGAAGAGATCAACGGTATCCAGGAATTCATTGAGCAAAAGAAAAATTTGATCAAGGATGCCCAGGCCCTGGTAAAGAAATATGAAAAGCAAAGTGAAAATGTGAAGAACAACCGGGAATTTGACGCGATCAATAAAGAGATGGAATTGCAAAACCTGGAAATCAAATTATCGGAGAAGCATATCAAGGACGCGAATGAAGAAATTGCCGAGAAAGCCCGTTTGCTGGAAAACGCAAAGAAAGCGGTAGCCGGTAAGGAAAGCATCCTGAAACACAAGAAAGGCGAACTGGAAAAGATCATTGTTGATACGGAAAAGGAAGAAAAGGAATACCAAAAGATAGCGGCTGAAGCCCGTGAAAAAGTAGAATCCCGTTTGCTGACTTCCTACGAAAGGATTCGCAGCAGCTACCGCAACGGACTGGCCATTGTACCTGTGGACAGAGACGCCTGCGGAGGCTGCTTTAACGCTATCCCGCCACAAAGACAAAGCGAGATCCGCCAGCACAAAAAGATCATCATATGCGAAAACTGCGGCCGTATCCTGATAGATGAAGAACTCTACCACGGTACGGAATTGGTATAACATATTCGATTTTATCAAGAAAAGAAAGTCGCCGCAACGGTGACTTTTTTTTATGCGATCACATGCCCTAAAAAACTTATTCGCTCCCTTCAAATCCCCAATCTCAAATCTTACCTACATTTGCCGAAACAATCGTTATGGCCGAACAGCAACCCAATCAGCTCAATATCGAAATCTCAGAAGAAATAGCAGAAGGCATCTATGCTAACCTTGCTATCATTACGCACAGCCATGCAGAATTTGTAGTGGACTTTGTAAATGTAATGCCCGGCACTCCAAAAAGTAAAGTAAAATCGAGGATCATCCTCACGCCGCAACATGCCAAACGCTTTATGAAAGCGATGGTGGACAATATAAAACGATTTGAAGCCGCCAACGGGCCTATCCAGGATATCGAAGAAATACAAATTCCCCTGAATTTCGGAGGACCTACCGCACAGGCATAAAGCAGGATCGGGTAAGCAGCTCACAGATTGCACCGATGGTCACAGCTACCCTCCCCATCTGTGCAAATCCGCGGCATCCGGGAGAAACACCGCGTCATACCAGTTGATTGTAAATTTCAAGGGCTTTTTGAAGACAATCCATCGCCTTGTTGATATCTTCCCTATTGATCACATAGGCCAATCGTACTTCCTGCCTCCCCAGTCCTCCAGTTGTGTAAAAGCCGCTGCCCGGCGCCATCATCAGGGTCTGACCTTCATAAGAAAAAGATTCCAGCAGCCATTGGCAAAACCGTTCGGTATCATCCACCGGCAGTCGGGCCATGGCATAAAAAGCGCCGCCGGGAGAAGGGCAAAATACGCCCGGCATTTTATTAAGACGCTGCACCAACGCATCTCTCCTGGAACAGTATTCCACTTTGGTAGCTTCAAAATAATCCTGTGGTAAATCCAGGGCTGCCTCACCGGCAATCTGCCCGAACGTAGGCGGGCTCAACCGGGCCTGGGCAAACTTCAAAGCCGTGTCCAGCACCTGTTTGTTTTTGGTGATAAGCGCGCCAATCCTCGCCCCGCAGGAACTGTATCGTTTTGAAATGGTATCCAGCAACACCACATTTTCTTCTATCCCTTCCAGTTGCATCGTACTGAAATGGGCGCCGGTATAACAAAATTCACGATAGGCCTCATCTGCAAACAAATACAGATGATGCCTATGCACCATAGCTTTCAAAGTTTCCAATTCATCCCTGCTGTACAAATAGCCGGTGGGATTATTAGGATTACAGATCATGACGGCCTTGGTCCGGGATGTTATCTTTTCTTCCAAAGCGCTGATGGGAGGCAGCGCAAAGCCATCTTCAATAAAGGAGGTAACCGGGATTATTTTAACGCCCGCCGCTACGGCAAACCCGTTGTAGTTGGCGTAAAAAGGCTCCGGAACGATCATCTCATCTCCCGGGTCCATACAGCTCAGCATAGCAAACAATATGGCTTCGGATCCGCCGGTGGTAATCAAAATCTGCGTATGGTCTATATGTATATCCGCTTTGCGATAATAGTCCACCAACTTCCTGCGATAGCTTTCATTCCCGGCGCTGTGGCTATAGGCCAGTATTTTAAAATCGGAACGGCGAACCGCTTCCAGCATAGGCGCGGGAGTTTCAATATCAGGCTGCCCGATATTGAGGTAATGCACCTTCACTCCTCTTTTTTGCGCGTCCTCGGCAAAAGGAACCAGCTTCCTGATGGGCGATGCCGGCATTAAATGCCCCCTGGTACTAACAGATAACATACAACAAAGATAGAGAACGTATTAAAAGACAAAGAAAGTATTAACGGTAGAGAAACAAGAAATGCTGATTGCCCGATGATCCTTTTCTTTAACCATATCAACCGATTTCATCATTGTCTTTTCCCTTTTCACCGCTACCTTTGCAGAATGCAACTATTAGACGGGAAGCTTGTTGCCCAGGCGGTAAAAAATGAATTGAAAGCTAAAACAGAAGCCCTGAAAGCGCAGGGCAAAAAGACCCCGCATCTGGCGGCGATATTAATAGGACACGATGGCGCCTCGGAAACCTATGTGGCTTCCAAAGTAAAAACCTGTGCGGAAATAGGATTCCAATCCACCCTTATCCGTTTTGAAGCGGATATCGGGGAGCAGACCCTGCTGCAAAAAATAAAAGAGCTGAATGAAGACGAAAATGTTGACGGCATATTGGTACAACTTCCGTTGCCCCGGCATATTCATGAGGAAAAAGTAATCAATACCATTGCTGCTCACAAAGATGTGGACGGATTTCACCCTGCCAACATCGGGAAAATGATCCAGGGACAACCGGCTTATATTCCTGCCACCCCCTTTGGCATTTTACTTTTGCTCAGGCACTACAAAATTGAAACGAAAGGATTGCATGCAGTGGTCATAGGACGCAGCAACATTGTAGGACGGCCAATCAGTATCCTGCTCAGTCAGAATACCCCCACCGGCAATTGCACGGTTACCCTTTGCCATTCGCACACCCGCAATCTGAAAGACCTTTGTCTGCAAGCGGATATAATTGTAGCGGCGTTAGGCAAACCCGAATTTCTTACCGCCGATATGGTGAAGGAAGGCGCCATTGTAATTGACGTGGGCATCACCCGCGTGGAAGATAAAACCAAAAAGAAAGGCTATGCCCTCAAAGGAGACGTACAGTTTGAAACGGTAGCGCCTAAATGCAGTTACATAACCCCGGTACCCGGCGGTGTGGGCGCCATGACGATTGCTGCGCTGATGCAAAATACCTTCCTGGCGGCTGCGAGTGGGGAAGTTAGGGGTTAGGGAGTTGAAAAACCTGACAGGTTGGGTTCTTATCCAATCTAAATTATATACTCAGCAGGCAGGGATATGAAGCAGTTAAACCTGTCAGGTTATAGTTGAGTAGTTTGGAGTTTTTAGTTTTTAGTTTGAAGTTGGGGGTTGGTTAGTCGGAGTTGAAAAACCTGACAGGTTGGGTTCTTATCCAATCTAAATTATATACTCAGCAGGCAGGGATATGAAGCAGTTAAACCTGTCAGATTATAGTTGAGCAGTTTGGAGTTTTTAGTTTTATTGGGGTGTAGTCGGTTGAAAACCTGACAGGTTGGGTTCTTATCAATCTAAATTATACTCAGCAGCAGGGATATGAAGCATTAACCTGTCAGGTTATAGTTGAGCAGTTTGGAGTTTTTAGTTTGAAGTTTTAGTTTGAAGTTGGGGGTTGGTTAGTCGGAGTTGAAAAACCTGACAGGTTGGGTTCTTATCCAATCTAAATTATATACTCAGCAGGCAGGGATATGAAGCAGTTAAACCTGTCAGGTTATAGTTGAGTAGTTTGGAGTTTTTAGTTTGGTAATTAGTCAGGCATCTGTGATCAACCGGGATATTGGCCGATAAACAAAAGTTGGATTACATATTGAAAGAAACAGACACTATATCATCCGCAGTACTTCCGGTTATGGAAGTGTTTTACACATTGCAGGGCGAAGGAAGATACCAGGGACAGGCGGCCTATTTTATCCGTTTGGGAGGATGTGATGTGGGCTGCGTATGGTGTGATGTAAAGGAAAGCTGGGACGTCAACGCGCATCCCAAAATCTCCGTGGAGAAAATAGTTGCCGGGGCCGTGGAATCCGTTCCGGTGAATAACGAACACAGGTTGCACCACCCGCCTATTGCGGTCATTACCGGGGGAGAACCCTTGCTGCATCCTTTAGATGAGTTAACTTCTTCTCTAAAAAAATCCGGTTTCCGTACCCACCTTGAAACTTCCGGCAGCAGCCCTTTAAGCGGAGATTTTGACTGGATTTGTCTTTCTCCGAAAAAATTCAAAGCGCCTCTTCCCGAAGTGATCCCGGTGGCGGATGAATTAAAAATTATCATCTACAACAAATCCGACTTCGCCTGGGGAGAGCAATATGCCGCCCAAACCAAACCGGGTTGCCGGCTGTATCTTCAACCCGAATGGAGTAAGGCAGCCGTGGTTACTCCCATGATCATTGATTATATAAAAGCCCATCCGCAATGGCAGCTCAGTTTGCAGGTGCATAAATATGTTCATATTCCCTGAAAATGCCTGCCCTGACGAATGGAAGGGCCTGCCCTGACGGATAGCAACCTGTCAGGCTGGGTCCTCATGAGCTAAAAGTCTCTCAACCACAACCTGACAGTTGCTATTTTTAGGTTTCCTTTTTCACAATGTCCTGCAGGATGGTTCGGGCATGCACTCTTGAGTTTTCTATAAACCAGCTGTGGGTGTCCATCCCACCACAAACCACCCCGGCGAGATATACATTTTTCATATTGGTTTCCATCGTATCGGGGTTATAATCGGGGTGCAATTTTCCATCATCCGATAAATGAATTCCGGCAGACCTCAGAAAATCAAAATCCGGATGGTATCCTGTTGCCGCAATTACATAATCGTTGGGCAGCGTAACCTGCCCATCTCCTGTTTCTATCACTACTTCTTTCTCACGGATAGCCGTAATGCCCGCGTTGAAATAGGCTTTTATACTCCCTTCTGCAATCCGGTTTTCAACATCCGGCTTCTTCCAGTACTTTACCCTCTTTCCTATTCCTTCTCCCCTGATCACCATCGTCACCTCCGCTCCTTTCCGGTAGGTTTCCAACGCAGCGTCCACCGCGGAATTATTAGCGCCTACCACCACCACCTTACTCATAGCATAGCAATGCGGTTCCCGGTAATAATGGGTAACTTTTGATAATCCTTCGCCCGGGATGTTCATGAGCACGGGACTATCGTAAAAACCGGTGGCTATAATAATATACCTGGCCTCATAGTGACACTGATTCGTTTCAACCGCATAATAATTCTCTCTTGCTTCAATGGCTGTCACCGGCTCCTGCAGGTGGATATTCAGATTATTGGAAACAGTAACACGACGATAATACTCCAGCGCTTCATTTCGGTTAGGCTTAACCGAGATAGACACAAAGGGGATTTCTCCTATCTCCAAAAGCTGGGAAGTGGAAAAAAAAGTCATATCATAGGGATAATTGTACAACGAATTGACCAAACATCCTTTTTCCAGGATGCAATAGGTCAATCCCGCTCTTTGAGCTTCCAGCGCACAGGCTAAGCCTATGGGCCCGCCACCTACTATAATAATATCCGTCATGTTTTGAAAAGATTTGATACATTCTTTAACGCCGGCAAACAACCGGCAAAGTTAGGAACTGATCCTGATACCTGGTTTTAATTCAAAAAAGAGAACCCATCAATGCCTTCCTTCGGCGATCAGGATCAAAGCAAAGACGGCGTAGTTGATGATATCATAATAATTTGCATCAATACCTTCACTGATCAGAGTTTCTCCTTTATTGTTGAGTATCTTTTTGATGCGCAGCAATTTCGACAAAATCAGATCGGTAAAACTCTCCTGGCTCATGTCACGCCATGCTTCCCCATAGTCGTGATTTTTGTTGCCCATGAGCGTTTTGGCATCTGCTATTATTCTGTTATACAACTGCTGTATCGTCTGCGCATCCAGGTCTTCCGCGTCGTTGGCAGTCAGTTCTAATTGCATCAATCCCACCACCGCGTAATTTAAAATACCTTTGAATTCGGATGGAATATCATCCTTCACTTTTTGCACGCCCGTTTCCTGTATGGTACGGATCCTCTTTGCCTTGATAGAGATCTGGTCCACCACCGAAATGGTTCGAAGCACTCTCCAGGAAGTGCCGTAATCCACCGTTTTCTTTAGAAATATTTCCCGGCATTGCGCTACCGCAAGATCATATTGCTCCGTGGTGCTCATCTTCGTCATTTGTTTGATTTAATACCCGATCAATTACTTTTGTCATTTAAGAATCGTTTCAAAAATAAGCCGAAAACAAATAATGTACACGTTAAACTGCAAAGGACGGTTAATGACCCTCAACCGCCCCCGGATCATGGGCGTCATCAATACTAATACCGACTCTTTTTATCCCGGCAGCAGGGCGCCGCTTATAACCACCATCGTACAACGGGCGGAAAAAATGCTGGGGGAGGGCGCCGATATTATAGACATCGGCGGGCAAAGCACCCGGCCGGGCAGTAAGCGGATCAGCGCGCAGGAAGAAATACAAAGAACCGTTCCGGCTATAGAAGGGATCCTGCAACGCTTTCCTGATGCCCTCATTTCAATAGACACCTACTCCCCGGAGGTGGCAAAAGCGGCCGTAAACGCCGGTGCTTCTATGGTGAATGATATCAGCAGCGGGGATATGGACAAGACTATGATAGACACGGTAGCCGGCTTACAAACGCCCTATATCTGCATGCACATGCAGGGAACGCCGGAGCGGATGCAGGAAAATCCTCAATATGAAGAGGTAACCACCGCGGTGGTGGATTATCTGATCCAAAAAGTGAAACAATGCAGGGACGCCGGGATCCGGGATATCATTATAGATCCGGGGTTCGGGTTCGGAAAAACGATCGGTCATAATTTCAGTTTACTGAAAAATCTCTCTCTCCTGCAGATCATTCAATGCCCGGTACTGGTGGGGCTTTCCCGCAAATCAACCATTTACAAAGTGTTAAAGATCACCCCTGAGGAAGCGCTCAACGGTACCACCGTTTTAAACACCATCGCCCTGATGAACGGCGCGCATATTCTACGGGTTCACGACGTGAAGGAAGCAAAGGAAGCCATCACACTTTTTATGGCATATCAAAGAGGTGAGCCTCTGCAATAAAGCGCCTTCCATTCTCCCGCTTAACAGAAAATTTTATCTTGCCCAATGGTAAATAAATGGTATTAAAAATTGATGAAGTGCGGCCAGATTCTTTTCCACAAAACGGACAGGCTGCCCTAAAGAAACCTGTCCGTTCTCAAAATACCATCTGTCTCCCTTTATTTCTTTTTAGGAGCAACTGAAGGTTGCGCAGGCTGTTGCGGCGCAGGCGCATCTTTCACATCCAGCACCTCAATGTCAAATATCAGGTTGGTATTTGGTTTTATTTTGCCGGAACCCTGGGAACCATAACCTAAGGCTGAAGGAATGAACAACCGGCCTTTTGCTCCTTTACCCAACAGCTTCAAACCGTCATCAAAGCCCCTGATCGCTCCTCCCCTGCCAATAGTAAGGGTAAAGGGATCGGTATGATGGAATGAACTGTCCACGTTGCTGTCAAACGGTTCGCCATTTAAAAACCTGCCGGTATATTTAACGGATACGATCTGTCCGTCTTTAGCCGGTTCTCCGCCTTCCTGTTGCACTTCCACATAGGTACCTTCTTCGGTTTTGACCGGTTTAATATTATTAGCGGTAAAATAATCCTGCAGGATTTTATCATCTTCGGCCATCTGCGCAATAGCATGGATAGAGTCCTGCTCGTGGAATTTTTGCATTTCTTTGGCAAAATCGGCCTGGGCACTGTCGGACTTCAAAATATCCAGTACCTTAAACGTGGTAAACAGGTATTCGCCTTTTTTAAATTCAGGAGGCATCATTCCCATTCCACCTTTAAATACGCTGTCGGTTAAAATGCGGGTAACAATACTGTCGCCCTTTCTAACCTGCTTGAAAATAACAAAATAAGGAGGCGGCAATTGGGAGCTGTCCACTGCCTGGTATTGCGGAGGCTGACTGTATGTATTTTTCATCATGGAGTCCTTGTATTTTTGAGCAAAGTGAAATTTCATCACTTCGCCATAGGCAATGGTATCTCCCTTTCCATTGCCAATGATCATATATTCCATCCCCCCCTCTGTTTTTTTATATTTTCCATTATTGCCGCAGGACGCCAATGCAAAGGCCGCAACCGAAATGGAGACCATCCATGTGAGTTTTTTCATTTTGATGATAGTTATTGTAATTGTGATGCGTTTTCTTTTATCGCGTTTTTAAATAATTGCACTGTGGTTTGAAGCTTATCGGTTGTTCTTCCTCCCGAAGCATTGTAATGTCCTCCCCCGTTGAAATAACGCCGGGCAAAGGTATTAACATCAAAGTCGCCTTTGCTTCTAAACGACCATTTTCGTTCTTCATCCCGGTCAATCACCAATCCCGACAGGCGGATTCCGCGGATGGTCAGTGGATAATTTACAATTCCTTCTGTATCGCCGGTGCGGATATTAAATTTCACCAGGTCGCTTTTGGGGATGGCAATCAGGGCCGCATTGTATTCATAAAATACCTCCATCCGGTGTAACAGTATGTGACCTATAAACCGAAGCCGGTCTTCCAGGAAATTATCATACAGGTTTTCATGGATCAGGGTATGATTCAGTCCCCTGCGTTTTAGATCCGCCACCATTTCATGTACCCCGGCGCTGGTGGCAGGGAAACGAAAAGAACCGGTATCGCCTATGATCCCTGCATACAGGCAGGCAGCAATGTCTTCATTGATCAACTGTTCGTGACCCGATCCCTTCATAAAATCATACACCATTTCCGAAGTAGAGCTCTTTGCAGTAAGACTGATGCCATAATCGAAAGAAGCGGTTTCCGGCTGCTCGTGGTGATCTATCAAAATCTTAACACAGTGTAAAGCGCTGAGTGGCCCGGCCATGTTCCGGGTGCGGTTTAGCGCGTTAAAATCAAGACAAAACACCCAATCTGCGGTTTCCAGAGCCGCGTTGGCTTTTTCTTTGGAAGCTTCAAAATCAATCACCTTCTTTGCCCCGGGCATCCATTTCAAAAAATCCGGCCAATTGGTGGGAGAAATAACGGTTACTTCGTGCCCCAGTTGTGTCAACATTCCCGCAAGTGCAAGAGAAGAGCCCATCGCATCCGGATCCGGCTTCTGATGCATTGTAACTACTATTTTACGCGGCGTTTGCAATAACGGGTAAATCTCGTGGATGGGCTTCATACAAAGGCGCAAAAATCAATTATAATATGCATTCAGTCAAATCTTTTTTAACAGGTACAAATCAAACCTCTTTTAAACAGGCTAAACCTTTACCTTTGCTGCCCAAAGAAAATATATGAGCAATATCACTTTTACCATGATCAAGCCGGATGCTTTTGCCAATGGTCATACAGGCGCTATCCTGGACAAGATCATCCAATCAGGATTCCGAATAGTGGCGCTGAAACTTACGGCGCTTTCAATGGAAAATGCAGCCGGCTTTTATGCGGTTCACAAGGAAAGACCCTTTTTTGGAGAACTTATAGAATTTATGAGCAGCGGTCCCCTTATTGCCGCTGTTTTGGAAAAAGACAACGCGGTGGAAGATTTCCGGAAACTAATCGGCGCTACCGATCCTGCAAAGGCTGATGCGGGTACCATTCGCCAGCTTTTTGCCGAAAGTATGGGAAGGAATGCTGTTCACGGCAGCGACAGTGATGAGAACGCAAAAATAGAAAGCAGCTTTTTCTTCAGTAATCTCGAAAAATTCTAAGTGTAATCATTTAGCAAACAGGATTTTTTCTTGAATTTCTGCATGAAAATTTTGTTTTTCATAAAACTGGCACAATCTTAGTAATAGTAGTTATATCTTTCTCAAGGGTTTAGGGTTGAAACTAAAGGAGGCTCATTTCTATGAGCCTCAATTTTTTTTATATACCCAACAAATGAAACATTTATTTAGAGGGTGCTGAATGACTCGGCACTTCATGGATGCGGGGTAAAATGCGAGGCAGCCCCTATTTACCGGGATATGATAGAAGGATCCGGCATTATTTCTTCACCTGCGATGGCGTCGCCTGGTGGTTCCGCGCCCAGAAGAAAAACGCAACCCCTCCAATGACTAAAAGTGTGGATATTATTTCCGCCTGGGTGGGGTGAAATCCAAAAATATCATATTTCGTATTCACCCGGATCTTTTCAACAAAAAAACGTTCCAGTCCGTTCATAACCAGGTACACCGCGAACATCTGTCCCGGTATGGTTAATTTTTTCCGTATGGCCATAAGAACGACGAAGAAGATCAGGCAGGTCAACAGTTCATATAAGGGAGTAGGAAAAACCGGTACGGGAAGCGCATTACAGTGATCGCCCTCACAATTTTCCATTTTAAATCCCTGCTCGTTAACGTTGTGCGGATAGGCATAGGCTACCGTCCATGCGGGAAGAAATGCCGGTGCCTTCACCTGCATACGGGGGATACTGTCCATGCCAAACTCACTCAGATAAAAAGTCTTGTTGTTTTCCAGTGCTTTTGCCACTTCTCCACCCGTTGCTTCAACAACTTTGCCGTTGGCAGTGGTAACATAGGCGCTGTTCAAGATGCCCCAGTCGCCATCACCGCTTACCTGGCAGCCAATACGACCGATGGCATAAGCCAGCATCAGAGCAGGCGCCGCGGCGTCTATGAGATGCCGGATATGGATGCGCTTTTTCCTGGCATACCAGAGTATCGCTATAGTGGCGCAGATCAACCCGCCATAAAAAGTAAGCCCGCTGGGTGAAAACAGGTTTTCGATTGGATTTTGAATGAACCGGTCCCAGTTTTCAAGGTTGTCGAAAATCTTGGCCCCTAAAAAGCCAAAAACAGCCGCATAGATGGTAATATCTCCCACTCTTTCGTGTGGCCATACCCGTATCTTCCGTTTTTCCGGCTTCGCCAGCTTCTCCTTGTTTTTTTCCCGGTACCTGAGCCATGCAAATACCAGGGCCAAAATAAGTCCTCCGGCAAGACTCCCCCGGCCGGAAAAAATATAATCCTGCGGCGATACCTGGTCGCTGTTGAGAAAAATCCCGATCGCCTTGTATCCTACCACAAAACCCAGTAAAGCATTGAGGAGCAGCTCGGAAAAAGTAGCCGGCTTTCCCACCGTGATAGCCTCTTCGACGGGAAACAAAAGCCCGTCCCTTTCCTTCCTTTTAAGCTCCCTTACCAATACCAAAGCGGAAAGGATAAAAGCTATCGCCACAAAAAATCCAAAAGCGTTCACAAATTTCGTCCAGGCCCAGGGTTCAATTCCGAAAGTATCTTTAAGGAAAAAATATAGATTGGGATACATCTTACTTCAGTAATTATGAGGCACAATGTTACTCTAAAAATGTGTATTGCCGTAAATAAACTTAAATTCATCCCTCCTGCAACCTGCATTCAGGGGAGGGAGCAGGATTAAAAAATCCCGTTCTTTTCAGAAACGGGATAAAACAATTTAACCGGCGGTTCCAGACCTTGCAGTTTCTAATTACACAAACTGATCCGTTATTCTCCAACGGTCATTTAATTGCAATACTCGTCAAAAGCGGCTATAAGACTATTGGCAACCAATTGTGCAGGTCTGCCTTCAATCTGATGCCGTTCAATAAAATGCACCAGTTGCCCGTCTTTAAACAGCGCTATGGAGGGCGACGATGGCGGATAAGGAAGGAGGTGTGTTCTCAATGTCTGAACGGCTTCAAGGTCAAATCCTGCAAAACTGGTCGTCAACTGATCCGGCTTTTTGGTAGCATTGGCCACCGCCATCAATACAGCCGGACGGGCGCTTCCTGCCGAGCAGCCGCAAACAGAATTGATCATCACCAGGGTTGTGCCTTTCTGCTGCAAAGCCTGTTCCACCTCCTCCGGGGTTAACAGTTCGCTGAAGCCATTGTCTGTCAACTCTTCCTTCATGGGGATCACAATTTCTTCGGGATACATCATGGTTGGTAATATTTTTAAAATGATTGTTTTAGAATCCGGCAAAGTTACACAAATCCTGAATCATAATTTCAACCGGGCGTTTTTCGATTCTTCTGAGGTTTCATGGGCATGAACCACGGCGAAAAACTTTGCGCCTTTGCGTGAAAAAAGCATCAGCAGGGATTCATGCAACGCGAACCACGGCATCGCCGGGATAGCAATCCATTAATCGAGCAGTTCTCCTAATTTTTTGATCAGATCGGCGCCTCTGAGGCTTTTGGCAATGATCTTGCCGTCTTTGTCCAACAGGTAATTCATGGGAATGGCTTTAACACCATATAGTCCGGCTACATCACTCTCCCATCCTTTCAAATCGGAAACCTGGGTCCATTCCAGCTTGTCCTGCTTAATGGCCTGTTCCCATTTGTCTTTTTTCTCGTCCAGCGAAACACCCAGGATATCAAATCCCTTTGATTTGTAATTCTGATACGCCTTCACTACTGTTGGGTTTTCCTGCCGGCAGGGACCGCACCAGCTTGCCCAAAAATCCACCAGGGTATATTTCCCTTTGAAAGCAGCCAGGGAAACAGGCTTCCCATTTACATCTTCTAACGTAAAATCCGGCGCAGCGCTTCCGACTGCTGTTGTTTTAGCAGCATCCAGGCCTTCTTTTATCGCTTTCCCAAAATGGGAGGCTTTGACTTTTTCGTCCAGTGCATTGTATAAAGGCTCTAATTGGGATGGCACAATATCATAACTAAAATTTTGCGCCAACTGGAAGGCCGAAACATAAGAAGCCGGGTTTTCTTTTACAAACCGGGCCACCAGTTGTTTTCCCTCTTCTTCCAGTAATTCATAATCTTTCTGTACCTGTAAGGACTTTTGTTCATCGCCCGACATGGCAGCCGCCTGGTAATCTTCATACAACTGCCGCTGTTTTTCATCAATGGGACGGCGCATTTCATTAAACTTTTTCAGATCTTCCTGTGCAGCCGAACCGGTAATATCGGCCTTGAATAAAGAATCTATATTTCCTTTCAGACCAATCTCCCCGCCTTCTATAAAAAATCCCAACGGGAAGCGCTTTTGTCCTCCCTGGTCATAACCCAGCAGTACGAACTCCGGATGAGCGGCTTCCCCTTTAAAGACAAATTTTCCCTGCTCAATTTTTGCCGAATCGGGTACCTGCTGCCCCTGCTCGGGATGGTACAGATAAACCCAGCCGGTTTCCAGCCCTTCAATATTTCCGGTTAACTGATACGCTGGATCCCCGTTGCTCCCGGATTTTCCCTGGTTGCCGCAGGACGTCATCACAAAAGCAACCCCCAGTACAATAAACAGCCTTTGCATTTTCAATGTTTTATTAAAACTCAAAACGGCGAAATTAAGCAATATGCCGCTCTTTACTGTTACGCCGGTTACAAAACATTGTTATTATTTTACTGGTACTGGATGTACATGGGGCGAGGTTTCAACTGCAGTACCTCCTCCGGCGTCATGGTACGGCTGTTGGCTTCCCGGAAATCATTTTTATAGAAGATTTTGAAGCCGGTAAACTGCACAGGTTCCCGGTAGATGAAGTGTTTGTAGGTATTGATCTTCCTGGCCTGGTGCCCCCAGCCATCCATATCCATAACGATCTGCACTTCAGGGCGGGTTTTGATCTGTTTGTAATTGGTTACCATAGCCTGGGTAAAACGATGCACCACCAATATTTTAGGTGGAAGATTGTGCTTTTTAACGAGGTCTGCCAGGTAACCCGTAACATAGTTGATGTCATCCGCGTTAAAGGAGCCGATAACCGTGCCCGGCCGGTGGCCGCCTTTCATTGAAAATTCGGGGTCTATTCCCAAATGCACGTTGGGCATCATTAAATATTTCTCAAGCAGGGGGATCTCCACCTGCACGGTGCTCAATCCTACCTGCACATCCACGAAAGTAATGGCGTCAATTTGTTTTGCCATATTCAACACCGAATCAATCTGGTGAAAAGGCATCCGTAACTTGTATTTCCCGTCTTTTCCGGGGCTTCCCTGGGCGGTTACCGCAATATAATGCAAAGCCGGCAGTACCTCAGTAGCGCTATCCGCCTTCTCCCAGTTTTTTACTTCCTGCTTTAATTTAGCCAGCATCTGGGCAGGGGGTAATTCCCCTAAAATACCCATTTGTCTGGAATACAGGTTCCCATAAAAAGATACGATTCTTTTAAACGGCAGGATCGCTCCGGGAAGCGGGTAAGGCGCTTTCACCGGCCATAAGCCGGAAGTATCCCCGTTTACCATCTGCTGAATTTTCTGATCGTATAAAACCGTATCCAGCACCGCCGGAGCCGGGGTTTCGGGAACCAAACCATCCTGAACAGCGGCGTTGGCGCTGTCTTTTTTGGCAGGATCCGATTCAGAAAAAGTTTGTCCGCAACTAACAGTCAGCAGCAGGCAACAACAGCACACTACCAACGACGATGCTCTCCGGAGGCGATGCCAAATGGTATCGTTCATTACAACGCCGGCAATGTTCTCCTTCCTCATTTTTTCCGCAGCAGGGATCATGATCTTTATTGTATTTAAGTCTGAAAATGGAAAAAGCAAAATAACGTGGTATTCCTGCAAAAACGTGATAATCAGTCAAATATTATAAACAATTTGGCAATCTTTTTTTCGTGCTACTCCAGGAATTTCAATACCTGTTCGCCCATTGCATCGGTATTAAGCACTTTACCGGAAGGTGTATGCGTATCGGCAATATCCCCCGTACGGAAACCGGCCTTCAATACTTTATCCACCGCGCCGATCACCTTCTCTGATTCTGCTTTCATCCCAAAGGAAATATCCAGCAACAGGGCTGCCGACAGGATGGAGGCCAGTGGATTGGCAATGCCTTTCCCGGTAATATCATGGGCGGAACCGTGTATCGGTTCATATACCCCGGTGCCATCTCCTACGGAAGCTGAGGCCAGCATCCCCATAGACCCCGCTATCTGGGAGGCCTCATCGGTGAGGATATCCCCAAATAAATTAGCGGTAACCACCACGTCAAAGCGGCGGGGGTCTTTAATTAACAACATAGCCGTGGCATCCACAAACTGGTGTTCCACTTCAACATCCGGGTATTCGGGGGCAATTTTCTGAACGACTTCTCTCCATAAACGGGAAGTTTCGAGAACATTTGCCTTATCCACCGAACATAATTTTTTTCTCCTGGTTCTGGCCGCTTCAAATGCTTTCCGGGCAATACGCTCCACTTCGTACCGGCTGTATTCCGCCAGATCATAGGCCGTATCCCCATTATTTTTCCTTCCTTTTTCACCAAAATATATATCGCCGGTCAACTCTCTGAAAAACATAATATCGGCGCCTTTTAATATTTCAGGTTTAATGCTGGAAGCTCCCAATAGTTCATCAAACAATTTGATCGGGCGGATATTGGCATATAACCCCAACTCCTTCCTCATCTTCAACAGGCCCTGTTCGGGTCTTACCTTAGCCGAGGGATCATTATCGTACCTGGGATGTCCCACTGCCCCAAACAGCACGGCATCCGATGCCTTCATCTTCTGCAGGGATTCGTCCGGAAGCGGGTTCCCCGTAGCTTCAATAGCCACATGACCAATCAGGGCTTCATCGTAAACAAACTCATGACCGAATTTTCCGGCAATCCGGTCCAATACTTTTTTCCCGACTGCGGTTACTTCCTGCCCAATCCCGTCCCCGGGGACAATCAAAATGTTTTTTTTCATCTAAAAATGTAATTTATTGTTGTTATGTTGGTATTGCATATTAATAAACCCGCTTCACCTGTCTTTGGGTAAACCCTATTCCCACTGTCACCCGGTGTACTGTTCCCGAATAATGTATAAAATTATTTTTTAAAGGCGTTCCAATATAGTCATAACCTATCCGGATGGAAGAAACGGTAGAAGTCATTATATTGTATTCAACATCTTCTGTGTGGCCTTGATAGCCGACACCGTTTGATCGCTGTCCAGCCCCCGGGTCTTGAATTCTTTGTTGTTATACCGCCAGGTGATCACCGTTTCACACAGGGCATCACTCCGTCCTCCGGGAGGAATACGAACCGCATAGTCGGTCAGCAAGGGCAATTCTGATTTCCGTTTCCTATATACTTTTTTTAAGGCATTCATGAAAGCATCATACTGACCATCGCCCAAAGCGTGTTCTTCATAAGGCTCGCCATCCACTACCATCCGGATGGTTACCGAAGGATGCATGCTTTTGGAGTGCGTCAGCACATAGTCTTCAATCTTCACTTTATCTTCCTGGGTATTATCGAGGATATCTGAAATGATATAAGGCAGGTCGGCAAGTGTTACCACCTCTTTCCGGTCGCCCAGTTCAATGATCCGCTGCGTAACCTTTTTTAAATCCTCATCCGATAATTGTATGCCCAACTGTTGCAGATTGTTTTCAATATTAGCCTTACCGCTGGTTTTTCCAAGTGCGTATTTTCGCTGTCTGCCAAAGCGTTCAGGCATCAGGTCGCTGAAATACAATTTGTTCTTTTTGTCGCCATCGGCGTGTATCCCCGCCGTTTGTGTAAACACATTTTCCCCCACCACCGGATTGTTCGCCGCCACCCGGAAGCCTGAAAACGCTTCCACCAGTTTGCTCACCTTATACAGGGATTTTTCCACTACCGTGGTTTTTACTCCCGGCATGAAATCGTTCAAGGCGGCAATAACGCTTGCCAGCGGTGCATTACCCGCTCTTTCGCCCATTCCATTCACCGTAAGATGTACGCCACAGGCGCCGGCTCTAACCGCCTCCAATACGTTGGCCGTTCCGAAATCGTAATCATTGTGACCATGGAAATCAAAATGCAGACCGGGGTAACGTTGGGTAATGTCAGAAACAAATGCAAATACCTCTGCCGGGGCTAATATTCCCAACGTATCGGGAAGCATGATCCTTTTCACCGGCTGCGTGGCAAGAAAGTCTATATATTGAAACACATAATCCCCGGAATGCCGCATCCCGTTACTCCAGTCTTCTAAATACACGTTTACTTCTATTTTCTTCTTTTTAGCCAGGGCGATCACTTTGGCTATATCGGCAAAATGCTGTTCCGGCTTCTTTTTCAACTGGTGTGTGAGGTGATTCAGGGACCCTTTGGTCAATAAGTTCATCACCCTGGCGCCGGCTTTTTGCATCCATTCTACCGACACCTTACCATCTACAAAAGTCAGCACCTCTACCCGGTTCAATAATCCATTCGACTTAGCCCAGCGGGTGATCTTTTTTACAGCCTCAAATTCGCCTTCCGACACCCGGGCGGAAGCGATCTCAATACGGTCCACCCTTACTTCGGTAAGCAACAGTTGTGCGATGGTGAGCTTTTCAGATGCGGAAAAAGAAACCCCGCTGGTTTGTTCTCCATCGCGAAGCGTAGTATCCAGTATCTCAATATGACGTTGTGCTGATGGCATCCTTCAATAATTTTCTAATACAAACTTTTTGCTGCAAACGAGGCAATCTCATCTTTCATGGACTGTAAATAATCAATATCGTCATACCCGTTGACCAGGTTGTTTTTCTTGTATCCATTAATAGGAAAAGTTTCGGATTCGCCGGTGGAAAGAATGGTAATGGTTTGCTGCGGGAGATTGATCTCAAATTCGTTCCGGGGATCCGCCTCGATGGCTTTAAATATCTTATCCAAAAAAGCCTCGCTCACCTGTACCGGGAGGATGCCTACATTGATTGCGTTGTTCCTGAAAATATCGGCAAAAAAGCTGGACACCACGCAACGAAAACCATAATCGTAAATCGCCCAGGCCGCGTGTTCCCGGCTGCTGCCGCTGCCGAAATTCCTGCCTCCCACCAGTATTCTGCCGGAATAAAGGGGATTATTCAGGACAAAATCCGCTTTGGGCGTATTATCACTGTTGTATCGCCAGTCGCGAAACAAATTATCGCCAAAGCCTTTTCTTTGGGTCGCTTTTAAAAAACGGGCGGGAATGATCTGATCCGTATCCACATTTTCTATGGGCATCGGAACGGCGGTACTCCTGAGCAGGGTGAACTTGTCGTAAGCCATTGGGGAAGTTTATAGTTTATAGTATGGAAGTTTCGGGTTTCGGGTTTCGGGTTTTGGGTTTTGAGTTTTGGGTTGGCCTGATGGAATACAACAGGCTATATCCAACGTCACTAACGGATGCCATCATGCGCAGGTTAGTAATCTCCCAGCGTTTCGGGCAATTGCTCCAGCGCTTTTTTCAACTGCTCGTCATTGGGAGCTATCCCGTGCCACTCGTGATGTCCTTCCATAAAATCCACGCCTTTTCCCATGATAGTTCGCATCATTATAGCCACAGGTTTTTCCTTACCGCAAAGCGTTTTTGCCTGGTTTAAAACAGCGATCAGCGCGTCTATATCATTCCCATCCACCGGTAAGGTAGTCCAGCCAAAAGCTTCAAACTTATGACCGATATCTCCCAGGTCCATTACTTTCCGGGTAGGCCCGTCAATTTGCTGACCGTTCCAGTCTATGGTCGCGATCAGGTTGTCCACCTTATTATGAGCTGCAAACATAATGGCCTCCCAGTTTTGCCCCTCGTCCAGTTCACCATCTCCCTGCAGGGAAAACACCAACGTGTCATCATTATTCAGCTTTTTTGCCAGCGCCGCACCAACAGCCACGCTTAATCCCTGTCCCAGCGAGCCAGAAGCAACCCGTATCCCGGGCAGATGCTCGTGGGTTGCCGGATGACCCTGGAGCCTGGAATTCAATTGCCGGAAAGTAGCCAGCTCTTTTACCGGGAAGTAGCCCGCACGGGCCAAGGTAGCATAAAATACCGGTGAAATATGTCCATTGGACAGGAAAAACAGGTCTTCTCCCTTACCATCCATATTAAAAGCCGGATCATGACGCATCACCTCAAAATAAAGTGCGGTAAAAAAATCAGCGCACCCGAGCGAACCGCCGGGATGCCCGCTCTGACATGCATGCACCATCCTGACGATGTCTCTTCTGATCTGCGTTGCTGTCTTTTTTAACTCTGGCATAATTTTTCGTTTTAAATTGGCGCCAAAGCTATATTAAACTGCCGAATTGGACGGCAAGGAATCGTGTTTAAAAAAAATATAGTCGGAATCAACCATACTATCTCACGATACCAACCGTTTTATATTATTAATACGTATAATTTATTGTGAAGTATTGATTCAATTAGAATTTATGCGTTCAAAATAATTGTCATATTTTCGCACCCTTAAAAGCGAACCGGATGGAGATCATATTGATGGCAATGACATTAGCTTTTGTAATTACTTTTACTGCTATACCTGTAATCATTAACGTTTCCCAGATAAAAAAACTTTATGATCTGCCTAACGCGAGGAAAATCCATGCCCGGCCCATTCCATCGCTTGGCGGACTGGGTATATTCGCGGGCTTTATCATTGCCTGCCTTATGACCATTCCATTTAAAAATGCGCCTAATTTTCAATATTTTTTTGCCGCTGCGCTGGTTATCTTCTTCTTAGGGTTAAAAGACGATATCCTGATCCTGACTCCCATGAAAAAGATCATCGGACAGATCATTGCGGCTTTCATCGTTATATACAAAGGCGGCATTGTGATCGGCAGCATGCACGGATTTCTTGGCGTAAATGAAATGCCCGGGATGATCGGGATGATCCTAACCTACCTGACGATTGTGGTGATCATCAACTCCTTCAACCTCATAGATGGTGTTGACGGACTTGCAGGGGGATTGGGTATTTTCACCACTTTGGCTTTTGGTATTTATTTTTACCTCGTGGGGCAGGTTAATTATGCCACGCTTGGCTTGGCTATGAGCGGCAGCCTGATGGCATTTTTAATTTTCAACCGTTCTCCCGCCCGTATCTTCATGGGCGATACGGGGTCGCTACTGATCGGCCTGGTCAATGCCATCCTGGCGATCCGTTTTATTAACATAGCCGACGCGCCGGGAACCGCCATACCATTCAATGCACCGCCGGCAATAGCGATCTCTTTGCTCATCATCCCGTTGTTTGATACGCTGCGGGTTTTCGCCATCCGTATTTTTAACCGCCGGTCGCCTTTCAGTCCCGACAGAAATCATATTCATCACATCCTGCTGGACCGGGGAATGAGCCACTCCACGGTATGCCTCACATTAATCGCTGCGAATATTTTTTTTGTAGCGGCAACTTATTTCCTGAGCCCACTCAATATCAACCTCATCATCCCCATATTGCTGGGCGTTGCATTCGGCGGCTTTGCACTGGTATATTTCAGTAAGCCACAGATCAGGGTGGTGGTAAACAAAGATGCCAAAGACATTTTACATATCTCTTCCAACGGTTCCCAAATTATGCCTTTAACCACCTCTCCCAAAGCGGTAGAACAGAACTAACATATTATTTTATTATTTATTTTTTTTAGCTTCATTCGTTAGCTTTGCAGCGCACCCAACGTTTTAATTTATGTCGGAAGATGTATCATTGGTTTTAGAACTTGCCGAAGATGGAATGAAAAAGGCCATCGGGCATCTGGAGTCCGAACTCCTTAAAATAAGGGCCGGAAGAGCCACTCCTCAAATGCTTGACGGGCTGGTAGTGGATTATTATGGAACGCCCACTCCTATCAACCAGGTAGGCAATATTTCGGTGGCTGATGCCAGAACCATCACCATCCAACCCTGGGAAAAAAACATGCTTCAGCCAATTGAACGTTGTATCATTGCCGCTAATATAGGTATCAACCCACAAAATGACGGCGCCATCATACGATTGTTTTTGCCACCCTTAACTGAGGAAAGACGGAGGGAGCTGGTGAAAAGAGTGAACGCCGAAGGAGAACAATCCAGGGTGGCCGTTCGCAGCATCCGCCGGGATGCTATAGAAGACATTAAAAAACTGCAGAAAAGCGGTTTAAGTGAGGATGAAGGCAAGGATGCGGAAAAAGAAATCCAGCAGTTAACCACTAAATATATCGCTGCTGTTGATGCCGCCCTGGCCTCAAGGGAAAAAGAGATCATGGCTGTATAACCAGTTCCGGGGAGGGTCCGTCTCCCAGAAGCACTTTTCACTTCCGGTGTATTATTTGTGAATAACTCCCCCTTGCGGTTAGTGGTGTTATCGTTTTTTCTAAGATATATTTGAACCGGTACCGAAAATAGGGCCCACCCGAAAATACCGTAGGGGCCATGCTGATAAAAACAATTTAATTTTTAATGGGGGGGTATCATCAAAATACAACCTTTTTATTCACAGGCACGACCATTAATTGTTATTGAAATGGAAAAATTTCAAATGCTGTAAAACACTTTTTATAATCAAAAAAAATCAATGCTATGGGCTTAATTAAAGAATTCAAAGAATTTGCTTTCAAGGGCAACGTTGTTGATCTGGCTGTTGCCGTGATCATCGGAGGCGCCTTTGGAACTATTGTCTCATCTCTGGTGGATGATGTAATTACCCCCTTGTTGCTTACCCCCGCCTTACAGGCCGCAAATGCGGAAAACCTCGACCAACTGATGTGGGGCGCGGTAAAATATGGTTCTTTCCTGTCGGCGGTTATTAAGTTCCTGATCATTGCATTTATTCTTTTCCTGATCATCAAGGGTGTAAAAAGTTTTGAGAAAAAAGAAACGCCCCCGCCTCCTGCCGGTCCTTCATCCACCGATCAATTGTTGATGGAAATCAGGGATGCATTAAAAAAATAATTTTTTGTCATCCTTTTGATCACATTTTATTACAATACCCGGAACTCACAGCATGTGTCCGGGTATTGATCTATTTATCTGTGCCAATCATTTTTAATAATTTTGCGAAAAATTTTAAAACCCATGAAAAAAATTTCATTCTTCGTTTTCCTGATGTCCACAGCCTTCCTTTCCATCTCTTATGCCCAAGATCAGAATATACAGGATCTGAAAGCGGAAGCCGCAAAAAGCATAACCAAAGATCCCAATGACACCGCTAACCAGGTGTGGAAAAAAGGCGGATTATTCAGTATTAATATTAACCAGGGCGCCCTCAGCAACTGGGCGGCCGGTGGTGATAAATCCTCCTTATCCGTCGCCTCCCTGCTTAATCTTTATGCTTTTTATAAAAAAGACAGGCAAATCTGGGACAATACCTTAGACATCGCTTACGGCTTTGTAAATACCACCAGCCTGGGCAGCCGTAAAGCAGACGACCGGTTTGACTTTTTGTCCAAATATGGATATCAGTTCAGCAAAGACAGTTGGTATGCGAGCGCTTTGCTCAATTTCAGAACCCAGTTTACAAAAGGGTACACTTACCCGGGAGACGATCCCAAGGTGCTTACTTCCAACTTTTTTTCCCCGGCCTATATCCTTGTTTCTCCCGGGGTTACCTATCAGCCCAACAGCAATTTTTCTGTTTCCCTGTCGCCCGTTACAGGAAGATGGACCGTGGTTTCAGACAAAGTATTATCTGACGCCGGAGCATTTGGCGTAGATCCCGGGAAGACCATAAAAACAGAATTCGGCGCCTTCGGCACTGTCAATTACAAGGCCAATATCAGTGAAAACGCTTCCTACGCCGGGCGGCTGGATCTTTTTTCCAATTACCTGCACAATCCCCAGAACATAGACCTGTATATGACCAACATGCTGCTGGTGAAGGTAACCAAACTCATTACCGTAAGCCTTTCACTGGACATGATCTACGATGACGATGTGAAATCGGTAAATGCGGAAGGTAATCCTGCCGGACCGAAAGTTCAGCTTAAGGAACTGATGGGTATCGGCTTGTCTTATCGTTTTAAAAACTAAATTCAAAGCTGTGAATACAGAATCGTATCAAATCAGGTTGCCGCAATTTGAAGGACCCTTCGACCTGCTGTTATTTTTCATCGAAAGGGATGAACTTGATATTTACGACATCCAGATCACCAGGATCATCAACGATTTTGTAAGCTATATGCACAGCATGGAAGAGCTCAGCATTGAACTCAGCAGCGAGTTCATTCTGTTCGTTTCCACCCTGATGCGTATCAAGGCAAAAATGCTGCTGCCCAGAAAGGAATTAGACGAGCAGGGCAATGAAATAGACCCTCGCCAGGAACTGGTGGACAAATTGCTGGAATACAAGCGGTTCAAAGAGGCTTCTACGAAAATGGCGGAAATGGAAGCGGTACGCATGCTCATGGTAAAGAGAGGTAATATTCAAAAAGAAATGATCCAGGTGGGGCAGGAAGCCGGTGAAGGAACAGAGATACAGACCATCACCCTGTTTAAGCTGATGAAAGCCTTTGAACGGGTGATGCAGCGCGTACACGACCGCAACCACAAACCGCAGCACGTAGTTTATAATTATAACTACACTATGGAAGACAGCAGGGAATATATGCTGGACATGGTGCACAGGCAGAAAACAGTAACCTTTGAAAAAATATTTGAAGTTTGCGAAAACCGCATCCACGCGATATTTTTCTTTCTTTCCATGCTCGAATTGATACAGCAGAAATACATGCACGTCATCACCGGCGAAGGCAGAAACAATTTTATTGTAGAGTGGAATGAAAACCGGGAGGAACTGCTGGCGGAAGAGGAAAACGCTGAATGATATCGCCACTCATTCCATCATCCGGCGCCTGACGGGATGCTGAAGGGAAACAACTAAATCAGCCGCGGATGCACGAATGGGATTTCAAAATCCTTTTATATTCATGCATCCATAGCAGGTTCCTCCTTTGAGCAACCCGGCTTATGCGGTGTTATCTAGCAGACAACACCGCATAACTTCCAACATAAAGTGTAACCATTACCTTTGCAGCATATTATTACACTCCAATGGTTGCAATATTGTATGACACATAAATTTTTATTTTTTCCTGTCTTTCTCCTGACCCTTTTTTGCAGCGCCCAGGAAAATCCCCTGCAGTGGGAAGTGAGCAGCAGTAAGCACAACGACAGTTCCTATACCCTGGTTGTGAAAGCAGTGCTGGCAGAAAAATGGCATATCTATGCAGATTCCGTTGCCAACCTTGACCTGGCTGGTTTACACCTTACCTGGGATGACGATGACGTACAAAAAGAAGGTCCACCAACTGCCTCTCCGAAAGCATCCTCCTTTGACGATCCCATATTTGACAACAAAACACTTAACGTTTATACGGGTGGTTTTACCTTTAGCCAGAAAGTACTGATCCGGGGGATGGTTCCGGGTTCCCTAAAAATACAATTATCGGGCTTCGCTTCCAACAATGAAGAATTTCTTCCCCTTGAGGGCAGCCAAACCGTGCATTTTGAAGGCGGCGTTTCAACCGCCTCCGCCAGCCAGATCAAACTGCCCGGGGTGGATCTGAAAAATCCCGCCGCTCCCTGCGGAGATGAAACACAATCCGGGCAAGGACTCCTTACTGTTTTCTTGCTGGGATTCGTAGGCGGGATCATCGCCTTACTTACGCCCTGCGTCTTCCCCATGATCCCGGTTACGGTTTCTTTTTTCACCAACAGAGCTTCCAACCGGCAACAAGCCATCCGGAACGGCCTACTTTACGGCTTCTTTATCTTCCTGATCTATGTGTTGGCCAGTATTCCTTTCCACATCATCGGAAATGTGCAACCCGAAATATTTAATAATATTTCCACCAATGCCTGGCTGAATGTTTTCTTCTTCGCTGTCTTCATTTTCTTCGCGATCTCCTTTTTCGGTTATTTTGAAATAACACTGCCTTCGTCCATAGCAGGCAAGGCGGATGCCAAAAGTAACCTGAGCAGTATCACGGGCATCTTCTTTATGGCTTTAACGCTGGTGATCGTTTCCTTTTCCTGCACGGGGGTAATTTTAGGTACCCTGCTGGTAGGCACCGCCTCCGAAGGCGCCTGGTCGCTCACCAGCGGAATGGCGGGCTTTGGCACCTCCCTGGCGCTGCCCTTCGCGCTTTTCGCCATGTTCCCCAACTGGTTAAAATCACTGCCCAAAAGCGGCGGATGGCTGGATACCGTAAAAAAGATCCTGGCCTTCATAGAGCTGGCATTGGCCTTCAAATTCCTTTCCAATGCCGATCTGGTGGAACACTGGGGTTTGTTAAAACGCGAGGTGTTTATGGGTATCTGGCTATTGATCTCCGTAGGATTGGGTTGCTATCTCTTTGGCTGGTTGCGGTTACCACACGATCATAAAGGACAAAAAATATCCCTTACCCGGAAGGTACTGGGTATCCTGGCTTTTCTTTTTGCCTTATATCTGGCGCCCGGGCTTACGTCCACACCTTATGCCAACCTGAAGCTCCTGAGTGGATTCCCTCCGCCTCTCAGCTATAGCATTTACGGCAATGCAAACATCCGGGGAAAAGGCGTGGAGGCGCATGCCACCAACAATTTTGAAGAAGCGGTACAACTTGCTTTCCGGCAAAATAAGCCGATCCTTATTGATTTCACCGGGTGGGCCTGCGTTAACTGCCGCAAAATGGAAGAACAGGTTTGGACCCGCCCTGAAATATCCTCCCTGCTCCGGGATAAATTCATCCTGGTATCGCTTTATGTTGACGATCGAAAGAAACTCCCCCCCTCCGGCAGGTTTACCTACACCTTTGCCGATGGAAAAGAGAAGGACATCGAAACCATCGGCGATAAATGGGCCACCTTCCAGACTGAAAACTTCGGAAAATCCACCCAGCCTTTGTACGTGATTATAAGTCCTTCCGGAGAGTTGATGACCCATCCGCTGGGTTACACCCCCAATGCAAAAGAGTATGAAGACTGGCTGAATTGCGGCTTGCAGGCATATAGTGCAAATCAATAAAATCATCTATATTTAGTTTTCTAAAACCATGAATGTATGCCCATCCGAATGACCGATGATCCCGGCGACCGGGAAGAACAATTTAATGACGCCGGGGGAGAACGGCAAAGCAGAGGGGGCTCGGGGGGCGGATTAATAGCACTCTTGCCGCTGCTTTTGCGCATTTTCGGGATTAAGGGTATCCTGGTGATAGCGGCAATCGGGATCGGAGGCTACTTTTTACTCGGGCCGGGCGGCTGTGGAAACATAATGAGCCAGGCAGGACAATTGGCTACCGGTGGCATCCTTGATCCGCAACAATTTCAAAAAGCCAGTATTTACGAAGCCCTTGAAGATGATAATACAAAAAATCCGCTGCCGGAGGCTGCTAACCTGCAACAATATGCGCCGCAGGTGGGCAACCAGGGGGAACAGGGAAGTTGCGTGGCGTGGAGCAGCGCATACGCGGCAAGAACGATCCTGGAGGCCTCGCGCACGGGGCAAAAACCCGACGATGTAAAATTCAGCCCTTCCTTTTTATACAACCAGATTGGACTGCAGGGCTGCCAGGGCTCCTATATTTTAAGAGCGATGGAATACATGACCCGGCAGGGCTCATTACCATACGAACAATTTCCCTACACCGACCAGGATTGCAGCCGGCAGCCATCAGGCACATTGATCCAACAGGCGGAACAATTCAGGATGCGGGGATTTAACCGGCTGACCCAAGGCAACAACACAGACGTATTAGACGTACGCGCCATCAAAGAAAACCTGGCCCAGGGAGCCCCGGTAGTAATTGGAATGATGGTGGGAGAAAGCTATATGCAGCCTATGTTGGGTAAAGACGTATGGATACCCGAACCGGGAGACGCGGGGATGATGGGATTCGGAGGTCATGCGCAATGTGTGGTGGGATATGATGATACCCAATACGGGGGCTCCTTCCTGATCATGAACAGCTGGGGACCGGAATGGGGCAACAATGGTTTTGCCTGGGTAAGGTATCCGGATTTTAAACGGTATGTAAAAGAAGCATACGGGCTGGAACCTATGACTAAAACCGCCGAAGCCTCCAGTCCTGTTCTGACCTGCGAAATTGGCCTGGTGGAAGTGCAGTATGATGGCAAAAAAACGAGCCCTAAAGGCTATATTCCCCTGCATAAAAACAGTGGTGATAACCGTTTTGAAACGCTTGCGCCGGTTGACACCGGAACCCGGTTTAAAATGGAGGTGAAAAACAACAGCGAATGTTATACCTATATCTTCGGCAAAGAAACCGACGGTACCAGTTATACTTTGTTCCCATATCCCGAAGCGTCCAATCCTTCTGCCACCAGGTATTCTCCTTTCTGCGGCATTACCGGCTACCGGCTTTTTCCAAAAGACAAAAGTATGACACCCGACAGCACCGGCGTAAAGGATGTAATAGCCATCATAGTCAGCAAGCAGCCCATAGACTGGTATAAACTGAACCAGGAAATCAGCAAGCAGCCCCAAACCGACTTTGCCTATAGGCTCAACCATACGCTTCAACAGCAAACTGCACCCCATATACAATATCAGAGTACGGCGGCGGGGACCATTAAACTGGAAGGGCTGGTAACCACCGGTCAGTTAGCCTTCTGTATAGTGGAAATCAACAAACAAAAATCCTAAAAACGATTTTTATTCTTTACCCAAACTTACCATATGAACGCATTTATGACCATGGTCCGCCGTCCTCTCAGGATGCGGCTGTTCCTGTTGACCCATCTGCCGGCTGCATATTTCTCCGGCATCAGGATAAAATCTATTACCGAAGAGAAATGTGTTGTTACCGTTCCCTACACCTGGTTTACAAAAAATCCATTTAAATCCACCTATTTTGCCTGCCTGGCCATGGCCGCGGAGATGAGCACAGGCGCTCTTGCATTATCCAACATTCACGGACAAAAGCCGGCGGTGTCCATGCTACTGACTGAAATCAGTGGCGAGTATTTAAAAAAAGCTACGGGCATCACTTCTTTTGTGTGCAGGGACGGGATCGCTTTGCGGGACGCCATAGAAGAAGCTGTGGCGGCCAATGGCAGTAATATAATTACCGTGAATACTATGGGGACTAATGAAACGGGGGAAATAGTGGCTTCGTTCAACCTCACCTGGTCGTTCAAGGTTAAAACCAGGTAAAAGGCCAACATATAAAATTTTCCCAAAGGTGTATTTCAATACCTGTTATCCATATATAAATCAGTAACTTTATATTATATAGAGATCAAAAAAATTTGGTCAGGAACGAAAAATACGTTACAGTACCCTCCATTGAGAAGATTATTTTTGTCATCATAAAATAATAATATTATGAGAGTAGATTCAAAGGTATTACTGGGTTTGTTAGCCGGAGCCGCCGTAGGCGCCATAGCCGGTATTCTTTTTGCCCCTGACAAGGGTTCTGAAACCAGGAAAAAAATAAGACAAAACACTGCCGATCTGGGCGACCAGTTGAAGGATTCTTTCAATGATTTCGTGGACACAGTGAAAGATAAATACCAGAATGCGCGGGAAGATGTGGAAGATGCGGTAGAAAAAGGAAAATCGGCAATCCTCAGCCGTGCCGCCAAAAACAGTTAACAACTACGGCGCTTTACGGTAGCATATAAGTTAATTGAGAGACGTCTGTAATATACATTATACATTTGGTACGCTTAACCCATAAAATATAAACGGATGAAAGAATCAGCTTCCGAAAATATCACTACGCTTGTGAATGATATGGGGCGTTATGTTGAAACGAAAGCAGAACTATGGAAATTAAAAGCCATTGATAAAACCACGGATGTTGCGTCATCTTTAGTGGCGCAAATATTGCTTTATATTATCATTTTGATCGGGATCATAGCGCTCAATATTGGCATTGCTTTATTGATAGGGAAATGGATTGGAGAAGCATTTTACGGCTTCTTTATTATAGCCGGCTTTTATTTTTTACTGGGAATAGTTATGTATTTAGCCAGGAACAGTTTGATAAAAACGCCTCTCCTGAATGCCTTTATCAATAAATTACTGAAATGAGCAATCCCAAAAATTCAGACGAGTTGAAGGCCAGGATCCGGGAATTGGAGACCCAGACCCTGGAGATGGAAGAGGCGCTGAGAATGCGGCTGGAAGCAACCTATGACAGCCTCAAACCCGTCAATCTGTTGAAAAGCACGATCCGGGGCATCACTTCAGATGCTGATTTGAAAAACGGGATACTTTCATCCCTGGTTCAATTCGGGCTTGACTTCTTAGGCGGCAGCCTGCTCTGGAACCGGACGGGAAGTATTACCAAAAAGGCCATAGGCGCCGCTCTGCGCCTGGGAGCCACCGGGAAGGGAGCCGGGAAGAGTTTCAGAATCTGGAAAAAATTCTTAAGCAACTTGTTTACCAAAGATAGTAAAGCGGCATAGCAAATGCATTGGAAGATGCGTTGGAATCAGTGGCGAATACGATCTGTATTCCTTATAACCGGGTGCATCCCCAATTCCTACAGGGGTGAGGCAGAACTCACTACCGGTCGGTTTTCCACTGCAGGTAGAGCGAAATCCGGGATATTCCCCTTATTGCCTTATTAGGAATAATTTTCTATCTTTCCTCTATGGAGCATCAGCATCTTGTAAGAAAACTATTCGCCATTCTCATTTTTATAGGGATTTGCAGTCGTGCAAATGCTCAAAATTGCGGCTCCTTTCTTCTGCTGCAGAATAATAAAACCATTACGCTTGATTTGTACAACAAGCGGGGACTTGCCAATGGTAAGATCGTTTATAAAACCTCTTCAAGAAATATCAGGGGCAATACCATCACGGCTACCGTCCAAACCCGTTTGCTCGACAAAGACGGCAAATCAATCAACCACGGAACAAGCAAGGTTAAATGCGCCAACGGGATCATCATGATGGATATGAACCTGTTTCTGCCTCAACAGCAGGTTGAACAATTTAACCAGATAACAGCAAAAGTAAAGGAAGGCTCCCTGGAATACCCGGCCAACATCAATCCCGGCAGTGAGCTCAGGGACGGCTCGTTTATGATGGAAATGGACAACAAAGGGATAAAGCAAACCCTGAAGATGCAAATCTTCAACCGAAAAGCAAAAGGCGTTGAGAAGATCACCACCAAAGCAGGCTCCTGGAATTGCATCATCATCAACTACCAGGTAAAGTTGAATATTCAAACCGGTCCTATTGACATCCCGTTAAACTATGAAGTAACGGAATGGTTTGCACCGGAATTTGGTATTATAAAAACCGTCAGCGAAGCCGGTACTGCGGAAATTGCGGCAATACAATAAGTACCACTTTTATTTTAAACCTATAGCGGCTCACAAACGCGCTGATTTTCGGGGACGGAACCTCTCCATTCTGCGGTGTCTTTCTGTATAATCCGCGGGTATTTTTATGCAGACGCTGCGCACCAGCAGTATTACTAAGCTTTCTTATCCTCCTCCCAGCGCTTCCAACACTATTTCCCCATCCCTTGAAGGTCTTATTTCCACTTTGGAGGGTACCACAAATACACCCGTGGGATAAATTTTCTTTACGCTTTGCATCAGTTCCCCGGCTTCTTCCCTGGTCAGGAAATTTCCTATCTGCACCTTAAAATAAGGAGAATGATAAATAAGATAGGTATTTTCACCGGGAAAATCAGCCAACATGCGGGTTTTAATGGAAATTGCTTTATTCCGGTCGTTGGTATTGATCACCTGCACCCGGAACCCCTGTAAGGTTTTAAGGGTTTTATAATAAATCTCCTCATTCACCTCGCGGCTCTTCTTTACCAGCAAATCCAGTCTTTGGTCTTTAACCACCGAAATATTCTCCAGGGTATCGTTTGCCCCTGCCTGACCCATAACACCGGAAAGGGAAAAAAGAAGGACGAAAAAAAAACTGGTTTTTTGCATATGGGCATTTTTTAAATGAACGATACCAATGAACGGATAACGAGATCAGGCTTCCCGGCCATGGCAGTGTTTGTATTTCTTACCGCTACCACAGGGACAGGGATCATTTCGTCCGATTTTAGGACCTACTTTAACCGGCTCCCGCTTCACCATAGTGTCTGAGGGATCAAAATAATCATTTTCGTTGGCTGCGTAATCCTGGCCCTTTGCATCAATATCTTCTTTATTCACCCTCATCCGGCTCATATCGGTTTTTTGTTCCCTGCCTTCCCTGATCTGACCGGCGTTCTGCTCAACCGGTATGGCAGCATGGCTCAGGAAGGACACAATGTCCCGGTTTACCTCGCCGTCCATATTACGAAACATCTCAAAAGCGGATGTTTTATAAATCACCAACGGATCCTTCTGTTCGTACACCGCTGTCTGTACACTGTGCTTCAGATCATCCATTGCTCTCAGGTGTTCCTTCCATGCATCGTCAATCACCGCGAGCGCTATGGTCTTTTCCAATGCATTGGCCAACTCATTCCCTTTGGATTCCAGTGTTTTTTTCATATTGGCAAGTACCTGTATTCCTTTTTTGCCATCCGAAAAAGGCACCACCACATTTTCTATATGGTTGCCCTGCATCAGCTTTATATTCTGGAATACAGGCATGGCCTGACTGGTAAGATTTTCTTTCCGGCTATGATAGCGGTTAATCGCTTCCGTATAAAACTGGTCGGTTATTTTACCCAGGTCTCCCTTAATAAATTCGTCGTGGGAAATAGCCGTATCAATACCAAAATGGATAATAGCCGCCAATTTAAACCCTTCATAATCTTCCTGCTCACGGAAGGAATTGATCAATCCTTCGGCCACATTATAAAACGCATTATCCAGGTCGAGCGCCAGCCGGTCGCCAAATAAAGCATGCTCCCGTTTGGTATAAACCACGTTGCGCTGCTTGTTCATCACATCATCATACTCCAGCAGCCGTTTACGGATACCAAAATTATTTTCCTCTACCTTTTTTTGCGCTCTTTCAATACTCCTGGTGATCATACTGTGCTGAATGACCTCTCCTTCTTTGTATCCCATCCTGTCCATCAAAGAGGCAATACGTTCACTGCCGAACATGCGCATCAGGTCGTCTTCAAGCGATACATAGAACTGAGACGTGCCCGGATCTCCCTGGCGCCCGGCACGACCCCGCAACTGCCGGTCCACCCGTCTCGATTCATGCCGTTCGGTACCGATGATGGCCAATCCGCCGGCTTCTTTTACCCCGGGGCCCAATTTAATATCGGTACCTCTTCCCGCCATATTGGTAGCGATGGTAACCGCCCCGCTCAAGCCCGCTTCCAATACTACCTGGGCCTCCCGGGCGTGTTGTTTGGCATTCAATACATTATGGGGAACCTTCCTCGCTTGCAACATCTTGCTCAGCAACTCACTCACTTCTACGGAAGTAGTACCTACCAGTGAAGGACGACCGCTGTTGCGCAGTTTTTCAATCTCTTCAATTACCGCCCGGTATTTCTCGCGCTTGGTTTTGTACACCAGATCCTGCTCGTCTTTCCGTATTACGGGAATATTGGTGGGGATAGACACCACGTCTAATTTATAGATGGTCCAGAACTCTCCGGCTTCCGTTTCCGCGGTACCGGTCATCCCTGCCAACTTATGATACATGCGGAAGAAATTCTGCAAGGTAATCGTGGCGTACGTTTGCGTGGCCGCTTCCACCTTCACATTTTCTTTCGCTTCAAGGGCCTGGTGCAACCCGTCGCTGTACCGGCGTCCTTCCATAATACGCCCGGTTTGCTCGTCCACAATTTTTACCTGCCCATCAACTACAATATATTCCACGTCTTTTTCAAACAGGGTATAGGCTTTCAACAACTGCTGAACCGAATGGATACGGTCTGCTTTCAGCGCATAGTCGTTCAGTATCTCTTCTTTACGTTTCAATTTGACCTCGGGCTCGTCCGTGCTTTTTTCCACATCAGACAGTTGGATACTTAAATCCGGCAATACAAAAAAGTTAGGGTCTTCCCCGCCTTTTGTAATGTATTGCAGTCCTTTATCCGTGAGGTCAACCTGGTTGTTCTTTTCATCAATGCGGAAATACAATTCCTGGTCCACAAAAGGCATATTCTTTTCCTGTTCGGCCAGGTAAAAACTTTCCACTTTCTGCAACTTTACCCTTATGCCGGGCTCACTGAGATATTTGATCAGGGCTGTGTTTTTGGGCAATCCGCGAAAGGCCCGCAACAAAGCCAACCCGCCTTCTTTCGCATCGTCCTTTCCTTCCGCTATCAGTCGTTTGGCATCAATGAGAGCCTTGTTGACCACCTGTTTCTGGGCTTCCACCAATTGATGCACGCGGGGTTTGAGCTGAATGTATTGCTGATCGTCGCCGCCCTTGGATATAGGACCCGAAATGATCAGCGGGGTACGGGCATCATCAATCAATACGCTGTCCACTTCATCCACCATAGCATAATGGTGCTTTCGCTGCACTTTCTCCTCGGGGCTATGCACCATATTGTCGCGCAGGTAATCAAAGCCGAATTCGTTATTGGTACCGTAAGTTATGCTGGCCTGATAAGCCTTGCGCCGGTCCGGGCTATTGGGATAATGCCGGTCTATGCAATCCACCGTCAGCCCAAGGAATTCGTAAATAGTGCCATTCCATTCCGAGTCGCGCCGGGCCAGATAATCGTTTACGGTAACAATATTGACGCCCATATCCGCAAGCCCGTTCAGATAAGCAGGCAGGGTGGACACCAGCGTTTTACCCTCCCCGGTAGCCATTTCTGCAATCTTTCCCTGATGCAATACAATTCCACCCAGCAATTGCACATCGTAATGCACCATATTCCAGGTGATCAGGTTCCCTCCGGCCATCCAACTGTTTTTATAACGCACCTTATCGCCATCAATAATAATATGGGGCTTTTTAACGCTCAGCTCCCTGTCGAGTTCGGTGGCTGTTGCCTCCAGTTCCTCATTTTCTGAAAACCTGCGGGCGGTTTCTTTCACTACAGCAAAAGCTTCGGGAAGGATCTCATTGAGCGCCTCTTCTATCTTCTCATCACGTTGCTTCTCTAATTTATCAATCTGCTGGTACAATTCATCCTTTTGCATTATTTCGGTAAAAGGCAATTCCTCCGCCTTCTGTTTCAGCCCGGCTATTTCATTTTCAACGGGAGAGGTGTACTGTTTGATCCGCGATTTGAACTCATTCGTTTTATTCCTCAGTTCGTCATTGGAAAGTGAAGCATAAGACCTGAAGTACCCGTTGATCTCATCTACATAGTGTAATATATTTTTTATATCTTTTTCCGATTTCTTTCCTCCAAATACTTTAGAGATAAACTGCAACATATTTTCTATTTATTAAATATTATTATGGTGATCTTTTTCTTCATCCATTCCGGCAAAAATAATGCTGTTTTTAGTCGGCGACAGAATGGCAGAAAGAGGGCAAAGGTACAAAAACTAAAAAAAGAGAGGTTATCCTAATCCCAGTTCAAAATGTCTTTCCGGAATATTTACGTCTGCAAAGCCTTTTTTTAACAAACGGTTTTTAAAATCCAGTTGCACATCATATTCTCCATGAACCAGGAACAGCGTTTTTACCTCCCGGGGATCCTGGCAGGCAAGAAACTGTGAAAGATCTTCATAGTCGCCATGCGCGCTCATACTTCTTATTGATCCGATCTCCGCATTCACCTCGTGATTAACGCCATAGATAGAAACTTCCTTTGCACCGGCCAACAATCTTCCTCCCAACGAATGAGGCTCACAATAACCGGTAAACAAAATGGTGTTCCTGCTGTTTTCAATAGTATTACTGATATGATGTTTCACTCTTCCTCCTTCAGCCATACCGCTGGCAGAAATAATCACGCAGGGTTCATTGCGAAAATTCAGCCGTTTTGAATCATCTACCGATCTGATAAATTTCAGCCCTTTGAAACCGAACGGGTCGTTATCCGATTTTAAAATCTTTTGAATGATATTGTTGAAATACTGGGGATACCTTTTTAATATCTCCGTTGCTTTCACGCTGAGCGGACTATCCACAAAATATTCCAGGTCGGGCAACCGTCTTTCGAGCTCCAGTTGATTCAACGCAAATAAAATTTCCTGGGTACGTCCTACACTGAAAGCGGGCACCACTAATTTGCCTTTTTTTTGAAGGCAGGCTTTTTCAATCCACTGCAACACCTGGTCGGGGGTAGTGGTATGCTGATCGTGAAGGCTGTTGCCATAAGTGGATTCTAATATAATGTAATCCGCCTGTGGAAAATCTTGCGGCGAACGCAGAATAACATCCCGGTAACGTCCTACATCGCCGCTGAAACTTAAACGGGTAGTCTTCCCGTTTTCCGTGATCTTCAGATGTACAGCAGCACTTCCGATAATATGTCCTGCATCCGTATATAACAATTCAATCCCTTCATCAACAGGAAACCAGTTTCCATAATCCAGCGGTCTGAAAAAAGAGAATGTTTTCCGGGCATCTTCCAAAGTATATAACGGCGCAAGATATCCCTGTCCACTTACGGACCTCCGTTTATTAAGGTACTTTACTTCATCTTCCTGGATGACCGCGGAATCCTCCAGCAATACCCTGGTTAATTCCAGGGTGGCCGGGGTACAAAATATTTTTCCTTTGAAGCCGTCTTTTATCAATTTGGGAATAAGTCCGGTATGATCTACATGGGCATGCGAGACGATCAGGTAGTTCACCTCTGCCGGGTCAAATCCCCAGTCCCTGTTCAACACGTCGGTTTCTCTCCCCAGCCCCTGGAACATGCCGCAGTCGAGCAATAATTTCCTACCGTCTTTTAAGGTAATCAAATGTTTGGAGCCGGTAACCGTGCGGGCAGCGCCGTGAAAAGCTATCTTCATCCGTATTTTTTTATTTTCTTTTATCGCCGGATGGAACACGCCCTTCATTCAGTTGCTGGAGTGCAAACACCTGGAGGCGATCCCCGGCTAAAGGTATAATAATTGACAGGTAAGTTCAGGATAAATATTGAATTTTAAAAATTCAACCTTATTTAGATAAGATCGTCAATTCGGTTCTCCTGTTTTTAGCCCTGCCTTCTTCGGTATTGTTATCTCCCACCGGCTCAGAGGCTCCAAACCCTTTATACTGCAAACGGCCGGCCGCGATCTGGTGATCCACCAGGTAATCCACCACGGCTTTTGCCCGGTTTTCGGAAAGCTTTGTGTTTTCCTGTGCATTTCCGGTGCTGTCGGTATGACCGCTGATCATCACCGTGACACCCGGATTGTCGTTCAGCAGCGTTACCACCCGGTTGAGCTCAGCTATGGACTGCGGCTTCAGCTCAAACCGGTTCACGTCAAAAAAGATATTCTTCAATACCACGGAGGCATTGGCTTCTATTGGCTGTAAGCCGATGTCTATCGTATAAGTAGAGTCGGGGGTCTGATGGCTGAAGGGAAAGCTTTCGGAATAAAACAAATAGCCTTTCCTGTTAACGTTAAACGCATAGTCTTTTCCGAGCGGCAGGGTGATCAGGTATTCCCCGTTTTCGTTGGTTTGCACTTTCATCAGCGTTTGCCCCGAACCAATTTCAATCAATTCTACCGCAGAGGGTAATCCCTCCTTATTGCTACGGTCAAAAACCCGGCCCCTGACCCACAGGGTTTTATTGGGCCGTATATCCTCCCTCAGTTCAAAGGTATATATATCCAGTCCGCCGCGGGTGTCTGCCCGGTCGCTGGCATAATAAGCGGTTTTACCGTCCGCCGCTACGATCAGGCTGCCTTCATTTTCAATGGTATTGATCGGGTAGCCTAAGTTTTCCACGTCCTCCCATTTGCCGTTTGCCTGTTTGCGCGCAACAAACAGGTCATCTCCGCCATAACCGGTTAAGCCGTTTGAGGTAAAGTACATGGTTTGGTTATCGGCATGAATAAAAGGGCAGCTTTCATCGCCGGCCGTATTGATCCCGGGGCCCAGGTTTTCCGGCGCCCCCCAGCGCCCGTTGGGTAACCGCCTGGATACATAAATATCTTTGCCCCCATATCCCCCGGGGCGATTGCTGGAAAAATACAATTCCCGCTTATCGGGTGAAAGACAGGGCGCCGATTCCCAGAATTCCGTATTCACCGGTTCACCGATATTCTCCGGAGCGCTCCATCCCTTTTTGGTCAGGGAGGAAAAAAACAGATCACAACTGCCCAATCCTTCCGGGAAATTACATCCCGTAAAAACCAGCCATTCGCCATCCTGTGAAATATTTTGCGCGCCTTCATTAAAGTTGCTGTTGATATCCCCGTCCATACTTTTAGCGCGGGTCCACTGGTCGTTTTTACGGTGACTGACAAAAAAATCTTCATTATGACCGCCTACCCTCCGGGTAAAAACAAGGGTATTGCCATCAATAGTAACAGAGGGATAATATTCCAGGTCGCCGGTATTGATACTGTCGCCGACATTCGCAGGGGCAAATACATAATTCTGCACCTCGTGTTGCTTTTGATAATTGACGGCAAATTCAAAAGAACGCTTCCGGTATTCTCCTGCCCGGCGGCTGGCTTCATTAATTTCAGGGATGGAAAGAAACTGATTCACGGCTTCCAGTGCAGCTTCAAACCTGCCTGCCCCGGCGAGATTAATAGCGTATGGCAATTTGTAATCCTCCGTATAGGCGGCGTCCATTGCGAAAGCCTGTTCATAAGAAGCGATGCAACTGTCGTAGTATTTCATTTCCCCATATATCCCCGCCCGGGTGAGCCAGGCGTCCACAAACCGCCTGTCCGCATCCAGCGCCAGGTTTACCAGCCGGATAGCGGCTTCATATTCCCCGTTCTGAGCTTTATCCAGCGCAAGGTTGTAAAAATTCAGCGCTTTCTTATGAACCTTCCCGGGGCGATATTGCTGGGCAAAAGAAGGGGCGGCCAATACAGCGATACACCACGCAATCAATATGAAACACCTCGTAATCATAAGTAAGAAATGATAACGAAGCTATTCAAAATTTATTCCCTGCTATGAAAGAAATTGTTAAGTCGGGCGGCCGATAAAAATACCGGTTCAAAAAGGTGTTTACTTTTTCTTTTTCTGACTTTTGGGGGCAAAAATAATCAACATCCGCTTGCCTTCCAGTTTGGGCATCCCTTCGGGAGCACCCACTTCGGCCAGCCGTTCAGCAAATTTAAGCAGCAACAGTTCCCCTCTTTCCTTAAACATGATAGCACGTCCTTTAAACTGAACATAAGCCTTTACCTTGTTGCCATCTTTGAGAAATTCTTCGGCATGTTTGGCTTTAAAGTTGAAATCGTGCTCATCGGTATTGGGCGTAAACCGTATTTCCTTTACTTCAGAAATTTTAGAGCTGGCTTTCATTTCTTTCTCCTTCTTCTTCTTCTCGTAAAGGAACTTACTATAGTCAATGATCTTACAAACGGGAGGATCCGCATTGGGAGAAATTTCAACAAGATCCAGTTCCTGCTCTACGGAAAGCCGTAGCGCCTCCTGGATAGAATATACACCCGGTTCCACATTATCGCCAACAAGCCTCACCTGCGGCACCCTGATCATGTGGTTAGTACGATGTTCCTGCTGTTGTTCTCTTCTGTAACGAGGGTTGAAACCACCCCTGGAAAAATGCGGTCTTGGAGGAAATGCCATTTACAATTTTTAAAGTGATACTCCTCTGCCGGGAGTTTTTAATGGTATTAAAATTAGTTTTTTATAACAAAAAATAAAACAAAAATGATTTTCAGACCGGCCTCCGGTATTGTTTATTGTTCGGAGGCCCTGTTTTTTATTTCAGCAATCACTTCTTCTATAAACGCGGCTACCGCTTTTGTACCCATATCTCCATGTCCGTGTTTCCTGACAGAAAGCTGGTGTTCCTGTTTTTCCTTCTCTCCCACTATCAGCATATAAGGCACTTTTGCCATTTCCGTATCCCGTATCTTCCTGCCTATTTTTTCAGGCCGGTCATCAATTGCGGCACGAATATCTGCTTTTTTCAAGGATTCCAAAACATTTTGTGCGTAATCCATATACTTGTCGCTGATAGGCAGAATTTTAACCTGCAATGGCGCCAGCCATACCGGAAAGTTTCCCGCGTAATGTTCCAGCAAAAAGCCAATAAAGCGTTCATGGGTACCTAAAGGAGCCCGATGAATGATCAAAGGGGTTTCCGATGTATTTTCCTTAGTGGTAAATTCCAGCTTAAACCGTCTTCCCTGTGCAAAATCCACCTGGTTGGTAGCCAAAGTAAACTCACGGCCAATGGTACTCCATATCTGCACATCAATTTTAGGGCCATAAAATGCCGCTTCATCCTGCACCTCCACAAAAGGCGTGTTGGTGCGCACCAGTACATCCCTCACCAGGGCTTCCGTTTCCTTCCACAATGCCGGCTCATCCACATATTTTTTTCCCAGTTTGGAAGGGTCGTGCAAACTCAGCCGCATTACATATTTTTCAATCCCGAATATCTTAAAATATTTGAGATACATTTCGTTGACCGACTTAAACTCTTCATAAAACTGTTCCCTGGTACAATAAATATGGGCGTCATTCATGTGAAGACAGCGCACCCGCATCAGCCCGAATAATTCGCCACTTTGTTCATACCGGTAGCAGGTGCCATATTCGGCCAAACGATAAGGCAGATCTTTGTAACTTCTGGGTTCCGCCGCAAAAATTTTGTGATGATGCGGACAGTTCATGGCTTTGAGATAGTATTTCACTCCATCCAGTTCCATCGGAGGATACATGCTGTCCTGGTAATACGGCAGATGACCACTGGTGAGGTAAAGATTCTCTTTAGCAATATGGGGGGTAACCACTCTTTTGTACCCGGCTTGTTCTTCGGTGTCTTTCGCCAATTTTTCCAGCTCTTCAATGATAATAGCGCCATTGGGCATCCATAACGGAAGGCCCGGACCGATATCGTCGTCGAAGGTGAAAATACCCAGTTCCTTCCCCAGTTTCCGGTGATCCCGCTTCTTTGCTTCCTCCAGCATGTGGAGGTATTCATCCAGCTCTTTTTGATTGGGAAATGTGATGCCATAGATACGGGTCAGTTGCTTGTTTTTTTCATCCCCCTTCCAGTAAGCGCCGGCAATATTGGTGAGTTTGATGGCTCTTATCAGGCCCGTTTGCGGAATATGCGGACCCCTGCACAGATCGGTAAACGCGCCCTGGGTGTAGAAAGTGATATTACCGTCTTCCAGATTTTGCAAAAGGTCGAGCTTGTATTCATCTCCCTTGTCTTCAAAATATCTGATTGCTTCCGCTTTAGAAATTTCTTTACGAACATAGGGGTTGTTTTGCTTTGCCAGCTCATTCATTTTTTTTTCGATGGCAGCCAGGTCTTCTTCGCTCAGCTTCCTGTCGCCCAGATCCATATCATAATAAAATCCGTTTTCCACGGGAGGGCCTACCCAAAACTTGACCCCCGGAAATTGCGACTCTACCGCCTCTGCCATTAAATGCGCCGATGAATGCCAGAAAGTTGATTTTCCTTCAGCTTCTTCCCAGGTCAGCAACTTCAGGGTACTATCGTTGTATATAGGACGCACGGCATCCCACACCTGTCCGTTAACGGTAGCTGCCAGCACTTTTTTTGCCAGCCCCCGGCTGATGCCCTCCGCTATCTCCATCGCTGTAATTCCGGGCCGGTATTCTCTCACAGCCCCATCGGGAAAAGTAATCTTCACCATAATAATTTCTCCTGTACCTGAAAAAGAGGGCAAATTTAACGAACTATTGGCGTATCATTTCATTTCATAGGGGTATTTCCTTAGTATTAAGGCTATTTTTGCTCCATGAAAGCGTGGTTTGTGTTGTTTCTGTTACTAAGTACCCTTCGGGGAATAAGCCAGAACCTCAACGGACAGTGGCACGGCACTTTCAATTCAGCCAATAATATAGTAGCCGGCGAGGGAGATACCGAGTATATCCTGGAACTGTCTATTGATGGTGAGAAAGTGAGCGGCTACTCTTATTCGTATTTTAATGACCCGGGAAAGCGCTATTATGTGATATGCAGGCTGGATGGCAGCTACGATGCCGCCAGCAAATCAATCATTGTAAACGAAGAGGAAAAGGTCAGAAGCAATACTCCTTCCTACATGAGCGATTGCCTGCAAACACATATCCTTACATATTTAAAACAAGGGGGCACGGAAAAGCTGGTAGGCCGATGGAGAGGCTATCGTCCTAATGGCTGCGGGGTGGGAAGTACAGAACTGGAAAGAAAAACTTTAACCCGGGTAACCCCACCGGCTGCCGCGCGAAGGCATCATCCGCCGGTTGCAAAAAACACCCCTCAGCAAACAAAACCGGCCCCTAAAACCAGCCAGGGCATCACCTCCCTGAGACCCCCATCCCAGAAACAACCTTCTGGGGCTAAATCACAAACTCCCAAAACTGATACACCCCAACAGGGTATCACCAGCAAACCGCAAAAAATAGCCGGTGCCGGAAAAACCACGCTGCCGGAAGTTACGGCGCCTGCGATACCAGGCTATATGAAAAGGAGTAAGAATATTTTAAAAGTCATTGACATCCCGGCAGATGAAGAGATCAAAGTAGATTTTTATGATAACGGCGAGATTGACGGCGATACCATATCGGTTTTCTTCAATGATAAACTGTTGTTGTCGAAGCAGGGGTTGACCGACAAGCCATTAACCCTTAAAATAGAATACGATACCACCCGCGAGGAAAACGAACTGGTGATGTATGCGGATAACCTGGGAACCATTCCTCCCAACACCGCTTTGATGATCGTTACGGTGAATGGTAAACGGCATGAAGTATATATTACCTCCACCGAAAAGTCGAGCGGCACCGTTCGGTTCAGAAGAAAGAAGTGAGGAAGAGGTGTCAGGTCGCAAGGGGGAGAAGCTTTTGGTTTTTAGTTTCGAGTGGGGAGTTGGTTGTTGTCTGATACCTCTGCGCGAGAATGATTGCACGCCGGAAAGCCAAACCGCGAAGAATAAATGCACGCAAAGACGCAAGATTCGCAAAGTTTGAAATGAAGAAGTTGAATCGTTTTTCCTCTTTTCGCCTCTGCGTGAAAATAATTTCGTACCAGCGTCACAAAGTTTGACCTGAAGATATACATGCCACCTTGCGCCCTGCAACTTGCCAACCTGCCCATCCTATCTCAACTTTTCCAAAGCCTCCTTTGCCGCTGAAAAGTGATTGTCCAATCCAAGCGCTTTCCGGTAATTCAGTTCCGCTTCTTCCCGGTTGCCGAGCGCTTCCTGGCAGCGGCCCGCCTGGTAATAGGCTTCCGCGAAAGTATTGCTCACCTGGATAGCCTGTTCAAATACCTGCAGGGCTTCGGTGTATTTTTGCTGGTCGTACAACAACAATCCCTTTTCGATATAGGCATCCAGAAAGGTATAATCGTTTTTGATACATTCACTGAATTGCTCCAGGGCGGCGGCTTTATCATTCACATTCGAATAATACAAGCCCTTAATAAATCTTGCGTTGGACGCCATCCAGATGTCTTCCGTGGTCTGTATCACCCTGTCGGCAGTAGTAAGCGCTTCCGGTTTTGACTCACTGGCATACACGGCAGCCAACTCCAGCAAAGCTTCGCCAAACACAGGCGCGTCTTTCAGCGCATTTTTCAATGCAGCCACCCCGGAAACCGTATCTCCATTCTGCAACAAAATAACGCCTCTTTTATACCACACTCCCGCATTGGAGCCGTCCATTTGTAACAGGGTATCGTTTTCCGTAAGCGCCTCCTGCAACTGGTTGTTCTGCAACAATTGATCCATCAAAAGAAACCGGAGTCCCGCCGAATCCGGACTGGACCGTACCGCCTGCTGCAGCCGCGCAATGGAGGCCGACAAATCATCTTTCCCGGCCGACGCGCCTCCCCTCCCGGACGATGAATTACATGCGTAAGCCCATCCCAGCATTACCAACATCCAAAATCTAAGCCAGCGCCTCTTCATGCTGCATGTGTTTTTCGATAGCGGTATCATATTTTTCTTTCCATTCCTCAATCGCACCCCAACTTTCCCGATCGGCCACCACCGCTCCTTCCGTCACCACTCCCAGACGCTCAAAAGGCACGCCCTCCGAACGCAGGGCGGCTTCCATTTCATCCGTATTATCAGGGCTAACGGAAACCACTACCCTGCTTTGTGCCTCGCCAAACCAGAAAGCATCCGGCCGCACAGGAGCGTTGCGATGCACATTAAAACCCAGATCCCGGTTGAATCCGCTTTCACAGAGGGCTACAAACAGTCCGCCTTCACTGACGTCATGGGCCGACGATATCACTTTATTCTTTATCAAAGCACTTATCGCCTGTTGTACACCGTATTCTTCCTCAAGGTCGAAATGAGGTACAGGCGAATATTCCACCCCATGCAGCTTGTGCAGGTATTCCGAGGAGTTGATATCATCCCGGCTCTGTCCGACCAGGTAAATGACATCGCCTGCCTGCTTGAAATCAAGCGTCATTTTATCATGCAGGTCCCCTAATAATCCTACCATCCCGATGGTCGGCGTAGGATATATCGCCCCCTTGGGGTGTTGGTTATAAAAACTCACATTCCCCCCGGTTACCGGCGTATCAAATTTTTTGCAGGCCTCGCTCATTCCTTTAATGGCATATACAAACTGGTAATACACTTCGGGATCATAAGGATTGCCGAAATTCAGGCAATTGGTAACCCCTAAGGGTTCACCGCCACTGCATACAATATTTCGCGCGGCTTCGCTCACGGCAATCATACAACCGGTAAACGGATCGGCAAAAACATAGCGGCTGTTGCAATCCGTTGTTACCGCCAGTCCCTTGGTGGTCCCTTTCACTTTCACTATGGGCGCGTCGCTGGGCGCATTGGTGGAAGTGTTGCCGGTACCCACCATACTATCGTACTGGGTGTATATCCAGCGTTTGGAAGCAATATTGGGAATGGTAATTATTTTCTCCGCAACGGCTCTCAGGTCGTTGGGAACCGGTATCGTTGCGGGATCAAAAGCTTTCACCTTAGCGAGGTAGGCCGGTTCGCAAAATTCCCTGTCATACACCGGGGCGCCGCCTCCCAATACCAGGCTTTCTGCCGGCATCTCCGCCTCCAAGTCCCCATTCATGTAAAACCGCAGCATCCCGTCCGTCGTTACCTTCCCGATCTGGGAGCAGGGCAGATCCCATTTTTCAAATACCTGATATACTTCTTTCTCCCGGCCTTTTTTTACAATCAGCAACATTCGCTCCTGGCTCTCACTTAACAGAAGTTCCCATACTTTCATGTGCTGCTGGCGGGTGGGTACCCGGTCCAGCTCAATGCGCATACCCACGCCTCCTTTGGCGCTGGTTTCGGAAGCAGAGCAGATGATCCCCGCTGCTCCCATATCCTGCATCCCCACCAAAGCACCCGTAGGGATCAGCTCCAGGCAGGCTTCCAGTAATTTCTTTTCCTGGAAAGGATCTCCCACCTGCACCGCCGGCAGGTCTTCCACGCTGCTTTCCGTAATATCCGCAGAGGCAAAAGCCGCTCCTCCTATTCCATCTTTCCCCGTCGCCGAGCCTACGATAAAAACAGGGTTTCCTTCTCCTTCAGCCGTGGCGCTGACCGTTTGCCCCGCCTTCACCACACCCACACTCATGGCGTTCACCAGCGGGTTGGTATGGTAGCACTCTTCAAAATAGGCTTCTCCTCCCACTGTAGGCACACCAAAACAGTTGCCATAATGACCTATTCCCTGAACAATGCCGTTAACAAGATGCCGGGTCTTCTCTTCTTCTATTTTTCCAAACCGGAGAGAATTCAGGGCCGCAATAGGCCGGGCGCCCATCGTAAAAATATCGCGGTGAATGCCCCCCACCCCGGTGGCCGCTCCCTGGAAGGGCTCAATCGCCGAAGGATGGTTATGGCTTTCAATTTTAAACACTACGCCCCAGCCGTCGCCGATATCGGCAAGCCCCGCATTTTCCTCGCCGGCTTTCACCAGCAGCTTCGCGCCCTCGCGGGGAAGCGTTTTCAACCACTTAATAGAATTTTTATAGCTGCAATGCTCGCTCCACATCACGGAGTAGGCGCTCAGTTCATTAAAATTAGGCGTGCGCCCCAGGATGGTTTTGATCTTCTCAAACTCTTCGGGAAGAAGCCCCAGCTTTTGGGCGGTTTCAACTGTTATTTCCATGTGTAATAGGTATCAAAGTATAGGAAGCGGCAAAGCTACGAAATGGCAGCGGGATTTAGGCCGGGATGATGGGATACTGGGATGGATGTATTTTTGGACGGCTACCATCATTGGCAACCGGCAGATGATTATGTAAACTATACCCACCCATCGGTGTGGTTTCATGAACCTGACATCAAGGAGTATGACTTTTTAAAAGATTTGAGAGAACGGTTTTGACAAATACGGCTTTGCAGTTCGTGAGACACGAACCAGGGCGGTCGCAATAGCCATGAGCCGAACAGGCATTGATTCAGTACGGAACTCCCTCCCCCGGGGACCCGGGAATTCTCCCACAGATAGCGCTGGTCGTCGCTGAAATGTAATATATACTCTGCGATCATCTGCGCGATCTGCGGGACACCCCCTCCGGAAGCTCTGCCCGATAAGAACCTGACGGGCCCCGGAATACCGGACCCGAATTACCTGGTATCATTTGCTTTTGTTGTAAATTGCCCGTCAATCCGGCAACCGCGGATACTCCGTATCCGTTGAGATGCGCTGAACAACAAATGAACTCCCTGTTACGACAAAATATAGAAAAAACATTAGGATATCCCGTTAAAGACGCCGTGTTTGAAGCCTTTGCAGGATGTGTATTTCCAAAGTCCTTTGACAAAAAAATCCTGCTCGCCGAAGAGGGGCGTTACTGTAAATACGTATATTTTATTGAACAGGGCGCCTGTTATTCCTATTACTCCGATAAGAAAGGGGAAAAACACGCTATCCAGTTTGCTTTGGAAGGATACTGGATATCCGATCTCTACAGCTTTTTTTCTAACCGCAAAGGGATCTACAATATCGAAACCCTTGAGCCGTCCCGTTTGCTCCTGCTCAATAAGGAGAACTACCTTAAGGCCTGTGATACTTTCCCGGAAATAGACCGGTTTTTCCGCTTGCTGATCCAGAATGCTTTTGTGGCTTTGCAATACCGTTTGGCCAAAACCTATAGCGACAATGCCGAATCCCGTTACCTGGAATTCTCTCAACAGTTCCCCAACTTTACCCAACGCATTCCCCAATACCTGATCGCCTCCTATCTGGGGATCAAGCCTCAATCGCTTAGCCGTATCCGTCAGGATCTGTCCCGAAAGAAATAACGAAGACCGGGATTTGTATTTGTTAACATAGGTGAACCTGAAGCAAAAAAGATTGATTGAACTTCGCGGCATCCATTTAATTATTATTTAATCAAACCATAAAAATTCAGGAGATGGCAAATCAAACCAAGTGGGTTTCAGATCCCACACACAGCGAAATTCTTTTCAAGGTAAGGCACATGATGATCACCAATGTAAAAGGTGAATTCAGAAAATTTAACGCTACCTTATTAACGGATGGCGATGATTTCAGCAAAGGGACAGCAGAGGTAACCATTGATCCTTCCTCCGTATTTACCAATACCAACGACCGTGATAATCACCTGAAGAGTGCCGATTTTCTTCACGTTGACAATCACAAAGAAATTAAATTCACCAGCACTTCTTTTACCAAGCTGGACGATGAAAACTACAGCCTTAAAGGGATACTGGAAATAAAAGGGGTTAAAAAAGAAATAACCCTGGATGTGGAATTTGGCGGCTTAAAACTCGACCCCTGGGGAAAAATGAGGGCCGGATTCTCCATTACCGGGAAAATCAACAGGAAAGACTGGGGTTTAAACTGGAACACCGCTCTTGAAGCAGGAGGCGTGTTAGTGGGTGAGGAAGTAAAAATTTCGGCTGAGGTGGAGTTTACAAAAGAAGAAGCCTGATTTCAGTATGAAATAATTGCACGCACATGAGAAACCCTATGCAATAAGCCATTTCGTTTTTTTTAAATAAATACGCCTGTTGCAGGTAAAGTGAGCCCCGATCCGGCTCACTTTATTATTTATTGCCTATCTTAAACCCTTCAATTATCTGTATATGCCCGGGATCAACAGAAGAAATTTCCTTAAGATATCGGCCACCGCAGGCGCAGCCACGGTATGGTCGGCATGGCTTCAACAAGTGCTCGCTGTGGAAGCCTATAATGCTACGCGTTCTATCAGAGATGTGCAGCACATTGTTATCCTGATGCAGGAAAATCGTTCTTTCGATCACTACTTCGGTACGATGCGGGGTGTGCGGGGCTATGGCGATCGGTTTCCTATCCCGTTAGAAAGCGGGCAAAGGGCATTTTTTCAATCGGATGGCAAAAAAATAATTCCTCCTTATCATGCCAGTAAAAAAACTTCCAACGCAGCGCTGATCAATGGCACGCCGCATAACTTTCCGGACATGCAGGCGGCCTGGAACCAGGGCAAATATGGCTATTGGCCATTGTTTAAAACCCCCTATTCCATGGCTTACTATACGCGGGAAGAGATACCTTTTCAATATGCTTTAGCCGAATCGTTCACCATCAGCGACGCGCATCATTGTTCGGTAGCTACCGGCACCGATCCTAACCGGATCGTCTTTTTCTCCGGCTCCAATTTCGATCCCGGGAAACGGGCAGCCGGAATTAACTGCACGGATGAAGATTCGGAACCGGTTAATCTCCGCTGCTGGATCAAAGGCAAAATGCCCGATCCGGGCTACACCTACCAGGGAAACGCCTTTCACTGGCCTACCATTCCGGATGTACTCGAAAAAGCAGGTATCAGTTGGCGTATCTACCAGGATCCCAACGACAACTGGACAGGAGCCATGCATGGCTGCCTGGCATTTGAAAGTTTCCGCAGCGCAAAACCCGGTTCTCCTGTTTATGAAAAAGGAATGCGGCACTGGACCATTGAAGACCTCGCCAACGATGCAAAGAGCAACCGGTTGCCCCAGGTGAGCTGGGTGCTGCCCCGGCAAATTGATTCCGAACATCCGGGCGCACCATCCAGCCCTTACCGCGGCGCCGACTTCACCCACTCGGTGCTCTCCGCTATTACCGCCAACCCGGAGGTATGGAGCAAAACGGTTTTCTTTCTCACTTTTGATGAAAACGACGGACTCTTCGACCATCTTCCTGCACCGGCGGTACCATCTTATAATGCCGATGGTTCCCTGGCGGGAAAATCCACACTCAACTTATCGGGAATGTATTTTAATAATATTGACCGGGGACCTTCGGCAAAAGCGCCGGCATACCTGGATAAAAGAGATACCATCAGTGGTAATATCCGTCCCTGGGGTTTGGGACCAAGGGTACCTTTATACATTATCTCTCCCTGGAGTAAGGGCGGCTGGGTTCATTCCGAGGTGGCAGATCACACCTCTGTAGGACAGTTTATAGAAAAGCGATTTGGGGTAACCATCCCCGCCATCAGCCCCTGGCACCGGGCCGTGTGCAGCGATCTCACCTCGGCATTTGACTTTAAGACCCCTAATGATCCGGCCTTCCCGCCGATGCCCGACACGGGTGATCACGAAGCCCTGGATGCCGCCTCTAAATTATTGCCAAAGGCGGTAGCCCCGGATACCCCCTCCCCGCTATACCAGGAAAAAGGAACCCGTTATTCCAGGGCCCTGCCTTACCGCCTCTATACCCATCTTGCATTACTACAACCGGAACAAAAAATACGGCTTTTGTTTGATAACGAGGGCGCACTTGGCGCAGTATATCATGTGTACGATCTGAAACACTTAAACCGCATCCCACGCCGATATACGGTGGAAGCAGGCAAACAACTCACGGATGACTGGAACCTGCAGGAAGATCAGGGATATTACGACCTGGAGGTTTACGGCCCCAATGGCTATTTCCACAAATTTACCGGCAACGGCAGCGTGCAAAACCCGGAAATAAAACTGAGTTACAATCATCGGAAAGGGGAGATTATTGCACGTATCCATAACCCGCATGCTGTAGGCATTCCGATTCGTATCCATTCCAACGCTTATGGCTACAACGTGCCTGCTTCCTTCGATCTTGCAGCCGGGAAAACCAGGAATGTAAAATGGGACCTTGCAGGAAGCGGCAACTGGTACGATTTTACGATAGGATCGGATCACGAATACCTGTATCGCTTTGCAGGCAGAATGGAAACCGGTAAAGACAGTATCAGCGATCCGGCAATGGAAACAGGGGGGGGGTGAGATTTGAGATTTAAAATTAATGATTTTTATTTGGCCCGGTGGAATGGTAGCTTTGAGACAACGATCAACAAAAATCCCGGTAAACAGTTTGCTGTATGAGAGCAAAAAAAATAGTAGTGGTAGGCAGTGCCAATATGGATATGGTAGTTAAAACAGCGCATATCCCGGTACCCGGGGAAACGGTGCTTTCAGGATCCTTTTTTATGAATCCCGGCGGAAAAGGAGCCAACCAGGCCGTAGCCGCTTCCCGGCTGGGTGCGGAAGTCATCTTCATCTCCAAATTAGGCAATGACATTTTCGGGAAGCAGTTTTCGCAATTGTTCAGTGAAGAAAACATTGATATTTCGTTCCTGGCATCAGACGACACCCTCCCCAGCGGTGTGGCGCTGATCACCGTAGATGCGGAAGGAGAGAACAGCATCGTGGTAGCCTCCGGCGCTAACGCGAACCTCAGGGTGGATGATATCAAAAACGCGTTGTCCACGATAGCTGATGCCGGGATCATATTACTGCAATTAGAGATCCCCATGGCTGTAGTGGAATATGTGGCAGACTATGCGGCCTCCCATAACGTCAGAACGATTCTTAACCCGGCGCCCGCAGCGGTTCTATCTGAGACGCTGTTAAGCCATATTGATATCCTGACACCCAATGAAACAGAAGCCGCCATGATAGCCGGCATACCGGTTAACAATATAGAAGACGCAAAAAAAGCGGCTGTGCTGATCTGTGGAAAAGGAGTAAACACGGTGATCGTAACGCTCGGTTCAAAAGGCGCTTTGATCTGTGAAGGAAACCGCTGTATGATGGTGGAAGCCAGGAAAGTGCAACCTGTTGACACCACTGCAGCGGGAGATGTATTTAACGGGGCCCTGGCGGTGGCGCTTTCCGAAGGGAAGAACATGGAGGATGCCGTACGTTTTGCCTGCGATGCAGCAGCGATTTCCGTTACCCGGTTAGGAGCACAGTCTTCCATTCCTTACCGGAACGAACTTATCGCACAAACATTAAACATTCCGGGATAGGAAGCCATAACAAAATCACTTCACCAAATTCTTTGCTATATGTTTATAGTAGAAAGCTACTTCTTAGCGATTGTGTTCTGCTTTATCACCATGCTGTGCTGGGGTTCCTGGGCCAATACACAAAAGCTGGTGCAGAACAGATGGCGGTTTGAATTATTCTATTGGGACTACGTTATCGGCATCTTTCTGCTCTCGCTGATTGCTGCGTTTACACTCGGCAGTAACGGCGACGGCGGAAGATCGTTTCTTGCCGATATCAGCCAGGCAGACGGCGTTAATATCCGCAACGCGCTGGCGGGTGGCGTGGTGTTTAACCTGGCCAACATTTTACTTACCGCCGCCATAGCGGGAGCGGGCATGGCTGTGGCATTTCCCATAGGGATCGGGCTGGCACTGATCATCGGGGTGATCATCAATTATATTCTTTTAAGCAAGGGTAACCCCGTTTTGCTATTTTCAGGTGTTTTATTAATAACCACAGCCATTATTTTAAATGCGTTAGCTTACCGAAAACATGCGGGGGGAACCGGGAAACAGGGAACAGGCAAATGGATCATCATTTCCATCATTGCCGGGATATTGATGTCTACCTTCTACCCTTTTATCGCTTCCGGAATGGACCTGGAAAACTTCGTTTCGCCCGCAGCGGGTAAAATGACCCCCTATACCGCCTTTGTAGTGTTCGCTGCCGGCATACTGCTGAGCAATTTCATTTTCAACAGCATCCTGATGCGTAAGCCATTAGAGGGTAACCCTATCCGTTATGCCGAGTATTTTAAAGGAAAGGGAGTGCATTGGGTAGGCATTATGGGGGGAACGATATGGGGAATCGGTAACCTGTTTAACCTGATCGCCGCAGGTAAGGCCGGACCGGCAATCTCCTACGGATTAGGGCAGGGCGCTACGCTGGTAGCCGCCCTCTGGGGTGTGTTTATCTGGAAAGAGTTCAAAGGTGCCAACGCGGCCATCCGAAGAATGATCTTTGCCATGTTCCTCTTGTTTGTAGCAGGACTGGTATTAATCATAGTCGCCGGAACATAATTTTGCTGATAAAAAAAAGGCTGTTATAATCCATATAAAAAACAACGCATGAATACGATTAAATTTTTATTTGCAATCCTCCTGTTTTCCATCTCCTGCCTGTCGGTTAGCATAGCCCAATCTAAACACACAAAGCCGGTACCTATTATCCTCGATACCGATATAGGACCTGATTATGACGATGTGGGTGCCGTGGCGGTATTGCATGCCCTGGCCGACAAAGGAGAAGCAAAGCCACTGGCTATCATGGCCAGTAATAAAAATAAACTGGTAGCGCCTACGATCAATATCCTGAATACCTATTTTGGACGACCTGATCTGCCCATCGGAGCGCCAAAAGGGGCTGGTGATCCCGATCACGGCGCAACACAACAATGGCCCGAATTGCTGGTAAGTAAATATCCGCATACCATCCGATCTACCGATGAAGTTCCCGATGCGGTGGCGCTGTATCGAAAGATATTGGCTGCGCAACCCAACAAAAGTGTTACCATCGTTACGGTTGGTTTTCTTACCAACCTGGCAAAACTGCTGGATTCAAAACCCGACACCTATTCCAAACTCAGCGGCAGGGAACTGGTGGCAAAGAAAGTGAAGCAACTGGTTTCTATGGCAGGAAAATTCCCGTCAGGAAGAGAGTATAATGTATTTATTGATTCCGCCGCATCGGCAAAAGTTTTCCTGCATTGGCCTACACCGGTTTTGTACAGTGGTTTTGAGATTGGTGAAAAAATAATTACAGGCAAACAACTGGTATCCGGCAACAGCATCCAAAACAGCCCGGTAAAAGATGCTTTTGCCAAAGCCATGTCCTACGGGAAAAATGATGCTAATGGCCGCCATAGCTGGGACCAGACTGCCGTACTGGTTGCCGTCAGGGGAGCGGCCCCCTATTACGATATACAAAAAGGAGAGATTATTTTGAAAGGCGGAAACAACGAATGGAAGAACGATCCTAATGGAAAGCAAACCTACCTGGTAGAAAAGATGCCTGTGGAACAAGTGAGAGCGGAGATTGAAGCGCTGATGATGCACCAGCCGGTACGGAAGGAATGATTTGAAATTTGAAATTTGATATTTGATATTTAAGATTTGAGATTATGGGTGGAGTTTCGGGTTTTTAGTCTGGAGTTGACAATGACAACCAAAAAACTTTTAACAAAAAAATTAAACTTACTAACTCGCGTCCGCAATCATGCCTCATAAATCATAAAAATTTGTAACTTTCCGATAGATTGAGAAACAGGGTGTTAAACGGAGGGAATAGGAGCGAACAAAAATATCATTTTTTAAACGCTTTCAATCTATGCATACAAGTATAAAAACAACAGGCGTTCTGCTTGTCATTTGGTTGCCGTTCAGTTTGTTCGGCCAGACCTTTCATAAATTAAAAACGGCAAACGATGTTATTCCGCTACTATGTCATAAATGGGGAATAAGCCTGAAAACAGATTCGGTTGTAAAACAAATCTCTCCCGCTGAATCCATCCCTAGCATCAATTTTAATGCGGATGGCACGTTGATCATAGACAAACTCTCCGTGGTTAAGGGATCGTGGCATTACGATGTTAAAACACAGGTGCTGGCAATCAAAACGAAAGACAAAAACGAAAAATATAAAATTCTGAATATTACAGACAAGGAATTGATCCTTGAAAAAAAGGACAAAGGCAGGCAAGCCCAAAAGGAACGTTTGATCAGGATAGCATAAAACAGTCATTCTTTAATATTCCGGTTGGAGCAGGCGCCCGGTACCCTGCAACCTGAAACTTGTCCCAGGTCCCACGTTGCAAGGTACAAGGGTACACTCTCAGTCCTGAAACATGCAACCTCCCCTGCAACCTCCTCCTGAGACCTGAAACCTGAGACCTGAAACCCAAAACTTCTGCGTGAGAAAAATTGCACGCAAAGACGCTAAGGCGCAAAGGAGTTGATGAGGTATCAGGCCATGGGTATTAGGCTCATGGCTGCCCCTGAAACTTGTCCCAGGTCCCACGTTGGGGGTACAAGGGTACACTCTCAGTCCTGA
>JAMLHL010000021.1 GCA_023957125.1 Chitinophagaceae bacterium
AAAGCTGGTGGTGGCCGAGTTTGGGCCGAAGCTTTTAATCGAACCAGAATGGAATTGAAACACGTGGGTACGAAGTCTAATCCGCAATGGGAAACCCTTTTAATCGAACCGGAATGGAATTGAAACGAATATTTTCCACCTGCGATTTAGTGCATGGGACATTGTATCCGAGCAGAAGATTAATTTTTCCGGAGCAGTGGTGATGAAGCCTGAAGGATTGAATGGTCCGGAAAACAAGGCGGTGGAACTTTGAAATTGACCTGGACACGACCATGGCCCCCTCTGGCCGAAACGGGAGAGGGGTGCAGGTGGCTGAAGTATCGTTGATCCATATGCATCAGTCAAAGGGACTTAAGAGAAAGCAACTTTACAAATGGTAGAAGCGCCGGATTGTTTTTTTGTTTTCTATAGGAATCTCAATGAAATGATAATTAGGGTGTATTGATGTCTTTCACCAAATGGTTGAGATATGAATATCCTTTATTGTTTATACCTCTTTTTGCCGTCAGGGGGCTAACCTTCGTATTCCGGTGGCAACCCTGCTTCTAATTTACCTAATGGATCCTGTCGCCTCTCAGCTCTGCGCTTTGCATCACATTAGCTTCATAGTTCAGCCATTCGGACCAGCGCGCTCTTACCTTGTCTTTGGCGATATAAGTTTCCGCCAGGTCAAGAAATAAAGTATAATGACCGGCTTCACTCTCCATAAACCTGCGGTAGAACCTGCGCAGGTATTCGTCTTCCAGTCCTTCGCTCAACCGTTTAAAGCGTTCGCAGCTCCTGGCTTCTATCAAAGCCATCGTTAGGAGTTGGTCTAAAAACCGGTCTTCCGCTTTCCCTCCTTTAGTTTGAAATTCAAGTAATTTGTTTACATAAATATCTTTTCGTTGCCTCCCCAGCTGCAGATTTCGTTTTTGCAACTCCGCCAGCACCAGCCGGAAATGTCCCCACTCTTCCGTTACGATGGGGGATAATTCCGTAACCAGTTTTTCTTTATCCGGATAGCGTTGAATAATAGTAATACAGGAAGTAGCTGCTTTTTGTTCGCAATAGGCGTGATCGGTAAGAACAGCTTCCAGGCTAATTTCCGCCAGGTTTACCCACCGGGGATCCGTAGGCAACCGGAGCCCGAGAATATTTTTTATATCTGCTTCATTCATCGCTGACTAAGTGGTTTTTTCCCGGTTCATTAAGCGAAGCCTGGATTTTGCCTTATTGAAGATGTGTTGCCCTTTGTTGATGCCTTTACGCAATTCTTTCTGCACTTCGGCAGGAAGCTGAACAATTTCACTGCATTCGGCGCTGCAACAGCCATTGTACTTTCGGGCACATTCTTCACATTGAATAAAAAGCAGGTGACAACCCTCATTTTTACAATTGGTGTGCGTGTCGCAGGGTTTCCCGCACTGGTGACAATGAGCTATAACGTCACCCGTGATCCGTTCTCCCAGCCGGTCATCGAATACAAAATTTTTCCCGACGAACCGGCTGTCTAACTGTTGTTCCTGAATTTGCCGTGCATAGTTTATCACCCCGCCTTCCAGGTGATATACCCTGTTGAATCCGTTATGCAACATATAGGCGCTTGCTTTTTCACAACGGATGCCGCCGGTGCAATACATAATGATGTTCCTGTCTTTATAGGGTTGCATCATTTCTACCGCCATCGGTAACTGCTCCCTGAAAGTATCGCTGGGGATTTGTATCGCGTTTTTGAAATGCCCTACCTCATACTCGTAATGATTACGCATATCAATAATGATGGTCTGAGGATCTGCAGTCATTTGATTCAATTCTTTGGCGTTGACATATTTACCCTTTTTCGCCATATCAAAATCAGGGTCATTAATCCCGTCTGCTACAATCTTCTCCCTGATTTTAATTTTGAGTACCCAAAACGATTTGCCATTGTCTTCCACCGCAATGTTTAATCTGGTGTTATCCAGTTCCGGCATTGCGTACAGGTGATCCTTAAAACTGTCAAAATTGGATTGCGGTACACTGATCTGTGCATTGATGCCTTCCGATGCTACATACACCCTCCCAAATACGTTTAATTCCCGGAAGGCTTTATACAGCTTATCCCTGAATTGCTGAGGATCGGTGATTGGAAAATACCTGTAAAAAGAGATGGTGGTGCGCGGTTCTGTTTCCGAAAGCACACGCTGCTTCAGTTCCCGGTGGGAAACGCGATTGTGTAATACTGCCATAAGACTGAAATTTTATGCCCCGTTAATTCATTGGAGCGGATCGTTTGCATGACGAGCAAAATTTCCTAAACGGTGCAAAGATAGTCCGGGATTTGAGATTTGAGATTTTAAATCTGAAATTCTATGTGCAGGAGTTAATCCAAGTATAAAAATCAGACCTATACCATGTTTAATCTCAAATCTTAAATTTCAAATCTCAAATTTAATTTCCGAATATTCCTCCCCTGAAGCCGATCCTGAAAGCCGAGGTCCGGAATCCGAGATGAGTCCAGCCCCATACGTAATCTACTCTTAGCACTTTTAAGATGTTTTCCAGTCCGGCGAAAGTTTCGTAATAATAATTGTCTTTATGTACCACAAAGGCGTTTATTCCCCACAAAAAGTGCAGATTGAGTTTTTTTATATACGGGATCTTATTGGTGAGAAAACCATTCAGATGGTGTTCCATATTTAAAGTACCATATAGTTTTTCGGCTGTGGAATGGGCATAATAGGGTGCCAACTGGAAACTGTTCAGGTATTCTGTGGCCACCAGCATCTGGTTGCCATTGAAGTGCTGGTAATCGGGGATCTCCAGCTTCCGGTTATTCAAAAAACCGCCGATTGAAAGATGGTAGTCCAGCATACCCGCCATCTTTATATTGATATCGTCCCGGATGGAAAATTTCCAGCGGTCGTAATCCACGTCGCTCCCCAATATGCTGTTAAAACCCTTGGTATAATTTAAAATGAACGCCGGATATTTTGACCCTATGCTGATTTTCCGGTCGGGCAGTTGTATATATTGCGTGCCCGGTTGATAGCGGATGGAAAAATCTGCCGCGAAGGACTGGTGGCGATTGAAGTTTTCTGAAATGAGCTCCACCGGGTAATTGGGCGTTCTCCGGGAAAGATATTTGGCTTTTCCCCAGAAAGTATTATCGGTGTTTTCAAGCGGCATCCGGTCCTGGTATTCCAGCGCTGCTTTGATGGTAATACCTTCGCCTACTCCCCGGGTATAAACCAATCGGGCAAAACCAGCCTCGTATATTTTTAAAAAATTATCGCCAAACAGCAGAGTATTATAACTGTTAACAATGGGGCGTACAGGGTTGTCATTGTTGATCTGGAATATTTTTTTGCCACCCGACAGGTCGAGGGAATTCATGTGTCCGTTTCCGAAGGCATACTTCATCGCCAGGTCAGCATTCAAATGCCGGTTGGTGAAACCGTACCGTACCGTGGGTGTTAGTGATAAAGATTTGTTTTCACTCAATTTACGGATGTAGGTTGGGCTCAGGTTTATATTAAACCCTTCTGCCGTATTAAAGTTAACCACCTCAATCAGTGGCGGATAGCTAAGACGGGCGTGTTTGCTTTGCCTGCCAAAGGTTTGTCCGAAAATCAGTAACCCGGTGGCTGTAATTTTGTTTTTCCTCCTGTCTAAGGAATCCAGGTACCCCGGGTCGTTGCGCAATTGTTCCAGGCTGTCCTTCTTCCGGTAATCTGCCACTTCCTCATCCAGCAGAGGCACCGGGCGGATGGTATCCCAATAAACCGGCGGTTTCTTATTAGAGCCTTTATCATAAGTAACCAGGGTGTTGTTGAAAAACCCCTTACCGAATGCGGGATTTATTTTATAATCGGAATAAACGGTAACAAAACTGCCTGTCACATCAAAGCCCAGGATCTTCATTGCAGGATAGATGACCTGGCTCCGGATCATCCATACATCTCGGGTTACGGGTACGTACAGGTGCTCTATCCGGAGGGTGTCGGCAAGTTCCATCTGCGATTTTTTGGTGAGCATCAGGTCCAGGCTGTGCAATCGCCACTCATCTTCCACGATATTGATGAAACCGCTGAACAATGGCTCGTAATTTCGTTTGGGCGTTACCTTTATGTGATTGATCAGCCGCCCGTTTTCGGTAAAACTGCCCATGAATTTATACCGGTAAAAGTTGAGTGCGTTTTCTGCGATCGGGGAAATAAAACCCCGGGGATTGAGCGCGTCGCTGATCTGGATATTGTTGTCGTAAAAGGTGGCATATCGCGGGCTGCCAAATCCAAAGTTTTCCGACTGACCACTGACCCGGGTGGAACTTACTTCCACTTTTTCTTTTTGAGGTTTCTGAAAAGAATAAGTGGCCACGGTTTCAGAAAGATAGATCATTTTGTTTTTGCCGGTGTCACCATCGGCGAAATCCACCTTCTGACCTAAGAGCGTTGCCGGGTAGTCGCGCAATTGTAGCTGTCCTTTGATATAAACCTGGCATTGGAAAGCATCTACCTGGTTTTTATAATAGGCTCTTTTCTTTATTGCCTGGCGGATGATTTCGTAAGCCGGGTCTTCCACTCCATTTCCGATCACAATCTCTTTAAGCGTGAGTTCATGCAGCGCAAGGATGAAATCCACCTGCAGGGGCTGATGCGCTACCGTAATCTGCTTTTCAGTCATGGTGTAGCCCACATGCATGCATTGCAGCGTATAATTTCCCTCCGGGAGATTCAGTACATATTTTCCTTCATTATTGGCCGTAGCGCCAACACGGGTTTCCTTTACGATTAAGGATGCGAAGGGGAGCAGGTTGCCTTTATCGTCTTTTACAACCCCAGCCACCCGAACGGCAAATGAGAATTGTTGAAAGACCAGAAGAAAAACGGCAAGGAACAGATATCTTTTCATGCATTGCAGGAATGACAGGAAAGCGACTTAATTATATTATCAGAGGATAAGACGACGCAACAACGCGCCGCTGAGCGCCGCCATTGCGCCGATTACTGCGCCGATTGCTGCGGTCAGGCCAATCAGCATCAAAGGATTGTCAGATTTAATTACCAATAAAGAAATCTTATGCGCCAGCAGGTGTTCGTTGGCAGCGCTTATCCACCAGCTTAATCCTCCCCATAATAAAAACAGAGCGATGAATCCTGTTAAAAAGGCCATATAAGGCTTCTGGCTGATCATCAAAGGTATGAGAAAGGCAATAATGGCAAAACTCCACCAGGGCAGGTATAAACCCGCTGCAAAACTCAGCAAAGCGGTTAAAATAACGGATACTATAAATTTCATCTGTTGCTGTTATTTAGGTTCAAATACCATTTTCCAAACCAGCCGGTTCCCCTCAGGTTCTCCTCTTTTCATAAACCAGGCTTTATAATACTCGCCGGCAGCCCACTTGTCAACGAAGGAATCATAATAGGGGCTGCCGGGATTTCCGGATTGCCCGCCGGGATATACCACGTAGGCCGAGGTTTCATGGGTCAGTTCAATTACCATCCGCCAACTGGGTCCGTGTTTGTGCTTCATGGCGTTAATAATAAATTCTCCGCCTCCCACCGGCAATCCCGTTCTGGCAAAAGGCATCATGGTTTCTCCTAATAAATGATAAATGGAAGGATCGCGGTAAGGGCCCCAGCTAAGCCGGTTGATGGCGGCAAGGGAATCAGCGGTTACGGCTGCCTGTTTGAATGCGTTGGTTACCGCATCGGCGATGGTTTCTTTTGCGGGGGTATTGATGTTATCAATATATGCAAAAGAAGAGTCCCGCAGCAGGGCTTCGGTAAGGGTGGCGGCAGAAGGTCGCAATGCTACGCCTGCCTTTTCAAACTCATCGTCCCATACCTGTTTTTTCAAATTGTCAAACCACAGGCTAAAAACCGTTGCTCCCTTCTCATTAATGTTGTTGTATAACGACCAGTTTCGAACGAGATCCAGGTACTTGTTTTCTGCGTCGTTCAGAATACTGTCGTTAATGTATTTCAGAAGGATGGGACGTGTTGTTTCGGCAAAAACGTTATAGTTATCGTTTTGCATTTTCATCATGTCGTCGGCAGTAACCTGCTGTAAGGCAGATAATTTTTTATTTACCGCGATGCCTCTGTAAAGATCATAATACCCGGGAATAAAATAGGGATAAGTGCTGTCGGCAGGACGCTGATTGGCGCTGCTTACAAAGCCCCTCTCCGGGTTAAGGATATGCGGGTTTTCATCCATGGGAATAAAGCGCTGCCACATATAGCTGCTGTCGTCGCCGGGCATTACATATACGCCCTGCCGGTTCCACAAAGCTGCAAATTCTCCCTGCTGCCAGATGGCAATATCGCCCGATTTGGAGGCAAAAACCACATTTTGAGCCGGGCTGCTGAAATATTGTAAGGCATTTTTATAATCCCCGTAGTTTTTTGCCCGGTCTAAATAATACCACAGCAGCAATTCGTTGGAAGGATCATGCGCTTTCCAGCGTATCGCCAGGTTTTTCCCGGGTTGATCCGTGGCGGGGAAACTATTGTCGTAACCCACCGGGCCGAAAACAGTATAGGCAACGGTGTCATACACCACCGGTTTGCCTTTTACTTTTATATTTTCGATCCGGATTTGGCTGTTCTTCCATTCATTATTGAAGCGGTACTGCGTTTTTGTATCGTCTTTGAATTGTATTGCATAATAATCCAGCACGTCTCTGCCTGCATTGGTGAACCCGAAAGCGATACTGTCGTTGAACCCGATGATAACTCCCGGCGCTCCGGGAAAGCTCACGCCGTAAGCATTCATGGTAGGGGTGGTTACCTGCATCTCGTACCAGATGGAGGGAAAGGACAGATCAAGATGCGGGTCGTTGCAAAGAATGGGAGCGCCGCTTTGGGTGCGCTGGCCGCTCACCGCCCAGTTATTACTGCCATTGGCAGGGTCGGGCTTTTCGATTTCGCTCAGGGTTCCTGCAAGCTCCGTCTTTCCCAAATATAAAGAATCCGCTGTTGCCGGCGCTTCCGGGTGTACCGTAGGAGAGGCAAAGAGGGTGCCTTCCGGAATAATGGGTGAAAGAGAATCGGCCACCTGGGGGAAAAGAACACGCAGTTGTTCATCGCCAAAAAAAGCCTTTGCTTTGGTTAAAGCCAGATCGTCTGAAAACCCCGCGAGAGTGAGCGACATCAGTTTTACGAAAAGCGCGGTTTTAAGATTGTTCCACCGTTCGGGTTGGTAACCCAGCAGTTTGTATTCAACAGGTAGCCTGCTTTCAGACAGGGACGCGATGTACGCGTTCACCCCGGCGGTATAATGATCTACCTGTGATTTGGACACCGGGTCGGCTTCCATCTCTCTCAGCATATTTTCAGCGGCATATACCATGCCCAATCTTCTTCGGCCCCTGTCGAAATGGATGGCCTTTTCTCCTATAATTTCGCTTATTCTACCGGCGGCGGCCATCGTTTGAAATTCCATCTGCCATAAACGGAAACGTGCATGCAGGTAGCCCTGGATAAAACAGGCGTCTTCGTCGTTATCGGCAACAATATGGGGAACCAGACGATCATCAAGATATACAGTAGCTTTTCCCTTCAAATCCGGGAAATTCAGTGCCATATTAAAGTTTTCTTTTACAGGTTCAGCGTTTTGCCAGATTCCATGTTGCGGACTCAAAAATTGCCCCAATGGTAATGGCAACAGGCTGGAACTGCCGAGTATATAAACCAAAGCCCCTGTTATAATAAACGAAACCCCGAAAAGGACTGCTCTCATGGCTTAAAATTAAGGGTTGGGCAGAAAACAGGCAAAAGAATTATCAAGCGATGGAGGTTATCCGCTTTTCAGATCATGATCTGCCATATATATTTCGTGCCCCATTTTCCCCATTGTTTCAGGCTTCTCTCAATGGCTTTATCTACACCCTGGTAATCGGTGGCTTTCCCTTTTTTGGGGGGCGTTATAGCGGTTTCTTTAATTTCTTCCAGTTGCACTTTGGTGGCATACCAACTGGTATAAAGCCTGGGGATCACCACTCCAAGAATCATTCCGGGAAGTCCCTGAAAGGATTCCGGCCCTCCGGATGAAACAATTTCGTCTGTATAAAATGCCACCACAAAAACCGAATCCATGATCACGGTAAAAGCCCTCCTGCATTCAAAGCCCGCGATTTTCCGGGTGTCTTTGGTGAGATGCCATTTGTATTGGCGGATACTATCCATGATGAGAAAAGATTCATCAAAAACCTGTTTGAAAGCCACCGTTTTCTGGTTGCTGAAATCGTTGTATATAATATTAGAGGATGCGACGTTGTCAACGAACGGAGAGGATTTTTCCTTGCTTTCTCTTCCGGGCTCATACAGCGTTTTGTTTCCGATGAAGGAAAGATTAAAGTAGGAATGATTATACTCCGGGATCTGGTTTTTGAAGTTGGAATACCAATCGTTATTGTCAATTTCTATTTGTTTGTGAACGTTTACCGTTTTTTCAAATTCAATCCTTCCTTTCAGCAGGAATTGCGCATTTGCCGCCTGGGTAATAAAAAGAAGGAAGAAGGTAGTATAAATAAAGGATTTGCTCATGACTATTGATTTTGGGTTTGAGCATTGTTTTTAGTAAAGTTCCATGTGAAAGTAAGCATCCAGAAACGCCTCAAAGTGGTGTACGTGTTTTCGGTAATGAAATTGCTTTGGATGTTCCTGTTGAAACCGATATTCTGATCCAGGATATCATTGACCGAAAATTCCAGCGAACAGGTTTCCTTGAATAATAATTTAGTTAAGTTGGAATTCCAGATGACTGTATTCCGGTTTTCATCAAATACACTGGTTTTTTGCCTGAAGTTAAAATCTATGTCATTGGTGAATTCAAATTTAAAAGGAAGCGCGAAATATAAATGGGCGCCGTAACTGTGTATCCAGTAGTTGGTTTTGATAGCCTTATTAATAGAACTCACAGAAGTATTGTAAGAGGCGTTGGCGTTAAGGCGTATATTCATCTTTTCCGCTTCATAATAAGAACCGCTTAGTCTGAAAGAGGTGGAATTGTTGGAAGTGATATTCTTATCGTTGTTAACAAAACTGGTCATTTTGCCGCCATTATTTTGCAGACTGGCATTAATCCAGGTCTTAATGGAAGGGATCTGCATCCCATAGCCGAAATAAGAATAATAATTATAGGTGCCATTGGTGTTAACAGACTGGTAAATACGTTTGCCCAGCTTATCCACCGTGTTACTGGAAGAAATCGCATTGTCTATCAGATTGAGGTTAACGTTGGCATAGATGCTTCTTTGCTTAAGCACCTTGTAATCGTTGAAGTAAAGATTAAAACGGTGGTTAAAAGCCGGTTTAAGATCGGGATTCCCGATAAAAATATTCAACGGATCATTGTTTTCCTGTATAGGTTGTAGTTGCTGGATCGTGGGTTGCTGGGTATTACCGTTGTAATTAAAACCAAGCCGGCTCTGTGGTTTAAAATTGTAGAAATAATTAACCTTCGGAAACAGGTTCAGCCGGTTGTAATGAAGCGAGGAAGCGGCGATTTTATCTTTTTGCGTATAGTTTTGAGAAGCCAGGTCGCTGCCGAAAGTCAGGTTATACTTCTTCTTTGCGATCCGGTAAGCCAATCCTCCGGCATGGGTGGTGATCAGAAAATCGTAATCGTTGGTCAGCAGGGGGTTGAGTTCGTCATACTTGCCCTGGTTGTAATCGTAGGTTGTCCGGTCGGCGCTGCTGGTAGTGTTCGATAAGCCGTAATTGAAAATTATAAAATTATCCTTGATTACCGGTTCGGTATAAGTGATCTTTCCGTTGAAGGTAAACAGCTTGCTGTGGTTGTATTTTCGCTGGTTGATGGTGTCATGCTGGAAGATATCACCCGACACGTCGAAATAATCGGTGAGGGCGTTAAGGTATCCATTGGCGTTATCCTCATTGTATTTTTGTTCTATAGAACCGGTTATGGTCCTTCCCTGTTTCTTAAACTTCTTACGGTATATAATGTTGCTGTTGAAAGAAGATTCCTGGTTGATATTAGCCGTTTCCCGGTTGCTTTTGTTCACAGGATCCGATGCTTCATTCAGGGCTTCGGAGTAGAATTGATTTTCCGATTCCGATCGCCCTTTGTATCCGTTTATCGTCAATTTAACGGAAGAGGTGGAATCCAATTGGATCTCATACTTTCCGCTAAGGGTATGGCGGTCGCGCAGAGAAAAATTATTATTCTGCTGATTCATATAATAAAGGGTATCGGGCAGGATGTACTGGGTTTTGGTTTCATCATTACCGGCTACATTTAGCTTTTTATACATATAGCTGGCATTGAAATTATTTTTATCCTCATTCCATTTATTGGAAAAATGCAATCCTCCTGTCCAGGCCTTTGGCAAACCGTTTCCATTGAAGTCGAAAGTATTGCTCTGGCCAAAAGAATAGAAAAAGCCACCGTTTTCGTCATACTCAAAATTATCGTCTGAAAGACCGTATTTCCGGCTGTCCTGCCAGTTTAGCCCGGTAGTTCCCGTATTAGACATGGTACCGAAAGCGGCTATCTTTCGTTTACCCTTGAAAAAGTTTACCATCCCTTCATTATTGAATTTGTCTTTCAGTCCGCCTCCCGCGCTTACCTTTCCAAAATAGCCGTTCTTCTTGTCTTCCTTCAGTTTCAGATTTATGGTTTTGGTTTTCTGCCCGTCATCTATGCCGGTGAATTCCGCCTGGTCGCTTTTCTTGTCAAATACCTGCACCTTGTCCACGGCATCGGCCCTGATATTCCGGGTAGCCACGGTAGGATCATCGCTGAAAAATTCTTCTCCGTCCACTAATACTTTTTGCACTTCCTGCCCCTGCGCAATGATCTTCCCGTTCTTGTCCACTTGTATTCCGGGCATGTTTTTTAATAATTCTTCTGCATTTGCATTCGCCCGCACTTTGAAACTGTCTGCGGTGTATTCTATGGTATCACCCTTGATCCTCATGGCATTGTTCTGCCGGATAATGATTTCTTCCAGTAAAACGCTTTTGTTGGTAAGGTTAATGGTACCGAGGTTAACTTTGTCATCCGGCTGCAACTGCACTTCATCCACGTAGTCGGCAAACTGGGGATAGGAGATCATGATGGAATAGGTTCCCGAATCCAGTTGGGACAGGGAGAAGGTTCCGTTTTTATCGGTTCTTGTAAATTGAATGATAGATGAATCGGTGGGATTGAGAATAGTAACAATGGCGTATTGTAATTTTTTTTGATTGGCGGTATCCATGACGGAGCCGCTGATAGACGCCGATTGACCAAAACTGTAAAAAGAAATATTCAGAAAGAAAAGAAGAAAGCAGGTTAGCCGGCTTACAGTCATTTTATATAAATAAAAAGATAAAAAGTGGTTATAAAAATAGAAGGATTAGCTTTAAATTCATAAGCCGTACTTTTAAACTTATGTTAAAGAAGATTTTAATTTATTAAATGCCTGAATATGACCAGCAAAAAATATGAGGATATTCATTTTGTGGACAGCACGAAATCTGTCTGGAACTACTCCCTGTTTACGAAGGAGGACATCCAGAATTTTCAACAGGGTACTCATTATAATTTATATGCTCTGTTTGGTTCAAGGCAGGTCAATGTGCTGGATACCGATGGTTATTATTTCGCGGTATGGGCGCCAAATGCAACTTACGTATCGGTGAAAGGAAATTTCAACGACTGGGATAACGATACGCATCCTTTATTTGTAAGGCTTGATAATTCGGGCATCTGGGAAGGGTTTATTCCCAATTTGGCCAAAGGAGAAGTGTATAAATATCATATTCATGGTTTTAAAGGCAGTCGCCAGGATAAGGGAGATCCCTTTGCGTGGTTCTGGGAAAAAAAGCCCGACACAGCGTCTATTACATGGAACCTGGATTACGATTGGAAGGATGCCGGTTGGATGAAACACCGGAAGGGGCATAATGCGCTGGACGCGCCCTGGAGTGTGTACGAAGTGCATCTGGCCAGTTGGATGCGGCCTGACAGGAATGATGAAGACCGGTATAACAGTTATGCGCAGATCAAAGAATTGCTGGTGCCGTATGTGAAAGAAATGGGCTTCACGCATGTGGAATTTATGCCGGTGATGGAGCATCCTTTTGATGGCTCCTGGGGTTACCAGGGAACGGGATATTTTGCCCCCACTTCAAGGTTTGGGGACCCGCAGGGCTTTATGGAACTGGTGGACGCGTTTCACCGGGAGGGCATAGGCGTATTGCTGGACTGGGTACCCTCCCATTTCCCTTATGATGCCCACGGGCTCTTTATGTTTGATGGCACTCATACCTATGAATACGCGGATATGCGCAAAGGTTTTCATCCCGACTGGAACAGTTATATTTTTAATTACAGGAGGGGAGAAGTGAAGTCGTTTTTGATCAGCAACGCCCGGTATTGGTTCGACCGGTATCATGCGGATGGGATCCGCGTGGATGCGGTAAGTTCTGTCATCAAACTGAATTACTCCCGCTCCTCCGGGCAGTGGGAACCTAATGAACATGGCGGCGATGGTAATCTTGAAGCCATCACTTTTATAAAAGATCTGAATGAAACCATTTACCGCGATTTCCCTGATGTACAAACCATAGCCGAGGAGGCTACCGACTGGCCCGGGGTGAGCCGCCCCACTTTTGAAGACGGTTTGGGTTTTGGGATGAAATGGATGATGGGATGGATGCACGATACCCTCGATTATTTTAAGCTGGACCCTGTGTTTCGTCAATACCACCAGGATAAGTTCTCCTTCAGCATGATGTATTATTATGACGAGAATTTTATGCTGCCGTTGAGCCACGATGAGGTAGTGCATGGTAAAAGCCCTATGATCTACAAAATGCCGGGCGATGATTGGCAGAAGTTTGCAAACCTGAGGTTGTTATATACCTATATGTTCACTCATCCGGGGGGTAAATTGTTGTTTATGGGAGATGAATTCGGGCAAACCAGTGAGTGGAATTACAAATCGGAACTGGATTGGTTCCTGTTGCAATACGATAGCCATAAACTGCTGAAAGAATGTGTGAAAGATTTGAATCACCTGCTGAGGGATGAACCTGCATTGTACGAGAACCAGTTTAATATTTACGGATTTGAATGGGTGGATCTGAATCACCGATCAGAAAGTGTGATTGTTTATCGCCGGAAGGGAAAGGATCCGGAAAACGATCTGCTGATCGTTTTGAACCTGACACCCGTAGTACGGCACAACTGGAAAATCAGGGTTCAGGGAAAGGCGGCGTGGAATGAGATATTCAACAGTAATGATAAAAAATACTGGGGCTCCGGCGATGTATTCAACCCCGATATTCCATGCATTAAACTGGAAGAAGAGGAGCAGGTTTTTGAGATTAATGTGCACCTGCCTCCTCTTGCTGCTTTGGTGTTGAAATAGCAGCCGCAAAGGGAATTCACGCCAAGACGCCAAGGATCTGATGAAGGTATCAGGCGTTAGGTATCCGGCTGATCAGTTCATAGCTGATAACCGATCGCCGACCCCTACCCCTGCAACCTGCAACCTCTTCGTTAGAAATTGCACGCAAAGGCGCCAAGACGCCAAGGATCTGATGAAGGTATCAGGCCTTAGGTATCCGGCTGATCAGTTCATAGCTGATAACCGATCGCTGCCCCCTGTCCCTGAAACCTGAAACCTGCGACCTGCAACCTGCCCCCTGCAACCTCTTCGTTAGAAATTGCACGCAAAGGCGCCAAGACGCCAAGGAGCTGATGAAGGTATCAGGCGTTAGGTAATCAGGCTGATCAGTTCATAACTGATAACCGATCGCCGACCCCTGCCCCTGCCCCCTGCAACCTCTTCGTTAGAAATTGCACGCAAAGGCGCCAATGAGTTGATGAAGGTATCAGGCCTTAGGTATCCGGCTTATCAGATCATAGCTGATAACCGATCGCCTGCCCCTGCGACCTGCAACCTGCGACCTGAGACCTGAGACCTGCAACCTGAGACCTGCAACCTGAAACCTGCAACCTCTTCGTTAGAAATTGCACGCAAAGGCGCCAATGAGTTGATGAAGGTATCAGGCGTTAGGTATCCGGCTTATCAGATCATAGCTGACAACCGATCGCTGCCCCTGCAACCTGAAACCTGCGACCTGCAACCTGCAACCTGAACCCCCGCTAAAACTTCACATTAACCCCTATCATAAAATTCCTGCCAGCCATGGGGAAATAATAATTTTCATTTATCATCCCGCCGCCACTGATGTAGCTGTAGGTATAACCGTTGGGCTCGTATTTTTTATTAAGGATATTATTGAGCTGCACCACCAGGTTGATTTCACTGAACAGGAAATCTTTCAATGTGTAAATGCTTCTGATATCCTGTACATAGAAATCTTTTAGCCTCCTGTTCTCATTTTGTGTATTATCAAGATATTGTTTGCCTACATATTTTCCGGATAAACTGAGTTCCCATTGTCTGACCGGGAAAAAGCTAACGACTGTGCCGCTGATAACAGAAGGCGAAAAAGAAATATCTCTTTCTTTAAAGGTTTCTGATTTTTGATCCCCGTTATCATAGTCATCGTACCAGGCCGTGTAATCCTTTACTTTGTTGCGGCTGAGGCTGATATTTCCCGATGCATTCAGCCAGGGCGCCGGACGCCACCCCGCCTGTAATTCAATGCCCATCCTGTAGCTGTGCGGTATATTGGTGCGCACATAGGCGCCCACATCATTGATCTTCCCCGTTAATACCAACTGGTTAAAATATTTCATATAGTAGAGGGTTGCGCTCCAGTTGAATTCATATTGCCTTTGTTCAACCCCCAGTTCAAGATCGTGCAGGGTTTCAGGACGGGGTTGTTGGGTTGCCCCGGCCTCAAAGTCATCGCGGTTGGGTTCTTTATTGGCCAGCGCGTAGGAGAAATAAGCCAGCCAGTTCTGTATGGAATAACTGATGCCTGTTTTGGGGTTTATAAAGTTATAGGTGTTGTTAATCCGCAGATCAGGATTGTCCCTGAAGCCATTCAAATGATAGGCGACATGCCGGTACTGTACATCAGCGAAGGCTTCCAGCCGGGGCGTGATCTTTTGTTGAAGTTTGGTATAGATATTGGCATCTGTTTTAAAAGCGTCCACATCGTACCAGGTATAATCTTTAGGAATGCCAATTTGTGCCCATACAATTTTTCCATAGTGCTTTCCATCGTAACGATTCCATCCTCCCCCGGTTATCCACTGCGTTCCCCTGGTTTTATATTGTAAAGAAAAAATACCTCCGTAGAAATAATTGTCGAGCCATAATTGTCGGATCACGTCGGTGCGTTTGATAACAGAATCGGCTATAGCCACATCAGCTAAATTGAAGTCGGAGAATTTTCGTGAAGCCTTATATTGCTCGTAGTAGCCCTTGCCGCGACTGAGGAACGTAGCGACATTGAAGCTCAACCGGTCGCTGATATCCCGGTTATAAAACAATTGATAATGATCCTGCTGATAATTATCCGTTTCATTATCATACGGCTCACCAGGTTTCTCCGTTCCTGCCGAATTAAAGGTACGGTGGGTTTTTAACATCGCTTCGGGCACGCCATTCCAGGCCTGGTAGGTTTTTTCTTTTCCGGAAAAAATATTGAACCGTACAGAATATTTTTTAGAAAAATAAGCAGACGACAGGTAGAATGATTTCAGATCACTGGCAGCCCGGTCAATATATCCATCGCTTTTCAGGGAAGAAAGCCGGGCATCCACGGTAAAATGTCCGTTCATTAAACCCGTTCCGGCTTTTATTGTATTTTTCCAGGTATTGAACGAGCCGAAACTGTTGTTGCTTTCGGCATAGGGTTTTTCAACAAAATCGTTGGTGCTCATGTTAATAGTGGCGCCGAAAGCGCCTGCCCCGTTGCTGCTGGTGCCCACTCCGCGTTGCACCTGGATACTGTTGACGGAGGATACAAAATCCGGCAGGTCAACAAAAAAAGTACCCTGCGATTCGGCATCGTTATAAGGAATGCCATTTAAGGTAATGTTGATCCGGGTTGCATCTGTACCGCGGATACGGATACCCGTATATCCGAAGCCATTTCCCGCATCGGAATTCACCACCACCGAGGGCAGTTGATTGAGTACAAAAGGCAGGTCCTGGCCGGTATTGAGTTTTTCAATTTCCTTTTTCGCCAGGTTGCTTTTGGTAAAAGGCGCTTTGTCTGCTGCCCGCACTCCTTTTATTTCGATAGGCTGAAGCATGAGGTCAATCTGTTCCATCTTAAAATTCAGAGAAGCGGAAGCAGGTACCCTGATGGTTTGGTGAAGGGTTTTAAAACCCACGGCGCTTATCGCTACAGGATAGCTGCCGGTTTTCAGGTTTTTGAAATAGAAATCCCCGTTTTCATCGGAAAGTGCATACCGGTTGCCGCTTATAACCACTGTGGCGCCGGCGACCGGTTGGGAGGAATGCTGTTCAATAATTTTTCCATGAAGCGTTGATTGGGCAATGGTGGAAATTGTCACTGCCAGCATGACCATAATAAGAAATGTTCTTTTCATTTCTGTTTTTGTTTAGGCATCCAACGTGCATCTGTATTTTTATTGCACTCACTTGTCGTTTGCCAGGTTTACAAAAACAGGAAAGGAGAGAGGTGAGGACTCGTCCTTCCCTGCGCAGGCATTACCCTGATCAGGTTTTACGGGTTTGATCTCAGTCCTGTTTAGCCACAAGCTAAGCAGAACACCCCGGGAACCAAGCTGGTTAAAAATGTTTAACCACGGTTGTCTGTTTGCAAAGATAGGAGGTTTTTAAAATATTTTCAAAATAGCGGCGCGTGTTCCCGGTTTTCGCTCCGTCTGTGAGTAGCCGTCAGGTCCATTGTTCCGCGCATGGCGGGATGATCTCACCACCGGTTGGTATCATCGGCCGGTAACGGGCTCTACAGGCGGGTGTCCTGCCTGCGAAACCCCGGGATGCACCCTATATTTCTGAGCATCTTAAAAAACTTTTACTTTTGCACCGAACTCCATTTTTATTGCATCATTATCAACTACCTTGTTTAATCACATACATCCTTACCCGCCCTTTATTCCGGATAATGCCACCAAACTGATAGTAGGTACCCTGCCACCACCCAGGTTTACCACCCGTGAGTTGAAAGAAGGCGATGTGGATTTTTGTTATGGCAGCCGCGACGGCTTGTTGTGGGTCATCTTCGATCAGGTCTTTCATCTGCATCTTAAATATGAAAATTCTCCGGAAGCCGTTCAACAAAGAAAAACCATCCTGATGGAGAGAGGAATTGGTATCTGTGATATTGTAGCTTCCGCCAAACGGAAGAAACTCGATGCTTCCGATACCGGCATGCAGGAAGTGACATTACGCGATCTGATTGCCGTGCTTCAGCAACATCCTAAGATCAATACCTTGCTTTTTATGGGAGGTAAAAGTAAAAACGGCCCCGAATATTTTTTCCGGAAACAATTAAAGACTTTCGGACTGGCTTTGAAGTTGGAGTCGGATAGCGTACCCCGTGTGCACAGTTTTCAACTTCCGGGAGAGGGTCGGGTAGTTAAAACGGTTACCCTTACAGGGCCTTCCGGATCGGCAAACAGGGCAATTGGCAGTATTGAAGCATACAAGGAAATGAAATTGAAAAACCCGTCTTTCAACACGATAGACTTCCGTGTGAATCAATATAAAGGATTCATTTAATCTGATCCGGGCATCGCATTTTGAGTTTTTAATTACATTTGGGCTTAAGCATTTTCGACCACTTAACTGGTATAAACCATGAGGCACTCCTTTTGCCCTGATTCGCTTTGACCTCTCATTATGGGAACGGAAAATTTAAATATTAAAAAGAAAGCAGGATTTATCCTCCTGTGCATCGTGGTCTTGTGCTGGATAGCCGTACCTGTACTGCCCTTTTTTGATTTTCAAAATAAAGCCATTATTATTACAACAATTCTGGTGAGCGGTGAAATATTATTTGTAATTACAGTCGCTTTGTTAGGCAAAACGTATTGGAATAAGATCAAGACGGCTTTTATTCTATTCTTTTCCCGTAAAAAGAAAAGCAACTCTTCTGAGCAGCCGGGAGCGACGGGAGAACTTTAAAACCGGCAATCCGTATTTTTCTGATCCGGTTATTGCCTTTCCGCATATACCGTTATCTTTGTTTACAACAAAAAATCCAACCGGTTCAATCAGCGTTTTTCAGCCTGTAATTGTCCCGTTAATATAATTCACAAACCTTCAACATGGTTATACGCGGAAAGAATTGTAAGATCCAATGGACTCCCCGGAAATTAATCGCCTTCCTTTATATTTTCGTTTTTATTTTTTCAGGAACGCTTGTCCAATCCGCAGTTAATCTCCCTCCCGGCTCGTATTCAACTTTTTTTGTCCCGGAAGATTCTGTGATCGTCAGGGGGGTCGTTACGGATGCGGAGGAACAAGCGGTTCTGTCCGGTGTATCTATAGAAAATCTTCAAACCGGCCGTGGGAGTGTGACGGATGCGAAAGGTGAATTTGCAATAACGGCTACCCGCGGAGATAAACTTAGGTTTTCATTTGTAAGCAGAACCACGCAAACCATAACCTATAACGGTGAGTCTTTTTTATCTATAGTGATGACAAAGAGCGAGGGCGCGTTATCGGAAGTGGTGATCACCGGCTTTCAAAACCTGGACAAGAAAAAATTTTCGGGGGCTGCCACATCGTTAAAAGCCGCTGATATTAAAATGGAAGGGGTAGCGGATGTGAGCCGTATGCTGGAAGGGAGAGCGGCCGGTGTTTCTGTGCAGAATGTATCCGGCACCTTTGGCGCGGCGCCCAAAATCAGGATCAGGGGCGCCACCTCTATCAACGGTGAAAATAAGCCGCTGTGGGTAGTGGATGGCGTAGTGCTGGAGGATATTGTAAACATTTCCAATGATCAGCTCTCCAGCGGTGATCCTACCACCCTGTTGGGCTCGTCGGTGGCCGGTATTAATATCAACGATATTGAAAGTTTTGATATTTTAAAGGATGCGGCCGCTACGGCTTTGTACGGAGCGCGTGCTATGAACGGAGTGGTGGTGATCACTACAAAAAAAGGCCGCGCCGGACGTCATATCGTGAATTACACCGGTAATTTCAGTACGCAGTTCAAGCCCCGGTACAGCGATTATAATATTATGAACTCCGTGGAACAGATGTCTGTCCTGTCTGAGCTGGACAGGAAGGGCTGGCTTACTACAGATGTGCTGAGAAATGGTAATTACGGGATCTACGGTAAGTATTACGATCTGATCACGGAAGTGTTGCCCGGCGGAGGTTTTGCAATGCCTAATACGCAGGAGGCCAAGAGGGATTATTTATTGCGCTATGCCAAAGCCAATACCGACTGGTTTGATATCTTGTTCCGCCAGTCTTTCGTCCAGGAGCATTCGCTGAGCATATCTTCCGGCAGTGATAAACTGCAGTCTTTTTTTTCCACGTCGTTTTATAACGATGACGGCTGGACGCCAGCCGACCGGGTGAACCGGTACACTTTGAATTTTAGAAATAATTATACCTTTTCGAAGCGATTTTCAGCCGGATTTTTAACCACCGGTTCTTATCGCCAACAGCAGGCGCCGGGTACCGTTTCCCGGAAAACCAACGCGGTTTCCGGGCAGTACGAAAGGGATTTTGATATTAATCCCTTCAGTTATGCGTTGAATACCAACCGGGCTTTAACCGCCTTTGACGAAAACGGAGAAAGAGAATATTTCACCCGGAATTTCGCTCCCTTTAACGTCCTTACGGAGCTTGAAAACAACCGGCTTAAGATCAATGTTATTGACCTGAAACTTCAGGGGGATGCCACCTACAAATTTACGCCGCATCTCCGGTATGAATTTATTGGCGCTATACGGTATGTGCGATCTACCCGGGAGCAGGAAGTGACCGAAAATTCCAATATGGCAAATGCCTACCGGGCTGCCGGAACTGCTGAGATAAGACGGAATAACCCTTATTTATACCAGGATCCTGAAAACCCCGGTGCCGAAAAAGTGGTAGTGTTGCCTTACGGAGGTTTTTATAACCGCGTGGAAGACCAGTTGTTGAATTTTGATGTCCGCAACAGCCTCAGCTACGCCCGGAAATTCGGCGGTAACGAAGAGCATGATGTGAACCTGTTGGTGGGGCAACAGATCAAGTATGCCGACCGGCAGAATGCTTCATCCAACGGTTACGGCTACCAGTATGATAACGGGGGCACGGCAACGCCCGATTTTGAGATCCTAAAACAAATGATCGAACAAAATTTTCCCTATTATGGGATGACCAAGGATTTTGACCGGTTTGCCGCTTTCTATTTCAACGCACAATACACGTATAACGACAAATATAATTTTTACGGTACGGTAAGGTACGATGGTTCCAACCGGTTGGGCGCTTCTCCCCGGGCGAGATGGCTGCCTACCTGGAGCTTTGGAGGCGCCTGGAATGTCAATGAAGAGGCGTTCCTGAGAGATGTGGAGGCTGTCAATTACCTGAAACTCCGGGCCAGCTATGGGTTAACCGCCAGTATGGGACCCGCCACCAATTCCAACGTGGTATTGCGGAATGAAAACATCCACCGGCCTTTTATTTCCGATGTGGAAACGGTTATTTACATTGAACATTTGGCCAACGACCAACTTACCTGGGAGAAAAACTATACCGGCAATATAGGTTTGGATGCCGCTTTGTTGAATAACCGGCTGAATACCAGCATTGATTTTTATCACCGCAGAAGCTTCGATCTGATAGGTGTTATCAGAACTTCGGGCATTGGCGGAGAATTCGAGAAGAATGCCAATTATGCCGACCTGGTGTCCCGGGGGGTGGAAATTTTATTGGGCGGACAGCCGGTGGTTCGCAAGAACTGGGATTGGAAAGTGAATTTTACTTTTGGGTATAATACTTCCGAAATTACCAACTCCCAATATCTGCCGTGGATATTCGACCTGGTTAAGCAGGAAGGAGGTAACCTGCAGGGGTACCCGGTCAATGGCTTGTTCTCTATCAAATTCGCCGGGCTGAATCCTTATACCGGCGTGCCCGAATTCGTTAATGAAGAAGGCAAACGATCTTCGGCTGTATTTATGCAATCGGACAGTACGGGTAATCTTCAATATGAAGGTCCTGTGGATCCTGTTTTCACCGGCGGTTTGAATAATACCTTCAATTATAAAAATTTTTCCCTGAATATTTTTATTACCTACCAGGCGGGCAACAGGATCCGGCTTTCACCGGTTTTTAAGAACAGTTATTCCGAATGGGATGCGTCGCCTAAAGAATTTTACGACCGGTGGTTGATGCCGGGCGATCAGCAGGTCACCAATGTTCCGTCTATTATGGATTATTACCAGGCAGTTCTGACCGATGCCAGCCCTTATAATTATCCGTATAATAACTATAATTATTCAACAGAACGGGTAGCGCGCGGTGATTTTGTGAGACTGAAGAGTGTTTCGTTGACCTATAACCTGCCTTCCTCTTTGTTGCAACGGGCCGATTTCTTTAAAACGGCTTCTTTTACGGCCGCAGCCATTAATCCCTGGCTGATATATGCCGATAAAAAACTGAATGGACAGGATCCGGAATTTTTTAATGCGGGAGGCGTGGCGCAACCGATACAAAAACAAATCACCCTTTCCCTGAAAGTGGGGTTATAATTTAAGTTGAACTATGAGACTAAAATTTGAATATATTTTTTTACTGACCTTTTTGCTGGGTTCCTGCAGCAAGTATCTGGAAAGGGAACCGGACAACAGGGCCAAACTGACCGACCCCGTAAAAGTATCGCAATTACTGGCCAGCGCCTATCCTTTGGCTAACTATATGCCGTTCGCCGAAGCCATGTCGGATAATGCCGGCGATAAGGGAGTAGGGGAAGCCGATGTTACCAATTCTGCTCCTTACGGTTTTGAGAACGTAACCAATTCCGATCAGGATTCTCCGGACAATTACTGGCATGCCTGTTATACGGCTATCGCTTCTGCCAACCTGGCTTTGGAAGCGTGCCTGCAGGCGCCGCATCCCGGGCAATACCAAAGTCAGAAAGGAGAAGCGCTGATTGCAAGAGCTTACACGCATTTTATGCTGGTAACCTTTTATTCAAAACCTTACGATGCTGCTACTGCAGCCTCCAATCCGGGCATCCCTTATGTAACCGTACCGGAATCTGAAGTAAATAAGAACTATAGCAGAAGCTCGGTTGCCGATGTATATGAAAAAATAGAAAAAGATTTGCTGGAGGGACTACCCCTGATTGATGATGCTTCCTATAAAGTACCGCGGTATCATTTTACCCGTTCAGCGGCAAATGCCTTCGCCGCAAGGTTTTATCTGTATAAAAAAGATTATGAAAAAGTAATCCAATATGCCGGTGAATCCGTTCAGGATTTTTTATCTAACCTGCGCCCCTGGAATACCACTTATCAAACCTACGGCATTAACAACCTGCCTGCAGAATACCAGAAAACAACGGAACCCGCGAATCTCCTCCTGGTCAGTTGCCCCAGCATTTACAATTATGGACTGGCTTATATCAGGTACCGGTACGCGCTTACCCCCGGACTGAAAACTATTATTTTCAACACGCCCCTGGAAGTTACCGGCGGCGATTGGGCTTTTATAACCGGCTTTGTAGGCTCTCAAAAAAATCCCGGCGTGCCTAAATTAAATTATACGGATTTTTCCAGGGAGGATCCAACTTCCAATTTCGGATTATCTTATGGCACCATAAGCCTGTTGACCACAGAAGAGGTATTGTTTAACAAGGTGGAGGCCAATGTGTACCTCGGAAATTATGATGCAGCAATAAAGGATCTGAACCTCTACTTAAGCACAAGGCTGACGGGGGTTACACCGGGTAATCTGCCGGCCAACAGAACGGTTACCCAGACGAAAGTACGCCAGCACTATAGTAATGCCTTTAATATTCAGGAGTCTTTAATAAAATACCTGCTTGAATTAAAACGCATTGAATTTGTACATGAAGGTATGCGGTGGTTTGATATACTCCGGTATGATCTTCCTGTAGAACATGATTTTGTAAACGCGGGCGGTGTTGTTACAAAATCTATTACCATAGAACCGGGTGATAAACTCCGCCAGTTGAAATTGCCGGATGAAGTAAAACTCTCCGGAATTACTGATCTTAACCGATAAAAGAAATGAAACGCTTAAGAAATTATTTTTTGTGGATTATCCTTGCTATTGGCGTTACCTCGTGTGGAAAGGATGATTTCAATCCCGCTGACGCGGAAAACATAGTGGATCTGGGCGGTGGAACCTGGGCGAAGGGCGACATAGATGAATGGATCAGTGATTCGCTTATCACTCCGTATAATATTAATGTAAAATACAAGTGGGACGCTTTTGAAGATCTCGGCGATATCAGTGCAATCATTGTGCCACCCAAAGAAGATTACGTGATACCTATTTTAAGGGCTATTCGTAATACCTGGATCTTTCCGTATATCCATGTGGCTTCCACAACGTTTTTTAATCCCATTTCTCCAAAACTGATCTATATGGTGGGCAGTCCGGCTTTTGAAGAAAGCGGGGCTATAAAGTTAGGCACGGCGGAAGGCGGAAAAAAAATAATCTTACTGGCGGTTAATTTTTCAAAAACCAAAGAGATGGAAGGCTATAGCGCTGCAGACAGCAGTTGGATCAAACAAATGTTTCTTACCATACACCATGAATTTGGTCATATCCTTCATCAGCATACTTTGTATCCGCCCGATTTTAAAAATCTGAACCCCGATCTGATCACCTCCAACTGGCAGGACTATTCTGATGAGGAGGCGCTCCGTGATGGATTTATCACGGCTTATTCCATGAATACCATTGATGATGATTTTGTAGAGATCATTTCGCACCTGCTTGTAAATGGTAATACCTGGTTTGAACAAATGCTGGCTTCGATCCCTGACGGCGTATCCAGAAGAGGAACGACGAAGGAACAGGCTATAGCCCGGTTGCGATCCAAGAAATCAATTGTGGAAAACTATTACCGGCAGGTATGGAATATCAATTTTTCAAATCTGCAAAGCCAGGTAAGAGCAGCGGTAGAGGAAGCGCTTTATTAAGAGATTTATCATTTTATAGTCATGAAAAAACTTCTGTTATATGGTGTCTTGTTCCTGGTAGCGGTTTCATCCTGCCGGAAGGATAATGATCACCTGTTCAATGAAACGCCGGATCAACGATTGGAGAACAAACTCAACGCATACCGGGAGCAATTGAGCGGCGCCGCTTACGGATGGAAGCTATTGCTGGAGCCGGCGGGTGGCGGCGCTTACAGCTTCTATATGAAATTCGATGATAATAACAGGGTACGGATGGTTTCCGATTTTGACTCCGGCTCGGCAGCGAACCTGGAGGAAAGCAGTTACCGGTTGAAGGCCCTGCAGCAACCCAGCCTTATTTTTGACACCTATTCTTATCTGCATGTGTTGTCGGATCCGGATGCCCGCGTGAACGGGGGAGAATTCGGATTAGGCCTGCAATCGGATTTTGAGTTTTTTTTCAGCGATTCCACGCTTTCTGATACGATTAGACTAACGGGAAGGGTTAACGGCAGCAAAGCCATACTGACAAAAGCAACCCAGGAAGAGGCGCAGGCTTATACCGGCGGTAATTTTAATGTAACGTTGTTTACAGGATTTTTGCAGAAAATACCGCAGTATTTTAAAGAATTCACCATAAATGGAAGGCCTTATGACCTGACGATAAATCCCAATACGCGAAAGGTCACTTTTACCTGGTTGGACGACCAGGGCAACGTCCATTCTTTTTCCTCCACTTTTTATTACAGCCTGAGAGGAATAGAATTGGTTCAGGCTTTTGGGGCAGACAATTCCTTAATTACCGGGTTTTACAATCCTGCCTGGTCTGAAGCTACACATACCGTTACCGCTGATTTGGGTGAAAATACTACCGTTTCCGTCGAAGGGGTGATCAACCCGGTAGCTGTTGATAAAGACGCTGCCCGCAGATGGTGGCAAAGGATGATAGACGAAGACGGCTATTGGGTATCCCTGACCGGGTTCCGGGTGAATGGGGTAGACGATGCTTACGGACTTACCGATATCCAGAATTTTGTAGCGCTGAGCTTTTTCCCAAAATATGGTACCAGTGGCGGGGTTACTTATGACCTTGCCGGGTACCTGATGGATGAAGACGGACAATTGACCCTGAGTTTTGGCGCCGCTTTTCGTGCACCGACCTTCACCGCAGACGGACGGATCCGGTTTGGCGCTTACCTGGGCGATTTGGGAAATATTCCTGACGATGCGCTCGATCCTTATGGCAATACCATATTGAAAATGACGGAGAGCAGTGGGTTCTACCTGGTTCAGACAGGCGATGATGAATATGATATGGTGAGCGCTTCTGATGGACAGTCCTGGATAAACTGGTTTGCTCCCTGATCCCGTCTTCTTCCCTAAAATTTATTGACCGTTACTTGTCTTTTATTGCTATTTTTAATATCTAAACAAATTAAAAAATACTTTATGAAGAAAATAATCTTGCAGTTGTCAGCAGCAGGCGTGTTTGCCCTGGCGTTATCTTTTTCGTCCTGTTCAAAGGAGGGTCCCCAGGGCCCGCAGGGTGAGCAGGGACTTCAGGGAGCGCAGGGCGCTACCGGCGCCAAAGGAGATCCCGGTACGGCAAACGTGATTTACTCGGATTGGCTGGATGTAACCTATGAATCGGTCAATGATACGGCAGATGATGGAACGATTACCCCTATTGCATGGTTAGCCGGTATAGACGCCCCAAAACTCGATGCTTCTATTTTATCAACCGGTGAAATAAAAGTATATATCAATGTCAATACAGCAGGGGACCCGGAGATCATACCACTGCCATTGTTTGATTATTACGCATTAACAGGTGTGCTTAATATAAACCTGACCTACTCAACGGGTAGTATATTTTTATACGCTACAGATGATGCGTCCACTTTTGAAACGCAAGGACAAAAATTATGGCAATACCGTTATGTGCTTATTCCCGGGGGTATAGCCGCACGCAAAGCCTCTTCCGCTGTTGACTGGAATGATTACAATTCAGTGAAAAAGTACCTGCATCTCAAAGATTAGCCTTTATATAGGAGAAAATATGGAACAGGGAGCGCTAAAACTCCCTGTTCCATATCCATTGTATCAATAGGCGGATGTTTGGGGAGTTGTTGTAATACTGCTCCAAAATCTGCTGCCGCTGGATGATCATTTCTTTGGTAACAGGCTGTTGCATCCTCACCCGAACGGCTGCTTTGAACGCAGGCGGATCTTCCGCCAGGGTACAAACGTTTTCAAGATGGGTGCCTGCTGCCATCGCCCGGTTGGTAATACAATGTCGGCCGCAAAAAACGGCATGTAATAATTTTAGCTTAATGCCGGTAGAGCTGAAGGAGGGGAGGAGATTGATTTGTGCGTTACGGATCAGTTTTTCCATTTCTATTTCATCGGGATCCGCTATGATTTCGATGTGCGGATAAGCCGATACGGCAGTTAATATCCTTGTGGAAGGCCGCCTGCCGGCTATCTTTAACGGTATCTTTAAATCGTTGAAGATGGATTGCACGAGCCACAGGGCCATCGCTCCATTTTCAGCTACACTTAAATTGCCGTGATACAAACAATACGCCCCCGATCCTTCCGGGGACTGAACCTCATTCCAACCGGTAAAAACCGGCAACGATTTTATCTTATCTCCGGGTACCTTTTCCTTTAATCTCATCGCATCTTTCTCCGAAACGGGAATCACGAGCCCGGCTTTTTTTATAATCTCTGGCTCGTATCTGTCCAGCAGTGTACTTTCGAAACGGTAATACAGTTTCCTGAAAAAAGAATTTTCGTTTTGCACCAGTTGCCGGTAATAGTCTGCTTCTATATTGTGCAGCCTCAGAATTACCGTTCTGTTTGCCAACCGGTTTTTCCAAAGTGGCAGGGTACAGTGGGTGCCTTCCAGTAAAACCGGGTGACTGTCGCCAGACAGGTTTTTGATCAGTTGTTTGTCGGTACGCGACTGAACCATATAAGGCACGGTTAAAGAGAGCGAACGGACGCCGCGTTTCCTTTTATAATAAAACACCTGTTCGCAATATTTTTCCAATTCCGGCTGCCTGCCCCGTCCGTATTCAAAGCAATGCAATATTATCTTTACCCCCTGTTCCTTCAGGTAACGGAGTTTATAAAACAGATCAAATACGCCCCCGTAATCAACCGGGTAAGGTACATCAAGGCAAACGATATGTAAATGTTTCTCCAATTTTATTGAAATAGTTGGCGATAAAATGCTGTCAACTTCTTTTCTTCCTGCTGCCAGTTAAATACTTCCCTGGCGGCCAGACAACTTTGCCGGAGCCGGTGGTATAAATTTTTATCATTCAATAGAACCAGTATTTTCCGGGCAATGTTTTCGGGAGAGAGATCGGATATTAACACGGCTACCTCAAATTGCTCATTGATTTCCCGGTACACGGGATAGTCCACACAAAGTTGCGGAATACCCGCATGGATATAATCAAAAAAACGATTGGCGAGAGAGTAGTAGTTGCTGGCGCCATCCCGGTCAAATAAGGTGATCCCGATAGAAGCGCGGGGCGTAATGGTTTTTAAATCGTTGGGTTTGGCTTTACCTGCCAGGATAACCTTTTTCCCCAGGTTGTACTTTTGTATCAAAGTCCGCGCCTGTTGCATAAAATTGCCATCCCCATAGATCATCAGTTTTGAATCTATATATTGCATGGCAGGGATCAGGGTTTCGAAACTTCTGCCTTCGTTCACCGCTCCCTGGTAAATGATAAAATCCTCCTTTTCACTAATAGTACCCGGCGTGGATTCTAAAACGCTTATGTTCCGGATGATTTCATATTCCACGCCATACATTCTTTTAAATGCTGCCGCAATGGGCGCATTCACCGTATAGCCCCATTTGAACCGGGGCACGGCAAACCGTTCTATTCTTTTCCAGAAACGATAGATACCCCGACGAGTCCGCACTTCCTTCATCTCGCAGAACAGTTCATGGGCGTCATATACCCTGTGCTTGTTTCTCAGCCCGGCAACCAGCCAAACGGGAAGGATGGTATCCAGATCAATGGCGCAAACGGCGTCCATCTTTTTGAAAAGAAGAAAGAAAAACAGTTTGATATTGAACTCAATATACATCCATTTACCCCGCCGGGCAAAACAGGGTATCCGCACTTGTCTGAAAGGATGATCCTGTAAGCCGGCAGCCTGTTTATAGCTTCTTCCTACCAGGCTGACGGCATAACCTTCGCGTGCCAGGGTGCTGCAGATCCTGATCATTCTTTGATCATAAACCAGCTCGTTGGTGACGGTAAAAAAAATCCTTTTCAAAAAGTTAATTGTTTTATGCGGTGCGAATGGCTGCATGGATCCGCTCAATGATCTCCACTGTTTTAATGCCATCTTCCGCCATTACCGACTGATGTTCTTTTCCTTCAAGACTTTTAATAAGATTTTCATATACCTTATCATGATTACTCATACTTCCGGTGTAAAACCCATATTCGTTGGCGCTTTTTCCCGGCGGCAGCGGCCGGATATCATAGTCCCGGATTCGCTGGTACTCCAGCACATTCAGGTATTGTCCGCCTATCTTTACCGTACCCGTTTCTCCAAACAAAGTGATGGATCCCTCCATATTGGCCTGGTAGCTGTTGGTGGTAAAATGCAGGGATCCGATAGCGCCGTTCTGCATTTCCAGGCAAACAACCCCCATGTCTTCAAATTCGGTGCAATTCCCGTGCTGAAAGTTTCTTCCTATGCCGTTCACGCTTTTCACATCGCCCAACAGCCAGTAAAGCAGATCTATAAAATGGCTGAATTGCGTAAAAAGAATACCGCCGTCCAGGGAAAGGGTCCCTCTCCAGGTATCCTGGTAATAGGACTTCGGACGATTCCAGAAGCAGTTGACCTGGAAGCCGGATATTTTGCCCAATTTGTTTTCCGTAAGGATTTTTTTCAATTCAACTACGGGTGGGTTGTAACGATTCTGCTTCACCACAAACAATTTCCGGTTATTTTCAACCGCCACCTGCAACATCCTTTTTGCATCTTCGGTTGTAATGGCCATCGGCTTTTCGCAAAGCAGGTGCGTTCCATGCTGCATACAGGACATAGCGTGAGCCGGATGTAAGCCATTGGGTGTACACACCACGCTTATGTCGGTATTCTTTTCCGACGCCAGCATTTCCTCTATATTGTAATAGGCTTTGGTTTGATAACGTTGGGCGGCTTCGTTTGCTTTATCCTGGTCAATATCACAAACGGCGTTTAATATCCCGTATCTTTTAATTTGTTCGGCATGTCTTGTACTGATCTGCCCGCAGCCAATCAGTACAAACCGGTATAAATCACCCAATTCAATAAAATTTGCGGAAAGTTACTGATTGTTGAAAAGAACCGGGCTATAGGATGTATCCTGAATTTTCGCGGGCGGGTGATACCCCGCCTGTGGAATCCACTACCGGTTGGTGCCTCTCCGACCGGATACCCACCTGCGGAGCGAAAATCCGGGATGCTCCCGGGCTATAAACCGGTGCCGGTTGGGAGGATCAGGGCAGGCGCCATTACTCCCCGCCTTTTTTAACATGAAAAAAAATCCGGAATAATGCCCGCTATTTATGATAATTTTCTACCTTTGCCGGCGAAAAAGAAGAAGTTACCATTATTGGGATGTAAAAAAAAATTGAGATGCCAACATTAGTCGCTGACAAAAAAACAAAAATTTTTGCAGAATTTGGAGGGAAAGAAACCAACACGGGCTCTATTGAAGCGCAAATAGCTTTATTAACAGAACGTATTGCTCATATTTCAAAGCACCTTCAGGGAAACAAGAAAGATTTTTCAAGCAACAGGGGGCTGTTGCATTTGGTGGGCGAAAGAAAAAGCCTACTCGCATATCTGAGCAAACAGGATATACAGCGTTATCGCAATCTTATTGAAAAGCTGGGTCTCAGAAAATAACGGCTGCATTTACAAACTGTTCCCAACTCATGGTTGGGAATAGTAATTTTAGGACGATCGCATTGTTTTATTTAACTACAAGGTCTGCAATAAACGGCATATTTCCTCCCTGATGTCTTTGATTGCAGATATTAAATTCAAATTAATTATATGCTCTCTCAACCAATTGATGTATCATTTGATCTGGGTGGCGGACGAACCGTTACCATAGAATCCGGGAAGTTTGCCCGCCAGGCAGACGGCTCTGTTGTAGTACGCCAGGGCAATTCCATGCTGCTGGCTACCGTTGTGGCTAATAAGGAACCCAAACCGGGACAGGCATTTTTTCCGCTGAGTGTGGACTATATGGAAAAATTTGGCTCGGCAGGCCGTATCCCCGGCTCTTTTTTTAAGCGGGAAGGCAAGCTGAGTGATTCTGAAGTATTGATCAGCCGTTTGGTAGATCGTGCTTTACGCCCGCTGTTCCCGGAAGATTATTTTTGTGAAGTGCAGGTGATCATAACACTGATTTCAAGTGATCAGGAAGTGCTTCCCGATGCGCTGGCATGTTTGGCCGCTTCGGCTGCATTAGCCGTTTCCGATATTCCCATTAAGGAAATTATTTCAGAAGTACGTGTGGGACGAATTGATGGCGAACTGGTAGTGAATCCCAGCCGTTCCCAGATGGAAAAAGCGGACATGGATTTTATGATTGGCGCCACCGAAAAGAACCTGATGATGGTGGAAGGTGAGTCAAAAGAATGTAGTGAAGAAGACCTGGTAAAAGCGTTGGAAATAGCTCATGAGGCTATTAAAATCCAGATCAGGGCACAGCAGGAGCTAAGAAGCAAAAAAGGAATCACCCAAAACCGGGAATATACAAAGCCCGAACAAAGTGACACCCTCCTCGAAAAGGTGAAGACCTTCGCCGCCGGCAAAATATACCAGATCGCAAAAGCAGGTACTTCCAAACATGAAAGAAGTGAAGCCTTTGACATACTTAAAGAAGAGCTGCTGGCAACACTTGGAGAAGAACCGGAAGAGGAAGAAGTGAGACTGACGCAAAAATATTTTGACGACCTCCAATGGGAAATTGTCCGGAATATGATCCTTGACGAACGGGTACGCCTCGATGGCAGAAAATTAGAGGAGGTTCGCCCCTTATCTATGGAGGTGGATCTGTTGCCCACACCGCATGGTTCTGCCTTATTCACCCGGGGCGAAACGCAATCGCTCACTACGGTAACGCTGGGTACGCCATTAGATGAATTGCTGGTAGAAAGCGCTGCCAAATCAGATTATACCAAGTTCTATCTGCATTATAATTTTCCTCCTTTTTCAACCGGCGAGATCAAATTTTTACGCGCTCCGGGCAGAAGGGAAATAGGGCACGGGAATCTTGCCATGCGTTCTTTAAAACAGATGATGCCCGGTAATGATTACCCCTATACCGTGAGGGTGGTGAGTGATGTCCTGGAATCCAACGGATCTTCTTCCATGGCTACAGTTTGCGCGGGTTCCCTTGCCCTGATGGACGCCGGGGTGCCCATTCCCAAACATGTAGGCGGCGTAGCGATGGGATTAATAACCAGGGGCACAGACGGTAAATACGCGATCCTGACGGATATCCTGGGGGATGAAGACCACCTGGGTGACATGGATTTTAAAGTTACCGGTACCCGGGAAGGAATATGTGGGGTGCAGATGGACATTAAGATAGACGGACTGAGCATGGACACCATGAGAGAGGCATTGGAACAGGCCCGGAAAGGCCGCCTGCACATCCTGGATGCCATGTACAACTGCATCGGCGCGGCCCGTGAAGAAGTGAAACCGCATGCCCCGAGGATGGAAAAGATGTTTATTGATAAAGAATTTATCGGTGCGGTTATCGGACCCCAGGGTAAGGTGATACAGGAAATACAACGATCAACCGGCACTACCATCAATATAGAGGAAGTAGGCAATGTTGGAGAAGTAAGTGTTTTCTCTCCCGCAAAGGAGGGATTGGAAAAAGCGGTGGCGTGGATAAAGGGTATCGTAGCTGTTCCCTCGGTTGGGGAAGTGTATGAAGCCGTTGTTAAAGGTATCAAGGAATTCGGTGCTTTTGTGGAGTTCATGCCCGGAAAACAAGGACTGCTGCATATCAGTGAAATAAGCTGGAAAAGGTTGGAAACCATAGAAGGCGTGTTGAAGGAAGGCGATTCCGTGAAAGTGAAATTAGTGGGTGTTGATCAGAAAACCGGCAAATTTAAGTTGAGCCGGAAAGCCCTTATGCCGAAGCCGGAATTTGCCCCGTCTAAGCCGATCCAGAAGCATGTAACGGATAAACAGCAGGATAAAGAAGGATCAAATACGCCTCAGGGCTGATAACGTTGAACGTTTTTGTTAAGGAGGCTGTTTTTAAAACGGCCTCTTTTAATTTCTGAGAAGTGAATGAAAAATATATCGAGATCCGGTTTGCGGTACCGGAAAAAGAACAGGGGGAACTTGTGATCGCCTGTATCAGTGAGATGATGGAAACCGAAGGCTTTGAAGAAGAGGATGGCTTTGTGAAGGCTTATGTTACTGAACAGGCGTTCAATTTACCGGCGCTACAGGATTTTGCAGGCACTCAAAAAATAGACTTTAGCGTCTCTGTTTTTGAAAACAAGAATTGGAACGCGATATGGGAAAGCGAATTTGAGCCGGTAATTATAGATGACTTTGTTGCCATACGGGCCCATTTTCACCCGGCAATCGGTAAAATGGCGCACGAAATAATCATCACGCCTAAGATGAGTTTTGGAACCGGGCATCATGCAACCACCACATTAATGATCGAAAGTATGCGGCAATATGGTTGTACCGGCAAAAAAATAGCGGACTTTGGAACCGGCACGGGGATCCTGGCAATTTTGGGTGAAAAGATGGGGGCAAGGGAAGTGCTTGCGATTGATCACGATGAGTGGAGTATAGAAAATGCCGGGGAGAATATCGGGAGAAACGGCAGCAAAAATATACGGTTACTTAAAGCGGATCATTTTCCTGAAGAGGGATTGTGGGATATGATCCTGGCGAATGTTAATCTATCCGTGATCACGGATAATCTCCGGGTATTTCATGAAAGCCTGAATGATAAAGGCCGGTTAATTGTAAGTGGCATTTTACAAAAGGATGAAAGTGAGATCATAATATCAGCCTTGTCTTTGTCGTTTATAACGGAAGGTATTAAACGAAAGAATAATTGGATATGCCTGGTCTTCAAAAAAAAGCAGCGGTAGGAGACGGACATTGATTATTAAAAAAAGTGTATATTCGCAGACTTATTTCAACCTGATGTTGGATGAATGAACTTGCATTGATCATATTGGCTTACCTGATTGGTTCTTTCCCCACGGCGGTATGGGTAAGCAAATATTTTTATGATATAGACATAAGAGATTATGGCAGCGGGAATGCCGGTGCTACCAATACCTACCGGGTGCTGGGTTATAAGTGGGGTACAGTGGTAATGTTGGTGGATATGCTGAAGGGGTTTGCTGCCGTGAAATTGGCCTATCTTTTACCTTTTTACGTAGTGGATGAATTTGCGAGAACAAATTTCCAGATAGGTTTAGGATTATGTGCTGTATTAGGTCATATATATCCGATCTGGGCACAGTTTAGAGGAGGAAAAGGAGTAGCAACCTTGTTCGGGCTGGTATTGGGGATATCTCCCTGGACGGCACTGTGTTGTGTAGGTGTGTTTTTATTGGTATTGTTCCTGACGCGTTTTGTTTCTTTAAGTTCCATATTAGCCAGTCTGGCTTTTCCCGTATTCATCCTGGTGATCTTTAATGTGGATAATCATGCGTACCGTATTTTTGCAGTAGCCGTGGCGTTGCTGGTCATTCTGACGCATCAGAAAAATATTTCCAGGCTGCTGAAAGGCAGTGAAAACCGCGCCCCCATTCTGAAATACCGGGATCGTAAAAAGAGACATTAGCGTACAAACCATCACCCCGCGAGAAAGATGCATTTTTCTGAGATCAGAACCGGATGATCAGATTATTTTACAAGCTTAATTTAAGTGCATGCATTTAAAATTGTTTTTCCTGGCAACCGCTTTTTTTTTAATGGGATCCTGTACAAAAAATGCCATTACGGGACGAAGTCAGCTTCAGTTATTGCCCGAGTCGGAATTGCAGACCATGGCAAAAACAGAATACCAGACTTTTCTAACGGAAAACAAGGTAGTGAAAACGACGGGCAGCAAAGATGCCGAGATGGTTACCCGTATTGGAACCCGGATTGCAAAAGCCATTACAGATTATTACACCGCGCAAAATAAAGGCGCTGTTTTACAGGGGTATCAATGGGAATTTAATTTGGTGGATTCCAAAGAAGTTAATGCCTGGTGCATGCCCGGTGGCAAGGTGGTGGTTTATACGGGGATCCTGCCCATCACTCAAAACGAAGCCGCTCTTGCCGTGGTCATGGGACACGAAATTGCCCATGCTATTGCCCAGCACGGCAATGAACGTATGAGTCAGACCCTGCTGGCTCAGGGGCTTGGGTCCGTAGGAAGTATATTAACATCCGGCAATCCTACAGTAAACAATATTTTTAATTCGGTATATGCACCGGGGGCCCAGATAGGAGTGTTGTTGCCTAATTCGCGTAAACAGGAACTGGAAGCCGATCATTTCGGTTTAATTTTCGCTGCCATGGCAGGCTATAATCCAAACGAAGCGGTTCCGTTTTGGGAGAGAATGTCTCAGGCAGGAGGAGGGGAAAAGCCGCCGGAATTTTTGAGTACACACCCTTCCGATGAAACAAGAATCAAAAAAGTGAAGATATATGCCGAAGAGGCCATGCAGTATTATAAGCCGGTAAAATAAGGATGGAGTTGAGGCCCTTTATTGTTTTCTCATCGGAAGCAACCGGCTGTGTTATTATTAAAAGTTGGCGATCCGGCTTTTTTTTACTAACTTGCCATTCTTTCCCTAACAAATTAAAAATTTGTGTAGAAGCATGATGCAGACAATGCTTGAAAAACTTCAGCTTACTGAAGAAAAGAATTTACTCATTCAGGGCCTGCCTTCTTCCATAGAGAAACAATTTGTAAAAATTGCGTTTGCCAAGGATGTGACTCCCTTACTGAAAGCGAGACGGATTGATTTCGCATTGATATTTGCCATAAACGAAAGGCAGTTGAACAATATTTTAAGTGAGGTGTTGCCGGCGCTGGATGAAGAAGGGAAGTTATGGATCGCTTATCCCAAAGCCACTTCTAAAATTGTGAGTGATCTGAACCGGGATTGCAACTGGAAGATGCTTTGTCAAAATGGCTTCGAGAGTGAATGCCAGGTAACACTGGATCACGTTTGGACTGCCCTGCGTTTTATGAAAGTAGCCCATGCTAATGAATTACCGGGATCGGTAAAAACCCGTTAATTCATAACGATAGCGGTAGGAAATATTATTTGAAGATCACGGTGCCGTATTCTTTCGTCAACGTCATTTCCAGTTGTTTCAGGTGCTGGTGGGTTTGTAAAAGTGTAAGTTGCTCTTCCGGGGAACTTGCTTTTTCCAGATCGCGCTGATTCTCGTCCATCAGCCTTTTTATTTTTCTTAATTTCAGATAGTTCAATGTTGAAATGATCTCTTCTTTATAGAGACTTTCACGCGAAGGCAGAGGTCCGTCGTAGTGATCTTTCCAGTTGGGACTTAATTCGTAGCGGGTGTCCATCAAATCAATCACAGCCGCCCTGAGTTGCTCATCCGGATGGTATAAGAACTTTTTAATATCGGGTTCAGCGCCCTCTCTATTCCATGATTGATAAGTGTTAAGAACCATCAACATTTGCGTATTATCAATCAGGTTGGTCAGTTCATTGATTTCCAGTTCTTCAAAAATATAATCCGCCACTTTTTGCTTATCATTCCAGGCTTGGTTGCCGAAGTCCAGCAGAGCCCGCACTATATTCCGCTCTATCAGATCATCCTTATTAAGGAGCGTCAGGACATCCTCGTTTTCAGTACCGCCTTCCGTAGGGGCGGTTGCCATTTGCGCCTTTTCCTCCTGGTTCAGATGCTTTGATTCCTGTTTAGCGATCCGCTCCCGGATGTATTTGTTCACGAGGTTATTCAAGCCCTCTTCATCAATCTTCAGCAGCCCGGCGCATTGCCTGATATAATCCTGCTGTTTGGTAAAATCCTCGGTTTTATTCAGCCTGGAGATGGTTTCCGCCATACGGTTAACCACCGCAGCTTTTTTATTGGAGTCTGTTCCTGCGTCTTTCAGGGAAACTTCAAGCTGGAAGAGAACGAAGTCTTTTTTATTTTCCGCTATAAATTCTTTGAAAGAGGCGCTGCCGGTTTTTCGTACAAAGCTGTCCGGGTCTTCGTTGTTTGGCAACAACACCAGTTTTACGATAAGTCCGGCTTCCAGCGCCAGATCAAGTCCCCGCAGGGCAGCTTTCACGCCTGCCGCATCGCCATCGTAAATAATAGTTAGGTTATTGGTGTATTTCTTGATCAGGTTCAGTTGATCCGTAGTAAGAGAAGTACCCCCGCTGGCCACCACGTTTTCAACGCCAGCCTGGTGGAGGGATACAACATCGGTATAGCCTTCTACCAGCAGGCATTCGTCGGCCCGATCAATAGCCTGCCTGGCAAAATAGGAACCGTAGAGAATTTTACTTTTGATATAAATTTCATTCTCGGGCGTATTGATGTATTTCGGCGCCCGGTCGTTTTTGCCTATGACCCGGGCGCCGAAGCCCGTTATTTTACCCGTTGAATTGTGTATGGGAAAAATGATCCGCCCTCTGTAATTATCTACCAGTTGTCCGTCGCGCATCACTACCAACCCGGTTTTTTGCAAATTTTCGGGGTTATATTGCGCTTCAAGAGCGGATTTTGCAAAATGGTCTTTCGCCCTGCTGCAATACCCTATCTGAAACTTTTCTATGATCGGGATATCAAATCCTCTCTCCTTCAGATAACTTAATCCGATATCCCGGCCTTCCTCACTTTGTATTAAGAGATCGCTGAAATATTGCCTGGCGAAATTGTTGATAATGTACAGGCTATCGGCTGTTTGATGCAGCTCTCGTGTAGCGGCGCTTACCTCTGTTTCTTCCACCTCCACGTTATACCGGTTGGCCAGCCAGCGAAGGGCTTCCACGTAGCTGTATTTTTCGTGCTCCATCAGGAAGCTGATGGCATTACCACTCCGCCCGCAGCCAAAGCATTTGTAAATTTCTTTAACGGGCGACACGGTGAAGGAGGGGGTCTTCTCGTTGTGAAAAGGACACAACCCAAGGTAATTGGCGCCTCTTTTTTTAAGTTTTACAAAACTGCCTACAATATCTGTAATATCTATTCTTGACAGGATTTGTTGTATGGTATTTTGTGAAATCAAATGAAAAACCTTTTTGATAGATAATGCTAACAGTTAAGGTCCGTAAAGGTACCCATGATTTTTTTCAAAGAGGTGGTTTGCAACAATTTAAAAATATATTATACGTTATAACCCCTGTTGTCTATATCCTCGATAAACTAAGCATATTTCCTATGAATAGAATTATACTGTTCGTATCCTGCTTATTGTTGACTTATGTCAACTCTCACGCAGGCAATATTTTAGGAGAAAATCCCGCTGCCCTGGTAGCGGATTTTACGGTTTCTGCTACCTCCGGATGCGCGCCTTTGGAAGTTCAGTTCACCAGCACTTCCACCAGTGATCCCGGTGATCCCATTATAAGTTATACCTGGGATTTTGGCGATGGTACCCCTGTTACTGTAACTAATCCTACTATAAGTCATACTTACAATATTGCTGGAACCCAGCAATATTTTACGGTTAAATTAACGATAACCACACAATCTTCTGCTACTGAGACCACGACAAAATCAGATTATATCAGGGCCTTCGAAAAGTTAATTCCTGATTTGGGTCCCGATACTACAATTTGTTCCGGTACCAATTTCTTGCTGGATCCCAATTTACCTTACGCGGCGGACACCTATATTTGGAACAACCCCGACTGGAATGTTTCCGGAGGATATCCCGCTGTAAATGTTCAGCATACAGGAGAATACTGGGTTGAGGTTGCACATGGAACCTGTACCGCACGAGATACCATTGTTATATCTGAGCAGCCAACTGTTTACGCCCATTTTGATTATACCGTTGTAGATAATTGCGGAAGTATGACAGTACAGTTCAACAACCTTTCGGCTAGTTGTTCTGGTAATCCACTTTCGTATATATGGAATATTTATGACATGGATTCCGAGCTTATGGCTGAATATTACGGTGCCAATCCAACTCATACTTTTGATGAAGAGGGAGATTACTATGTTTTATTGTTTGCAGACGAGGGTGATAATTCGTGGTCGGCGTATGAGCTTGAAACTGTCAACGTAACCTTTTCACCCGGCCCTTCACCGGTTACTATGACCGGTCCTTTGGAAATTTGCGAGGGCGGCAGCGTTCAGTTGGATGCAGGCTATGAACCCGGTGCTACTTATTTATGGAGCCCGGCAACCGGTTTAAACGATGCCACGATCTATAATCCTGAAGCCAGCCCTTCGACCAATACAACTTATACCGTTACCAAAACCAAATGTGGAAATGACGTTACCGGTTCGGTTACCGTTAACGTAACCCCACCTTTTACGGTGGATCTCGGTCCGGACCAGACGATGTGCCCGGGCGGTAGTCTTACGCTGGACGCAGGCGATCATGGATCAGGTGCCAGTTATCAATGGGGAAGCACATATAACCCGGTGTATTCCACTAAAACCACCCGAACGGTGCTTGCCCTGGGAGCAGGTAAATACTGGGTAACGGTTACCAAAAACAGTTGCTCCGTTACCGATACTATTCTGATTATTGAGAAACCGGCGGTGGAACCTATGTTTAATTCGGTGCAAACCAACTTCTGCAGCCCGCTTAATATTGATTTCACAGATGCTTCTGTCGTATGCAGCGGAAGTATTACAAATTATGAATGGGATTTTGGAGATGGCACCCCGGCTGAATCCGGATTTATCCCAACTATTTCGCATGGTTATGCTACAGCCGGTACCTATCACGTACGCTTGAAAGTGACAAACAACAGTGGTTCTTCTGACACTTTTGAAAAAGATATTTTAGTAACAGGAAATACCAAGCCTGTTGTGAACCTTGGTGCTGCGGCTTCGATCTGCGCCGGTGGCAGTATTACGATAGACGCCGGAGCTCACGGAGCAGGTGCCACTTATGCCTGGAGTACCGGCGAAACGAGCCAGACGATCACGGTAAGCCCTACGGCTAACGCTACTTATACGGTGGATGTCACCAAAGACGGCTGCACGGGCAGCGGTTCCAAAGCGATTACGGTTAATACCACCCCGTTGGTTGTAGATCTTGGCCCCGATCAAAGTATGTGCAGCGGAGAATCGCTTACCCTCGATGCAGGCGATCATGGCCCGGGTACCACTTATAAATGGGGAAGCACTTTTGACCCGATTTATTCCATTCAGAAAAGCCGCACGGTGCATGCCCTCGGCGCAGGCAAATATTGGGTGACGGTTAAAAAAGATGGCTGTGAGGCGAGCGATACCATTATCATCACTAAGAAACCGGAGGTACAACCAATGTTTAGTTATACCCAATCGGGTGTATGCAACCCCATCGAAGTTACTTTCACCAGTGAATCTGAAGTGTGCGGTAGCGTTAAAGATTATACATGGGATTTTGGAGATGGCAGTCCGGTGGTAAGCGGCTTTTATTCCACCACATCTCATATTTATACGGATGGAGGTTTGTATTCTGTAAAGCTTACCATAACCAATAATGCGAATATCTCGGAAACGCATGAAGAGCAGGTTCTTGTGAGTGGTACGGCGGTCTCTGTCAAGCTTGGCAATGACACAACCATCTGCACGGGCAGCAGCATCGTATTGGATGCGGGTGATTTTCCGGGCGCCACTTACGAGTGGATGCCGAATGGCGAAACCACGCGTACTATCACAGTAGCATCTGAAGATACTTATATGGTTACCGTAAAAAGTGGCGGCTGTACGGGAACGGGGATGATCAAAGTAACGGTTGTTCCGGAGCTTACGGTTGATCTCGGGAAGGACACTACGATCTGTGCCGGCAGCAGCGTGATCCTGGATGCGGGTAACCTCGGGGCTACTTATGTATGGAGCACGGGAGAAACCACCAGAACCATTTCTGCGGGTGTTGCGGGTGAATACAGCGTGGTGGTGAATAAAGGCACCTGCAGCGGCAGCGGATCCATAAAGATAGATGTAAACACCACGATCCCGGTTTTCCTGGGTAATGATACGGCTATCTGCACAGGTAGCAGCATTATACTCAATGCGGGCTATCCGGGAGCAACCTATTCCTGGAGTACCACGGCTACCTCCCAAACAATCCCGGTATCGGCTGCAGGAATATATAAAGTAACGGTTGACAACAACGGCTGTGTGGGCGAAGATGAAATTGAAATATCCCTGAAAACGGCGGCAGAACCGGTGAACCTCGGCAATGACACCACTGTCTGCTTCGGGAATTCAGTGAAGCTTGATGCGGGCAATCCGGGAGCTACCTATCTGTGGAGTACGGGAGAAACCTCGCAGATCATATATCCAACAGTATCGGGTACGTATAGCGTGGAAGTAACGCGCTGTGGGGTGATGGAACCGGATGAGATCAATATCGTGATCGCCGGTCTTCCCACACCGTCTATCACACAATCGGGCAATGAACTGGTTGCCTCGGCTGCCGATAATTATCAATGGTACAAGGAGGGCGTGCTGATCCCGGGCGCTACCAATAATAGGTACAAGCCGAGGGGTTACGGAAGGTATAAAGTGGCGGTTACCAGCGCCGATACAGGTTGCAGCGGTGAATCGCCGGAGTACTTCTTTATGCCGGAAGGAGGGATTTTCATAGGAGATATCAGGGTTAAAGTGTCGCCCAACCCGGGCAACGGGCTGGCAAAGCTGATCTTCTCCAAATTACCGCCCGGGCCGGTACAGGTAACGGTATTTGACAGGGTAGGCAGAAGGATCCTGGTTACCACTATGAGCAACACGGTAAATGATATTAATCTTACACCTTATGCGAAGGGCGTATATTTTGTCGAGTGTGTATTGGGCGACAAGAGAATAATTATACCGGTAGTAACGCAGTAAATTTCCTATCAGGGAAGTTGATAGACAACCCCACCATCCGTAAATGCCTTGTGCTTTGCGGATGGTTTTTTATTTCCGGTAAATAGAGTTCTTTATTGATTTTTTTGTATTTTTAATCAGCACTATCCGATCCCATTGGCTGAAAGACAATTGATCATTTATTTTCTTCACTTTTAAATAGTACGCCCATGGTTATTTCAGACATCGCTCAATTCTCAGAGGAATGTAATAATTGGAGGGAGGCGTTACGTTCCCAGCGCGAAGAATTTACACGCATGAAGAGCGAACTCCAGCAGGTAGCCGCCCACATTACAAACAAAGAAGTTCTCAAAGACATTGAACATTACGAAAACCAGTTCGACATCCAGTTGACCAATATTCGCGACCTGAAACAATCCATTAAATCGTATAACAAAGCCCCGGTACCGGAAATGGTGCCCGATAAGGGATTTGTTCCCGAAGTGGTTTCATCTGGGTATAAAAAATTATCGGCCGACTACCAGCACCTCAGGGAAAGGCTGGGTGAAATCAAAAATGAGTTTCAACAGTTTTTAGTTAATTATACCTGACTTTATCCCTGTGCGGGATGTGGTGAGAAACCAGGTAATAAAATATTTATTTTTCGAAGGATATTTCTTCAGAAAATGCCCCTGTACAGGTCTGTTTTTCTTCATTTTTAAACATTGTTCTCATGGCTGCAGAATATGATACTTCCCATGTAAAGAATATTGTATTGCTTGGGCACGCCGGCTCCGGCAAAACAACGCTTGCGGAGTGTTTTCTTTTCGAAGCAGGGCTGTTGTCGCGGCGCGGTTCGATTGCCGAAAAAAATACAGTGGGCGATTACCATGAGTTGGAGCAGGAAAGAGGCAATTCCATCTTCTCCAAATTATTGCATACCAAATGGCGGGGATATAAAATCAACATCATTGATACGCCGGGCTATGACGATTTTGTGGGAGAAGTGGTTTCCGCTCTTAGGGTGGCCGATACCGGCATCATGCTATTAAATGCGGCGATGGGAGTGGAAGTGAGTACAGGTTTGATCTGGGATTATACGGAACAGTTTAAAACCCCCATGGTCTTCGCGGTAAATCACCTGGATGATGAAAAGGCTAATTACGATGAAACAGTAAAGGAGGCCAAACGGCATTTTGGCAATAATATTACCATCGTGCAATATCCTCTTCAGCAGGGAGAAGGCTTTAGGAGTATTGTTGATGTACTGAGAATGACCCTGTACACTTTTAAAGACGGGGGTGGAAAACCGCAGAAGCTCCCCATTCCCCCGGAAGAAAAAGACAAGGCGGATCGGTTGCACAAAGAGTTGATAGAAGCCGTTGCCGGTAACGATGAAACATTAATGGAAAAATATTTTGAAAAAGGAGAATTAGATGAAGATGAAATCAAAACCGGAATGAAGCAGGCCATGATCAACCGCGATCTCTTTCCCTTATTTTGTTTGTCGGCAGAACGGAACATGGGAAGCGGACGCCTGATGGGCTTTATTGACAATATTTGTCCGGGTGCAAATGAAATGCCCCCGCAAACTTCCGTAAACGGCGAGCCTGTTCATTGTGATCCCGGAAAACCGGTTTGTGCGTTTGTTTTTAAAGCCATCTCGGAACCGCATATAGGCGAGTTGTCTTTTTTAAAAGTGTTTTCCGGTACCATAAAATCAGGCATGGAATTAATGAACGAAACAACGGGTGTTTCAGAAAAACTGAACCAGCTGTATGTTATGGAGGGAAATAAAAGGAGCCAGGTGAATGAACTGAGCGCCGGCGATATTGGCGCTACGCTAAAGTTGAAGAATACACATGTTAATAATACCCTGCACGACAAAAATGTAAATTATGCATTGAAGCCTATTGAATTTCCCGCTCCGAATATGAGTATTGCGGTGAGAACAGTGAATAAGGGTGAAGAAGAAAAACTTTCGGCTGCCTTGCATCAATTGCGGGAAGAAGACTCCACCCTGATCGTTCAGGTTTCTTCCGAATTGAAGCAAACCATTATTCATTGCCAGGGCGACATGCATTTGGCTGTGATCAGGTGGAAATTGCAAAACAAACATAAAGTAGAAGTTATCTTTGAAGCGCCGCGAATTCCATACAGGGAAACCATCCGGACTTCAGCCGAAGCGGTTTACAGGCATAAAAAACAATCGGGGGGAGCGGGGCAGTTTGGAGAAGTGCACATGCGTATTGAGCCCTGGTATGGGAATATGCCCGATCCGGCGGGACTTACGGTCCGTGGAAAAGATGTACAGGAACTTTCCTGGGGTGGAAAACTGGCTTTTTACAATTGTATTGTAGGAGGAGCCATAGACCAGCGGTTCTTACCCTCCATACTAAAAGGAGTGATGGAAAAGATGCGGGAAGGGCCGCTTACCGGTTCTTATGTAAGAGACATCCGGGTTTCGGTGTTCGATGGGAAAATGCACCCGGTTGACAGTAATGATATTTCTTTCAAGATAGCCGGACTCATGGCTTTTAAAAATGCTTTCCAACTGGCGTCTCCACAGCTGCTGGAACCGGTTTATAAAGTAGAAGTTTTGTGCCCGGAAGATATTACGGGCGCGGTGATGGGTGATTTGCAAACCCGGCGGGCCATTGTGGAAGGTATAGACGGAGAGCGAAATTTTACAAAGATCACCGCCGCCGTTCCGCTTGCTGAAATGAGCGATTATTCATCGTCATTGCGATCACTGACCCAGGGACGGGCAAAGTTCAAAATGCATTTTCATGAATACGCAGTAGTGCCTTTTGAAACGCAACGGAAACTGGCGGAGCAGTATAACAAAACCGCCAGGGAAGAATTGGTTGATTAATAGCCGTTATTACTGCCATGGGGAGCGTTCCCCGTTCTCACTTCGCAGACGCCGGAGGCAACACAGTATCTCATTTTATTTTATAGTTCTGAACAGTCTCTTCCACCGTGGGCCGCCATCCCAACTAAACCATATCAACGAGGCTTTTCCCACTACATGATCTTCAGGAACGTATCCCCAGAACCTCGAATCCTGGGAGTTATGACGGTTGTCCCCCATCATCCAGAAGTAATCCATAGTAAAAGTATATTGATTGGTGGCTTTCCCGTTGATGATGAATTGCCCGTCTCTCTCCTCCAGTGTATTGTGCTCATAAACGGAGATGATCCTTCTGTAAAATGGAATATTTTCGGGGGTGAGGGTAATGGTGGCACCTTTTTTGGGAACCCAGATGGGCCCGTAGAAATCCTCACTCCATTTGTATCTTGCCGTATCATTGGGAAAAACATTGGGGTTGTATTCAACCACATCTTTTACCACGCTTTCCACGTAAGGCAATTGTTTCATCCGGGCTGCTTCTTCTTCTGTTAAGTCTATCAGGTAGTTCATATTGTTACCCATTCGCAACTGATAGCGGTCGGGATCCGTTTCTACATTAAAATCTTCCTTTAAAACGTCTTCATCAAAATACTGCCCTTTGGTTTGTACATTATAAAAAGTCGCTGAGGCTTTCGGCACATATCCCGGTTCCCCGTTTACATACAATATCCCTTCTTTCAGTTGTATCGTATCTCCCGGGATCCCAACGCAGCGTTTGATAAAATTTTCTCTCTTATCCACAGGTCTTACAATGATGTCGTCTCTTTGTAGCAAGGCTTCCCGGTTGCCTCCGTATTGCTCCCGCAAAACATCATAATAATTGAAGTTTGACTGGTATTCCCCGATTACCGTATCTCCCACGGGGTAATTGAATACCACCACGTCATTGCGTTTTACCGGGGTATTCCATAAACGTTTATAAGGAAGTTTAATCCACTCTACATAAGATTTGGTGCCCAGGATGGGGGCGGTATGATGAACAAAGGGAATAGCCAGCGGCGTGTTGGGCAGCCTGGGGCCGTAACTCATTTTGCTCACAAATAAAAAATCATTGACCAGCAGCGTTTTTTCCATACTGCCGGTAGGGATAACATAAGCTTCGAAAATGAAAGTACGGATGATCGTAGCGGCCACTACCGCAAAAACGCCGGCATCAATCCACTCCCTGGTGGAGGATTTCTTATAATTTTTGACAACCGTATTTCCGGCGTACCGCTCATTTTTTGAAAACCCAAGATAGGGAAAGTATAAAAAGGGTAAAAAAACCGTAGCAGTATGGTGCAACAGTGAAAATCGTCCGAAGTGCTCTACAAAACGGATGCAAATCCAAATGGTAACAAATTGACCAACGATAGGAATGAATTGTAAAAAGAACCAGTATCTTTTCAGCGGCATCTTCTCGATCATACACCAGGTGTTGTAATAAGGGATCAGCGCTTTCCAGGGTTCCAATCCCGCTTTTTTAAACATGCCATACAAACCGATAAGAGAACCAATGGTGGTTATAATAAAAAGGGTCCAGCCTAAACTCATGTAGCTCTGTTTTTATGAAGGAGTCAAAAATAGTATAAAATAGCTGGAAAATGGTACTCATTGTGCCGGATGGAGTTTAAAACCAACCGGTTTTTATGTTAAACTATCGCAAACACGATATACGGTCAAATAATTTCCTGCAGGACCGAAGACACTTCTCCGGGGTACTGGTAAATCATAAAATGCCCGGCGCCCGGGATACTGTGCGTGGGTTGCACTCTTTTGTAAGGAAAAATCCGGTCTTTGGTGCCGTGCAGATGGTATAGGTTTTCAGGCCGCCATTTGTTTTTCCAGTTGATGATTTGATGGATAGACCATTTTAGATACTGGGGATCAATGTTTTCCCTGTATTCATGCGCCAATGCTTTTTCTTCATCGGTTTCCGCTCCCAGGAAAAAATTTTCTATAGGTTCAAGAAATGATACCGGGCGGATCTTGTGAAATTGCTTTTCACCCAGAAGCGTATCCAGTCCTAGTTTCCCTGATGCTTTCATCCAGCGGGGCATTTCAAGATGTGATTTCACGCTGGAAATCAGTATTACTTTTTCGATGGCAATGAGTTTGGCGATTTCAATACTCATTATGCCGCCGAAGGACACACCCACCAGCGTGATGTTTGTGCCGGTGATCCGTTCGCTCATCCGGGCGGCATATGCAGGAAGCGTTTCCTTTTTTCCGGGAGACAGCCAGGGCAGGTAAGCAACATCGGCAGCACCCCAATCCAGCTTCCCGAAGATTCGCTCATCAGAGCCCAGTCCGCATATACAATATATTTTTTTCAAAATGACTTTCAGATAGCGCGCAATACATAATTCCGGACGTCCTCCACCGTAATATTCCTGCCCGACAAGATAACCAGTCTTTCCACCACGTTCCTTAATTCCCGGATATTTCCCGTCCAGTTGTTTTCCTGCAATGCTTTTAGCGCGTCTGCGTTAAGGGTTTTCAAGGCAATACCGTAATCCTTGCAAATATCTGTGAGAAATTTATCTACCAACAACGGGATATCGTCTCTTCTTTCATTTAAAGAAGGCACATGTATAATGATAACGCTTAAACGGTGATAGAGGTCCAAACGGAATCTTTTCTCCTCCACCTCCTTTAGCAGGTCTTTATTGGTAGCAGCAATCACCCGTACATCTACAGAAATGTCTTTATCGCCCCCCACTCTTGTAATCTTTCCTTCCTGCAGCGCCCGCAGTACTTTTGCCTGGGCCTCGAGGCTCATATCGCCAATTTCGTCTAAAAACAGGGTGCCGCCGTGCGCCTGTTCAAACTTCCCGATCCGTTGCTTTACAGCGGAGGTAAATGAGCCTTTTTCGTGACCAAACAATTCGCTTTCGATCAATTCGCCCGGGATAGCGGCGCAGTTCACTTCTATTATGGGCATGGTAGCCCGGGCGCTTTTTTCGTGGATCCACCTTGCCACGAGTTCCTTACCCACCCCGTTTTCCCCCGTGATCATAACCCGGGCGTCTGTGGGCGCCACTTTATCAATGGTTTCCTTGATCCTGATGATGGGAGCAGATTCCCCGATCATATCCTCCACCTTGGTCACTTTTCGCCGCAGCACTTTGGCCTCGGTAACCAAATTCGTTTTGTCCATGGCATTGCGAATAGTAATCAGAAGCCGGTTAAGATCGGGTGGTTTGGAAACATAATCGTAGGCGCCCTTTTTTACGGCTTCCACGGCTGTTTCAATGGTGCCATGCCCGGAAATCATAATAATGGGAACATCCGGATTGATCCCATTAACTTTATCCAGGAATTCAATTCCATCTATTTTGGGCATCTTAATATCACAAAGCACGGCATCATAGTTTTTTTCTTTAAACTTTCTCAACCCTTCATCGCCGTCCACGGCTTCATCTATTTTATAGCCCTCATAGGATAATATCTCTCCTAAAGTTTTGCGGATGGCTTTTTCATCGTCTATGATAAGAATATTCGACATCTCTGATAATTCGTTTTATGAAGCAATAATATAAAATCTTTTTTGTTATCAAAGGTTAAAAACACTGGTTCTTTCTGATAATTTTAACGTGGATAATTCATATTTATATCGGTACAATATAACTTTACGTTACTAAAAAATCTTATCCTCTAAAACTTTAAACATTCATCCATGAAAACGCAAGTACTTAGATCCGATCGTTCTTATGATGTTTCCACCTGGAAATTGGTTACCAAATTAGGTTTGTTAGCCGCCTTTTGTATGGGTTTATGCTATCTCTTTGCAGCAGGTGTGGCATCATTAGCATCCATTTTTTAGCATCTTTTATATTTTTAGCACAAATAATCATCCCGGTTCAGCGTCATATCAGGGAAATATCCCGCTGAACCAGGATTTTTTTTAGAAAGCCACCGTTATCCCTCCGTAATAATTCCTGCCGGGGGCCGGATTATAATACCGGTTTCCGAATGCTGCATTGATATCATTTCCTAAGCTGTACAGCTGGTTTAACGCATTGTCAACGCCTGCAAAAAATTCAAGGGAGAAACCTGAGAAATGTTTTTTCCATCCCAGTTTTGCTAACAGGATATCATAGGCGGAAGCGTAAGCGGTATTGGCGTCGTTTAACGGCAGTTTAGAAGTATGGGTAAACGAAGTATTCAGGAATAGCCCGGGACGGCTGCTGATATCCAGTCCGCCCACCCAGATAGTTTTTGCCACCCCCGTTAGCGCGTTGCCGGAATAGTTTTTATTGTTTATGATGTAATCGGTAAATATAAAATCATTGAGTGTAACGCCCGACCATAGCCGGATGTTTTGGATAAAATTAAGATGGTTATGCACCAGGGTATATGCGGCAAAAATTTCAATCCCTTTCTGATTGGTGCCGCCCGCATTTACAAAATAGTCAGCCCCCGAAGAGTCCACCCGTTTTACAATGGCATCGCGCAGCTTAAACCGGTAAACCGAAATATCGAATTGTAAACGGTTTTGGAAAGTATGTCCCCGGACGCCAATTTCGCGGTTCCATCCGAATTCGGGTTGCAGGTTGCTGTAGAAGTTGCCATCCGATGGCCGCACTTCCGCGATCGAAGGTGGGGAAAATCCCTTGCTTAAAGAAGAATAGACGGAAATGTCTTCAGTGATCCGGTATAAGGCGGCAATGCGCGGCATTAACTGGTTTTCCAGCGTCTTTCCCTTTTTGGAAGGATCCGGATCGGTAAGCCGTTGATAATGATAAACGAATAAGTTACTTCCCACCCCTGCCTGCAACCGGAAGCGTTTGCCCAACTGCCATTCTCCCTGTAGAAATGGTGAGACCTGCCGGGCCCACATTTTGTCTCTGAACTGAACCGTGTCGGGTTTGCCATTGATATTTCCGAAATTATTGATGGCGGCATAGTTCCTGAGCCATTCCATGCCCGCGGTAAATTTCACGTCGTGTTTTCCTGCAGTCAGATGATACACAAATTTGGTGCGTAACCCCAGGTTTGTTTCCTTTCTTGTTTCGTAATTGGTGATAAACGGGTTGGTAAAATCCGAGTAATTGAACATAAGGGAAGTAACATTGCTCCAGTGTTTGCTGAACCGGTATTGGTTGCTGATTCCGGCAAACGGCGTTTTGTTATAAATGGCGGCCTTTTTTTCCACCGCGTCCGGGCGGGCCATACGCGGGTTGTCCATCATCTGTTCCAGGTTTAATCCTCCCGGCGTTTGGTAAAATATATCAGCGTACATCAGTATCCAGTCCAGCTTGTCTTTTTCAGAGAGATAGGCCGAGCCGTTCCATTGCAGCACATCCCGGCGCAACCGGGTGTTTTCACGGTATCCGTCTGATTGTAAATGGCTTTGGGTGACGCTCGAACTGATATTTTTGTTCCTGAATTTCCATTGTATATTTTCACTTGCCAGGCCGTAAGATCCGCCGGTGACCTGCGCGCGAAAACGATTTTCTGCACCCTCGTTTTCCGGTGAAAGCGGTAATTCATCGGGATGAAGGATGATCACCCCGCCGGTGTTGGCTCCGTAGAGACTTCCTCCCGGGCCTTTCAGTATTTCAATCTGGCCCAAACTGCTCTGGTCTGCCAGGTTGAAATAAGTATTGCCGCCGGCATCCGTAAACGGGATATCGTTCCAATATACTTTTATATTCCGAACCCCAAAGGGCGACCGTAGCAAGCTGCCCCTGATGCTCAACCGGTAGCTGCCTGGCGAACGTTCTTCCATTCTGATCCCCGGTACCGCGTTGATAGCCGGGGTGAGCGCCGCAGGTGAAAATCGTTCTATATCGTTTCTGCTTACCACAGCCGCCGGCGCAGGGGTTTCCAACAAACGTTTTTGGGATTCATAACCTTTGATCACCACTTCCGTCATCAACGGAATGGTGTCGGTATTCAACGGCGTTATTCGTTGCTGCGCTAACGGGTGAAGTGAAAAAAGGAGTAGAAAAATACAAAAACCGGTCTTCATTATTATAGAAAAAATTTATTTGAATGCTGCTCCGGGAGAATCTTGTGGCTGGTTTTTTTGATAGAATGATCTATAAATGATTTCCTGTAAAACCAGTTCCCGTAGATTCAAAGTTAGTCAAAAAAAAACCGGAGATTTTTCTCCGGTAAAAAGATGTTGCGCATCCGGGAAAAGATCACTTCCGCAGGTACATTACTTCCTTAATGATTTTTATGGTTCTCGGGACATCCGGCAAATAGGCTGCCACCAGGTTGGGGGCATAATGCATCGGTGCGTCGGCGCTGGTAATGCGACGAATGGGGGCATCCAGATAGTCGAATCCTTCTTTTTGTATGCGATAAGTGAGTTCGGAAGAAACGGAAGCAAAGGGCCATTGTTCTTCCACGATCACCAGCCGGTTGGTTTTTTTCACCGATTCCAATACGGTATGCCAGTCTAAGGGACGAATGGTACGCAGGTCTATGACCTCCGCACTGATATTTTCCTTAGCCAGTTCTTCCGCAGCCCCCAAAGCGATCTTCATCATTTTATTGAAGGATACGATGGTAACATCGGTACCCGGCCTTTTAACGTCAGCTTTTCCGATAGGGATCAGGTATTCCTCTTCAGGAACTTCTCCCTTATCTCCGTACATCACCTCGCTTTCCATGAATATCACCGGGTCGTCATCCCGGATGGCGCTTTTCAAAAGCCCCTTGGCATCATAAGGATTGGAAACCGACACCACCTTTAATCCGGGTAAATTGGCGTACATGCTTTCATAGGCCGTGGAATGTTGGGCGCCCAATTGCCCCGCCGAACCGTTGGGTCCGCGAAAAACAATAGGACAGCCCACCTGGCCGCCGCTCATAGCCAGCATTTTGGAAGCTGTATTCAATATCTGGTCCAGGGCCAGCAAGGCAAAGTTCCAGGTCATATATTCTATTATCGGACGAAGCCCGTTTTGAGCGGCACCTACTGCTATCCCGGTAAAACCAAGTTCCGAAATAGGGGTGTCAATCACCCGCTGCGGACCAAATTCATCCAGCATACCCTGGCTGACTTTGTAGGCCCCATTGTATTCAGCTACCTCTTCACCCATTAAAAACACGCGTTCGTCTCTGCGCATCTCCTCATTCATTGCTTCACGCAAAGCCTGGCGGAATTGTATCACTCTATTTGGCATTTCTTATTCAAATTTGAAGAGGACAAAAATATTGGTTGTAGGGCAGATAACCAAAACCGGCATCTCATTATCTTATAGGTCGTCTTTTACGTATCGAAACTGGTTCCCGTTCAGTAGCGGATGCTGACCCGAAAGCATGTTATTGACAAGGCGCAACGTAAAGTCCTCGAAAAACACCTCTGCCATCCCCTTCTCAAAAGCAAACTCAAAGCTGTTCTGGATTTTATTGGACACGATATAGGTAAACGGGTGGTCGGGGAAAAAAGGAGAAAATACCTGTATGGAATCCACCACGTTCCTCGGAAACCTTACGACACCTTCCCCATCCGTATATAATTTCTGTCGCCCTCTTGATGTGAACAAGGTGCATTCAATACCTTTTATAACGCCGGGGTTGGGATCGGTAAATTTCAGGGTCACAAAATTATCGTTCACTCTCCGGGCCGAGAGCAGTTTGTATAACCTGAATGGTTTCGGGCGACTGTTGAATACGATGCTGTTCTTTTCTTCCGTCCATCTTCCCGAACCGTATCTGTCAATACCTCCGTAATTAAAAAAGAAGGTAAAAGTATAATTGGCTTTTAATTGAAAACCGCTTTTCGTGTCTTTCACCCCTTCAAGATAATAACTCCCCGCAAGATCCTTAGGCGTTTGGGAACGTACAGATAAGCCGGCAAGCAAAAGTGAAAATACTATGATGATCGTTTTCCTCATGATTGGATACTTCTGCTTAAAAATCCGAATAGGAGGTAGGGGTTGTTAAGATAGTTTCATTCCTTATGACTATATGCTGGTATTCCGGTTTTGCCGAAAGGATTTTCCATTCACTGTCTTCGCGGAAGGTATCCCAATGTGCATTCCGGTCGGCCAGGTTTTCAAAGCTGGTCATATACATCAGGTTGGGCATGCGGCTTCCGGCTATTACCTCTCCGTAAAAAATGGCGTTGAACCGCAGCCGGTTGAACAGGGGGATTTCTCCGCCTTCGTTGAACATGTGCACCTTTTTCCAATATTGTTTTTCCGTAGCGCTTTCGTAACTCCGTAATTCATAGATCCGGTCTTTTTTATCGCCTTTGAGCCGGGGAGGAGTTAATTGGGGAGCCAGCCTGAAAGCCCGTAGGATAATGGATTCCATGCGGGTATAAGGAGCGGCATCATAAGGCGCGTTGTTGTATGGCCGGGCAATAGTATTATAGTCGGCATCCTTTTGCAGTTGTTGGGGGAGCGCCACCCATTGTTCCGGGGAAGAGTGCGGGATCAGCACGTACAATCTTTTGTCAGCCGCGGTATCGTTGGCCAGGGGTTTAAAAGCGCCTACCTGTTTGATGCCGGCTCTGTGGAGGGCGGGCAGATAAGCTTTGGAAAGGTAATGGTCCAGCAGCGCCTCCTGCTCCGTGGTGGCAAAATGATAAACTTTTATCTCATAAAAGGTTCTCTGCTCTTTTTTGCTTTGCGCGGTGCCGTAACAAAGGGTAAACAAACTCAGGGCTATGGCCGGAATGGCATATCTGAAATTCGACTGCATATTATCACCGTTTTATTTCGCTCAAAGTACAGCAAATTATTGTAATGATCCATTGCTGCAAATGTCGGCCTCAGGATATATGGTTATATTTGTATCGAAAATGCACACATTATGCCTTCATTTGATATTGTAAGTAAAGTTGACGCGCAACTGCTGGACAACGCGGTGAACGTTACGCGAAAGGAGATTACCAACCGATTTGATTTCAAGAATGCGCATGTGGTAATGGATTTTAACAGGAAAGAATACCGGCTGAATATAGAAACGGATGATGACATGAAAATGCGCCAGTTGATAGATGTATTGGTCAGCCGGGCGCACAAACAGGGTGTGGCGCCCGAGGCTTTCGACCTGTCGAAAGAGGGGATGCAAAGCGGGAAAGTTTGGAAGAAAGAGGTAACGGTAAAGAACGGACTGAAGCAGGAAGACGCAAAAAAGATTGTGAAGCTGATCAAAGATGCCGGATTTAAGGTACAGGCCTCCATCAATGATGATTTGGTGAGGGTAACCGGTAAAAAGATTGACGACCTGCAAGCTATCATCCAGGCTTCAAAAACCTGGGAGCTGGGGATCCCTTTGCAGTATGAAAATATGAGATCCTGAGTTGGATAGCCGGATCATTGAATGTGAATAACCCGATTATTAACCTGCGTATCTCTGGATTTTTGTGGATAACTTTGTTAATATTGCATGTATCCCAGTTTATTCAGGGCGTAAAACAGGCAGGTAACGTGTAACGCCTGCAGTATTTTATTTTCTTTCAACATTTGTTTTATCTCTTCCATGCTGAACAGATACACTTCAATCTCTTCATTGGGATCGAGTTGTTGTTCCTGCACCTTTTTACCGCCACGGGCGATAAACATGTGCATAAGATTGTCGTTGGTGGAAGGATTGGGAGATATCTTTCCGAGGTATTCGTAATGGGTGAATTGATACCCGGTTTCTTCCAGGAGTTCCCTTGCAATTGCGGACTGCAGGGAGGGGTCGGTATCATCTACACATCCTCCCGGGATTTCCATAAGGGTTTCCCCCAGGGCATGACGATACTGGCGCACCATAATTACTTTATGATCTTCCGTGAGCGCCACCGCTGATACCCAGGTTGGGAATTCGTAAACGTAATAGGGGTCAACAATCTTTTTCCCGGGCGTTTCGCACCGGTCTTTACGGATGGTAAACCAGGTGGCTTTATAAAGATATTCTGAAGCAAGGATCTTCCATTTGAGGTCTTTCATGTTTATTCCATTGAGGCTTCAATTAATTCCGCGATATCCAGCACCTGCATGTTTTCCTTTTCCTGGTTTTTTAAACCATCGGTCAGCATGGTATTGCAGTAAGGGCAGGCGGCAGCGATGATGCCGGCGCCGGTATCAATGGCTTCCCGGGTTCTTTTAATATTGATCCTTACCGAACCCTTTTCTTCTTCTTTCCACATCTGGGCGCCACCGGCCCCGCAGCACATTCCCTTGCTGCGGCAGTGCTTCATTTCCACCAGCTCGATATCCAGTGCCTCCAGTACCTTGCGCGGCGCCTCGTAAATGTTGTTGGCGCGGCCGAGGTAACAACTGTCGTGATAGGTGATCCGTTTTCCCTTAAAGCTGCCGTTTTCTTTCATTTTCACTTTTCCCTCATCAATTAACTGTTGCAGGAAAACCGTGTGGTGGATCACTTCATAACTGCCTCCCAGGGCGGGGTATTCATTTTTTATGATATTGAAACAATGCGGACAGGCGGTAACAATTTTTTTGACGCCGTAATTGTTGAGCGTTTGGATATTCTGGTATGCCATCATCTGGAACAGGAATTCATTCCCCGCTCTTCTTGCCGGATCGCCGGTACAGGCTTCTTCCTTCCCAAGGATAGCGTATTTGATCTGCACTTTATTGAGAATACTGGCAAAGGCTCTTGTGATTTTCTGTGCACGCTGGTCAAAACTGCCGGCACATCCTACCCAGAATAATATTTCAGGGCTTTCCTGACGGGCCGCTAAATCTGACATGATCGGAATATCCATGCTGAATTGTATTTTAATTTCAAAGCTAAACGAAATTTGGCATTATCCTATTTTGTGCACATGGTGATGGCGTTGAGAATACTTTGAAAATAAGGAAGCCGTTTGCAAATCTGTTTATAACTTTACCTAAACCCGAAAATTTCCCGAAACGATATGAGATATATTGCCGCATCCCTACTTGCTTTTCTTATCACGAATATAAGCATAGCACAGCAATACAGGCCTGTAGATGAGGGATCGGAGGTTGGGTTTAAGGTAAGAAATTTCGGGATCAACGTAAAAGGAGATTTTAAAGGCTTAAAAGGCGCTATCGTTTTTTCCGAAGACCATCTTGCTGATGCTCATTTTGATGTAACCATAGAAGTGAGTACTATTAATACGGGCATTAACCAGCGCAACAACCATTTGCTTTCGGCAAGTTTTTTTGAAGTCAGCAAATATCCGCTGATGCGTTTTGAATCCATCAAAATTACAAAAAGCACCAGCAAGGACTACCTGTATATGTTTGGGAAACTCACCATCAAGGATGTAACCAAAGAAATTTCCTTTCCATTTAAGGTTACGCCGGATAACGGCGATTATATTTTTGCGGGAGAACTTAGCCTCAACCGGAGGGATTACCACGTGGGCGACAACAGTCTCACTATGAGTGATAACGTAAAAGTGAGTTTGAAGGTGCGGGCGAAGGCGGTGAAATAGCACTACCACTACCCGTTTGTGAATTCTTTCCACCGGTCCCTGTCGTCAGGGCTGAATTGCCAGGGTGCAAAATTATTCTCTATATTATTGAACATGACATTCCACTCCTGCGGCACATTGCTTTCTTCCATAACAAGCGAACGGCGCAGTTCGAGTATGATTTCAAGCGGGCTGATGCTTACCGGGCATTCTTCAACGCAGGCATTGCAGGTGGTACATGCGCGGAGTTCTTCGACGGTAATATAGTCGTACAACAAGGTTTTATCGTCGTTTACAAAACTTCCGTTTTTACGAATATTTTTTCCTACGTCCTCAGCCCGGTCCCTGGTAGCCATCATAATCTTTCTCGGAGAAAGCGCTTTCCCGGTGGTGGTGGCGGGGCAGGCTGCAGAGCATCTGCCGCACTCGGTGCAGGAATAGGCGTCCAGCAGGTTTCTCCAGCTTAAATCAAATACGTCCTTGGCGCCAAACCGCCCGGGTGGCGTTGCCTCCGCAGGGGCCGATTCGGGGTGCATGGCGTACAAAACTTCCTGTTGAACAGCCGGCATATTGTTCATCTCACCTTTGGGCTGAAGCCGGGCATAATAGGCATTGGGGAAGGCAAAAAGAATATGCAGATGCTTGGAATAAGGAAGATAATTCATAAAGGCCAGGATACCGAGTATGTGCAGCCACCAGCAGCTTCTTTCGATAGCCGCCAGCGACGCTTCATTGAGCGAAGCATAAAGAGGGGCTAATGATCCTGAGATAAAAAAACGGGAGGTAGGATTTAGTGCGTAATGGCCGTATCCTTTTTCCTGCAATGCCAGGTCGGTGGCATTCATGGTTAAGAAAAGCAGCATCAGCACAATTTCCGTGATCAAAATATAATTCGCATCGCTTCGGGGCCACCCGTTAAGATCTTTGCTGGTAAATCGTCTTATTTTTAAAATGTTCCTGCGGATCAGGAAAATGGCACAGGAAAGGATCACCAGCACCGCCAGTATTTCAAACGCGTTGATCAGGAAATCGTAAAACCCGCCCAAAACCGGTGCGAAGAGCCGGTGCGTGCCCAGAATCCCGTCTAAGATAATTTCGAGCACTTCGATATTGATGATGATAAAGCCCGCATATACAAAAAAGTGAAGTACGGCTACCAGCGGATTGCGAAACATCTTCTTTTGACCGAAAGCCAGCAGGAGCACATTCTTCCAGCGAAGGGAAGGCTGGTCACTATAATCGGCATCCCGGCCGGAAAGAATATTTTTACGCAGATCCCGGATCCTTTTGGCGAATAACCCGATAGCCGCTATTATTATTATGCTGAAAATGACTTGTAAAAGTAATTGCATCATACTTCGTTGTAACGCTAAGATAAGATGTTTAGTACAAATTGTTTTATTCATGAATACCACTTAGTTTTGATATGAATAATTGAATCAAAGGATGAAGAATTATATTCTTTCCGGAAAAAAAATTGAAAAGATACTGAGGCGGATGGCGTATGAAATAGTGGAGCGCAATACGGATGAAAAACAAATACTGTTAGCGGGTATCCGCGACAACGGATATGTGATTGCCCTGAAACTAAGCCGGTTGATGTCTGAAATTTTTAAAGGTGAGATTGAGGTAACGGACATTACGGTGGACGATAAAAGATTTCCCCGCAAGATAGAGCTGGGGCGCCCGGGCAACTTTGACGGCAAGGTGGTGATTGTGGTGGACGATGTGGCCAACAGCGGGAAAACCATGTTGTACGCGTTGAAGCCGTTTTTACGGGATCAGCCCCGGAAAATCCAGACCCTGGCCCTGGTTGACAGAACGCATAAAACTTTTCCGGTACATACCGATTATTACGGCTATGCCGTAGCCACCACCTTAGAGGAACATATATTTGTGGAAGTGGAAAACGGGGAAATTACGGGTGCCTGGTTGGAATAATTTTGAAAGTTTCACCATTTCTCCGAAATTAGATGGTCTGCTTTTTTTATTAAATCTTAATTAATTCAAATGGATACTACTGTTCAGGAGCGTGTAAACATGTGGCTTAACGGATTGTTTGATGAAGCCACAAAGGAAGAGATAAGACGGTTGCAGGCGGAGAACCCGGAGGAGCTTACGGAAGCGTTTTACCGGAATCTTGAATTTGGCACGGGTGGCTTAAGAGGTATCATGGGAGTGGGAACCAACCGGATCAATAAATATACCGTAGGGATGGCCACCCAGGGTTATGCCAATTACCTGAAGAAAACTTATCCGGATGAAGAGATCAGTATTGCCATAGCCCACGACAGCCGCAACAACAGCCGCGGGTTTGCTGAAATTACAGCCCATGTGATGGCGGCCAACGGTATCCGGGCGTTTTTGTTTGAATCTTTGCGACCCACGCCGGAACTCTCGTTTGCCATACGGAATCTGGGCTGCAAGGGCGGCGTTGTTTGTACCGCATCACACAATCCTAAGGAATATAATGGTTATAAAGCATATTGGAATGACGGGGGGCAGTTGGTGCCGCCGCATGATAAAAACGTGATCGCCGAGGTGGATAAAATTACTTCGGTTGAAGAGGTGCAATGGAGTGGTGGAGAAGAACTTATCCAGTCTCTCGGAAAAGATATGGATGAGGCTTATTGGCGGATGGCAAAAGATTTGAGCGTATATCCCGATATTATTGCCCGGCAGCACGATCTGAGGATCGTATATACCCCTATTCATGGTACGGGGATCATGCTGGTTCCGGAATTATTGAGACGTTATGGTTTCACCAACATAACCATAGTGGAGGAGCAATCCCGGCCCGATGGAAATTTCCCTACTGTTGTTTATCCTAATCCCGAAGAGAGTGAAGCTATGAGCATCGGTCTGAAAAAGGCCCGGGAAACGAATGCGGATATCTTATTGGGAACCGACCCGGATGCAGACAGGGTGGGGATAGCCGTTAAAGACCATAAAGGGAGCTGGGTATTGCTGAATGGTAACCAAACGGCTGTACTGGCCTTCAGCTATCTCATAGAGGCCCGCAAGGCCAAAGGGATTGCAAAACCTACGGATATGGTAGTGAAAACGATCGTCACCACCGATATGATCAATCGCGTTGCCGCGGAAAACCAGGTTACCTGTTACGATGTACTCACCGGTTTTAAATGGATAGCCGAATTAATTAAGGAAAAGGAAGGAGCTGAGGATTATATTATCGGGGGAGAGGAGAGCTATGGGATGTTGGTAGGTTCTAAGTTAAGAGATAAGGATGCGGTGAGCGCCGTGGCTATTATCTGCGAGATGGCTGCTTATGAAAAAGACAAGGGCAGAAGTCTTTTTGAAAAACTGATTGATTTGTATGTACAATATGGGTATTATAAAGAAAAATTGATTTCTATTACAAAGAAGGGCATGCGCGGGCAGGAAGAGATAGCTGAAATGATGGATTCTTTTAGAAAGAACACACCGGGATCTATCAACGGCTCTCCGGTGGTCCAACTGTTGGATTACGAATTACGGAAAGGGAAAAATATGATAACAGGAGAGGAATGGGATATTAAGTTGCCGAAATCAAATGTGCTCCAGTTTTTGCTCGAAGACGGCAGTAAGATCTCTGCCAGGCCTTCAGGAACCGAGCCTAAAATAAAATTTTATTTTAGTGTGAATGCGTCACTCGAAAATGCTGCTGAATTTGATAAAGTGAGCAGCAGCCTGGATCGGCGGATAGAAGATATTATTGTTGATTTAAAATTGAAGTGAGAACCGGGTCTTACATCATTTTCCCGTCTTTCATGTGCAGTACCCGGTCACTCATTTTTGCCAGTTCCTCGTTATGGGTTACAATGAGGAAGGTTTGATTGTGTTCATTTCGCAGTTGCACAAAGAGATGGTGTAGTTCCCGTGCATTTACGGAATCCAGGTTGCCGGTAGGTTCATCTGCAAAAACGATATCAGGATTATTGATGAGCGCCCGGGCCACCGCCACTCTTTGTTGTTCGCCGCCTGAAAGCGCCGATGGCTTGTTGTGGATCCGGTCTTTTAACCCCAGGGTTTCTAAAAGTTCTTTAGCTCTCAGCTCAGTTTCCCTCTTTTTGCGGGAGCTTAACCAACCCGGAATACAAACATTTTCCAGGGCGCTGAATTCCGGTAAAAGATGGTGAAACTGGAACACGAACCCCATATGCCGGTTGCGGAATCCTGCCAGTTTTTTCCCTTTCAGCAGGTCCACCCGCTGATCCTGCAAAGCAATCTCGCCGCTGTCCGCTTTGTCGAGGGTCCCCAGAATATGCAACAAAGTGCTTTTCCCGGCCCCGGAGGAACCTACGATACATACTATTTCTCCCCGTTGGACCGAAAAACTCACCCCTTTTAGCACCTGTAAACTACCGTATGATTTGATAATATTTACTGCTGATAACATGAAACCGGTTTATTTAAAAAACTGAAAATTAATCATTACTGTTGCATTGAACAAAAGCAATGGCAATAAAAACCGGCTGTTACCGTTGAAATTTTCCCGGCTAAAGAAGGGAATTTGGAAATTACCTGCTAAACTTTACTTTTGCGAAAAATTTGACCCGTAGATTTCCCCTGAAATATACCGGCTGAATTATAAATAATCTGATCATCGTTAAAAAACTAAATAAATGTTCTGGACACTTGAGTTGGCATCTTATCTTGAAGACGCACCATGGCCCGCTACCAAAGATGAGCTGATTGACTTTGCTATTCGTAGCGGCGCGCCCATAGAAGTTATTGAAAATTTACAGGAGCTGGAGGATGAAGGAGAGGTATATGAAGGTATTGATGATATTTGGCCCGATTACCCTTCGCAGGAAGACTTCTTCTTTAACGAAGATGAATATTAGCCCTTCATCCGTGGGCGCCTTCAGGTGCAACGGAAAGCTGGCACAGCTTTATTATACCTATTGTATTTTATAAACCGTTTTTGTATAAAACGGTTTTTTTGTGGGAGATCCGCCTGCTTTAACGATCCGGTTTTGCCGGATAACAATTACACTTGTAATCCCAATCTCGTTGAAAGGTCCGATGAAAATTTATTATCCGGATCGTATTTTGCCTTAACGGCCAGCCATTCTTCATACCGGGGATACATCTGCCTGAAAGTTGCTTTATCTAACATGGCGTCTTTACCGAGGTATATTCTGCCTCCTGCCCCTACCACTAATTGGTCCAACTCCCTGGTGAAATTCCGCAGCCCCTTCGTAACGGGGAAGTCTATAGCCAGGGTATAGCCTTTGAATGGGAAAGACATGACTCCCTGCCCTTCTCCCATCTTCTTAAATACATTTAAAAAAGGTGTACAACCGCTGGATGCAATCCTCTCCATGATTTGGTTGAGATTGCTTCTGCCCTTTTCTTCGGGGATCACAAATTGGTATTGGATGAAACCTCTTTTGCCGTATCCTTTGTTCCAGTTATTGATCATGTCCAGGGGAAAGAAGAACTTTTCATAATGGACAAAAGTTTTATTGGAGTTTTGCACGGTTCCGATCATCTTATTTAGCAGCCGGACGGTGACATTGTTCAGCGTAATGTTGGGCAGAAAAAACGGTACATTGAGTTTGGATAAGTGGTGTATTTTTAACGGTTCCTTTTTGAGAGGATGAGGCAACTCTTTCAGGCTGGCTGCATTCCCCACAGTCAGAACGCCACTGCCCAGCTTTTTCCCGGTGGCAAGCGGGTCAATCCAGGCGACGGAATAATTGTAATCTTTATATTGTTCAAGCGCCGCCAGCATTTCATCTAAATTATCAACTTTAACCGATTGTTGCCTGAAATAGGTGGTCTCAACTTTTCTCAGGCGGATCTTTGCGGTTAGAATTATTCCTAAAAGGCCCAGTCCGCCAAAGTTGGCCAGGAAAAGATCGGAGTTTATTTCCCGGGAGGCCGTTGTTATAGTGCCATCAGCCAACAGGATGGTGAAAGAAATAACGCAATTGACGAACGACCCGTCGCAATGGTGTGCCTTACCGTGGATATCATTAGCAATGGCGCCGCCGATGGTTACGAATTTTGTTCCGGGGCAGATCATGGGCATCCATCCCCGCGGAGCGAAAGTGCGGATGATTTCTTCGAGGCTGGTACCGGCCTCACATTCGAGGATGCCTTCGGTTTCATCCCAGGAAAGAAAATGATGCAACCGGGTACAGATACAGACTTTCCGGTTGGTATGTATGGCCTGGTCGGCATAGCTTCTTCCCAATCCCCGTGCAATCACCTGTTTATTCAAAACGGATGCCTGCAGATCCGTTACGCCGGATGGAATGATCACATAAGAATTTGCCTTCGGGTAGTTGCCCCAGCCTGATAAAATTGTTTGTTTTTCTGTTGCCATCTTGTATAAAACGATGTAAGCCTTTAATTAGTGGAATAGGATGAGTGATTTTCTTTTTAAGGGTTGCCTACAAGTCCTGCTACAATATCCATTACGTTCGTTTGGGTGGCGCCCGTTACAATCAGCCCACCCGTTTTTTCAAAAAAATGATAGGCATCGTTTTGGTAAAGGTAGTCCTTCGGAGAAAGAGACAGGGCTTCTGCTTTTGACAGGGTTTCCCCGTCCGCCATGGCGCCCGCGGCGTTAGTGGGTCCATCGGTGCCATCGGTTCCTCCCGACAGGATTACAAACCGGTTTTTGCATGTCCAGGGATCGTTTTGGAGAGCACTTAACGCGGCCAGAGCAAAATGTTGGTTGCGCCCGCCCCTGCCTTTACCCGTGATGGTAACGGTGGGTTCCCCACCCCATAAAAGACATACCGGCAAATGGCGGTACTCATCTTTCAAACGTTGTACGAAATACCCTGCCTGTGTTGCTGCCTCGCCGGTGAGCATTGAGTCTATGATTTTGACGTTATATCCTAACGCCTGTGCTTTTTGGGAAGCCGCATCCAGCGCCATGCGGTTGGTGGCTACCAATGAGTTGTGTACCCTCGAAAAAATGGAATCCCCGGTTTTGGGCGTGTCAGGTATGGTTCCTTTTACTCCGTTCCATAGCCGGTTTTTAACAGCAAGGGGCAGCTTTTCCGCAAGCTCGTATTTTTCGATGATCTGCCACGCGTCTTTGAAGGTGGTGGAATCCGGTACGGTAAGTCCGCTGGCGATCACAGAAAGGTCATCGCCCGGCACATCACTCAGGATTAAAGCTATTACCCGGGCTTTGGTATATTGCATCAATTGCCCTCCTTTGATGAGGGAAAGATGTTTTCTAACGGTGTTGATTTCGCCGATCGCGGCGCCACAGTCTAACAGCAATTGGGCGGTTTCCCGGAAATCGTTTAGGGTACAATCGTTTGGAATCGCTTCCGTGAGGGCGGAGGCACCGCCACTGACCAGCAGGAGGATTATATCATCTTTGCCTGCCTTTTTAAAAAGCGCAATGATCTCTTTCCCTCCTGAAAGGCTGTTTTGATCGGGAACCGGATGCCCTGCTTCAATGATCCGGCATACCCGGAGCGGCAGTCCATGGTCGTATTTCGTTACCACCAAACCCTCCCTGACCAGCGACCCCAGGATTTTTTCTGTTTCCATGGCCATAGCCGAAGCGGCTTTTCCCACCGCAGCGATGTAAAGGTTTTGAATGTTGTGAGCGGAAAAGCTTTGTCCTGATATATGCACGGTATTTTTTTCTGTATGCAGATGACGGGGTACAAAATGATGGGGCTTCACGGCTTCCACTCCGGCAAGAAAAATTTGTATAGCATCTTGTTTCAGCATGCCCGAAATTAACATTAGTTTTAAATCTTTGGCGCCGGGATTCTCCCGCAATTTTATATTACCTTCGGGAGTAATTAGTTGTTTAGCTAACTAATTTATCAATTTGATTTGGATTTGCCGTGATGAAACGCTCGTGCAGTCTTTTCTCATACTAAAGGAATGTATTAAAGATGTTCCATCCGGCAAAAACGTAAAAACTAAAAATATACGGATGAGACGTATTATCAGGAAAGTAGCGGTATTAGGATCGGGCGTCATGGGCTCACGGATTGCCTGCCATTTCGCGGGCGTTGGCCTCCAGGTGTTGTTACTGGATATTGCCCCTGCGGAACTGACCGATGCTGAAAAGGCAAAGGGATTAACGTTGGATCATCCGGCGGTTAAAAACAGAATTGTAAACGCGTCTTTGACTGCGGCGGTGAAATCAAACCCTTCCCCGGTTTATACCGGTGAGGCGGTGAAAAGGATCTCCACCGGGAATTTTTCTGATAATATGAAAGACATAGCCGGCTGCGACTGGGTTATTGAAGTAGTTGTGGAGCGATTGGATATAAAGAAGCAGATATTTGAAGAAGTGGAGAAATACCGTACGCCCGGAACCCTGGTTACTTCCAATACTTCCGGCATCCCCATACACCTGATGGCGGAGGGACGGAGTGAGGATTTCAGGAAACATTTTTGTGGCACCCATTTCTTCAATCCTCCCCGTTATCTTCGTTTACTGGAAATCATCCCGACGGACTATACAGAACGGGAGGTGGTGGAGTTTTTGATGGAATACGGGGATCTGCATCTTGGAAAAACAACGGTGTTGTGTAAGGATACGCCCGCTTTTATTGCCAACCGCGTGGGCGTGTATAGCATAGCGCTCATATTTCAGCTTCTGGAAAAGTTAGGATTAACTGTTGATGAAGTCGAAGCATTGACCGGCCCCATTCTCGGGCGGCCTAAATCGGCTACTTTCCGCACAGCCGATGTGGTAGGTATTGACACGCTGGTGAAAGTGGCCAAAGGCATATATGATAATTGCCCCGGGGATGAAGCGAGGGATACCTTTGTTATCCCTTCATGGGTAAATCAAATGGTGGAAAGGAAATGGCTGGGAGACAAAACCGGTCAGGGGTTCTTTAAAAAGGTAAAGTCAAAAACCGGTGGTAAATCGGAGATATTGGTACTTAATTTTTCCAACTTTGAGTATGAACCCCGCAAAAAGCCCCGGTTTGCAGCAATAGAAACGGCCAGGGTCATAGATGATCTCAGGCTGCGAATACAAACATTGGTGGCGGCTACGGACAAGGCCGGTGAATTTTACAGGGCGTTCCATTATGGTTTGTTTTCTTATGTTGCTCACCGGATACCCGAGATTTCGGATGAGGTGTATCGTATAGACGATGCCATGAAAGCGGGTTTTGGCTGGGAGATCGGCGCCTTTGAAACCTGGGATATGTTGGGGCTGGAAAAAACATTAAAAGCCATGCAGGCAGGGGGCTATAGTATTGCTCCCTGGGTACATGAAATGACTGCAAATGGTCATACTTCATTCTATAAAGTGGAGAATGGCATCAGGTGGTGTTACTCCCCCGTTCAGAAAAAATATATATCAACGATTACGGACGGTATCCAAAGCGCTTTCCTGGTGATGAAAAATTTTGCCGGTCAAACGGTATGGAAAAACAGCGTCGCCAAAGTATATCATTTGGGTGACGACGTATTGGGCTTGGAATGGAATACCAAGATGGGTACTATGGGGGGAGAGGTATTGGAAGGTATTCAGAAAGCCATCGGGTTGGCGGAAGAAAAATACAAGGGGGTGGTAATTGCCAACGAGGGTCAGAACTTTTCCGCCGGCGCCAATGTTGGTCTGATATTTATGTTTGCAGTGGAACAGGAATATGATGAACTGGATATGGCGATACGGTCTTTCCAGAACACCATCATGCGGGCCCGCTATTCGGGCGTTCCGGTGGTGGTGGCGCCGCATGGTTTAACGCTGGGCGGTTCCTGTGAGTTAAGTCTTCACAGCGACAAAGTATTGTCTGCCGCTGAAAGTTATATAGGTCTGGTAGAAGTAGGAGTGGGGCTGATCCCCGGCGGCGGAGGTACCAAGGAATTTGTATTGCGCGCTGCAGATGAAATACATGTGGATGAGCCGGATAATATTACGTTGAAGAATCGTTTCCTGACCATTGCCACAGCCAAGGTCTCTACCAGTGCCCTGGAAGCGTTTGATCTGGGTATTTTGAGGAAGGGACACGATGAAGTGATCCTTAACCAGGACCGGAGAATAGCAGCTGCTAAACAAAGTGTTATTGAAATATACGACAGGGGGTATGTTACGCCCATCCAGCGAACAGATATAAGAGTGCCCGGACGGTTGGTGCTTGGGTCGTTTTACACCGGTATCAATGGGATGTGGAGGGCGCATTATGCAACCGACCACGATGTAGTGGTGGCAAAAAAATTGGCTTATGTAATGTGCGGTGGCGATCTTACGGAACCTTCACTGGTCAGTGAGCAATATCTACTGGATCTGGAAAGAGAAGCCTTCCTGAGCCTTTGTGGAGAAAAGAAAACACTTGAGCGGTTACAAAGCGTTTTGAAAGGAGGAAAGCCGGTAAGGAATTGAGTTGAGAATGTGAGAATGCGCTGCCCCGACGAATGGAGGGGTGAGAATGTGAAAATAGGGAGATGTGATACGTTCCGGATTACTGGTTGTAAGAGAACATGGCGACCTGTTTTACACCAGATTCGGCAGGAGGGGCGTTATATTTGATCCTGCAGAGTGCAATTCGATGTTATATGGTCGGCAGCCCGCATCGTGACAGGCATTAAAACCGGTCTCTCAACAGTAAATAAAACATAATTACCAGGGCAATGATTATGATCGTAGCTGTTACCGGGAGCATCAGGCTGGGTTTATTCCTTTTTAAGAAATTTTTTCTTCGGTTAGCAAGTTTTCGGGTCAAACTTTTATTCAAATCTTTCACCACCAGGGCCAGGTTGTCTTTATCTTTCACCTGTTCCAAACCTTCTGCGGCATCGCTCTCAAAGTCGGAATCTATCAGCAGCTTTTCAACCTCGTGCTTTTCTTCGGGTGAAAGCTTGTTTTGCACATAGTTCAGCATCTTCTGCTGATCCGTTTCTTTTGCATGTGATAATATGTTCATTAAATCCTGGTTCATAACCTGCTTGTTTGCAATCAATCACGCATTTTTATATTGTATTTTTTTCTCTAATTTAATTCTTAAATTCCGTTTCCCGTTTTGAATATAGCTTTTAACCTGGAAAGGGGAATAACCCGTTTCCGTGGCAATATCCTGGTATGATTTTTTTTCCAGGTAAAACATTTTGATGCATTGTTTTTGTTCCTCGTTCAGATCTTCCAGCACTTCCTTCAGCGCCATAAAAATATCTTCCTTCAATTGTTGATCAGCAATTGCATCCGCCTGCGGGTCTTCCGTCCCAATCATTTTTTCCGTAACCGGCAGATGAGTCTTTCCTTTAGCTCTAAGTTGCATCAGGCAGTAGTTTTTTGCCACGCTGTACAACCAGCTTTTGAAATAGGTTACGCGGTATTTCCGCAACTCCGATATAACTTTCAGAAATATCTGTTGCACTGCATCCCTCGCTTCTTCTTCCTGTTTCAGGTATTTCATGCATACGCCTAGTAAAAGCACGGTATAGCGTTGCAGCAGGATACCCAGCCATTTGTTGTCCTTTTCTTTATAAAACTGCTCTAATAAAGACTCGTCTGTTATATCGTTGAATGTTGACGTTGACACAACTGCAATTCCATTAATCTTTTATTACAGATGCAAGACTTCCTCTTTTCCATAGTGATTTACGGCAAAGCGAAAAAGATTAACACAAGCTTTCACCGCTATACGGTCAGAAACACGATCATCCGATGATATGCTCAGCTTGGGAACTTTTCCCGGTAACGGACAATGGCCTCATCAATAATTTTTAAAGCCGTTGCTTTATCCTGGAATTCATTAACGCTGACGGTTTTATTCTCCAGTTTCTTATATTCCTCGAAAAACTGCCGCAACTCGCTAAAAAAATGTTTGGGCATTTCCTCGATGTTGTTAATATAATTAACTCCCGGATCGTGGTGGGCGACAGCAATGATTTTATCATCGGCATCGCCTCCATCTATCATTTGCATGACCCCGATCACTTTGGCCTGAACCAGGCACAGGGGATGAATGCTAAGACTGGAGATCACCAATATGTCCAGCGGGTCTTTATCTTCTCCGTAGCTCTGTGGAATAAAACCATAGTTTACAGGATAGTAAAAGGAAGAGTAAATGACGCGGTCTAATTTTAATAACCCCGTAGGTTTGTCAATTTCATATTTCTGTCTGGACCCCTGCGGTATCTCTACTATGGTATTTACAATACGTGGTGCGTTTTCGCCCGGGTTAACTCCGTGCCAGGGGTGAAGAACTGTATGCATTTAATTTAAAATTTTATTGAAAAAATTATTCGCAGATAAAAGCTGTATGGGTATGCCCTTAGAGAATCCTTCGGACGTAGAATTAATTCTATTCACCGGTAGCGCTGTCTCCCGTAAAAGTATATTTAAAATCTACCCACCATTCACCTTCGCGTTTTATTAATTTGATCTCGCTGTCTTCTTTTTTAAAGGAATTTGAATAATTGATAATGGCAGTAGAATCGTTGATTGAGTGGATTTTGTTGATAATAATGCTGGCATTTTTATAGCTGGTTTTTTCTTCCTCACTCTCCGCCGCATATTTCTTTTCAATATTATCGAATATCCTTTCATTTACGGCATCCGGCAGGATGAAGGATTTTGCTTTGGACATCTCGCCGTCAAGTGCAAACCGGATAAATTCTCTACCCGCTTCCAGTGGATCATCCGGTTTTTCGTATTCCTTGTTTTCGGAACAAGCGGAAATTAAAAAGAACAACAGAATCCAAAAAGTGTAACGCATCGAATAAGAAGTTGTGGGCAAAAGTAAATATAAATATGATGTCAATAGCCTGTACGGCCGTCCCTGACTTTGATCTTCTTTCTTCCGGAGTTTTTTTGTTCCCAGTCAAGAACGGCTTTGGGTTTCTCAACCTCTTTTGATTCCCCGGATTTAGCGGTGGTTTCTTTGGCCGTGTTTTTCTCTTTTTGACCAAAAAAATAGTTTTCCTGCCGGGTGATGAAGCCGGTAGTTGGATCATAAAATTTCCATGTGCCGTGCGGGACAGTTGCTACTTCGAGTTTTACGACTTTTGTTTCCCACTTATCCGGGATCTCAGGATCCGGTACCTGCACGGTATCGTATGGATTTTCCGGGTTGGTAGCCCGCCAGCTCTCTTCGCGAAGCAGGTCTCCCATTTTTGTAAAGTATTGTTGTTTCCCGTCCTTTTCGCCCCATTTGAAATTTTCCAGGGCCGTCAGATCTCCCACAAGATTATATCTTCTCCAGGCGCCTTCTTTCCGGTTATCTATAAAATAGCCTTCTTCTTCATAACCCGGTTCACCGCGTAAGGCGTCAACATGGATTACCCAGGGTCCTTGTTTTTTATTATCCCCATCAATCCGGTTGAGTGTATCCCCGTTAACGGAAATAATAAAATTTTTCAACTGAGCCTGGCTTTGCAGGGAGATAAGTAAAAGAATAAGCGGAAGATAGCGCATAGGAATTGTTTAAAGATGACCCTGATAGGGCAAAGATAGCCCAACAATAACGCCTCCTGGTGTAAAAAAATCACAAAACCCGCAGGACAAGGTAAAAAAGAGCATCATTTGTCAATTATACCGGTTGCGTTGTTTATGTTATCATCCGAATGTTTTTTATTTGTAATGAAATAAATATAAAATGGTAATTAATATCAGGGGGTTGAAGAAGGTTTTTTTTATTGGTATTGCCGGCACCGGAATGAGTGCGATTGCCCAATATCTTGCCGGGATGGGGAAGGAAGTATCGGGTTCCGACCGGTACTTCAACTCCGGTGACGCGGGTGATATTCAAAAAAAATTAGAGGCGGCGGGCATCCGTTGTTTTAAACAGGATGGCGGCGGGCTTTCCGCTGATACGGAGCTTGTGGTGGTATCAACAGCGGTTGAAGACAGTGTGCCGGAAGTCCAAAAAGCAAAGGAAATGGGTATTCCCATTGTTAAACGATCCGAATTGCTTGCGGAAATTGTGAAGAACAGAAAGACCATCGCCATCGGGGGAACCTCCGGCAAAAGTACCACCAGCGCCATGCTGTTTGAGATATTAAGTCATGCGGGATTTCAACCCGGCATTATAAGTGGCGCCGGATTGATCAGTCTTATACGGTCGGGAAAGATCGGGAATGCTGAAACCGGAAAAGGAGAGTGGCTGATCATTGAGGCGGATGAAAGTGATGGATCCATAGTGCAATATGAACCGGAAACGGGCGTATTGCTGAATATAGACAAGGATCACCAGGAGATAGAGGCGTTGATGTCAGTTTTTGAGCAGTTCAGGACCAATACCCGGGGAAGTTTTGTGGTAAACAGAGGACATCGTTTGGCAGTTCAGCTTTCGAAGGATAAACGACTGGATTTTTCAACAGACGAGAATTCCGGTGCAGGGTATATAGCCACCCGGTTTAAACAGGAAGGGCTGAGCATTAGCTTTTTGATCAATGGTGTACCTTTTTTGCTTCATACGGTAGGAAAGCATAATATGGAAAATGCATTGGCAGCCGCGGCGGTGGCCGGGTCATTGGGCATTGATTTGGCTATATCTGCTGAAGCCCTGCGGCTGTATGAGGGTATTTACCGGCGTCACCAGGTAATCGGTCAGAAAAACGGGGTTTGGCTGATTGACGATTATGCGCACAACCCTGCAAAATGTGCGGCTTCCATCGCTGCCTGTCAGGCAATTGCCCCCAAAGTGATGGCCTGGTTTCAACCGCATGGATATGGCCCCACCCGTTTTTTGCGTAAGGACTTTGTAAATGAAATTGCGGCGGTGTTGAGAATGGAAGATGAAATATGGATGAGTGAGATATTTTATTCGGGCGGTTCAGCCGTTAAAGATATTTCAGCCAACGATTTGATAGCCGATATAAAAAAATCAGGGAAAAATGCCTTTTTTGTTGCCCGGCGGGAAGAGATATTGGAAAAAATGCGGGGGCATTTTACAGACCATTGTGTACTGTTGCTGATGGGAGCGAGAGATCCTTCGCTGGAAAATTTTGCATATGAAATCTGGAAAGATCTGTAATATTCCCGGTCGGGAAAAAGGTTACCTGGATTCTCTCATTTTGAGATTCCACCAAATGCCTTCGAAAAAAAAACAGAGGTGCCGGAATTGTCCCATTAGGAGGAACTTAAATGCGGTGAAGGGTAGGATAAATATTAAAAAGGTGGTAATAAAGACTGAAAATTGAAATAGATTACGGTTTTTACGCATAAATAAAATGCGGTTCCGCGTATTATAATACACATTCATGGCCTGTTTTTCGGAAGGGAGGAGGGAGTCCTTATGGTAAACCACGGCTTTCGGCTGATATAAGATCCGGTATCCTTTTCTCAGGATCCGTTCACTGATATCCATGTCATCAAAATAAACGAAGAAATTGCGGGGCAGCATCCCGGCTTTCTCGATCACGCTTTTTTTAAACAGCATCGCTCCGCTACAGGCCCCGTGGGTATAGAGGGGGGTATCGTATTGCCCCCTGTCGGTTTTCCCGTATCCCACGATTGATTTCCTGCCGGTCAGGATGTTGAGCGTATTATACCCGGCGTATTGAATTTCATTTCTTTTATGATAGGAACGGATCTTGGGGCAAACGATTCCCAGGAAATGATCATTTAAAAAGGGAGCAATAAGATCGTCCAGTGTGTTTTCAGTAAACTCTATGTGATTGTTGATCAATAAGATGAAGTCTCCTTTGGCCTGTTTGATCACTGCATTTATCCCGGTATCCCTGTACCGGTCAATTTTCAGAACATGGGTATTGGGATAGTTCCCCCCTGTAATTTGGGGTGTAGGATCGGAAACGGAACCCATATCGCAAACCAGGATCTCAAAAGGTTTGTATTGCAACTTTCGGGCGGATTCCAGCAACTGGCAGGTAATTTCTGTCTGGTTCCAATTGAGTGTAATGATAGATACAAAAGGTCTCGCTTTTATATGAATGTATTTTCTTTCCTGCATTTTACTTTTCTTTTGCCCTTTTTTTGAAAGATCACGGGAAACAGAGGATTTGAATCAGATTCTCAGGATTTGGTATGGAATGTGGTATGAAGGATTAAATACCACGTCCTTTGTAACGATGGAAATAAAATTACGGAGATAATTCCTGTTTTTAATGGATTGCTTTTACATGTAAAAGCAATCCATGGATTTTATTCTTTTAAACATATAGTTACCATATAAATAGATATGAATATTAATTCAACTATTGAAATACCTGTTTAGATTTTATCTTATGTTAAACGGCGTTTATTGAAAAAAACGAAAAAAAATTATCCACTTTTAGTATTTATTAACTTTTTGGTACAAAACTTGTATCCTCTATGAAACTTTTCTAACATCTAAATCCAATTAACTATGTGTGATCTTCCACAAAACTTACGCTATCGGAGATACCCGGTGAACCTGATCCGTTATGAACAGCACTTCTGTTTAGCTAACCCTAAGTAAACTATTTTTAAACCGTACATTTCTTAACCCGTTTTCCTGAAAAATCATGAACTCCATTAAAAAAGCCGGAAGTCCGCTCCGCGCGCCGGCACAACTGGTCTGCTTGTCTTTCCTTTTCTTTTCGTTTGTATTTTACGCTCCTGCTGTTTCTGCACAGTATCAGAAAACGCAGAAAGCGGTTAGCGTGAAAATTAACAGTTCTGTAAATGGCTATTATGAGTCATTGCCTGTTGATTATGCTTCAAATCCCTCTAAGAAGTATCCCTTGCTCATTTTCATCCATGGAAAAGGGGAATTGGGTAACGGTACTTCGCAGCTTAGTTTGGTATTAAAAAATGGCCCGCCGAAGTTGTTAAACGAGGGCAAGTTTCCATCAAGTTTTACGGTTGGGGGAAAAAGTTTTTCCTTTATTGTCATTTCGCCTCAACTCGTTTCCAATGATTATACCAATTCTCCGGAGATAATCAATGATGTTATTAATTACTGCAAACAAAAGTATCGCATAGATGAACAACGTGTTTATCTTACCGGTTTGAGTATGGGTGGTACCATGACCTGGTATTACGCGGGTAAGTCAAAGGAATATGCGAATACGCTTGCTGCGGGTTTGACAGTATGTGGAAGTATTTCGAATACTACCAGTAGAGTTAATAATATTGCAGGTACTCAATTGCCAGTTTGGGCGACAATAAATTCCGGCGATCCGATTATATCGGTTCCTGCAAATACGGCAGCCATTAATGCGCTGAATGCATTTGTACCAACGCCGCCTAAATCTTTAATTAGTATTTTTTCTGCTAATGGACACGATGCCTGGACTAAAACATATGATCCTAATTTTAAACAGGGGGGATTAAATGTATATGAATGGATGTTGACGTATTCAAGAGGATCATCCACGCCGACTACTGGTGTTCAACAATCTTCTGTTGGATTGAAGGCCAATGCTGGTTCCAACCAGACCATTACCTTGCCTGCCAGTAGTGTAATATTAGATGGCAGTGTTAGTTCCGTCTATCCCTCGGGCAGCACCATTAAATGGACAAAGGTCAATGGTCCTGCGGGAGGGAATATCGTTTCTCCCGGTTATATAAAGACTTCAATAAACGGATTAAATGCGGAAGGCGATTACCAGTTCCAGTTAATGATCACGGATCCAAGTGGTAAAGTCTCCACTTCCTCCACACATGTTATTGTAAATGCTGACCCAACGTCTTCCTCTTCTCCCTTGAAAGCCAATGCAGGAGCTAATCAAACTATAACGCTTCCGACTAATAGTGTAACGGTTGATGGCGGTACAAAATCCACTTATCCCACGGGTTCCAGTTTTATGTGGAGGAGAGTTTTAGGTCCTGAATCCGGCAAGATCGTTTCGCCTTCTTCGTTGAAAACTGCAATAACAGGACTGAATATTGTAGGTGATTATCAGTTTCAATTAGTGATTACTGACCCGAGTGGTAAAGTTTCCACTTCTTCCATGCACGTTATTGTAAATGCTGATCCAACCTCTTCCTCTTCTCCCTTGAAAGCCAATGCTGGGGGAAATCAAACTATAACGCTTCCTACCAGCAGTGTAATATTAGATGGCAGCGTTAATTCCGTCTATCCATCTGGCAGCGCTATTAAATGGACAAAGGTTAATGGTCCTGCCGGAGGGAATATCGTTTCTCCCGGTTATATAAGGACTACGATAAACGGATTAAATACGGAGGGCGATTATCAGTTCCAGTTAATGATCACTGACCCAAGTGGTAATGTTTCCACTTCTTTTGTGCATGTTATTGTAAATGTCAGTCCAAGTTACCGTTCCTCGGTGTTGAAAGCCAATGCTGGGGGAAATCAAACTATAACGCTTCCGACCAATAGTGTAACGGTTGATGGCGGTACAAAATCCTCTTATCCCACAGGTTCCAGTTTTATGTGGAGGAGAGTTTTGGGTCCTGAATCCGGCAATATCGTTTCATCTTCTTCGTTGAAAACGGCAATAACAGGATTGAATATTGTAGGTGATTATCAATTTCAATTAGTGATTACTGACCCGAGTGGTAATGTTTCCACTTCTTCCATGCACGTTATCGTAAATGCTAATCCGGCTTCTTCTTTGAAAGCTAATGCTGGGGAAAATCAAACCATAACGCTTCCTACCAGCAGTGTGATATTAGATGGCAGCATTAACTCTATCTATCCCTCGGGCAGCACCATTAAATGGACAAAGGTTAATGGTCCTGCCGGGGGGAACGTTGTTTCTCCTGGTTATATAAGGACTACGATAAACGGACTAAATACGGAAGGCGATTATCAGTTCCAGTTAATGATCACTGATCCGAATGGTAATGTCTCTACTTCTTCTACGCATATTATTGTAAATGCCGATCCGGCTTCTTCTTTGAAAGCAAATGCCGGGGGAAATCAAACTATAACGCTTCCTGCCAGCAGCGTAATAGTAGATGGTAGCGTTAAATCCGTTTATCCGTCTGGTAGTACTATTTTATGGAGAAAGGTCAAGGGGCCTGATGCAGGGAATATTGTTTCTCCTGGCTATATAAGGAGTACAATAAATGGCTTAAAAACGGAAGGCGATTATCAGTTCCAGTTAGTGATCACTGATCGGGATGGTAATGTTTCCACTTCCTCCATGCATGTGATCGTTCAAGCGGCGGGAACCAAGCCTTCGGCAAGGACTGCTTCGTTACCCGGTGATGCGAATGATGAACCTTCGAGTGTACAGGCTTCTGCTACGAACGCTATATCAAGCGGCTCCAGGGATATGGAACTGAAGGTTTTCCCCAATCCCGTTCGGTCTGATATGCAATTGCTCCTTGATGGACAGACTACAGGAAGGGTTTCCGTAATATTATATAATACCCAGGGGCAGCCGGTACTCCGGCAGGATTTTGTAAAAGACAATTCCGGTTCTGTTAATAAATCTATCAATCTTTCAAAGTTGCCGACAGGTATATACGTATTGCAGGCGATTGTAGAAGATGGGCATAAACAAACAATAAGGATAGTGAAGCAATAATAGCAGCAATCACGAAATCACTGAAAAGGCGATGAATTAACAAATGTTCATCGCCTTTTTTATTCCGTACCTCATTTTATCATTGGCTAACGAAATGGTGGCCCGGATACATACGTTTGGTATTCCCTTTGGAGTTAATATAGTTCGGTTATTCCTATGAAAAGAGAACCGACATAACTATATTCTATTATATAGTTATCCTGTATAATCCGTATATCCTGAAAGCCATGAAACGAAAAATTAACAGACATACCTGTTTAATTACTCAATTTCTATGTTATTCTTTCTTGTTTTTGTTTGCTAATACCGCATTTACCCAGGTACAAAAACAAACTCCGGTTACTGCTGCCCTTTCCGGAGCTGTTGGAGGCTATTTTGAGTCGTTGCCGGTGGAGTATAATACCAATCCCGGGAAAAAATATCCGTTGCTTATTTTTGTCCATGGGAAAGGAGAATTGGGAGATGGTTCGGCTTCTCAATTACCGAGGGTATTGGCCAACGGTCCCGCAAAATTGATCAACCAGGGGAAGTTTCCGGGTTCCTTTACAGTGAAAGGCGAGACTTTTTCTTTTATTGTTATTTCTCCACAGTTTAGCAACAACAAATACAATGAAGCACCTACGGAAATTGATAATGTGATAACTTATTGTAAACAAAAATACCGGGTTGATGAAGAACGCATTTATGTTACCGGGTTAAGTATGGGAGGCGGATTTGCCTGGAGATATATAGGAAAGTTTGCGGATCAGGTGGCCGCCGCGGTGATGGTGTGC
>JAMLHL010000022.1 GCA_023957125.1 Chitinophagaceae bacterium
ATCCACTAATATTTTCCGGGCTTTAGCGGTAAAAACCGGTGAATCAATTTTACCACTGAACAAGCCACCATTTACATAAGGAAAGTGGGCCAAATGAGCGGGAAAGCCTTTTGCATTGTCTGCATGTAACCGCTTAAAAAGACGGTTAAGAAACAGGTGTGTGTCGCTGCCATTTTCGGCAGTATGCTGTACCAATGTGTTGGTAAAAATGCTTTCTTCTTCAAATATTTCCGTATCCTCCGCAAAGAAGCAGAATAATAACCTTGACAGGAAAATATTCAGGCTATGTACGCTTTCTTTGGAATTGTATAAGTCATGATTTTCATTGATCAGCAGATCGTACAGTTGTGCCATCTTGTACGCTGCATTGCGGTCGGCTTCGTTGTCGTTGGCGGAATGGTATACTTCACTCCCTGCAAGCGGTAAGAAAAAGCTGAAATATTGGGGTAATTCCTCAATAGGAATGTCTAAGTTTTTGCCCAGTTTCAGGTCTTTTGCCACTAAAGTTGTATAATCCGTAACAATGGCAAAACGGGGTTTGTGCTTTAGTATTCGTTCTTCTTTTGAAACAGCATCTATAGAGCTAAGCAGCTTGTTGGTTTCTTCTTCCCTGAAAAACACTTTTTTCTTATACAACACTTCTCCTTCTGCTTTTGAAAGATTGAAATCGCCGTTTTTTAGTCTTGTAATAGAAGTTTTGGAAATGCCATAGGCCAAAAGCAAGTCATAAATGAAACTTTCCGGTATAAAATTGTCAAAGATGCGTTTTACGTTCTGCTCTATTTCGTGGCTGTTCATTATTCTTTATGTTTCAATAATCTGCAGCAAAATACGAATACCGCTATAAATTAGTAATTCTTTTCATACGGGGCTAAATTCTTTTCCCCGGAACACGACATTTCAACCCCGGAGAAGAACGGGTGAATAAAAATACCCTGGCCGCCCAAAATAACTTTCTCATTTATCATAAATGTTTTATTTTGCCACAGCCCGATGGGAATAATAAGCGCCACCATATCGCAACTGGCCCGCATGCGTCTCTGGCGAATTGAAGCCTGGATGGAACATCCCGTTGCTTCACAATGGGAAGTGGTGCAAAACCTGATCGCATCCGCCCAGTACACGGAATTCGGCCGGCGATACGGTTTTTCTTCCGTGTCATCCATTGGTGATTTTAAAAAAGCGGTACCGATTCATGAATATGAGGATCTGAAGCCCTTTATACAGCGAATGATGGACGGGGAAGACAATGTTTTGTGGAATACGCCCGTTCGCTGGTTTGCCAAAAGCAGCGGCACCACCAGTGCCAAAAGCAAGTTTATCCCGGTGAGCGAAGAAAGTCTCAAAGACGGTCATTATAAGGGCGCCAAAGACACGCTTACCATGTATTACAACTTTAACCCGGATTCGGAATTATTGACCGGCAAGGGTTTGGTTATCGGCGGCAGCCACACCATCAACCAACTGAACGAGGACATTCATTTCGGCGACCTGAGCGCCGTTTTGTTGCAGAATTCTCCTATGTGGGGCCAATGGATCCGTACCCCGGATCTGGCCATTGCTCTTATGGATGAATGGGAGAGCAAAATTGAAAGACTTGCAGAAACTACTATCCGGGAGAATGTAACTTCTATCTCCGGGGTACCCACCTGGACCCTGGTGCTTTTTAAGAGGATACTTGAAATAACCGGGAAAAATTATATTGCGGAAGTGTGGCCTTCGCTGGAATTGTATATTCACGGAGGAGTTTCCTTTACCCCGTACCGGGAACAATTCAGAAAACTGGTGGGCAGGGATATCTATTACCTGGATACCTATAATGCCAGTGAGGGGTTTTTTGCGGCGCAGGATAAGCCGGGGGAAGAGGGCATGATGCTGTTTCTGGATCACGGGATCTTTATGGAATTCATGCCTGTGGAAGAGTATGGGAAGAAAAACCCGGAAACCATTGGTTTGAAGGAGGTGGAGACTGGTAAAAATTACGCCATGGTGATCAGCACCAACGGCGGATTGTGGAGATATTTACTGGGAGACACCATTCAATTTACCACCCGTTATCCTTTTCGGATAAAAGTTTCCGGCCGGCTGAAACATTTTATCAATGCTTTTGGAGAAGAGGTGATTGTAGATAATGCCGATAAAGCAATTTCCGTAGCCTGCGAAAAGACCGGGGCCGTGGTAAACGATTATACGGCTGCCCCGGTATATTTCAGTGAAAACGGGAACGGCGCACATGAATGGCTGGTGGAATTTGAAAAAGAGCCCGGGAACCTGGACCATTTTACTACCGAGCTGGACAAGGCCCTGCAAAATATCAACAGCGATTATGAGGCGAAACGGTACAAGGACATTGCGCTCCACCAACCGGTGCTGCACCGGATGCCGAAGGGCCTGTTTAATAACTGGCTGAAAAGTAAAGGCAAATTAGGCGGGCAGCACAAGGTGCCCCGATTAAGCAATGAGCGTACCCTGATAGAGGAGATTCTACGGTTCAGGGTATTGTAGGATGCTTGCCGATTTAACATTCTTTCTGTTATCTTGCAACCATAATGCAGCAAAATTTATGAAATTACTCAACGACAAAGTTGCTATTGTAACCGGTGCGGCCCGGGGAATTGGAGAAGCTATTGCCGTAAAACTTGCCACCAGCGGAGCACATATAGCCTTTACTTATGTTAGCGACAGCAGCACGGAAAAGGCGCTTGCCCTGCAGGAAAAACTTCAGGGATTGGGTGTAAATGCGAAAGCATACCAGAGTAATGCCGGGGATTTCGACCAAAGTGAAGCCCTGGTAAATGAGGTGCTAAAAACATTCGGGGCGGTTGATATCTGCGTGAATAATGCGGGGATTTCAAAAGACAATCTGCTTCTGCGCATGTCTGCCGGTCAATGGGACGAGGTGATCAACACCAATCTCCGGAGTGTTTTCAATATGACCAAACAGGTGATCCGTCCTATGATGAAAGCCAAAAGCGGCAGTATAATCAATATGAGCTCCATTATTGGTATTACGGGCAACGCCGGGCAAAGCAGCTATGCAGCCAGTAAAGCAGGTATCGTGGGTTTTACAAAAAGTATAGCTAAGGAAATGGGCAGCCGCAACATTCGTTGCAATGCCATCGCCCCTGGTTTTATTGAAACCGATATGACCGGCTACCTCAAAGAAGGAGACGCCGCCGAAAAATATAAGAGCAGTATCCCGCTGGGCAGATTCGGAACAGGAGAGGATATTGCCGATGTGGCTTTGTTTCTTGCCAGCGACTGGAGCCGGTATATTACCGGCCAGGTGATCAGTGTTTGCGGAGGATTGAATACATAACCCTTGCCCGGGTCGTTGCCTGATTTTAGCGCTTTAAGACTTATCTTTGCTGCCGTTATAAAAAAAAGTGACAATGACTATAAGACAAATGACGGTGTGCATTGCATTAGCATGTTTCAGCCTCCCCGTTATTAACGGCTGCAATTCCGGAAATAAAAGTGTAACAGCAAATTCCGGGGCGCCTTCCGATACCTTACATTATCCGGAAGAAAAACATTTTAAAAATATACAGCAACTGACTTTTGGCGGCGACAATGCGGAAGCCTACTGGAGTTTTGACAGCAAGTATCTTATCTTTCAACGTACCAACCCTAAGGAAGGATTAGATTGTGACCAGATATTTATAGGGAAAGTTCCCCAACAACCCGGCGAAAAGTTTGAGTACCGGATGGTAAGCACGGGCAAGGGAAGAACCACCTGCGCCTTTTTCACCAAAGACGGACAGCATATTATTTATGCCTCTACGCACCTGGGCGGCGATGAATGTCCGCCTGTGCCCGACAGGAAAAAGTATGGCAATAAATACATCTGGCCTTTGTACAACAGCTACGATATTTTTATGGCCGACCTGGAAGGGAATATTGTAAAACAACTTACCAATTCCAAAGGCTATGACGCGGAGGCCACACTTTCGCCCGATGGCAACAAAATGATCTATACCAGCGATAAAGAGGGTGATCTGGAATTGTATATTATGGATCTGGAATCGGGAAAAGAAGAAAGAATTACCCATACGCTGGGTTATGACGGCGGCGCATGGTTCAGCCCCGACGGTACAAAGATCATCTGGCGGGCTTCCCGCCCCCAAACGGAAGAGGAAGTTAAGGAATATAAAGAACTGCTTGCAGACGGGCTGGTAGCACCCACCAATATGGAAGTGTGGGTGGCGGATGCCGATGGCAGCAATGCCCGGCAGGTTACCGATTTCGGGCAGGCCAACTGGGCGCCTAATTTTATGCCCGACAGCAAACGGATCATTTTTGCTTCTAATCATGAATACAAAAGAGGATTCCCTTTTAATCTTTACACGATCAATGGGGACGGCAGCGATCTGCAAAAAGTAAGCCGTGATAAAGGCTTTGACGCCTTTCCGATGTTTTCCCCCGACGGGAAGAAAATTGCGTTTAGCAGCAATCGCAACAACGGCGGTACGAGAGATACCAATGTTTTTATAGCCGACTGGGTGGAATAAGGATCAACAAAAACTATTTCCCATGCAAATTGCCGTTTTGGGCGCTGGCAGAGTGGGACAAACTATTGCCGGAGACCTTGCCCGATCTTTTGAAGTAACGTCTTTCGATAAAGATGAAGCAGCGCTTGCAGCATTGGTAAGAAGAGTTCCTGCGGTGAAAACGAGAGTGGCTGACCTTGCCGAAGTGCAACAGTATGGCGGAATGCTGGCGTCTTTTGATATAGTAGTGGCCGCCGTCCCGGGATTTATGGGTTTCCGGGTGTTGCAAAGTGTCATTGAAGCGGGGAAGAATGTGGTTGATATTTCTTTTTCCCCGGAGAACCTGCTGGCGTTGGACCGCCTCGCTAAGGAAAACAGGGTGTGTGCAGTAGTGGATTGCGGCGTGGCGCCGGGGATGAGCAACCTGGTGCTGGGCCGGTACAATGAAGAGATGGAGGTGGATCATTTTGAATGTTATGTTGGCGGGTTGCCAAAAATCCGGCAAAAGCCCTTTGAATATAAAGCGCCTTTTTCGCCGGTGGACGTAATTGAAGAATACACGCGCCCGGCAAGATTGATGGAAAACGGCCAGATCGTTACCAAAGCAGCCCTGTCGGAGCCGGAGCTGATGGATTTTGAAGGCGTGGGAACCCTCGAAGCATTTAATACCGACGGGTTACGTTCTGTTTTATACACGATGGCCCATATCCCTCACATGAAAGAAAAAACCCTGCGCTATCCGGGTCACAGGGAATTGATCATGTCCCTGCAGAGAAGCGGCTTTTTCAGTTCCGATGCTCTTTCCGTTAACGGAAAGGAAATTTCCCCTTTGGAATTTACTTCCCGCATTTTATTTGATGAATGGCAATTGCACCCCGGCGAGGAAGAATTTACGGTGATGAGGATCCTGGTGAAGGGGACCGGGGATGGGAAAAGAAAAACGATCGTATATGATTTACTGGATCATTACGACCCCGAAAGCCAAACCTCTTCCATGGCACGCTGCACAGGCTATACCTGTACTGCTATGGTGCAGCTTCTTGCTCAAAATAAGGTTACCGACAGCGGCGTTTTCCCTCCCGAGATGATCGGAAAAAACCAGGCTCATTTTGACCAGATCATTGAATATTTAAAAGCGAGGAATGTGCATTGGGTCAAAAAAGAAGCCTGGTAAAGTAAAATTGCGTCGGTATGACAACATTTTGCTATTTTTGGGTACAAGTGTCCTGTAAAAGGATTCGATATATATAATGTTACGGTATTGGTGAGCAGGGTAAGAATATTGAAACGCATATTCAAATTCAATATAACTATTTCTCTGACAGGAATTATGATATTTGTTATAGTATAACATTCGTTTGCACCTCCAGGTCAGAGATCCTCTTTTTCGGGAGAGGAAACGTGTATCCACTCTAAGAACGGTAACATTTGTATTCTTTCACAGGCACACATTATTAACGATTAATACATGTATTAATATGGGTTGTAGTGGCTGTGGTACAAATGGGGGTGGTGGATGCAGTAGCGGTGGATGCAATCGTATGGATGTGTACGACTGGTTGTCTGATATCCCTCTTTCTTATAACGATGATAGTTGTCCGGTGGTGGAGGTATCTTTTAACAATGGCAGCAGGAAAGATTTTTTTCGTAATGCTACGGCCCTGATTTTTGAAAAGGGGGACCTGATAACCGTTGAAGGCGTCAGCGGGTTTGACGTTGGCCAGGTAAATTTATCGGGGGAAATAGTGCGGCTTCAGCTAAAAAAGAAAGGTGTGGCGGAGAATGATCCCCAGATGAAGAAGGTTTTGCGAAAAGCCAGCGCCCGGGATATTGAGGTAATGAAGCAAAATAAATCCCGTGAAAGGGAGGCCCTGATACGCTCCAGGGCCATTGCCCGGCAGTTGAAGCTGGAAATGAAACTGTCGGAGGTGGAGATCCAGGCGGATGGCAGAAAAGCCACTTTTTTTTATACTGCCGATGGCCGGGTTGATTTTCGGGAACTGATAAAGTTGTATGCGTCCGAATTCAGGGTAAAAGTGGAGATGAAGCAGATCGGCGCCCGGCAGGAAGCGGCAAAATTGGGTGGTATCGGCAGTTGTGGCCGGGAACTCTGCTGCAGCACCTGGATCAACAATTTCAAGAGTGTAACTACCGAAGTGGCGCGCTACCAAAATCTCAGCATCAACCAGGCGAAGTTGAGCGGGCAGTGCGGACGCCTCAAATGCTGCCTGAATTACGAGTTGGACACTTACCTCGATGCGCTGCAAAATTTTCCCAACAATGCCGAGGTATTAGAAACGGAAAAAGGCAGGGCTTCCCTTATCAAGAAGGATATTTTTCGCAATCTTATGTGGTATATTCTTCCCGACAGCAGTAAACACTATCCGCTTTCAATTGGAACCGTGCGTAAGATCCAGGGAATGAATGCGAGTGGTTTAAAGCCCGAGACGCTCGAAGCTGAGGAGTTGGAAACCCGTAAACCCAAAGAAGCGGAGCCTGATTTTGTGGACGTGGTAGGTCAGATCAGCCTGCGCAGCTTGGAAAAAAATGACCGGAAAAGAAAGGCGCGCCATAGGGAGCAACACGGAAAAGGTGGCAGGGGGAACACGAATACGAAGCAGTCTAATCATCCGCCACAACAGGGCCAGCCGCGTCATCATTTCAGAAAAGACAAAGACAGGGGTAAATCGAATCCGGGATAGGACGAGGCTGAAACCTACCGCTCTCCGTCTCCTCTCCTACAAAAAATTTCACTCGCTCCCGTCTCCGGCCTCAGCTCAAAGGCCTATAGGCGTCTTCTTTATCTTATAGCCTTTTATTCCGAACCAGGCCACCACTACAAAACAAAACAGCGGTATGATATAGGCTTTTGCAGTGCCCCCCTCGGCAAGAAGCCCCATAAAATACGGCATCAGGGCACCTCCTACGATAGACATGATCTGGAAAGAAGATCCCTTTTTGGTATGGTGTCCGAGGTCTTTTACGCCTAAGGCAAAAATGGTGGGGAACATAATAGATTCAAAAAAGAAAATAGTCATCAGTGAATATACGGAGAACCAGTCTTTACCCCAGATCACGATCAAACAAAGAAAAATATTGATGATGGCAAAAAAGGCCAGTAATTTATTGGGCGCAATTTTTCGCATCAGGGCCGTTCCCACAAATCGGCCAAGCGTAAAGAGCAACAAGCTGACGGAAAGAAGATAAGCCGCTTTTGCGTTATCAATATCATGCCTTGCCTCTGTGCAATAGTTAATAAATAAAGCGGCTATACCTACCTGAGCCGCCACATAAAAAAACTGAGCGACAACGCTATATACAAAATGGGAGTGCTGAAACAAGGGCTTGGTGTCCTGGGTCTTATCAGAAACCATTTCGCTTTCCTTTATTTCCGGTAAATGGGTTCTCCAGAACAGCAAAGCAATGAACAATACGATGACGGCGATAATTACATACACCATCCTCACCGAACTCAGGTCACTGCTGTCCTGCCCGGCCGCTTCATTAAAAAATACATTTGCCGCAATAATAGGACCGATGAAAGAGCCCAATCCATTAAAACACTGCGACAGGTTGAGCCGGAACTCGGAGGTTGCCGGGTTCCCCAATACCGTAACATACGGGTTGGCGGCAGTTTCAAGGCAGGTAAGCCCGGAAGCAAGGATAAAAAGCGCTACCAGGAAGAAATCGAAACTGGCCATCTGTGCAGAAGGAAAAAAGAGAAACGCGCCGCCGGCATATAAGAACAGGCCCAGTAGGATCCCTTTCTTGTAGCCATACTTATTCATGAAAATTCCTGCCGGCAGGGCGATAAGAAAGTAGGCGCCGAAATAAGCAGCCTGTAACAGCGTTGACCTGGCTTTGGTTACTTTAAGCGCATCCTGGAAGTGCTTATTCAATACGTCAAGCAATCCGTAAGCCAATCCCCATAAAAAGAACAGGCTGGTAACCAGTATCAAAGGAAAAAGATACCCTTTTTGATTATTTGAAACGGGAGTAGTTCCGGTGCTGCCTGTGTTGAGGGCCATGCAATTAGGATTTATGTATTTAAAGACTTATTCAATTGAGCGATCTAAATGGCTGTAGCCTCCGTCAACAAAAATGATCTGCCCCGTTGTATGACTGGACCGGTCGCTTAATAAAAAAACCGCCATGTCCGCGATTTCTTCGGAAGTAGTCATCCTTTTTCCCAGGGGGATCTTCGATACGATCTGCGCCAGCTTTTCTTCCGGATTGGGCAGGGTTTTTATCCAGTTTTCATATAGGGGAGTCCACACTTCGGCGGGTAGTACCGTATTTACCCGGATGGAATAAGGAAGCAATTCAACCGCCCATTCCCTGGTGAGGGCATTGATAGCCCCTTTGGAAGCGGCATAGCCGGAGGTGTTGCCCTGCCCGGTAACCGCCACCTTGGAACCAATATTAACGATATTGCCTTTTGTTTTTTTAAGATAAGGCAATGCGTAATGAGCCAGGTTATAAAAATGACTCAGGTTGTTCCGGAGCGACCCGAAAAATTTTTCCGGGGTTCCTTTTTCAAGTCCCACTCCGTCATTTTTACCGGCATTGTTGATCAGTCCGTCTATCCGGCCATATTTCTCCACTGTGAAGTCTATTGTCTCCCTGCATACGCCCGGATCACCCAGTTCTCCCGTTACATAACCGGCTTTTCCACCCAGCTTAACGATCTCATCCACGATCTGCTGGTTATCCGATTTGTTTCTTCCGGCTATTATCACAATACCTCCCTCCGCGGCAATGGTTTTGCTAATGGCAGCGCCTATGCCTTTAGCGCCCCCGGTAACGATGTAAACTTTATTGGCGAGATTCAGATCCATGTTTTTGATTTGAAATTTGAAATTTAAGATTTGAAATTAATGGGTTAAACCTCAGAGATTGTAAAAGCGCAGTGCATTCAGACCGAACACTTTTTCCCTTTCTTCCGGTTCATAATTTTCCATATATTTTTCCAGCAGGCTTTTCCATTGCACATACATGCCTGAAACCAAAATAACCGGCCAATCGCTGCCGTACATCAGCCTGTCTGTTCCAAAAGCGTCAAATACCACATCGAGGTAAGGATAAAAATCCCCCGCGCTCCATGCCTTCCAGTTGGCTTCGGTAAACAGTCCGGATAATTTGCAATATACATTCGGATTTTGAGCAATTTCCCTCATCAACCGGGACCAGTTATCAATTTCTTTCCGTTTGATATCGGGTTTTGCGCAATGATCAATCACCAATGGCTGATCCGGCAGCCGGGATACAAATTCTAATGTGGGCCTTAGCTGGTAGTGATAAATCAAAATATCGTAGGTATAATTAAAGGCCTTCAACATTTTTACACCCCGTTGAAAATCTTTCCGCAGAAGAAAATCATTGGGTTCACTCTGAACAATATGACGATATCCTTTTATGATGGTATGTTCCGAGAAGTGTTGTAGCCGCTCCTCCACGTTATCCGCGCAAAGATCAATCCAGCCAACAACGCCTTTGATAAAAGGATGTGTTTTTGCCAGTTCGCATAAAAACCGGGTTTCCACTTCTGCCTGGTCTGCCTGTACAGCAACGCAGCCTTCCACATCGTTCCGCCTCAGCACCGGTTCAATGGATTGAGGGATATAATCCTGTTGCAATATTTTCATATCGTCCATCCAGGCATCCCTCTTCCTGTCGTATTTCCAAAAATGCACATGGGTATCTATACAGGTCATAGAAAATAAATTAAATCACTGTTATTCAGAACTTCATAAAAACTATTCAGGGGTTCGTCATTACTACATTGCCCGCCGGTATAACTATAGTAACGCTCCTGTCTTCCTGTTTTCCACAGTTTCAAATGGATCAGTTTATATATCCGTAAAACTGATCAGCCAAAAACCGGTTGCCCTCATCGTTCATGTGTACCCCGTCTGAAGTAAGCACTCCTTTGTTTTTATTTTCGGGGTTATGCCCTTCGATATAATTCACCAGGGATTTTCGAAGGTCAATAAGTTCCACTCCCCGGTCTTTTGCAAGGTGGCGTATAATATCTGCGTATTTATTCAGATCGCCATCCAATTCATTTACATAATCTTTTTTCTCCCCTATAACGGAGGGGGTACAGATTACTGTTCTTGCGCCGATGGCTTGTATTTTATCAATGATCCGGTTGTAGAATTTTTCAAATTTATCGGGATCTGTTCCTGTTAAGGCGCTTCTTTTATGCCATACGTCGTTTATGCCGATGTAGATAAAAACAAGATCCGGTTTTTTAACTAAAACATCTTCTTCCAGCCTCAGATAAAGATCATAAATCTTGTTGCCGCCAACACCTGCGCCTATGAGTTCAAAGTTATTATCCCTGCTGTTTTTTGCCAGCATTTGCTGCAGCAGGGTAATATATCCGTTAGGAGCAACGCCGGCTGCAGTTATGGAATCGCCAAAGAAAATAACCCTTTTCTTCTTTTGTATTATGGAGAAAGCCGACATACAAAATACGCCCAGAATAATGGTCAGGTATAATGCCAATCGTTTCATACAGACTGTTTAGAACGGGAAGTTACTATAATTCAAATACCTTTTCCATTAAAATCCATTTTTCTCCGGGTTTGGCCCAGGGCAGCGCCTGCTGGAAGGTCCACATAAAATTTTCCCACTCCTGCACTCTCGGATCAGCGGCATCAGATGCGGCCTTTTTTTCAAAGGAAAAATCGTCGTTTACTTCCATGATCATGAACATCCGGTTGCCCGAAAGATAAATATCCATAAGGGTAATGCCGTCGGCCAATATCTTATCACGGATATCCGGCCAGATATGCTGATGGATTTTTTTGTATTCCGCAATAATTGCCGGGTCGTCCTTCAGATCCAGCGTAAGGCAATATCGCTTCATTAGCAGAACAATTGTATTTTAATGAATCCTGTTTCTTTATACAACACCTGTATTCCTATCTGCGCCATTCCACCATTTTTTGTCTGGACTCACCTAATCCTTCTATGCCCAACGCCACTTCGTCGCCTGCTTTTAAATACACGGGCGCCGGTTTTTGTCCTAATCCTACACCGGCCGGCGTTCCGGTAGATATGATGTCGCCGGGCAACAGGGTCATGAATTCACTGATATAGCTGATCAAAAATGGAATTTTAAAGATCAGGTTCTTGCTGTTGCCATCCTGCATTGTTTTGCCATTTACAGTGAGCCACAAACGCAGGTTATTCACATCTTTTATTTCATCCGGGGTTACCAGCCAGGGTCCCAGGGGTGCAAAGGTATCACAGCTCTTGCCTTTCACCCACTGACCGCTCCTTTCCAGTTGGAAAGCCCTTTCACTGTAATCGTTGTGCAGCATGTAGCCTGCAACGTGATCCATGGCGTCTTTTTCCTTAACATAAGAGGCTTTTTTACCTATTACCACCGCCAGCTCCACCTCCCAGTCGGTTTTAGTGCTGTTGCGGGGAATGACTACATCATCGTTGGGCCCTGCAATGGCCGAAGAAGCCTTAAAGAAGATGATCGGTTCTACAGGTAACTGCATATTGCTTTCCGCAGCATGGTCGGAATAATTCAGGCCGATGCATATCAGCTTGGACGTGCGGCTTAAAGGAGGCCCCAGTCTTTCCGTGGCGCTCACTTCCGGACACGAAGACTCATTTGTGCTGAGCCATTCTTTCAGCCGCCGGATCCCATTGGTAGCCAAAAACTCATCTGTATAATCTTCCCCAAATGCAGTAACATCAATGCGTTTGCCATTTTGCAATGCTACTCCCGGCTTTTCCTGCCCGGCTTTTCCGTGTCGAATCAGTTTCATAAAACACCTGTTTTTTAAAAGGCTAAACTACTTGGATTTTTTGTGCATGCCAAACCATTTTTGATTCCCCCGGTCAAAATGCAGGGGATAACAGGATTTGGTTTAATTTTAGGAAAACGGAACTTTTATTGAAAAGGACAATCCCTCCAGGGAACAAGCTTCAGATCAGGAGATAGTGCGATGCGCAGCGAAAGAGAAGGATTATGGCTGCCTGTTGGAGGGGATGAGGCGTAATGATTGGAATTATATTCCGGTTATGAGTATCAATTGAAGGGAACGATTCAAATGCTAAAAAATACATCTTAAAATGAAAAACATCACTACACCATACCGGCAATGGCTGGTAATGCTCAAAAGAGACATTCAGAACTCAAGATTACAGGCCGTATTACAAGTAAACCAACAGATGCTATTGTTGTATTGGTATCTGGGTAAACAAATTGTTCAGAAGATTGATATAGAGGGATGGGGGGCGAAAATTATTCCGCAACTGGCTAAAGATTTACAAAAGCAGTTTCCTGATCTTCAGGGATTTTCGGTAAGAAATCTGAAATACATGCGACAATTCGCTAATGCATATCCCGATTTATTAATTGGGCAGCAACCTGCTGCCCAATTACAATCCAAAGCTAAAAAGGCTACAAATATAAAAAAGCGCTCCCGGGGACAGTTAAAAAAAACATTTGGGCAGCAGGTTGCTGCCCAATTCAACAGCATGCAATGGTATCTCTCAAACCCAGACTTAACAGGCATTCCGTGGGGGCATCACATATATTTACTGGATAGAGTATTTGACGAAGAGATTCGTTTATGGTATATACAAAAAACGATTGAGCATAACTGGAGCAGAGCAGTGTTGCAATACCAGATACAAACGGATTTGTACCAACGCCAGAAAAAAAATAAAAAGCATTCTAACTTCCATTTAACCTTACCCAAGTCCCAAAGCGATCTGGCAAATCAGGTTCTCAAGGATCCGTATATTTTTAACTTTTTACAGTTTGGAGAGAAGATTACAGAACGTGAGTTGGAAACACAACTCATTGATCATTTACAGGAATTTCTCATCGAATTAGGCTCGGGTTTTGCTTTCGTAGGACGGCAGGTAAAATTCAAAATCGGACGAAGAGATCATTATATTGATCTGTTGTTTTATCACGTGATATTGCATAGCTATGTAGTGATTGAACTGAAGATGGAAGAGTTTGAATTTGCACACACCGGGCAAATGAACGGTTATCTGAGTTTTGTAAACAAACACCTGAAACAACCGGCTGATAATTCTTCAATAGGCATAATACTGTGCAGTTCTAAAGATGAAGTAGAAGTTGATTATGCTTTAAATAATATTGATCAACCTATTGGAGTAAGTGATTATCAATTCCTTAAATTATTACCCCGTCAATTGCGCGGGAAATTGCCTAATGCAAAAATTTTACAGCAAGAGGTTAAAAAATTCTTAGTCAATAAGAAGCAGCCTAAAAAATAGCTCCATGCTTCGGTGTGCTTACCCGCCATCGCGGACAGAAAATGTGATTTGTTTATTCCCGGAAGAAATAAAAAATTCGGTATCTTTTGTTCAGATAAAATATCATCTTTGTTATTCATTTAAACCATTCATCTGTATGTATCGTTCTTCCCGCAGGCAGTTTTTAAAAAATACAGCGCTGGCTATGGCAGGCGCCGGTTTCTTAAGCCAGGAGTTGCTGGCAGCAGTAAATTCAAGGGAACTTATCGGAATTCAATTATACAGTATCCGGGCGGAGATGGGTAAAGATCCGTTGGGCAGCCTGAAGCAGTTAGCCGCTATGGGTTATAAGCATGTGGAACATGCCAACTATATCAACCGGAAATTTTACGGCTACAGCGCCGGTGAGTTTAAAAAAGTGCTGGCAGACCTGGGACTGACAATGCCGAGCGGACACACCGTGATGAACAGAAAGCATTGGGATGAAACCCGAAAGGACTTCACGGAGGAATGGAAAATGACCATCGAAGACGCGGCCACTATGGGGCAGCAATTAGTGATCAGTCCCTGGTTGGATGATTATTACCGGAAGACTGCGGATGATTTAAAACGGTATATGGAAGTTTTCAATAAGTGCGGGGAATTGTGCAAAAAATCGGGAATGAAATTCGGGTATCATAATCACGATTTTGAATTCAGCCAGCAACTGGATGGCGAAAAAGTATTTGATATCATTTTGCAACATACCGATCCTTCGCTGGTGGCGCAGCAACTGGATATCGGCAACCTGTATAACGGGGGAGCGACAGCGCTGGAGGTGATGAAACAATACCCCGGGCGTTTTGAATCCATGCATGTGAAAGATGAGATCAAATCGGGAAAGAAAGAGGAGCCTTACGAAAGCACGGTATTAGGCAAAGGGATCGTTCCGGTAAAACAGGTGATTGACCTCGGAAGAAAATCGGGCGGTACCGTTCATTTCATCATAGAGCAGGAATCCTACCAGGGCAAACTGCCCATGGAATGTATGAAGGAGAATCTGCTGATCATGAGAAAATGGGGATACAAATAAAATGAGTTAGGGAGTTTTTAGTTAGGAGTTAGGAGTTATTTCAGAAGCAGCATCAGATCCGTTTATTGTTCTTTGTCCTCTTTTCTTTGATTCTGCTTCCAGAGCCGGTAGCCAACAAAGCCAATTACAGCATAGGGTATGGTCATCAGGTATAAAATTCCTGCGTTTAGCCCTTTGGCAGGCTTTTCCCCCATTTGCTGTGCTGTTTTGGTACAGATGGAACATTGAGCCGACACCGTAATGGTGGTCAGGGCCAGAAAACATAAGCCCAACAATATAGCTGCTATCCTTTTCATTGCATTACCATTAAAGAAATCAACCGTAAAGATAGGGAAAAACGGGAAGAGAACCGTCTGTTGAAAGACGGCGGTAGTGAGTCCCGGATTTTCGCAGGCGGGTGAGGCAACCGCCTGTAGAACCCGCTACCGGTTGGTGCCTCACCAACCGGAATGTCAGGTGGGGGAGTTGGAGCGAAAATCCGGGATGCACCCAGGCGGGGTAGTTTCCCGATATTTTACAGGCTGTTTTGAAAACATCAAAGACCGAACTGGATGTTTAAGCCAAGACTAAAGCCCACCTTTTATTCCCATATCTTCTTTTCCCGCTTTAATTTTGCCGGTATGAAAATAGCGCTGGCACAACAAAACTATCATATCGGGAATTTTGGGGGGAACACGCAAAAGATCATTTCTGCTATAGAACAAGCCAAAAAATCCGGAGCGGAATTGGTGGTCTTTTCGGAATTGAGCGTTTGCGGATATCCTCCGCGCGACTTCCTTGAATTTGAAGATTTTATTGGTCAATGCCAGTCCGCAATAGAGCGTATTAAACCTTATTCGCAGGATATAGGCGTTATTATTGGAGCCCCTCAAAAAAATTCAGTTTTGCCGGGGAAGAACCTTTTCAATGCCGCCTGGCTGTTATACAACGGCCAGGTACTGGGCGTTTCTCAAAAAACATTGTTACCTACATATGATGTGTTTGATGAATACCGCCACTTTGAACCGGCCAGGAGCTGGAATATCATTCCGTTCAAAGGTCACAGGATAGCGCTTACCATTTGCGAAGATATCTGGAACCTGGGCGATGATCCGCAGTACCCGGTTTGCCCGATGGATATCCTGGTGAAGCAGGCGCCCGATCTGATGATCAACATTTCTGCATCCCCGTTTGATTATGGTCATGATAAAGACCGGAAAAAAGCGATCCGGGCCAATGTGCTGAAATATGGGTTGCCCCTGGTATATTGCAATGCTGTAGGCTCGCAAACCGAAATTGTATTCGACGGTGGCAGCATGGTGTACAATGGCAACGGGGATGTGATGCGGGAGCTGGCCTACTTTGAAGAAGACTTTTGCGTGGCGGACATTACGCCCGGTAAAACGGCTGCTTCCCAAAACAAGGCAGAACCGTTGCCCGGTACCTCTGTTTCGGACGAAGGAATAAGGGAGACGCAGGAAGCGGGGGCTTTCAACATCATGGCTCATCTCACCGGGCGGAATAATATCCGGCAAATACACCGGGCCCTGAAGCTGGGTATCAAAGATTATTTTGCTAAGATGGGATTTTCTAAAGCCATTCTGGGCAGTAGTGGCGGTATAGACAGCGCCGTGGCACTATCATTGGCCTGTGAAGCATTAGGCGCGCAAAACGTCCGGGCCGTGTTGATGCCTTCGCCTTTTTCCACGGGTCATTCCGTTGACGACGCGGTGCAGTTGAGTGAGAACCTGGGCAATCCTTTTGATATCCTTTCCATCAATGAATTATACGATCGTTTCCTTTCCACGCTGGCGCCCCTGTTTAAAGGTCTTCCCTTTAGTGTAGCCGAAGAAAATATCCAAAGCCGGACGCGGGGAAACCTGCTTATGGCCCTTGCCAATAAATTTGGATATATCCTTCTCAATACGTCCAACAAAAGTGAGCTGGCTACCGGATACGGCACCTTATATGGAGATATGGCCGGTGGACTGAGTGTGCTGGGAGACCTGTATAAAACGCAGATATATGCCCTCGCCGGATATATTAACCGCGAAAAAGAGATCATACCCGCTCATATTATCACCAAGCCTCCTTCCGCAGAGCTCCGGCCGGATCAAAAAGACAGCGACAGCCTGCCCGATTACAATATCCTGGACCAGATTCTTTACCTGTATATTGAAAAGAGGAACGGACCCGAAGAGATCAAAGCCCTGGGTTATGAGCCATCGCTGGTCAACAGGGTATTGAAGATGGTGAATGTCAACGAGTATAAGCGCAACCAGTTTTGCCCCATTATACGGGTAAGCGCCAAAGCTTTCGGCGTGGGCAGAAGGATGCCCATAGTGGGAAAGTATCTGGGTTAAGCCGAAAAATTGCAGACATTGCAGAACTCACTACCTGCCGGAATATCGCGGGTGGAGTGAAAATTCAGGGACACCCCCTCTCCTTCCGGGCCGGCTGAATCTCGTTACAAATCCCCATCTTTGCACCTCATTGTATGGAATATGAGGACAGCTACTAAATATATTCATGCCGGCGTGCATCCCGATCCTGCCACCGGCGCTATCATGACGCCTATCTACCAAACTTCCACCTTTGTACAGGATAGCCCTGGTAAACATAAAGGATATGAATATGCCCGCACCCACAACCCTACCCGCAGCCAGTTGCAAAATGCACTGGCGGCGGCTGAAAACGGGCAATACGGGATCAGTTTCGGCAGCGGGCTGGCAGCTACCGATACCCTGATGAAATTGTTCAAGCCGGGGGATGAGATCCTGAGCACCAATGATCTGTATGGAGGCACCTACCGGCTGATGCGGAAAGTGTGGGAGGACTACGGACTGAAGTTCAGGTTCGTGGATATGAGCGACGTCGCCGGGATCAGCCGCCATCTTACCTCCGCCACCAAAATGATCTGGCTGGAAACGCCCACCAACCCGCTGATCCGCATCATTGATATCAGGGCCTGTGCTGCTATAGCAAAACCAGCCGGTATATTATTAGCGGTGGACAATACCTTCGCCTCACCTTATCTGCAGAACCCGCTTGACCTGGGCGCGGATATCGTAATGCATTCGGCCACGAAATATATTGGCGGTCACAGCGATGTGGTACACGGCTGCGTAATTACTAATAATAAGCAAATTGCCGATCAGTTGTATTTTTTACAAAATGCCTGTGGAGCAGTGCCGGGGCCGCAGGATTGCTTCCTGCTCTTGCGTGGCTTAAAAACATTGCATGTCAGGATGCAACGGCATTGTGAAAACGGGGAAAAAGTGGCGCACTTCCTGCGGCGGCATCCCCGGGTAGCCAAAGTACACTGGTGCGGATTTGAAGATCATCCCAACCACCGGATCGCTAAAGAGCAGATGCGCGGCTTTGGAGGGATGATGAGCTTTGAGCTCAAAGATAACACGGTGGAAGCCGCGATAAAAGTGTTGTCTTCTACCCAAATCTTCGCCTGTGCGGAATCGTTGGGAGGCGTAGAATCCCTGATTGGTCACCCGGCCAGTATGACCCATGCTTCCATCCCCCGGGAGGAAAGAATAGCCAATGGACTGGTAGATTCGTTGATACGGCTGAGCGTGGGGATTGAAGACGTGAACGACCTGATAGAGGATCTGAAGCAGGCAATAGGGTAATGGCAACCAACCAACTGAAGGCATTTTTGGATCGAAAAACAGAGGAATACAATCGTCCTTTGTTCATTACCGGCGACCCCGTCTGCATTCCGCATGCTTTCACCAAAAAGCAGGATATCGAAATTGCCGCCTTGTTTGCCGCTGTTTTTGCCTGGGGCAACCGTACCACTATTATTGCTAAAGGCAGGGAACTGATGGGGCTGATGGATAATGCGCCGCACGATTTTTGCCTGCATGCAGGGAAGAAGGAATTGAAACGGCTGCTGCATTTCAAACACCGCACTTTTTCCGCCACCGATCTGCTGTATTTCATAGAATTTTTGAAGGATCATTACACCCGGTATGATTCTTTGGAAACCGCTTTCAGCCGATGGATGCAACCCGGCGATCGCACTATAGAGAAAGCCTTGTGTGGATTTCATACTTATTTTTTTTCATTGGAAGACGCGCCACACCGTACCCGGAAACATATTGCCACGCCGGCAAAAAAATCCACCTGCAAACGACTGAATATGTTGCTGCGGTGGATGGTCCGCGAGGATAATAGCGGGGTGGATTTCGGCATATGGAAGACGATATCTCCGGCACAGTTGGTTTGCCCTATTGATGTGCATGTAGCCCGGGTAGCCCGGCATTTTAAGATGATCAGCCGCACCCAAACTGACTGGTACACGGCTTTGGAATTAACGGGATATTTATGCCAACTTTGCCCGGAAGACCCGGTAAAGTACGATTTCGCTTTGTTTGGGCTGGGCGTCACGGAAAAATTTTAATAATAACCGTTTTCTAAAATGAATCTATCATGACTGTTTACGGAATCCCCAATTGCAACTCGGTTAAAAAAGCCGTAGACTGGCTGAATAATGCAGCCATCCCTTTCGATTTCCATAATTACAAGAAGCAGGGGATAACGGCCGCAAAACTGAACGGCTGGTGCAAACAGGTGGGTTGGGAAAAGCTGCTGAATAAAAAAGGCACTACCTGGCGCAAACTTTCGCCGGAGCAGCAGGAGGGTATTACCAACCAAAAAGCCGCTGTGCAAATGATGCAGGAAAATCCAAGTATCATTAAACGCCCGGTTGTTGAATATGAAGGAAAATTGATGGTTGGCTACGATGAGTTCCGGTATGAGCAGGAGCTGAAGCAGGGGTGACAGTTTTTAACGAAGCGGTGTAGAAATTTACAGTGGTCTTTCCTCTATTTTCTTTTAGCTTTGACCTGTGAGTTATCCCCAAATCAAGATCACGTTTCTTGGCACCGGCACCAGCAGCGGTGTTCCTATGATTGGTTGCAGTTGCGCTGTTTGCACTTCAACAGACAAAAAAGACAAGCGCCTCCGTACCAGTATGCTGATACAATCGTCCGAAACCACCATCGCTATTGACGCCGGGCCGGATTTCCGGTACCAGATGCTCCGCGAAGGCATCAAACGATTGGATGCTATTGTTTTTACCCATCCGCATAAAGACCATGTAGCAGGACTGGACGATGTGAGAGGATTCAATTATTTCATGCAGAAACCTATGGAGATCTATGGCAACGAAATGACCCTCGAGGTGATCATCCGGGAGTTTCCCTATGCTTTTACGGAAAAGAAATATCCCGGAGCGCCCAATATCCATCTCAATACCATCAGCTCAACTCCTTTTCAGATCAACGATATGGTAATTACGCCTGTACTGGTATGGCACATGCAGATGCCGGTGCTGGGTTTTCGTTTTGGAAAATTTACTTATATCACCGATGCCAACCGGATAGAAGAAAAAAGCAGGAACCTCATCAGGGGTAGCGAAGTGCTGGTGTTAAATGCGCTGCGAAAAGAAAAGCATATCTCGCATTTCAATCTGAGTGAAGCAATAACTGAAATTAAGGGATTGAAAGTGCCCGTTGCTTACCTCACCCATATCAGTCACCAGTTGGGCAGGCACGCGGAGATAAATCCTGATCTGCCCGAAGGGATTCAACTGGCTTATGACGGGTTAAAAATTACCCTGTAGGTTCTTACGGGAGATCCGAAAATAAAACGGCATTATTTCGGGTAATTGTAGTAATTTAATAGTTCCGTTCCCGGTTTCGAATTTCATTTGCTAACACAAAAACACCTAACCATGAAGTTACACATCATCTGTCTGCTATTGCTATGCTGTTCGGGCAACGCTTCTTTTGCACAGGATTACTTTTACAATAATTATTATTACGACAAAGATTTCTTATGGGAGGCCGGATTGTCCCTGGGGGCTATTAATTGTCTTACCGATATCGGAGGACGCGCCGGAAGGGGAAAAAAGTTTTTGAAAGATATGAATCCCGAAAATACCCGGGTGAGCGGGGGTATTTTTGTCGGTCTCAATTATCGCTATGCGTTGGGTTTGCGGCTCGAACTTAATACGGGAACACTCACAGCATTCGATAGTATCCTGAAAAACGATCGTTCCGAAGCCCATGGCCGCTATCTTAGGAATCTTCATTTTAAAAGTCCGCTTACCGAATGGCTGTTGCTGGCGGAAATACATCCTTTAAGGTTTGGAGGGATGAATGAAAAGCCTAATATCATCTCCCCCTATTTAATTGTGGGCGCCGGATGTTTCCGTTTTGATCCCAGGGCAAATCTCAACGGAGCGTGGATCGCCCTTCATGACCTGCATACCGAAGGCCAGGGTTTCCCTGAATACCCCGACAGGCAACCATATCGTCTCACGCAACTCAACTTTCCCGTAGGCATAGGTATAAAGGTGGAATGTTCGGCCCTGCTGAATATCCGGCTCGAAATATTGCACCGGTTTACCCACACAGACTACCTCGATGACGTAAGTACCCGCTATATTGATCCTGCATTGTTTAAGCAGTACCTCGCCCCGGAAGCCGCTGCGTTGGCGTTGTTGCTGCACGACCGGCAGGGGGAGATTGATGCCACCCGTAAAACGATAGCCGGATCCATCCGGGGAAACGATAAAAGAAATGATTCTTATTTTACCGTTCAGTGTAAGCTAAGCATGATAATGGGGAGAGAGCGGAGATAAGGCGTGTATATCATCCTTTTTTACCGATATTTGATTACAACAGATTGTTTCATCCCAAAATCACTTTCAATGGATTCACGCAGAGAATTTATCAGGAAATCAATTTTATTGTCGGGGGCTGCCGGTTTCTCAGGGCTGCTGCCGGCTTCAGTGCAAAGAGCGTTTGCTATTGATCCTGCTGTAGGCAGCACTTATCTTGATGCTGAGCACATTGTTATTTTGATGCAGGAAAACCGTTCCTTCGATCATTGTTTTGGCAGCCTCCGGGGTGTGCGGGGCTTTAATGATCCGCGCGCGATAACCCTGCCGGATAAGAAACCGGTGTGGCTGCAAACCAATGAAAGAGGTGAAACCTATGCCCCTTTCCGGCTTGACATTAAAGGCTCCAACGTAACCTGGATGGGCGATCTCCCCCATTCACGCCATACCCAGGTGGATGCTTATAACGGGGGTAAATATGATAAATGGCTGATAGCAAAACGTTCGGGACATAAAAATTATGCCGGTATGCCGCTTACACTCGGGTATTACAACCGGAAAGACCTGCCCTTTAATTATGGGATGGCGGATGCGTTTACCATCTGCGACCAGAATTTTTCATCGGCTATGACAAGTACTACTCCCAACCGTTCTTTTTTCTGGTCGGGAAAGATCAGTCATGAAAAAGATGGCGTAATGCAGGGGAATATCCGGAATGAGAATTTTACCTATGCGAAGATGCCCTGGAAATCATTCCCGGAATTGCTTACTGAAAACCAGGTCAGTTGGAAGTTTTACCAGAATGAAATCAGTTGCGGTGGTGGATTTAAGGGCGAAGAACGTTCCTGGCTGGGAAATTTCGGCTGTAATCCGCTGGAATATTTTGCCGCATATAATGTGAAGTATTCCCCGCGATATACGCGAAACCTGCAGAAATTGGTGGATGAACTCCCGGGGGAGATCAGTGGTTTACAACAACAGAAGCCGGTAACGGAGGAAGCCGCCAGGAAAATACGACTGGCGATAGCGAAAAAAACGGAGGTGCTGGAAAATGCGAAGAATGAATTGGATCATTGGAACAAAGAAAATTTCATAAGATTATCCCACCGGCAAAAAGAATTATACAATAGCGCTTTTGTGGTAAATAGCGGCGACCCGGCTTACCATAGTATTACCACATTGAGATATAAGGACGGAGATATTGACAGGGAAGTAACGGTGCCTGAAGGCGATGTGTTGCATCAGTTCAGGCAGGATGTAAACGAAGGCAGGCTACCGGTTGTATCGTGGCTCACCAGCCCGCAAAATTTTTCCGACCATCCCAGCGCCCCCTGGTACGGGGCCTGGTATGTATCGGAGATCCTGGACATTCTTACCAAAAATCCGGAGGTATGGAAAAAAACGATTTTTATTTTAACCTACGATGAAAATGACGGGTATTTTGATCATATCCCTCCTTTTTCTATTCCCGACAAGAAGCGGCCCGAAACCGGGAAGTGTTCCGAAAGTATAGATACCGAGATCGAACATGTTCGTATCAGCAGCGAGCAAAGCTTGGGCGTGGCGCCCGATCAGCAGCGGGAGGCCCCGATAGGGCTGGGTTTCCGGGTTCCTATGATCATCGCTTCGCCCTGGAGCCGGGGGGGCAAAGTGTGCTCGGCCCTGTATGATCATACTTCCACCCTGCAGTTCCTGGAAACCTTTTTGAATGAAAAGTTGGGTAAGCAGATCCGGCAGGACAATATCAGCCAGTGGCGTCGTACCATCTGCGGGGATCTTACCGAAGCCTTCAGCCCTTTTAATGGCGAAAAGGTGCAGGGCGTTCCCTTCCTGGAAAGAGATGCTTTTGTAGAAGATATTCATAATGCGAAATTCAAAGAGCCGCCATCGGGCTACCGGCAACTGCATGAGAAGGACGTTCGCGCTGTAATAACCGACCCTGTTTCTTCCGGGATCTTACCGGGGCAGGAAAAAGGCATTCGCCCATCGCTGGCCCTGCCCTATGAGCTATATGCAGAAGGGCAGTTAAATAGCGGACGCAAAGAAATCGGGTTGCAGTTAACATCGGGGAATATTCTTTTTGGAACCCGTTCGTCAGGCGCTCCGTTTACCGTATATGCCCCGGGTATATATAAAGGAGAAAATGGAAATTCAGAATCTGCAAGGATCTGGTCGTTTGCTTTAACGGCGGGGGATTCGCTGGGCTATAGCTGGCCGCTGGCTGCCTTCGAAGATGAACGTTATCATTTGCGCCTGTATGGCCCGAATGGTTTTTTCCGGGAATGGATGGGTACCGAAGAGGATCCTTCACTGGAAGTACGATGTTTATACGAAACGGGCGCACGGGATAAAAAACCTACGGGAAACCTGTTGCTTAAGCTTACTAATTCCGGCGCTTCCGGGCCTTTAAATATTGTGATCAGGGATAACCAGTACGGCAAAACAGGTATCAAAAAAAAGCTGGCTAAGGGTGGAGATGCAGAGGTTGTTCTTAATCTAAAAAACAGCTTCGGCTGGTATGACTTCAGCATTGAAGTGTCGGGATACGACAATTTTGAAAAGCGATACGCGGGCCGGGTGGAAACCGGTAAAGAAGGTTTTACCGATCCTTTCATGGGAAGATTAATCGGATAGATGTTGGGTTTTATTTGCCCGGTCTTACGGTACCATTGAAGCTGATAGATGAACGGTTTGTCATTTGTACGTTCAATTGGCCCGAGCCGTTTTCAAACAGGGTGAAATTACAGGATTGTACCTCGCGGTTGTCTTTTGGTCTGACCGTTACTTCCCATTTTCCTTTGTTGTTGCTGGTTTTATTAAGATCGAAATCGGTGGTTTTAAAATTCAGCGGACTGGTGGTTTCGCCCACGGGGGCGGTATATGCCCTTCCAAAGTAAGGAAGAAAGAAAATAACGGTATCTTTCCGGTTGGTCACTTCGTAAATACTGGTAAGATGGCGGGATCTTGCGCCCTGGGGTAATGCATAATCAGCCCTGAATATCCAGTTGTCGGCTTCGATGGCGTGTTTCATCGCTTCATCGGAAACGGAGGCTGTTTTTTTACTGGTACTGCATCCCGGTGAGATAAAAAGAAATGTTCCGGCCAGGAACAAACAAATGGTGAGGAGACCTGGTTGGCGTTTCATCCTGAAGAAGTTTGCTTTTAGAATAATTACCGGTTAAATTTACGTAAAGTTATTTTCTCCGGTAACCGAATATAGCGTTAAAAAATTCCTCAAACTATCATAAATGGATATAAATCCCGGAACTTTGAAAAAAAATCATATATGACAAAAGTAAACATTGGTATTACCGGAAAAGACAGACAGGCTGTTGCAAGCCTGCTAAACCAGGTGTTGGCTGACGAACATATATTGTACAACAAAACGCGCAGCTACCATTGGAATGTGGAATCTCCTAATTTTTCCGCGTTGCATAAGTTTTTTGAAGAACAATATACCACTTTGGCGGAAATAATAGATGAAGTGGCGGAGCGGGTGCGGAAGATCGGGCATTATGCCGAAGGAAGGCTGAAAGAGCTGGTGAAACTGGCAACCCTGGATGAACCGGAAATTCCAACCCAGGCCAAAGAACAACTATCCAACCTGCTTGTTGATCACGAATTGATCATCCAGAACCTGCGCAAACAAATCCCTAAGATTGAAGAGAAATATAACGATGTGGGCAGCAGTGATTTTTTAACCGGCCTGATCCAGCAGCATGAAGAAATGGCCTGGATGCTGAGAGCCCATTTGGCATAAAGTGTGTATTATTTTTTATGGGGAAAGGCAAACGGCCGGCGAGCGGGTTGTTTGCCTTTTTTTGGGCTTTTTATTATGCCGGAGAGAGGCGATATTGGGATAACTTTGTTGGGCAACGGATATTGGAAAAAAGGTCCGTTAAGGAATTTATTATGAATAAAAAATTGATTTTAATACCTGTTGTCTTTCTCGTGATTGCAGCAAGATCGCAAACATCCTCTCAAAAACTTTACCCGGTGATCTTTTCGGAAGTGACGGTAACCGATCCGTTTTGGAAACCCAAAATGCAGACGGTGGCTACTGCCACGCTGGACGCCTGTGTTCGTTATACACAGGAAAAAACCGGCAGGATCCGGAATTTTGAAAAAGCGGCTCAACGTTCCGGCAAACACGAAGGCATCTTTTATGACGATTCGGATGTTTATAAAGCCATCGAAGCAATTGCATATTCGCTGAAAAATTATCCTAACCCCGAACTGGAAAGAAATACGGATGAATGGATCCGGAAAATAGCTGCGGCCCAATTGCCCGATGGCTATCTGAATACTTACTACATTCTAACGGATATCAGTGAACGGTGGACGGATATGGATAAGCATGAGGATTATTGCGCGGGTCACCTCATAGAAGCCGGGATCGCTTATTATAATACCACAGGTAAAGATCTTTTATTGCGTACGGCTATCCGGTTTGCAGATCACATTGATTCTGTTTTCAGGCAGCAAAACAGGCCCTGGGTGAGCGGGCATCAGGAAATTGAGCTGGCGCTTATGAAGTTGTATCATCATACACACAATATTAAATACCTGGAGCTCGCCGATTGGTTTCTGGAACAGAGAGGACGCGGATATGGAAAAGGAGCGATATGGGACAAATGGAAAGATCCGGATTACTGCCAGGACGGATTGCCGGTGAAAGATCAGCGAAAGATAACGGGCCATGCCGTCAGGGCCATGTATTTATACACCGGGGCTGCCGATGTGGCCGCGGTAACCAACGATGCCGGTTATATCAACGCCATGGATTCGATCTGGGAGGATGTGGTATTTCATCACATGTACATCACCGGGGGTATCGGTGCGCAGGGTAGCAATGAGGGATTTGGAAAACCCTATGATCTGCCTAATGCATCGGCTTATTGTGAAACCTGTGCTTCTGTGGGGATGGTGTTTTGGAACCAACGGATGAACATGCTTTCCGGTGATGCTAAATATATAGATGTACTGGAAAGAAGTTTGTATAATGGGGCTCTGGATGGCGTATCTCTTTCCGGCGACCGGTTTTTTTATGGTAACCCCCTGGCCTCCTTCGGCGGTTATGGCCGTAGCGAATGGTTTGGCACGGCCTGTTGCCCGTCCAATATAGCCCGGTTGATAGGCGAACTGGGTAATTTTATCTATGGAAAATCGGAAAATACTATTTGGGTTAATCTTTTTGTGGGTAGTGAAACTGAATTTCAAATGGGTAAAAATACAGTGGATCTTAAAATGGAAACCCGTTATCCCTGGAAAGGGGATGTGGAACTGGAAGTGACGCCTGCCAAAAAACAGGATTTCGAACTTCGCATTCGCCTCCCCGGATGGTTAACCACACCTGTTCCCGGCCGCCTGTATCGCTATGCCGGTGAAGAAGCGGAGCCGCCGGTATTGAAAGTAAACAGCAAGCCTGTTGTATATACGGTTGATCACGGGTACGCGGTAATTCGCCGAACCTGGAAAAAGGGCGACCGGGTAACGCTGCAGTTGCCTATGAAAGTGAGGAAGGTGGTCAGCGATCCTGCGGTGAAACAAAACGATAATAGGGTGGCGCTTCAATATGGGCCGGTTGTTTATTGTATTGAAGGTGTGGATGTGGAAGCAGGGGCAGGGAACGTGATAATCCCGGCGGACACGAAGTTTGACGTTACATTTGAGCATTCTTTGCTGGGAGGGGTTAATACCCTGCATTTTGACGCCCCTGTTGTCAGCATCAGCGGAGACGGATCTTCGGTCTCTACGATCCGTAAGAAAATTACCGCCATTCCGTATTTCAGTTGGAACAACCGTGGGGTAAGCGATATGCAGGTATGGTTACCCACAACGATCCAAAAGATCAGGATTAATGATTAGCCGGGAAAAGAATAATTTTACCTGATGGACCTGTCGTATATAATTAATGAACTGGGGGAAGAACGGGAGCAATACTTCAATGCGGTTGCGCCCCCTTTGATACAATCCAGCAATTTCGCTTTTAAAAAGGTTGAGGAGCTGCGCAGCCGTTTCAGGGATGAGTACAGTGGTTATATATACAGCCGTGGGTTGAATCCGACGGTTGATATACTGAGGAAAAAACTGGCTGCGCTGGATGAGGCGGAAGATTGCCTGGTATTCAACAGCGGCTCGTCTGCCATATTTGCGTCTGTGATGGCCAATGTTAACGCAGGAGATCACATTGTCTCTGTGGAGAAGCCCTATACCTGGGCGCAAAAATTGTTCAACAACCTGTTACCCCGATTTGGGGTAACTACCACGTATGTTGATGGAACACAAGTGGAAAATTTTGAAAAAGCCATCCTGCCCGATACGAAACTGATTTATCTTGAGTCGCCAAATTCCTGGAGCTATGAGTTACAGGATCTGGCGGCGGTGGCAGCACTGGCCAAATCGAAAGGAATTGTTACCATTTGCGACAACAGTTATTGCACACCTTTGTATCAGAAACCGATCACATTGGGGATAGATATAGCCTTACAATCGGCCACAAAATATATCGGGGGGCACAGTGATGTAATCGGTGGGATTTTGTGTGGCAGCAGGCAAATGATGTCGAAGATCTTTAAGGGGGAATATATGACTTCGGGTAACGGGATTTCTCCGTTTAACGCCTGGCTCCTGATCCGGGGTTTGAGAACGCTTCCCCTGCGTCTTCAAAAAGTAGCGGAGAACACAAAAAAGGTATTCGCTTTCCTGGAATCGCACCCCAAGGTAGAATCCGTAATATTTCCCTTTGACGAGCGCTTCCCCCAGTATCCTTTGGCCAAACAACAGATGCGGGACGCTTTCGGCCTGTTATCGTTTTATCTTGATGTAAAGAAGGTAGAAGATATTGAAAAATTTTGTGAAAATCTGCGTTGCATCCTGATGGCCATCAGTTGGGGCGGCTATGAATCATTGATAGTTCCCGCTTGTGCTTTTGTTCCTCCTGAAACGTACAATATCAGTAAAAGGTCGCATCGTATGCTGCGGCTTTACGTTGGACAGGAAGAACCGGATTACATTATCGGCGATCTGGCACAGGCGTTAAATAATATGTGAACCGGTTTTGTCAAATGTTTTTTTAATCCAATATTTGTAATATAAACGGAACTTACATCCTTTCTGTAGAGGCAGGGTGGTTGCGGATATAATAAATTTGTTCCATGAGAAAATTATTATGCGGGCTGGTTGTGCTTGCAACTTTAGCTGCTAATCCGGATATTTATGCACAGACGAATATAAACTGGGATCTCAGGAGATGTGTGGAATATGCGCTGGTTAACAACGTTTCTGTAAGACAGGCCGATATCCAGGCCCGGATCTCCGCTGTTGCGCTGAAGCAGAGCAGGCTGGAGCAGATCCCTGCGCTTAATTTTTCCGGTAGTCATGGTTTTTCATTTGGCCGCTCCCTGGATTATTCAACCAATGTATATACCGATAATAATGTAATGTATGAACAACTGGGATTGAATTCCCAGGTTACCCTGTTTAACTGGAACAGCCGGCGGAATACCATAAAATCCAACGAATTTAATTTTCAGGCGGACGAGGCAACGGTTGACAAGGCAAAAAACGACGTGGCTTTAAACGTAGCGCGCCAATATCTGTTGGTTTTACTGGATATTGAACAGGCTGAGGTTACGGAAGTTCAGCTTAGGCAAAGCCAGGCTCAGCATCAAAACACGCGTAAGCAGGTGGATGCCGGGGCGTTGCCGGAACTCAACGCCGCGGAATTAGAGGCGCAGGTAGCGAGAGACAGCGCTAATCTGATCGGTGCGCAAACCCAGATTGAAGTGGACAAACTGGTGCTGAAAGCTTTAATTAATCTTCCGGCTGATGAACCTTTTGAACTGGCCGTTCCCCCGATAGAAGCAATACCCATTGATAATATTTTAGACGTTTCTCCGGAAGCCGTTTATGCTATGGCCATCCTTTCACAGCCGCAGATCAAGGTCAATAACCTGCGGCTATTGGCGGCTCAAAAAGGCTATGAAGCGGCAAAGGGGAGACAATATCCTTCGTTGTCTTTATTCGGACAGTTAGGCACGGCATTTAACAGCTCTTTTAAGTCTTTTAAAGAAACGAATCTTGGAGATCAGCTCACGCCGGCGTATATACTTGACGGAACGGAAAAAGTATATGTGTATTCTCCGGTGTCGGGGGTGGTCACCGGCAGGAAAAATTTCGGGCAGCTATGGGATGGTTACGGGAGACAGATTAAAAATAATTTTGGGCAGGGAATAGGCATCGGGCTAAGTATTCCGATATTTAACGGATGGTCATTGCGTGCCGACATTGAGAGAGCTAAATGGGATTTAAAAAATAAGGAGCTGGCAATAGAGCAGGATACGCTCAAGCTTAAGCAGGATGTATATACAGCTTACAACCAGGCGCTGGGTTCGTTTCATACTTTCAGCGCCCGGGAAAAAGAAGTAGCCATTGCCGAACGTTCGTTTGAGCTGGCTTCGAAGAGATATGATATCGGTGCTATGCAAACCATTGAATGGCTCACCAATCAAAGTAATTTATTCAATGCAAGGATCAATAAGCTCATTGCACAATATGATTATGTATTTAAGATGAAAGTGCTTGAATTTTACAAAGGACAGGGAATCAGGTTATAACTATTAAACAGTGTTTCATGAATAAAAAACTGCTTTGGATCATCATTGGTCTTGCCGCGTTGATCGTATTGCTGGTGGTGTTGAAAAAGAATGGGATCATTGGTAAGGAGGAGGGTATTAAGGTCTCTTCGGAGAAAGCGGTGTTGCGGGATATTACGGAAATTGTCACCGCCAGCGGTAAGATATATCCGGAAATAGAAGTCAAGATCAGCCCCGACGTATCGGGTGAAATAACCGAGTTAAACGTGGAAGAAGGCGATAGCGTAAGAAAAGGCCAGGTGCTGGCTCGTATTTATGCGGATATCTATGCCACTCAACGGGATCAGGCCGCCGCGATGGTCAGCGGGCAAAAATCACTGGTATCCAATGCGGAGGCGCAGTTAGAGGCGTTGAAGTCTTCCCTGGAATTGGCCCGGCTTAATTACGACCGCCAGAAACAATTGGTGGATGATAAGGTGATCTCTGTGGCTGAGTTTGAGCAGGCCGTTAATACCCTGAAAACAGCGCAGGCAAACTATGACGCGGCTTTACAAAGCATTCGCAGCAACCAGGCCCAGGTAAAAAGCGCGGTAGCAAATTTAGAAAAAGCCAATAAGGATCTGAGCCGTACAGAATTACTTTCGCCGATGACGGGCGTTGTTTCTCTTCTAAATGTAAAAAAAGGAGAAAGAGTGGTAGGAAATTCTATGATGGCGGGTACGGAAATGATGCGCATTGCAGATATCAGTGTATATGAGATCAGGGTGGAAGTAGGAGAAAATGATATCCAGAAAATTGATTTGGGCGACACTGCCGTTATTGAAGTGGACGCATATAATAACCGGAAGTTTAAAGGACTGGTTACGAAAATTGCCAGCAGCCAGAAAGGAGCGGCTGCCCAAACTACAGCTTCTTTAAGCACTTCAACCGATGTTACTAATTATGAGGTGAGGATCCGTATTCTCCGCGATTCTTATGCTGATCTGTTAGATCCTTCAAAACCAAAGAAGTTCCCCTTTCGCCCCGGCATGAGCGCCAGCGCTGATATACAAACAAGAACACACCGGAATGTGCTTTCTGTTCCTATTAACGCTGTAACCACCCGCGCTAAGAATGATACCGCCAGCGAAGGCGCCAAAGTAAAAGAAGTTAAAAAAGCAGGCGCTCAATCAACAGGGGGAGCGGCTGGTAATAATGGCAGCGATCGCATCGCTTCCGGTTCAGATGATTTATTGGAAGTGGTTTTTGTGCTGCAAAAAGACAATACCGTAAAACTGGTACCGGTGAAGACCGGTATCCAGGATATCAACAATATTGAGATTACCGGAGGGTTAAACGAAGGCGATGAAGTAATAACAGGCCCATATACCATCGTAAGTAAAACCCTGAAAAATAAAACCACGGTGAAGGTGGTGCCAAGAGGACAGCTTTTTGAAACCGGTCAGTAAAACGGTTCTGTAAAACGAATTTTATTATGCAGTTTGGAGTTATTGGTAGTGGAAGCTGGGGAACTGCCCTGGCAAAAATGTTAACGGATAATGGATTAGCAATCAACTGGTGCGTTCGCAATGACGGGATTGCGAAACATATTATAAAGCGACGCCACAATCCGAACTACCTGCAATCGGTAACCTTTGACACCGGTTTATTGTCTTTGTTTACCAATCCAAGGCAAGTTTTTTCCGCGTCAGATCACATTGTTATTGTAACGCCCTCCGCTTATGTGATACAGCAATTTTCAGGTATTACTACCAAAGATCTGGCAGATAAAAAGATCATTTCGGCTGTCAAGGGTATTCTGCCTCAGCAAAACTTATTATTGAATGATTATCTGAAAAAGCGGTACGGCTTCGGGATTGAGGGATATTATACCGTCATGGGGCCCTGCCACGCAGAGGAAGTAGCTGCAGAAAGATTGTCTTATCTTACTTTATCCGGAACCAAAGCGGCCGCCACCAAAAAAATAGCCGCCTGCTTTACCACGTCTTATATCAATACCATTGTTAACCAGGATATTTACGGCGTTCAATATGCTGCTATCCTTAAAAATATTTATGCTGTTGCTGCGGGAATGGCGCAGGGTTTGGGTTATGGCGATAATTTTTTAAGCGTATTGATCGCGAACAGCGCCGATGAAATGGCAGGTTTTTTACGCAGGGTAGGCATACGAAATATAAAAGTGGGTATTCATACCGCAGCCGGCGCTTCCGAAAACAGGAAATCGCCCAACTATGCAGCTTCGGTTTACCTGGGAGATCTGTTGGTTACCTGCTACTCCCTGTTCAGCCGCAACAGGAATTTTGGAACGCTGATCGGAAAAGGTTATTCGGTGAGCGCGGCTCAAACGGATATGAAAATGGTAGCCGAGGGATATAATGCTTCCCGCAGCATACACAATCTGAATATGGAAATCGGCGCCGATATGCCCATCGCCGAAAACATTTACCAGGTATTATGGAAGAAGCTTTCGCCGCGCATAGCGTATAAATATATAGAAGACAGTTTGGTATAATATTAAAAGCCGATGTCGAGAATACTCATTCCGGGCTTGATGTGAATGCCTTTTAAACCTGCCGATGCCGCTCCTTCTATGTTAAGGGCAGAATCGTCTATGAAAACGGTTCGCGACGGATCCAGTTTCTTTTCATCAATGATCTGTTCATATGATTCTTTGTCTGGCTTCCGTTTTCCCAGGAGGTGTGAATAATAGGCCGTTTCAAAATGGTCATCGAAGGTTTTCCCTTTAAAAGCATCTTCATAAATCTTTCTGAAAGTGGACAGGTGTAAAGCATTCGTATTGCTGAACAGGAACAGGCGGTATTTGCTTTTAAGCCGGTTCAGCAACAATATCCGTTCTTCCGGGAAATAGCCCAGCATTGCGTTCCATGCGGTTATCAGTTGCTCATCCGTTAGTGGTAATCCTGCGAGGTTCCGGAGAGATTCAAGAAATTCGGTATTTGAGATGGCGCCTATTTCGTAATCCTTAAAAAAAGACGATACGTTGCCGTGCCGGAAAAGAGTGTTATAGTCTTTTACCCCCAAAGCGGTAAAATGCTGTTCCGCACGCGGCATGTCTAAGGTAAGAAGAACCCCGCCTAAATCGAAGATCAGGTTGTCAACGTTTTCCATAGCCCAAAAATAAGGACTTTCGACGCTTGAAATCCCCGGATTCTTGACCGGGGCGATCCGCCAATCCCAAATCAGGTTTAAGATCATTTCAAAAGAGGTTCAAATGCTTTTTGCCAGATCGCATACCCGTTCCTGTTCATGTGCAACATGTCTTCTCTGAATAATTCTTCTCTTGGTTTTCCGTTGTCATCAACCATTAGATGATACACATCCAGAAAAGCGCTTTGTTTGTCCTTTTTAAGTAATTCTTTTATAGTATAATTGCCCTTATCCATTTTCAGCATGAGGTGTTCCCGGCTGGGACTGGGCTTCATGGAAATATACAACACGGGTACCCGGGGGTATTTTTCCCGGATCATACCAAAGAGCGTGATGAATCTTTGGGCAACGGTTAGTCCGCTAACCGTATCGGATGCCGCCAGGTCATTTTCTCCGCAGTAGATAACAATCTGTTTGGGATGGTAAGGCACAACGATATCGTTGAAATAATGAATCAGATCCGGCAGCGTTGACCCCCCGAAACCCCGGTTGAGGATGCGGTGAGAAGGAAAATAATCCTGAACATCTTTCCACATCGTAAAGGAAGAACTCCCGATAAACAGCACGGCATTCTTAGGTGGAGACTGAATACTGTCGGCTTGTTTGAATCGTTGAATATCCTTATAAAAACGAGGTTGCTGAGCCTGCACAGTCATGGCGCCGCCGAGAAACAGCAGCAACCAGGCCTTTTTTCTTAAGATTTGTATTCGCATGATTCCGGTTTATGATATGCAAGTATTAAATACGGGGTCTAATTTAAATCATTTTTACCCGGGTTAGTATTTTTTAAATTATCTGTTTTTTGCAGCATGTTGTGAGGTCGCCCGGAGGCGACAAGAGAATGATGTGAGGCGAAGACGCCTCCCATAGCGGCAATAGTTCCATAGCGGCACCAATGCATGCAGCGCTTATGTATTTGTGCTGCGCGTGGCGTCTTCGCCGCGCGTTTGTTTGTTGTCGCCTCCGGGCGACCTCCCTCCCTCTTTTCTACGGCACCCAAACAAAACTTAATTATATTTACGGCATACAATCTGTAAAGAATCGCGATGCGATCACAAAGCGTATAAATTTGAAACGTAGAAACTTCATCCAATCGCTGGGCATCGGAGGCGGGGCGATAATGACAGCCCCGGCAAGAGCCTTGTCCGCAACTGCATTTTCTTCCGGTCCCAAAAAGGATCGGGAGATAAAAGCAGACCTGGTGATCGCCGGCGCCGGCATGGGAGGTTGTGCTGCCGCTATCGCTGCCTTACGTAACGGACTTCGTGTGATCATGACTGAAGAAACAGACTGGATCGGAGGACAGCTTACCCAACAGGGACTAAGTTGCCCCGATGAACACCAATGGATCGAATCCTTCGGCGCCACACGATCCTATCGTGATTTACGAACCGCCATCCGTGCATACTACCAGACCTATTATCCTTTAACCTCATCGGCGAAAAACAATTTGAAGTTAAACCCGGGTAACGGCAGTGTATCCCGCTTATGTCACGAACCTCGGGTTGCGTTAACAGTTTTGAATAATCTTCTGCTGCCCTGTTTAAGTTCGGGCAAACTTGTTTTGCTATTAAATCACAAAATTATCCATGCAGACACAGACCGGGACCAGGTAAAAGCGCTGACGGCACGCTGCTCTTCTTCGGGCAGAGATACCGTATTGCATGGGACGTACTTTGTGGATGCCACCGAACTGGGAGAGCTTTTACCGCTCACTAAAACCGAATACGTTACCGGCGCTGAGTCCCGAAAAGAGACCCGCGAGTTGCATGCGCCGGAAAAAGCCAATCCTGCCGACAACCAGGCCTATACCTATTGTTTTGCCATGGACTATTTACCGGGAGAAAGCCATATTATAGAGAAACCTGAAAAATATGATTACTGGTCGAAACTGATACCTGAGTTAACACCTGCCTGGCCGGGAAGGCTACTCTCTCTTTTTTATTCCAGTCCGGCCACTTTGCAAGCCAGGGAGTTGGGATTTGATCCTACCGGCAAGCCCACCGGCCAGATGCTGAATCTATTTAACTACCGCCGTATCATTGATAAAAACAATTTTGATCCGGGGTTTTATAAGGGAGATATTACCGTTGTAAACTGGCCGCAGAATGATTATTTTTTGCACAACATCATTGATGTAAGCACGGCAGACTTCAGTCGTTTTCTCGATGAGGGGAAGCAACTCAGTTTGTCCCTTTTTTATTGGTTGCAGACGGAGGCGCCACGCGCCGATGGAAAACAGGGATGGCCCGGACTGCGTTTACGCAGCGACGTTATGGGCACCGGGGATGGTTTGGCGAAATATCCCTATATCCGCGAGTCCCGTCGTATTAAAGCCGTTTTTACCGTCCTGGAAGAACACGTAGGAAAGGAAAACAGAGCAATAGTTGCCGGAGAAAAAGAAGGAAGCAGAGCCGCTGAATTTTTCGATAGCGTGGGTATCGGTTCGTACCACATAGATTTACATCCCGGTACCGGGGGCGTTAACTATATTGATTTTCCGTCCTTTCCCTTCCGGATCCCGTTAGGCGCGCTGTTACCCGTGCGGATGAAAAATCTGATTCCTGCCAATAAAAATATTGGCACCACTCACATCACCAACGGTTGCTATCGCCTGCACCCCGTGGAATGGAGCATCGGGGAAGCCGCCGGACTGTTGGCTGCCTATACCATAGCTAATAAGCTTACGCTTCATGGCGTTCGTGAAGACCGGAAGGTGTTGGAGGATTTTCAACGGTATATCCGCCAACAGGGAATTGATACGCAATGGCCGGGAGAAATAACAGGAAACTGAGATGATTTGTAACAACCAAAAACATACAGATGAAAAGAAGAAATTTTTTGCGGGGATCTTCTCTGCTTTTAAGCAGTTCGATTTTGGGTAGTAATTTAGCCTATGCAAAAAAACCGATGGTTGTTGGATCCGCTGGCCGATCGGAAGAGAAGAAACCGGTAGGCATTGCGGTAACCGCTCCTTCTACAGTAGGGATTAATGAACGATTTAGTTTGGGTATCAGGGTTTTGACCAATCCGTTTAACTCCAAATGGATTCCCCGCTGGCAACGCACCCAATCTACGGTGGACGGGCCTTTTAATGAATCTTCAAGAGGTATTCATTATATCGAAAATGTGCTTCCCGGGTGGGAAGGAACTGTAAATATCTCTGGTAACGAAGGATATCGGGGATTGAACAGCTATTCTTTTTCTGAAGGGAAAGGTCCTTATCAGTTTGATAAACGACCCGTGCGCCGGTTGGAGGGTTTCAGTTTTACTACGCCGGGAATCAAATACATCAACGTGGTTGATCCGGTTACGGGAATAACGGGACTGAGCAACCCAATTGTGGTAGAAGGGTCTGCTCCGAAAGAGCGTTTGTTTTGGGGCGAATTGCATTGCCATAGTTTTTTCGGAGACGGGATCAGAACACCCGAAGAGCTCCAGTCTTTTGCAAGGGATGAATCCTTCCTGGATATTTTTGCCCTGACTGATCATGTGGAAGCTTTAAGTGATGCGCAATGGAACTATTTCAGGGAGGTGTGCAATACTTTTGATGAGCCGGGTAAATTTGTTTCCTTCAATGGGGGCGAATGGACCAGTGCTCAGTACGGGCATCATAATTTTATTTATCCTGGCAATGAAGGCCCGATTTTACGATGCACGGATCCGGATAATGACACCCTGGAAAAACTGTATGCCTCCGCTAAGAAATACGGTGCTTTGATCATAGCCAACCATCCTGCTTCAGCGGGCTGGGGATTTGACTGGATGAAAGGGCATGACCCTGAGGTAGAGCGATTGGTGGAAGTTTATTCAAACGGAGGTTCTTATGAAATGCCTTCCGGGCCGGGTCATGATTTTCCCACCCGTAAGGTCAAAAACCCGTCGCCGGGGAACTATACAGTGGATGGTCTGAAAAAAGGGTTTAGGTTAGGTATGATCGGTACGGGTGATGTACACGACGGCAGACCGGGCGATTCCTTACACGCGCTTCAGAAATCGCCCGAATCGTATAAAGATATTTTAGAGGATGGCTTAATGGGTGTATGGGCCGGGCAGTTAACCCGGCAGTCTGTATTCAATGCCTTATGGAATCGTCGTGTATATGGTACCACCAATAACAGAACCTGGCTAAAGTTTTCCATTAACGGCCAGCCCATGGGCTCCGAATTCAGTACTACCGGAAAATTGAATATTAAAGTAGAAGCCGCGAGCAGTCTGAATATACAACGCGTTGAATTAATTAAAGAAGGTGAAGTGGTTCAATACTTCGAGCCGGGGAAGATGCAAATGGTATGGGATCCCAAAGGAGAATCGTTGAGGAAAGATACCTGGTATTACGTTCGGCTGATCATGGACAATGAAAATCTGGCCTGGTCGAGTCCTGTTTGGGTTAACAGAGAATAAGTTGGAATGAAATTTTTCTATACCCTTAAAATAAGTTGTTATTTTTCCTGAAGACTTTGTTGACCGGATTTTCAAAACAGATTTAAAATTGTTTAAAATGGCTATTCTGAAGAAAGCAGTAGAGGCTGCATGTGTTCTCTGTTTATTATTAACCGGATTGTTGCCGCTTCCTGCGCAGCAAAGTTCTTTTCAATGGCAGGAGGCATCAAGGCAGCCATATCACTCAGCTTTGACGACGCGCGTTTGAGCCAGGTGGACGTAGGAACCCCGCTATTCGATCAATATGGCGTGAAGGCCACTTTCGTTCTGGTACCCTCTGCTGTGGAAAAGCGGTTGGATCAATGGAAAAGGGCCGCGGCTGCCGGACATGAGCTCGGTAATCATACTTTATATCATCCCTGTTCGGGTAATTTTTCCTGGTCAAATGGGGTGTGGATTGCACCGATTGGTGAAATTGCCCGCTATGATAAAGAACACCGGAAACTATAGAATTTGCATAGTTAAAAAAGTGTACATATTCTTGTACAAACTAAAATACAAAATCATGTTAATTACTACGGTCTCTGATTTTAGGAAAGATATCAAATCATATCTGGATAAAGTGACTAAAAACTTTGAAATGCTTATCATTAATCGTGGAAAGGATTCAGGCATTGTTGTGGTGTCACTTGAAAAATATAATTCTTTAATGGCGACCAATTACGAATTGTCTTCCCGCAAGAATGAACAACGGCTTGATTCTGCAATCGGGAAATTAAAAAGAGGGAAGTCTTTTGAAAAACGATTAGTCAAAGAATAATATGAAATACATATTTATTGACGAATGGCGGATAGATGATGAACATCGGTTGATTTATAATACGATGATGAACAAATCCTGATAGCAAAATGTAGATTTCATTACGATTAATTTTACCGGTAAGTAGATGCGTTCTCCCTGCCGAAACATATTTTACCTATACTTTTTTATAATAGCCTCGTTTGGGATATCCTGCCGGAGTATCCGGCTGACCGGAAAGTTGGACATGAAACTAAAATTTTGAATCCTTCTTTTTATATTTTTGGAACTATTCTTTTTTTGTTTAGCTTTATACACCATTTCTATGCTGCGGTGAATCAGAATCTTCAATATAAGATAGATAATGCCGCTTTTGAGCGGCTGGCACAGGGTGATGAAGAAGCCTTTGGAGAAATCGTACATTATATTTATCGCAAATTATTTCCTTTTGTTGTTTCTCTTGTTAAGTCGGAGGAGGAAGCCAATGACCTCCTGCAGGAAGTTTTTCTGAAAATCTGGGTGCATCGTTCTTCTTTTTCGTCCATTAACAACCCCATGGGATGGATATACACCGTGATAGCCAACACTGCTTCCAATCATATCAGGGCCCGTCTCCGGCAGGAAGTCAGGATCAAAGAATACCGGCAACGAGTTTCATCGGTTGAGGTGATGGAGGAGCAGTTGGATGCCAAATTTACCCAAACCCTGATTGATGATGCAGTAAATTCCCTGCCGCCCAAAAAGAAACAGGTGTTCCTTTTAAGCAAAAAGGAAGGGCTGTCCCGGAAAGAAATTGCCGAACGCCTGAATGTATCTGAAAACACCGTGCGTAATCAATTATCCGACGCCGTTCAATTTCTTCGTGAACGGCTGAATTACAATGGCGATCTGAGCCTGCCTGTATTTCTAATCCTATATTCTTTTGTCTGATAAAAAATTTTTTATTCAAATAGTACGGCACAGGCTCCTGTGGTGTCTATTAGTATGTGGAAGATAAAAACGCCTTTGAATATTTGTTACAACAATACCTTTCCGGTGAATTAACGGCTGCAGAACAGACTCAATTATTGAATTCCTTAAACGACAAGGAGAATATTCAAAAATTGAGTAAATGGATTGAGGCTTATTCTGACCCGGATGAGGAGAAGCGTAATAGCTATGACGGGGGGAAAATAGATAAGATGATCCGGGATATATTGGAGCGTTCGGCAGCGGATCATTATTGGGAGACAGAGCCTGGCTTGGCCGGCGCCTCAGTCATGTATGCGGCGCCCGGAGATGATCCTGTTGGCAATCATAAAAAACGAGTGAGGTCTGTTTCTTTATGGTTCAGGTATGCGGCAGCGGCGGTTGTTTTAGGAGTGGGATTGTTTTTCTATGTCCAGTACAAAAAGAATATAACTGATTCGCCCGGAACCGAGCCGTTGGTTCAAACGGAAGAGAAAACGGATGTGCTGCCGGGGAGTAATAAAGCGGTACTCACCTTGAGTGACGGACAACAGGTGGCATTAGACGAGTCCGGCAGGCAGGTTATCAGCGATGGAAAATTGAACATTCAAAACAATAATGGCTCTTTGGCTTACAGTAAATCGGACGTGGCGGTATATAATACCATGACTACTCCAAGAGGCGGGCAGTTCAAATTGCAATTGGCAGATGGCACTACCGTATGGCTAAACGCGGAGAGCAGCATTACTTATCCTACTTCTTTCCCGGGAAGCACACGTGAAGTAACAATGACCGGAGAAGCGTATTTCGAAGTGGCTAAAAACCCTTTCAAACCTTTTACCGTCAAAACCTATAAAGATGAAATTACCGTAAAGGGCACTTCGTTTAATGTCAACAGCTATGATGATGAAGCAGGCATAAAGACGTCCCTTCTGGAAGGGGCTGTACAAATAAATGGCATGCTTTTAACGCCCGGTAAAGCTTATATTAACGGAAAAATAGTGAATACGGATTTAAATAAGGATCTGGCCTGGAAAAATGGAATATTCAATTTTCACCAGGTGAAACTGCCGGAGGCCATGCGGCAGATCGCCAGGTGGTATAACGTAGAAGCACAATTTGATGACAGGGTTAAGAACATTGAATTGGGTGGAGAGATAGGCAGGAATCTCAGCCTTCAGCAGGTGTTAAACGGATTACAGGATAAGGATCTGCATTTCAGGTTGGAGGGAAAAGTACTGACAGTATATTGAAAAGAAGAGTTTCAAGTTGCAGGTTACAGGTCGCAGGTCGCAAGTTGTGTGTCTCCAATGCCTAAAATAGGTTGTCAAAACTATACCCCTGTACCCTGTGACTTGTAACCCCAAAAAAACCGGATTCTGCTCGCAACAGAATCCGGGAGAATTTCAGGCTAAACCAATGAAAATGCCGTTTCGACAGACACATTATTTTTTAACCTAAAACGGAAACAAAAGTATGCAATTAACTGCATTTCTTCCCAAAAACGTTGGGAGACCTGAGATTTTTTCCAAAACTTTACGCGTGATGAAATTAGTCACAGCCCTGCTCTTCGTTTTTTGCCTGCAGGCAAGCGCTACAGGCATTTCGCAAACCATCACTTATTCGGGGAAGGAGGTCTCGCTTGAAAAAGTCTTTCAGGTGGTAAAAGAGCAAACCGGGTATTTTGTCAGCTACAAAATGAGCCAGGTCCGCAGGGCAACCCCGGTTACTATTCAAAGTAAGGATATGCCTTTGGAGCAGTTTCTGCACCGGGTGCTTCAGAATCAGCCTTTGGATTATACTTTGGAGGAAAACACCATCTTCATTAAATGGAAGAAGGAATTATACAAAATGATACCCCTTGAATCCATTTCGCAAACCCTAACTCCACCCGTTGAGGACATTACATTAAGCGGCAGGGTAACCAACGATAAGCAGGAACCTCTGGAAGGAGTGAGTGTGACGGTCAGAGGCACCCAGAATGGTACTATCACTAATGCAGATGGACGATTTTCCTTGTCCGTTCCCTCATCCAATAATGTAGAATTAATTTTTTCTTTCGTGGGCTTTGAAAGCCAAACGGTAAGAGTCGGCAATCAAACGGTGTTTAATATTATTTTGAAGGATTTCGTAGCCGGATTGGATGATGTGGTGGTGGTGGGATATGGAACACAGAAAAAAGCGAATATTACAGGTGCGATCTCTACCATGAACTCAAAGCAGCTATCTGTAGTACCGGCAGGCAATACATCTAATTTGTTGGCCGGTCAGTTGCCGGGATTAATTGCCGTACAACGAAGCAGTGAGCCGGGTAATGACCAGCCGGAATTATATATCCGTGGCTTTGGAACTCCGCTGGTGGTAGTGGATGGTATAGTGGGAAGAGATTTTTCCAGATTAGACCCTAATGAAATAGAAAGCATTTCTATTCTCAAAGATGCTGCATCTACTGCAGTATATGGTGTGAATGGGGGAAACGGCGTTATCCTCGTGACCACCAAAAAGGGGACCCGCCAGAAGCCGGAATTAAACTATACATTTAATTATGGAGTACAGCATGTTACCCGATATCCCCGTTTCGTAAACTCGGCCGAATTTGCTGAATTAAAAAACGAAGCTTCTTACAACATTGGTGGAACTGCAGTATACTCTGATGAGGAAATTCAAAAATTTAAAGACGGTAGTGATCCGCTGAATTATCCCAATTTTGATTATTATAATTATTTCGTAAAAGATTATACACCGCAAAAGCAGCATAATATATCAGTAAGAGGTGGTGGAGAATCAATTCGATACTTCTTTATGGCCAGCAAATTTGACCAGGAAGCGATGTGGAAAGGAGGTAATCAAAACTATGGCCGTTATAATTTCCGGTCTAATGTGGAAGCCAATATAGGGGATAATCTTACCATTGATGTGGATCTTGGCGGCAGAACAGAAGATCGTAATAACCTTGTTCAGGATGCGTATCTGATGGCATCCTGGATGCAGTATCAATGGCCTATATCTAATCCTTTGACTCCGGATGGTAAAATTAATAATGCTAATTATGGTTTAAGTGCTTATCTGAATACAGACCTTACGGGTTATATTCAAAATCGGATCAATACCTATCAGGCTAACGTAACCATAAGTTATAAAATTCCTTTTGTTCCCGGGTTAAGTGCTAAAGTCACAGGAGCGCATGATATGTACGAGGAGGACAGGAAACAATGGATGAAGGAATATGGCCTGTATACATGGGATCCCGTTGCAGAAACTTCTGTTAAAACCGGGTCAAGGGAGTCTAATTTTTTAAACCTGAGCAATACAAAACTTATTAAAACCCGGCTGCAGGCTTCCTTAAATTATGCCCGCCGGTTTGCTGACAAACATAATGTAACGGGTTTGTTGCTATATGAAGAAATGGAAGACCGGACAACATCACTGACCGGGCAGAGAATCGGCTATGTGGTACCGATAGACCAGATATTTGCGGGTCCTCAACTGAACCAGACTACCGGAGGAACAGCCAGTGATATGGGACGGCGCAGTTATGTCGGCAGAGTCACCTATGACTATTTTGGAAAATACCTGCTCGAATATAGTTTCCGTTACGATGGTTCTCCCTTGTTCCCAGTTGCTGGTCGCTGGGGTTATTTCTCCGGCTATTCTGCGGGATGGAGAGTATCTGATGAGAGTTTTTTCAAAAACCATATGAAGGTGCTGGATTACCTGAAACTCCGGGCGTCTTATGGTACGAACGGTTATGATGGTGCAGTTCCTCCATTTCAGTATGTAGCAGGATACAACTATCCGTCCGGCACCTATGTTTACGGTGGCGCTACTGTTTCACAGGGATTTGTTGATGCCGGAATACCTAACCCGGAAGTGACCTGGCAACGCAACAAAATTTTCAATATCGGTGCTGACCTTGGTTTCTGGGGCCGGATGCTCGAACTGGAAATAGATGTATTCCAACGAACCCAGGAAGGGCTATTTGGTACCCGTGCCACACAGATACCCAGTACATTTGGTGCAAGTCTGCCACAGGAAAATATCAATTCCGATATAGTTAAAGGTTTTGAGGTAGTGGTGCGGCATAATCATCGTATCGGTCAATTAAGCTATAATGTTGCCGCAAATGTTTCTTTCAGCAAAAGGCGCTGGGACCATTACGAAACCCGTGTATTTACCTCTGATTATGACAGATGGATGAATGACTGGAACGACAGGTATACAAACCGGGCCACGGGCTTCCTGAAGGCGATCGGACAGTTTCAGAGCCAGGAAGAAATAGACAATTCTCCCATACAGGATGGTAACGGCAACAGAACCTTATTACCCGGGGATATTAAATTTGATGATTTCAACGGAGATGGTATTATTGATAGCCGGGATATACAATCTACAGGATATGGCACTACTCCGGAACTCATGTATGGTTTAAACCTGAATGCTTCATGGAAGAAGTTCAATATTACCGTGAACTGGCAGGGTGCGACTAATTTCCAGGTACACCTGCAGCATTTTTTAATACAGCCCTTTGCTAATGATATGAACACATACGCCTATTTTTTGGACAGATGGCGACGGGCTGATGCCAAAGACCCCAACTCAGAATGGATCCCGGGAAAATATCCTGCCACGCGAAACGACGGAAGCCCCAACAATAGAACTGCTTCTACTTTCTGGCTGAAGAATGCCACCTATTTCCGCTTAAAAGCGCTTAACATCGGTTATACTGTTGATTATCCCTGGCTGGGTAAAGCCGGTATAAAAGCCGTGAATATTTTTGTAAGCGGGCAGAACCTGCTCACATTTACCGGGCTCGAGTATATGGATCCCGAAACACCTTCGGGAAGGCTGTCGGTATATCCTTTGATGAAAACCTACAATGCAGGTATTAACGTTACTTTTTAAAATTAACTTCTTATGCGATATAAAATAGTATTGATAACCATCCTGCTTGGTTTTTCGGGATGTTTAAAAAATGTACTGGACCGAAAGCTTTAAAATTTTCGAATCGTCTTCTTGTACTTTGATGTTTGCGTCCTCATGTGAAAGATATGGAAGAGTTGAATATGAATCAAGAAACTTATTACCGATAAGATGTTGGAAGCTTCAGATGCAAAATAGGAGGATATACATTACCAGGAATTGGTAGGAATTCTGGCTGTATTGGAGGCTTAGCGGCGTTATGAAATGCAACAGGCACAAGCGGACCTTTATAATATGAGAAGTGAATATGGGGCTCTACAAAATTTTATGACAATAAAAATAATGCTACCTACCGCAATGGTAGATAGTTAGGACGACCAAATCTGAAGTTGGTGCCGAGCAGTCGTTTGCTTGATCACAAGGTAATGATGAAAAAAGAGGTTTGATGTCAAATACCTCCTGATCTCTACCATGGCTATAATATTTAAGTGTTTGCCAGTGCTTGAATTTGGTGGATACTTTTGGATTCTTCAATATTCATTTCTGGAACTGCTGCAGAAGTTAATTGATTCCAAGAGAGGAAGCATACAATCTGTTTTCGAAGAATTGAACGCACTTTGTCGCGTCATTAAAAGAGGTAGAACAGGCCGATCTAATGCGGATCAAGCTCGATATGCCGGAGTTTGATAGTCAAAGGTACAAAGGTGATTATGCAATCTGGATAAAGGTGGCTAACACCTTAGGCTTGAGGCTCGCGATACGAATAGCATACGTTAATCCGTCAGCAACGAGTGACTAGACAGCTCTTAATATTGGGAGGTATTTTTGGAAAGCAGCAACATCATTTGAGATGACTCTTAATGTACCGTCATCCACCTTATGGACTTTTTACGAATGATTGGGAGAAGCCAGGTTGAATGCATCTATTGAGTCTTTTTTAAAAGGATATAACGATCGAGGTGCAATTTATGCATTGCCGGCAGATGACCCGGCATTGAACAATGCAATTAAAGGTGTGAGAACGGGAGCTGCTTTTACGGATAAAAATTACTTATCTTTTTCAAAATTAAATTTTGCAAGTAATCCTTTTGTAAAACTAATGGATGTTTCCAAAGTTATTTTTTAAGAGCAGAGGGTGCATTTGGAGGATGGGATATGGGAGGATCTGCCCGAGTTTTTATGAGGGTGTTAAGGACTTCATTTGCCGCTAACAAAGGTGTCTGGTGTAGAAACCTACCTGGAAGATAACACCTCAGCTCCGGCGGCTTATGTAGATCCGTACAACCCGGTAAACAATGCAACTCCATTAACTTCCTTAAAAATTAAATGGGATGAGTCTGCCGGTTTTGAAAAATTGGAAAGATAATTACACAAATGGATAATATGTGCCCCCACGAGGGCAAGGAGGCCTGGTCTGAATTCAGAAGAACCAGGTATCCAAGAAGCTATGGCAGTTATGGAAAACTATAACCTTGTGGCGAATGTCCCCAATGGAGGAAATTCTAAGGAGGATCAAATATCCATATTTATCCCTGTCTAAGTCAGGCTGCCTGTGCTAGAAATTTTCTAAGTATCTTGGTGAACGGATAAAGCACCAACTCACTTTGGTGGGACTTTCCAAATAGTCTTGATCTGTTTATCTATCCGCGGGTGCCTTTTACCCACAGCGTACATACTCAACCTGTAACATTTTTAAGCGAGAAATTTTAATATTAATACTTTATGTTTGAAAAAGCCATTGCGGGTGCATTTCAAGATGTTGCGGGTGGGTGACACCCGTCTGTTAGCCACTAATCATAATCCTTTAAATAAACATAACAACAAATGAAAAAGAAATATATAGTAAATAGAATAATAATGTTGACGGTGATAAATTGCTTATTTTGTTGTTTTTGCAAACATAATTTTGGGAGTAGAAATACTGCCAGAAATTGGTGTAGGACGGGTTTGATATCACGCCCATCGGAAACCAGGAGGGTCGATTGGCAGGTTATTCTGATCAGAGATAAACCTGGTTTGATGGGGTGAAAATGAAGTTATGGGCTGACGGGATCGTTTTTGGCGATAAAGACAACCTACATTTTTTGTTGACAGTAGATCTTGTTGGGATACGGGGAGAATAACAAAGGGAAGTTCGGGATAGTCTTTCCAAAATATTAGATGTTGAAAATTTGCAGTTATCTATATGTGCTGCTCATAACCATAGTGCTCCAAGTATTGGAAATTTAATGGCACACTATCGCAACCCTCTAAAGATAGGAGAGCTGTACTGCTGCATTATATGCAGATGAATTAAGGTCTAAATTGATTGAAGTGGCTTTAAGGCATTTAAAAATAAGATAGATAGCAATATTCTTGTAGCATATGGAGAAGTTAGTTTTGCCGGTAACGAAGACTTTATCTTAGTAGTTCGTTAGTACCGATCATTCTTTACCGGTTATGCGTATTGTAAATAAAGACGGGTTTTGAAAGCTGTTATTGTAAATTATGCCTGCCATGCTGTCACTCATGGTCCTGAAAACAATTATGTGCATGGAGATTGGGTGGGGGAAGCAAAAATTCAAATTGAACAACACCACCCTGGTGCAATTGCGATGGTAACCATAGGGTGCGGAGCTGATCGAAATTCTTTTTGAATGAATACTAAAAGACCAGAATTAAATTTTAGATAACACGTTCAATCAAGGGAAAAATTGCAGATGGTGAACGATTGTTTAATATTAAAAAGTTTGGAAGAATATTGATAATCCTCCAAAAGGTAATATGGTTTTTAAAACACTTTATTTTGCAAATAAACCCAACATTAGAAAATTGGCTAATGATGCTTCGGGAACTGGACAGGCTAACAATTATTCCAAAATTAATTTTAGATCGTATGGCCCGGAGCGAATTGGATATGGGCACAATATCCATACAAGTATGGAATTTCGAAGACGACTACGTCGATGATATTTTTAGGCGGAGAAGTGGTTGTAGATTATGGTCTTATTTTAAAAATCTATTTTAGGAAGAACAATGTCTGGATAAATGGGTATTCTAATGATATACAATGTTATATTCCTACAGACAAATATTAAGTAGGAGGTGTAGGCTTGGGGTGCGATGACCTAGGATATGAAGTACATATCTTAAACCAGAAGTTGAAGAAACATTTTACAAAGGAGTCTTTGATCTTTTGCAAGAAAAATTCAAAAAAGGTGGTTCTACAGAAATGGTTCTGACGGTAGAATTTCACCACCTTCTCTAAGCACTTTTAAAAGCTGCTGGTCCCCGTCTGTAAATATATGCCCGAGTGGGAAGCTTTTGGCTGCGGTTTTCGATCTGATGATGATGTTGTTTGGAATGTTTAGAATCTAAAAGTGGTGTGTATAGTACACACATAGAATGAATCATTCATGATGAAGAAGCTGGTAAGGAATTTATTATTAGAGCAAATGTGTTAGTAATTTGAAAAATAAAGTTCTACAGAGTCTGAGGATGGGACAAATATAAGCGACAAAGGATTGGGATAATTACTCTCGACAAGCAATTCATTACTTTTAGATCGCATGGTTCCTTCGGTAACGATAAGGCCTTATTAGATCTTAGGGGGGTAACCTTTATACCAGTTAAATAGTCTGATTTTAATATTTGAATTAAATATCGGTCCTGCCAAAGCGTACTTTGTACCGTAGTGTTTAGGATATTAACTGCTTTAATATGAATTTGAACAATTAAAAAATCACACATAATTTAGTACGGATCAAGATCATATTAATCATTAGCGTTTTTGATTTTGGGGAAAAATATCAAATCATAACTGGATAAAGTAATCAGAAACTTTAAAATGCTTATTATTGATTGTAAAAAAGTCGAAATTTATAAAATATAAATGGGCTGCTTTTGAGTACTAAATGTTTTTGGAACCAGACGACGAGAGCCAGGATGCTGAAGCAATTGATTGCGTATGCGCAGGATCCTGCAAATGGAATATGGATTGCACCGATCGGTGAAATTGCCCGCTATGTTAAAGAACACCGGAAAGATTTCAATGCTTTAAAATGAGAGGTGTGGTTGGTGTAATGACTTATGGCGCAGGTAATGATTCGTGAAGTGTGGTTCGCAGGGCGTTTCATGCCGGATATATTTTTTAACGATCGCCAGAAAAATTAAAATCATATTTAATTTTCAGGATAAGCCTTCTTTTGAGTCTCAAAAACCGTGAGTCAGGAATTAGGATGCATCCGTTAAAACCCACTGCAATGAATACAGATCCTTAAAGGTATTTGATACAAAATGGAAATTTTTTCTTTTCCTTTTTTTGTTCATTGTTTTTCTTTTCGTTTGGATGAGGTTTCGGCTCAACTCAAAGCCTCGGTAGTAAAAGTAGACATCACCCCTGCCGGTTCCCAATACCTGCTGGGCTACCGGGAAACGCAAATCAAATGGTGTCCCGCGGACCCCTCTATCACGGATAGTAGCCCTTGATGATGGCATCACTCAGTTTTATATCATCTCCTCAGATGTTTGCCTCTATACTCCCCTTCCGAATACGATAAGATGGCAGGACTGCTGAAAAAGCGTTTTGGGATTGATCCTTCAAACATCTGGTGGGCGACTACTACACGCATTCCTGCGCGAGTTTGGAGAATTCGGATTATACAGCGTATATATGGACAATGGATTACAGCGGTAGATGCGGCATACACCGATGATTGAGCGAAGTTGATAGATGGGATAGCCGAAACCCGCAATAAACTCTCTGACGCAACGCTCAGCGTAGGCTGGGGATATGCCCAGGCTAATATGAATCGTCGTGCCGTGGACGTGAATGGAAAAGCTTCATTGGGAATGAATCCGGACAAGCCGGTGGATCGCCGCATTGGTTTGTTACGGCCGATCAAGCCCGATGGCACCGATGGCGCCCTGATCGCGAATTGTGCGATGCATGGCACGGTAATGAGCGGAGCTAATCTTAAGATCAGCGGCGACTGTCGGGGATCGTGGCGGAATATGTGGAAGAAAAGATTGGTGCGCCCATGTTATATATCAATGGCGCTGCCGGAAATATGGCGCCGATCTATAGTGTTTATCCTAATAATGAGGGCAGGACATCTGGGAGAGTTCAGGGTATTGGTAGGTGATAAGATCATCGCGGCACCGAAAAATGAAAACGCCGGTGAACAATATCAAACTGTTCACGGATGAAATTATAGTGGAAACGCCGAAAAAACCGGGCTTGGCCTGGACGACTGATCTGAAAGTACATCGTGGTCAAAAACCCGGAGCGATACCTGAGTACGGCTGCTAGGCGTTTTAAAGTCAATAAAGACATTGCTATCTGGAGTGCGCCGATAGGTTGTTTGTGAAGTGTCTAATGAAGTGCAGGTCGATTACGTTTCTATACTTTTATTTTGGATATATAATGGCTGAGTTCGGTTATCTGCCCACTTACGTCTAGATGGCAGCAATGAGATGCAGGTGGAAACGGTTTCCCGAATTTACGCCCGCGGTACGGTGTGATCTCACCGAGGCGGTGGTAGAAGTCAGTTGCAAACTAAAATAAATATGCAGCGGAAGTAGCTACGGAAAGAATGGGCGAAAGAAAAACTCTCCCGCAGATCGCGCAGAAGACCGCAGATGGTGATTATTTTGAGAAAGATGAAGTACAGTAATTTCTCTGCGTAGATCAGCGGGATCAGCGGGGAAAAACTCTCCCGCAGATCGCGCGGAAGATCGCAGATGGTGATTATTTTGAGAAAGATGAAGTGCAGTAATTTCTCTGCGCAAATCAGCGGGATCAGCGGGAAAAAATCCCCCGCAGATCGCGCGGAAGATCGCAGATGGTGATTATTTTGAGAAAGATGAAGTGCAGTAATTTCTCAGCGCAAATCAGCGAGATCAGCGGGAAAAAATCCCCCGCAGATATCGCAGAAGACCGCAGATGGTGATTATTTTGAGAAGGATGAAATGCAGTAATTTCTCTGCGCAAATCAGCGGGATCAGCGGGGAAAAACTCTCCCGCAGATCGCGCGGAAGAACGCGGATGGTGGTTTTTTGCGGGGAATGAAGTGTAGTAATTTCTCTGCGTGGATCAGCGGGATCACCGGGAAAAACCCTCCTGTGAACAGTTTTAATTTTTATAACAACCTTATGTATAATTTTTTCAGAACAGGATTAAGTTGTGTTTTAGTTTCCATCATGGTATGGAGTTGTAAACAAAGTTCTCCGGATCTATCCTCCGGTTTCGTCAAAGCCGAAGACGCCCTCGCCACCATACAGGTACCCGATGGATTTAAAGTGGAGATGATCGCGTCCGAACCCTTAATCACCGACCCGGTGGATATGGAAATAGACGAATACGGCCGGATGTATGTGGTGGAAATGCATGGGTATCCATTAGATAAAAGCGGTAGTGGAAAAATCGTCATGTTATCCGATACAAACGGAGACGGGATCATGGACAAACGAACGGTCTTTAAAGAAGGACTTATGTTGCCTAATGGCATCCAGCGTTGGAAAAAAGGATTCCTCGTTACCGATTCCCCCAATATTTACTACCTCGAAGATTCAGACAATGATGGTAAAGCCGATATTATGGACACGGTATTAACCGGCTTTGCCTTAACCAACCCGCAACATAATCTGAATAACCCGATCTACGCGCTCGACAATTGGATCTACGCCGCCCATGAAGGGATCGTAAAATCAAGAGACTACGGGGAAGAATTTGGAGATGAAGGAACTGAAATATATTTTCCGGCAAAACCCGACCTGGTGAGATTGTCTAAAAATGCCGGTGGCAAATCGGTTCGTTTCCGCCCCGACCAATACCAATTGGAAGAAATGGCCAGCCGCTGCCAGTTTGGGCATACATTTGACCGGTGGGGGCATTGGTTTGGCAGCAATAATTCCAATCAGGGATACCAGGAGATCATCGCGGAGCGCTATCTGAAACGTAATCCACAACTTCCGCCCACCGGTGCAGATCACAATATGTCGGACCATCTGAATGCCCCGGAAGTGTTTCCCACTACCTTGAATCCCGACCGGCAGATCTTTACGGATGTAGGTACTATGACCTCCGGCTCCGGACTTACCGCCTACCTGGCAGAGGATTTTCCGGCGCCCTATCCAAACGCAACCTTCATAGCCGAGCCTGTGAGCAATCTCGTTCATGTGGACGTTTTAAGAGACAGCGGTCTGAGTTATATAGCCGGCCGGGTTTTTCCCAATAAAGAATTTTTCACTTCCACCGATGCCTGGTCGCGGCCGGTAAATATGTATGTGGGGCCCGATGGCGCTCTATACATCCTTGATTATTACAGAAGGGTAATAGAATCCCCGGAATGGATGTCGGAAGAAGCGATAAAAGAAGGTAATTTATACGACGGCACGGATAAGGGAAGGATCTACCGGGTTTCAACGACCGGTGGAAAAAAAGCCGATTGGATGAAAGGATTGCAATTGGGAGATGCGGGTAGTGAAGAACTGGCGGCGCAGTTATCGAATCCGAACTATTGGTGGCGCATCAATGCCCAGCGTTTGCTGGTGGACAGATCAGATAAAAAAATAATCCCTGCCCTTATTGAAATGGCTTCGGCCCATCCTTCCGCCGCGGGACGGTTGCATGCATTATGGACTTTGGAAGGGATGGACGCCCTGCCTGCGGAACTGATCCAAAAGGCGCTGAAAGATACGGTGGCGGGGATCAGGGAGAATGCGATAAAACTGGCCGAACTGCATTTAGAAGACACGCCCGGTTTGGCGGCGGCCCTGCTGTCTATGCAAAACGACAGCAATATGAAAGTGCGGTTTCAGTTGTTGCTGACCCTCGGTTTTGTGGATACGGCTCCGGCAGCGGAGGCTCGTAACCGCCTGCTGTTTGGAGATATGGAAAACAAATGGTTTCAGACGGCTGCTTTATCAGCGGCTTCTTTGGATGCCGATGGACTGCTTAACCGGCTGCTGGCAGGATACAAAGCGAATATCCCGGCCTATGGTGCTATGGTACAACGTTTAACAGAGATCATAGCGGCAGGTTCGGAGGAGCCCGTGGTGCATCGTCTTCTTCAAAGAGCCATTCAGCCGGTTCTTTCGCGCGAACAGGAATCCCGGACTTTCATCCTCGCAGGATTAGCACAGGGACTGCGCAGCCGGAAAAACAAACTAACCGTCAGTGATGCCGATCAGCAATTGTTGCTTAAAACATTTTTCGACAGCCCTGCGAATGGATTAAGAAAATCGGCCTTACAATTTTTGCAGACTTCTAAAATTTCAAATGACGCTTTACGCACGGAGGCAATTTCGCGAGCTGTGGCGTTGGTGAAAGATACTGCGGCTTCGGATGCTAAAAGAGCTGACGCGATTGATTTTCTTGGTTTCGGTAATCCCGCCGATTACCAGGCCTTGTTGGAAGGCTTACTCACCCCTCAGGAGCAACCCGTTGTAACCATAGCTGCGTTGCGGATATTGAATCAAATTCCTTCTACTGCCGTCAGCCAGTACCTGGTGGAACATTGGCCGGGATTCACCAAAGAAATAAGAGACGCGGCAATTCGGGTATTCATGACCGATACCGCAAGGATGAGAATCCTTATCGGGGCGATGGAAGAGAATAAGATTCCCGCTAATAATGTAAGTTTCTGGACCAGTATCAGTTTGATGCAGGTATCAGATAATCAGTTGCGGGAACGTGCCAGAGCGGTGTTTACCAAAAATGCGGAAGAAGCAAAAAAAATCAGCAGGGAATACCAGGCTGCTCTTGACAGGGAAGGTGATCCTGAAAACGGGAAAACGATATATATGCAGAATTGTGCTTTGTGTCATCAGAAAAAAGGACAATATGGCGTGGCTTTTGGTCCTGATTTGGGAACTATTCATAACTGGAAAAAACAGGATATTCTGGCCAATATTCTTGATCCCAACCTCTCCATCATGGCCGGCTATGATTTATGGGAAATTGATCTGAACAGCGGAGAATCGGTGCAGGGGATCATTGCAGCGGAAACCGCTTCTGCTATCACGATCAAAAACGTGGGGAATTACGAAAAAACGATCAGCCGGCAGGATATCAAATCCTTAAAGTCGCTGAGTGTGTCGGCCATGCCCGCCGGCTTAGAAAAAAATATCAGTAAGGAGCAAATGGCAGACCTGATTGCTTTTTTAAAACAGAATTAATTTAAATTAATACAACCATGTTTATCAATTTAACGGAACCTTTTGTTCGGCAGGCGACAACAACATTTAAGAACACCTGCCAGGTGTTCAGGATTATAATGATCATACTTTGTTGTTGGGGAACTACGGCAGTCTCCGCCAATCCGTTGGATGCCCCTGTTGGAGACAGAGCCGGCATTTTTAGGGCGGCCGTGGTTAAGATAGATATTACGCCCGATAAACCTAAGATGCTTTTGGGGTATAATGCCCGGCAGTCCGATGGCATCCATGACCCTATTTTCCATCGGATAGTTTTGTTGGATGACGGCATCAACCGCTTCTGCCTGGTATCTACCGATATCTGTGTTATTTCTCCGTCGGAATACGACCACATGGCTTCGCTTGTTTTACAAAAATTTGGTATTGCTCCCGAAAATTTCTGGTGGTCCGTTACGCATACCCATTCTGCGCCGGAGGTAGGAGTGCCCGGCCTACCGGAAGTGTTCATGGGAGAGCGTTACAAACATCCTGTGGACGAAGAATATACCGATTTTGTGGAGCAAAAGATTTTGGAAGGTATAGAAAGAGCCGAAAAGCAATTGGTGAATGCCAGGCTGGGTGTGGGCTGGGGACATTCCAATGCCAATATGAACCGCAGGGGTATTGACGTCAACGGGAAGGCATCGCTGGGCATGGATCCTGACGGTCCTACCGACCGCAGGATCGGCCTGATTCGGATTGATAAAGAGGACGGGACCCCGTTGGTACTGATCTCTAATTATGCGATTCATGGTACCGCGTTAGGATCGCCAAACCTTAAAATAAGTGCAGATGTGCCCGGTATTGTTGCGGAATACGTGGAGGAAAAAACAGGCGTGCCCATGCTTTTCATCAATGGGGCGGCGGGAAATATGGCGCCGATTTACAGTACCTATCCTAATCCACAGTCGGCGCATTTATCTCAGTTTCGCGTGTTACTGGGCGACAGGATTATAGAAGCCAATAAATCCATCATCACGAACATAAAGAAGGTGCAAATCTTTGCGGGGAAGACAATAGTGGAAACTCCCAGGAAAGAAGGCCTGGGCTGGCCTGCGGATATGGCCGCTTATAGCCGCCAGACGGCTGATGGAAAGAACCTGGTCCGGCTTCCTGTTCGTTTTCTGAAGATCAATAGCGATATCGCCATCTGGAGTCTTCCGGTGGAATTGTTTTGTGAAATCTCCAACGAGGTTCGCGATCGTTCCCCTTATACCTATACTTTCTATTACGGCTACACGAACGGATGGTTGGGTTATTTTCCGCCTGCCAGCCAGTTCAAACACGGGGGCTATGAGGTGGAAACCGTTTGTCCGTACACCACCGCTGCCGAACAGGATCTGAAAGAAACGGTGGTGAATTATCTGCAGGGAAATTTAAGGAGCAAAATTACGGGCGATGCCCCGTCGGTTAACAGGCCCTCAACCATTGTAGCAGACGAACATGGAGTGTTGAACCTATCCGCGGAAAAAGGGAAAGCCATTGGTCCCGATATTAAATATATGCCCGAGTGGGAAGCGTTTGGCTGGTTTACCGGAAAAGACCGGGTGGAATGGAATGTTGCCGTTGATCAGAAAGGAAGATATACCGTTTTGTTAGAATGGTCGGTGGATGATAAGGAGGCCGGAAAATCATTTGTGGTGGAAGCAGGAAAGAAACAGCTTAGCGGCACGGTGGAAAAATCGGGTTCCTGGGAAACCTACAGAACAATGGTAATAGGCACGATGGAACTGGAACCCGGAGTTCAGAAATTTGTGTTTCGTCCCAAGTCCGATTTTGGAAAAGGAGCGCTCCTGGATCTGAGGCAGTTGAAGTTAGTGAAGATACCATAGATACGATTGATCACTTTACAAAAAGATGGCTATCCAAAAAATGACAATTTCATGACAGCCTGATGGACACAGTACGGCCCTGCCGTAAAGAAGAATATGTACTTTCGTTGGTACGGTTCTTAAAGAAAAAAATTGGGTACACACGCAGTCATCAGCAGGAAGTGGTTCCTGGCGGGAATAGTTAATTTGTCTTTAGTGGCACTACTGGGAACGGTGATGCGCTATAAAATAGCTTTCGATCTGCCCCTGTTTGTACAAAACAACCTGTTACATGCGCATTCGCATTTTGCATTCAGCGGGTGGATAAGTCACATATTGTTTACCGCGCTGGCAATCCTTATATCGCCGTTTATATCCCGAGTCAGGCAAAAAAAATATTTCTGGCTGATCGTTGCCAACCTGGTCAGCGCTTACGGTATGTTGATCGCCTTCAGTATGCAGGGCTACAGGGCGGTTTCGATAACGTTTTCTACCCTGTCACTTTTGGTTGGTGTATCGTATGCTTATGTGTTTATTAAAGACAGCCGGTATCTGCCCCGTAATGATATCGCCAAACCCTGGGCCATAGCCGGTCTCCTCTTTAATGTAATTTCTGTTGCCGGTCCTTTTACACTCGCCTATCTGATGGCCTCCAAAAGCAACAGCCGGGAGATGACGCTTGCTTCTATTCATTATTTTCTGCACTTTCAATACAATGGATGGTTCTTTTTTGGCGGGATGGCGTTAATAACCACGCTGCTTCCAAAAAAATTTCTTAACCTGAAGTGGTATTTTGTTTTGTTTACGCTTACGGTTATTCCCACTTTTTTTCAATCCGTTCTTTGGATTAAGTTGCCGGCATGGCTCCGGTTTGTTACCGCCGTTGCCACCCTGGTACAACTCACCGCCTGGCTGGTTTTAGTAGCCAGAAGCTGGCCGTTGGTACACCGGTGCCGAAGTGATCGGCATTCCTGGATGCGCCTGTTTTTGTTTACCGCGGCAACGGCTATGACCCTGAAGCTGGTTTTACAGGCTTTGTCTATGATCCCCTCCCTGGGTCAGATGCTGTTTGATTACCGGCCGATCATCATCTTTTATTTGCACCTTGTGCTGCTTGGGGTATTCAGTTTGTTTATTATTTATTATTGTTTCCGAACCGGCCAGCTGCAGCCAACAAGAATAGCAAAAAAAGCTACCATCGGGTTCTTTGCCGGAGTGGTGCTCAACGAGTTGGTATTAGGCGTTCAGGGCATCGCGTCTATTGCTCTTTTCCCTGTGCCCTTCGTCAATGAGATGTTGTTTTGTGCGGCGTTCCTTTTACTCACCAGTGCTGTAACCCTGGTGATTTCCCAATTGAAGACCGGTCCCGGTCGGGAAATGTCGGTTTCTCAATCCTTTATTTTCAAACTTTCCCGGAAGGAAGCGCTTCCGGCACATGCCAATTGAATAAAGTATCTGCCCGCCGGTTGTTGTCTTTTTTTTCGGCCGGTTTTTTAATGGTTTGCGTATAAATGGTATCCCGAACAGCTGAATAGATAATTTTCCCTCATCCCGAATTTGTAATAAGCCAACGCTGAACTACCTTTGCAGCCCCGAAAATTGCCGCTCAGGCAGTTGGGAAAACAAAACCGATGTTAGATAAATTAGAAGCTATAAAAGCCAGGTTTGATCAGTTGGGCGTTGCCTTAACCAATCCGGAGATTGTAAATGACAACAGGAAGTTTACGGCTACCAGCAGGGAATACCGGAGCCTGGAGAAAATAGTGAATGCTTATAAGGGGTACAAAAAGATATTGGAGAATCTTGATTTTTATACGGAGGTTTTGAACGGAGAAGATGCCGAAATGCGGGAAATGGCAAAAGAAGAGCTACCCGTGCTGGAAGAGCAAAAAAGCGCTACAGAGGCAACTATCCGCCAAATGCTGATCCCCAAGGATCCGCAGGATGAAAAAAACGCTATCATTGAGATCCGTGCCGGAACCGGCGGAGATGAGGCCTCCCTTTTTGCCGGCGATCTGTTGAGAATGTATGTTCATTATTGTGAAGATAAAGGATGGAAAACCGCCATACTCAGTGAAAATGAAGGTACCGTGGGAGGATATAAAGAGGTGGAATTAGAAGTAAAAGGAGAGGATGTGTATGGCGTCCTGAAGTTCGAAAGCGGGGTACACCGGGTACAACGCGTGCCCCACACCGAAGCCAGCGGGCGGGTGCATACCAGTGCCGCTACGGTGGCCGTGATGCCGGAGGCGGACGAAGTGGATTTTGAATTGAAAGAGAGCGATGTGAAAATGGAAACGGCCCGCAGCGGCGGCGCCGGCGGCCAAAACGTGAATAAGGTGGAGACCAAGGTGATGCTAACCCATCTGCCTACAGGAACGGTGGTGGTTTGCCAAACCGAACGTTCCCAGTTAGCCAACCGCGAAAAAGCCATGCAAATGCTCCGCACCCGTTTGTATGAAGAACAGGTGCGCAAGCAGGAAGAAGAGATCGCCCGCCACCGCAAAAGCCTGGTCAGCTCCGGCGACCGGTCGGCTAAAATCCGGACTTATAATTTCCCCCAGGGCAGGGTTACCGATCATCGGATCGGGCTCACGGTATATAACCTCGACAGTGTGATGAACGGCGATCTGCAGGAATTCATTGATGCACTTCAGTTTGCGGAAAATGCCGAAAAGCTCGCCCACGAAGGAACGTAGATTTTATATTTGAAATTTCACTATACGGAGCGGCTCACACGCTCACTTAGCTGCGGTACCGGCCCTTGTGCCGCGGGTGCTGACCGCAGGCAGATTTCCCCCAATTCCATTTAATATTTGCTAAATAATAAGGGGCGCGGGTGGGGGTGGGTCTCTTTTCCTTCTTTTAAGTGCCGTTTGTTTATTTACTTTGCGGCTATTCAACACACTAAATATTAAGATATGAGAATATTGATAACCGGAACGGCGGGATTTATTGGCTTTCATTTGGCAAATTACCTGATAGCGAGAGGAGATGAAGTAATAGGGCTGGATAGCATCAATGATTACTACGATACCAGCTTGAAATACGGACGCCTGAAGATAGCCGGTATAAACGAGGAAGATATTGCATATGGTAAACTGGTTCCCAGTTCCAGATTTCCCAATTACAGCTTTATCCAACTGCAACTGGAAGATAAAGCCAACCTAGACAAATTATTTGCTTCCCATGAGTTTGATAAAGTATGCAATCTTGCCGCACAGGCCGGGGTAAGGTACAGTCTTACGAATCCCGATGTATATATCAACAGCAACATAATCGGATTCCTCAATGTATTAGAATGCTGCCGTCATTATAATATAAAGCACCTCGCCTATGCCAGCAGTTCAAGCGTATATGGGCTCAACGGCAAATCGCCTTTTTCCACCTCCGATAATGTTGATCATCCTGTTTCCCTGTATGCTGCGAGCAAAAAGAGCAATGAACTGATGGCGCACACTTACAGCCATTTGTTTGGGATACCCACCACCGGGTTAAGATTCTTTACCGTATATGGCCCCTGGGGCCGGCCAGACATGGCCCTGTTTCTTTTTACCAGGGCTATTCTTGAGGATAAGCCGATCCAGGTGTTCAATAATGGCAATATGGTAAGAGATTTTACCTATGTGGATGACATAGTAGAGGGCGTGGTAAGAGTTATTGATAACCCGCCGGCGGAGAACCCATCCTGGGATGCTGTTCATCCGGATCCGTCCACTTCCAGCGCTCCTTATAAGATATATAATATCGGTAATAACAGCCCGGTGCGGTTGATGGAGTTCATTGAAGCTATAGAACAGGCCTTAGGCAAAACGGCTCAGAAGCAAATGCTGCCCATGCAGCCCGGAGATGTAGCCGCCACCTGCGCCGATGTACAGGACCTGGTGGCTCAGCTTAACTATAAACCCAACACGACAGTAAAGACAGGCATACAAAATTTTATCCGCTGGTACCGCGATTATTACCGGGTGTAACCGCCTGCCGTACCCGTTAAAAAAATTTTGTCCTTCATTTGAATATCTTAACTTTGCCGAAGGAAAAGAACGACAGAAGGGAACGATCCGTTCCCTTCTTCATTTATCAATACTATGGGAAGCGACAATACAACGGGTATTATAAGTGAAATGGTAAGCACACTACTGGCGGAGGATCCGGGATATTTTTTGGTGGAGGTAAAAATTACTCCCGGCAATAATATAAAAGTGTTTTTGGATGCCGACGGTGGCGTTTCTATTGATAAATGCGTGAAATACAACCGGGCCCTGTACAAGCAGTTAGAGGCTGGCAACCTTTTCCCCGGCGCTGATTTTTCTCTGGAAGTTTCCTCGCCGGGGCTCGATGAACCCCTGAAATTAAAGCGTCAGTACATAAAAAATACAGGCAGGCAGGTGGAAGTGGTTTTATTGGACGGCAGTAAGATAGAGGGAAAACTCACAGGAGCGGACGACAATGGCATCCGGGTGGAGGAAGTAAAAGGAAAGAATAAAAAAAAGGAATTGTTGGAACACAACATACCATTTGATAACATTAAAACAACAAAAATTCAAATTCAATTTTAACGTTCCTTGCCGGATGAAGGTCAAGACCTTATTCTGTTAAAGGATAAAAAGCTGAAGTATGGCAAGTATTAATCTCATTGAATCTTTCCAGGATTTTAAAGATGCGGAAAATATTGACCGTCCCACCTTGATGAAAGTGCTGGAAGATGTATTTAAGACGCTGCTACGGAAAAAATACGGCTCCGATGAAAATTTTGACGTGATCGTTAATACCGAAAAAGGAGACCTTGAAATCGTGCATCGCCGTACCATTGTGGAAGACGGTCAGGTGGAAGACCCTGTGGCGGAAATTGCTTATAGTGATGCCATTAAAATTGAACCGGATTTTGAAGTGGGAGAAGAATTGTTCCAGGAAGTGGATATCCTGGACTTCGGACGCCGCGCGATCCTGGCTGCCAAACAAACCCTGGCCAGCCGTATCAGCGATTTAAAGAAAAGTAACCTGGTGAAAAAATATGCTGACCGGGTAGGAGAAATTATCAGCGCGGAAGTGTACCAGGTATGGAAAAAAGAAGTATTATTATTAGATGAAGATGGCAATGAGTTGATCATTCCCAAATCTGAGCAAATACCATCGGATTTTTTTAAAAAAGGGGAAAATATTAAATCGGTGGTAAAAAAGGTGGAATTAAAAAACAATTCCCCGGTGATCATTCTTTCGCGCACCCATCCTTCGTTTTTAGCGAAGCTGCTTGAAATCGAGGTGCCGGAAATATTTGACGGGCTGATCGTGATCCGCAAAATAGTAAGAGAGCCGGGTGAGCGGGCAAAAGTGGCGGTGGAATCTTACGACGACCGGATTGATCCGGTAGGAGCATGCGTGGGGATGAAAGGAAGTCGCATCCACGGTATCGTACGGGAGTTGAAAAACGAAAACATTGATGTGATCAACTGGACAAACAATACCCAACTGCTCATTCAGCGTGCTTTGACACCGGCTAAGGTGAGTTTTATGGAACTGGATACGGAAAGAAAACATGCCAATGTGTTTCTCAAGCCCGACCAGGTATCGCTTGCCATCGGCCGCCGGGGAGTAAATATTAAATTGGCTTCGGAACTGGCGGGTTATGAAATTGATGTATTCCGCGATGATGAAAATGAAATTGAAGAATATGACATTGACCTGGATGAATTTGCAGATGAAATTGACGGATGGGTCATTGACGCGCTGAAAGGCATTGGGTGCGATACCGCGCGCAGTGTGCTTGACCTCTCAAATGAAGAGCTGATCCGCAGAGCCGATCTTGAAAAAGAAACCATTGAAGAAGTAAAAAAAGTGCTGGAAGAAGAATTTGAAAAAGAATAAAGATGAGGAGACGAGGAAGGCATATTTATATATTTAGAAGAACAGAATAAAAAAAATCCTTTCTTTTCCGACCAGGAACAGACGGGACAAAAATGTATGGCTGAAAAAAAATTACCACGCTTGTTAGCAGCGGCCAAGGAGTTTAATATTGGACAGGAAACGCTCATTGATTTCCTGGTGGAGAAGGGTATGGCTAAAGACGATCTGAAAGCAACCAGTAAGTTGACCGAAGAAATGTATCTTTCTCTTCAACAGGAATTTTCGTCTGATAAGGCAGCTAAAGCTAAAAGTGATCAAATTGAAATCCCCAAGGGGGCGGTCATAGAGGGTAGAAAAAAGAAAGACGAAGAGGAAATCTTATTTAAAAAGGAAACCAGGAAAAAGCAACCCGAAAAAGAAACGGCAGTTGTGGTGGAAGCCGTGGTACCCGAACCGGAAGCACCGCCCGCCCAACCGCAAACGCCGGAAGTGGTACAGCCTGATGTCATTAAAATAGATACGCCTGAAATTGAAGGTCCTAAGATCCTGGATAAGATAGACCTGAGTGCCATAGATTCCTCCACGAGACCGAAAAAAGCGACGAAAAAGAAGAAAGAAGAAAAAGTGAAGAAAGAGGAAACGGAAGTGGCGAAGGAAGAAAAGGCGGACGAAGAGAAAAAAGAAGAAATTAAAACAGAGGTAGCCGCTGAAGCTGAACCTGAACCTCAACCGGAAGTCGCTCCTGTCCGGGAACAGCAGGAAGAACCGGTGGACGAAGAAGAGCCCCCGGTAGTGGAAAATATTCGCGCAGAAAAGCTTGAAGGACCAAGGATCGTAGGCCGGATTACATTGCCTTCCGAAGGTGAAACGAAATCTCCTTCCAAGGCGCACGAAGAAAAAAGAAGAAGGAAACGCATCCCGATAGAAAAAAGAGACCAGGCGCCGCCCCGGGATGGAGAAAAACAGCGGGAGCATAGAAGAGAAGGTGCACATCCCTCGATACAAAAACAAAGAGACCGGAGAGACGGCAGACAACATGGGCAGGGTGGAGCCCAGGGGGGTGGACGGTTTGGTCATGCACATGGCAGAGGCGGAGACAAGCGACGCGATCCGAAGGAAGCCAAAGAAATTGACGCCAAAGAGATCCAGGATAAGATACGGGAAACCCAGGCTAAACTGGCCGGCTCTTCAAGAGGTGGCAAAAGCGCCAAATCCAAGCTCAGGAGAGCCAGAAGAGAAGAAGCCGAACACTTGGCCGGAGAGGCACTGGAGGATAATAAGCTACAGGTTACCGAATTCGTGACCGTAAGTGAATTAGCCAATCTTATGGATGTAAGTTTTGCCGATGTTATCGGTAAATGTATGGGATTGGGTATCATGGTGTCTATTAATCAGCGTCTGGATGCGGAAGTAATAGAGCTGGTAGCCGGTGAGTTTGGCTTTGAAGTGGAATTTATAGGAATTGATGCGGATGAGGATGAAGAGGATGAAGAAATGGAAGAGCGTGCCGAGGATCTGAAACCACGGGCACCTGTGATTACGATCATGGGTCATGTGGACCATGGTAAAACATCTTTGCTGGATTATATCAGGAATGCCAAGGTGGTTGCAGGTGAGGCCGGGGGAATAACCCAGCATATGGGCGCCTACCAGGTTACGATTGCATCGGGTAAGAAGCTGACCTTTTTGGATACGCCCGGTCACGAAGCTTTTACCGCCATGCGTGCCCGCGGTGCTAAAGCTGCGGATGTGGCTATCATTGTAGTCGCGGCGGATGATGCCGTGATGCCGCAAACCAGGGAGGCCATCAGCCACGCGCAGGCAGCCGGACTGCCGATGATCTTTGCCATCAATAAAATAGATAAGGAGGGTGCGAATCCCGAAAAGATCAAGGAGCAATTGTCGGCTATGAATATCCTGGTAGAAGACTGGGGCGGCAAATATCAAAGCCAGGAAATATCTGCGAAAACCGGGTTGAATGTGGACATTTTGCTGGAAAAGATATTGCTGGAAGCAGAGTTGCTGGAACTGAAAGCTAACCCTAACCGGGAAGCCGGCGGTAGCATCATCGAGGCTTCTTTGGATAAAGGACGTGGTTTTGTAGCAACGATGCTGGTTCAAACGGGCACATTGCGCCAGGGGGATGTGGTGGTGAGCGGACAATTCTACGGACGTACGAAGGCTATGTTTAATGAACGGAATCAACGTCTCGAAGAAGCGGGTCCTTCAAGTCCGGTACAGATACTGGGACTGAACGGGGCGCCGCAGGCCGGAGAAAAATTTAAAGTATATCTTGATGAGGGGGAAGCTAAAGACGTGGCCACCCGCAGAGCCCAGATATTGAGGGAACAGGGCATAAGAGCTAAAAAGCACATTACGCTGGATGAAATCGGCAGACGTTTGGCCCTGGGTAACTTTAAAGAGCTCAACCTGATAATAAAAGGCGATGTGGATGGTTCTGTGGAAGCGTTGAGCGACTCCCTGCAAAAATTATCCACCGAAGAGATCGCGGTATCGGTGGTACATAAAGCGGTTGGCGCTATCACGGAAAGTGACGTATTGCTGGCGGCGGCTTCTGACGCCATTGTGGTTGGATTTAATGTTCGTCCTTCCCTACAGGCATCCAAGCTGGCTGAAAAAGAAGGGGTACAGATAAGAGCATATTCGATTATCTATAATGCCATTGAAGAGTTGAAGAGTGCTATGGAAGGGATGATGGAGCCTTCCGTTACGGAAAAAATAACCGGTAATGTGGAAATACGGGAAGTGTATAAATTTGATAAAGCAGTTGTTGCCGGCTGCCAGGTATTAGATGGTAAGATCAGCCGTAATTCAAAAGTAAGACTGATCCGCGACGGAATTGTAATTTATCCAACCGGTGAAGGACAAAGCGCGGAACTGGGATCGCTGAAACGTTATAAAGATGATGTTAAAGAGGTGAGCAGTGGGATGGAATGCGGGCTCACTGTCAAAAATTATAACGATCTGAGAGTGGGCGATATCGTCGAATCTTTTGAAATTGAAGAGGTGAAAAGAACTTTGTAAACCTTTGTTAAATAAAGGGAGAGGTTTCGGGATGCAGGAAAGGTCCGTTTATTTTTGAATGCTATTGGAGGGCTCAGTTATGAAGCAATTTTTGGTTATTCTTATTCTTTTCGTGGTGTATAACCCGGTCTGGTCACAAAGCGGGCAGGCGAAGAAAGCGCTCGCCGATAAGATCGTTGCTGTTGTTGGCGACAAGATCGTTCTGAAGTCGGACATCACCAACTTTATAGAAGATGAAAAAAGGCAGGGACACCAGGTGCCTCCTGATGCCGGCTGTATGTTGTTGGAGCAAATGATGATCCGGAAAGCCCTGATGCTACAGGCGCAAAAAGATTCCCTTCCGTTGAGCGATGAGGAAATTGAGGCGGAATTGGATCAGCGGATCAGGTATTATATTGGCGCCTACGGAGGGAAGGAAGCGCTGGAACAAATTGCCGGGAAAAGTATTTACCAGATCAAAGAAGATAACCGGATTGCTATTAAAGAGCAGAAGTTGGCCGACGCCATGCAAAGATCTATAGTGGAAAATGTGAGGATCACTCCAACTGAAGTGCGGGATTATTTTGAAGAAATACCGCAGGATAGTCTCCGGTTTTATGAAACGGAACTGGAGATCAAGCAAGTGGTGGCTTATGCCAAAGCAAGCCGTGAACTGGAGAAATATGCGCAGGATGAATTAGCAGAATATAAGAAACAAATAGAGAGTGGTGTTACTTCATTTGACCGGGTGGCAAAAATGTACAGTGATGACCCTGGTACAAGAGATGCCGGCGGTCGTTTTGAATTTAACAGGAATGAAAAAAGCGTTGATCCGGTATTTTCTTCCACGGCCTTTGCATTAAAAGAGGGGCAGATATCAAGAGTTATTAAGTCAAAGTTTGGGTATCATATTATTCAATTGATAAGCAGAACCGGTGACGATGTGGTAGTCCGGCATATTCTTAAGATCCCGCAGATCACCGAAAAAGAAGTGGATGAAGCCATTGCGAAATTAGACACCATAAGGGCAAAATTAGTAGCAAACACCCTCACCTTTGGGGAAGCGGTGGATAAATACAGTGAGGATGAAAACAGCAAGTTCACAGCCGGTTCCATCACTGATGCGCAGGGTTCGCCCTACCTTACGATCCAGGATCTTGATAAAAGCCTGCTGCCGGTATATAACCAACTTAAAGTAGGCGAATATTCCAAGCCCGTTGAATTTACCGATGAGAGAGGTCGTAAAGGAGCAAGAATCATCTATATCCAAAGCAAAACCGAACCGCACCGTGAGAACCTTAAAGACGATTATAACCGGATCGCCCAGCGTGTAATGGAGGAGAAAAAAAGCGAGGTACTTAACCACTGGTTTCAAACAAAGATGCCTACATATTATATCTCGGTAGATGAAGAGTACCGTACCTGCGGGGAAATCAATAAATGGCTTTCCCTATCCACTGCAAGCAATACAGGAAACTGAGAACGCTGCGGAAATCAGCAGTAGAGTAGAGATACGAACTTGTCCGGCCCCCGCTCTATTCGCTCGACTTTTCCCGGAGAACCTTTACCCGCTTACGCTTCTTAAACAACTCAACCTGAGATGCGCCCGTTTATTTCACCCTTGCCCAGTTTTCCCCGCTTTTTATTCTGTATAAAGTCATCTCGCTTACCTCGTACTTTTCGGCAAGTTGTTTGTAAGTAAGCTTACGCCTTGGATTGGCGATTACCTTTTTAATGGCGCTCACCTGGTTTGCATTCAGCTTTAACCCGGACGAGCGGTTGGCCTGTACCTTTTTATAGGCCATTTTTGCCGGGCTGTTTTGCTGGTGCTGGCTAACCTCGCTCAGAGTAGCCCACTTTAAATTAGAGGCCCGGTTATCCGTTTTGTTGTGATTGATATGAATAACGTACCGGTGCCGGGGGGAGGGCTTCCTGCAAAACAGCCGCGCCACCTCGCGATGAATATACAGGGTGCCTTTATTATCCGGGCGGTGCAGATTCAAACTCCTGTATCCCGTGGTGAGAGATCCCTGTAGTAGCTGGCCATCGGCATAGAGGTCGGTGGAATAGCTGGCCATTTTACCAAAATTAGAGACAGCGTACTTTTTACGAAGCTGCTTCCATCCGGGAAACTGCAATGGCTTCCATATTTCCCCGGCTGTCTTTTTAATCATGAGGTGATGCTTTTAGGTATTATAAATTTAATAAATAGAAATGGCTTCTCATATTTATTTTTTAAAATACCCGAAATTTTATTTCGCCCGCGCCCCCAAGCCTTTCCCGCTACTTACCAACCAGGCTTAAAAACTCCCCCTCACTTATAATTTTTATGGTGGTGATCTTTTTTGCTTTTTCCAGTTTTGATCCGGCATCCTCTCCCACGACTAAGTAATTCAATTTGCTGCTGACCCCACTTAAAACGGTACCGCCGTTTTCTTCTACCATTGACTCTGCCTCACTCCGCTTCAATTGATGAAGGGTACCGGTAAAGAGGAAGGTCTGCCCCTCTAAAGCCCCCTCCGAGGCTGACACTTTTTTCCCGTTGCTAAGCTGTAAACCTATTTTTTCCAGCTCCTCCAACAGCCCGATATTCTGCTCATTGTGAAAGAACGCATATACGCTTGCCGCTACTTTCGGACCTACGTCCTCTATCTGTTGCAGCGCTTCCATCGAAAATTGTGTATAATCCAATAAATGATCCACTTTTCTTGCCAATGCTTTGGCGGTGGTTTCCCCGATATACCGGATCCCCAGCCCGTATATCAGGCGGTAAAGCGGTTGCTTTTTGGATGCTTCGACGGCTGTCTGCAGATTATGCACACTCTTTTTCCCAAACCCCTCCAGCTTTTCTATCTTATCGAAGGGAAGCCGGTATATCCCCGGGATATCGTGCAGGTAATGCAGCTCATAAAATTTTTTCACAATAGCATCTCCCAAACCCCGGATATCCATCGCATCCTTGCTGTTGAAATGAATGATCCGTTCAATGATCTGCGCCGGGCAATTGTGGCTGTTATTGCATCGCCATACGGCTTCTCCTTCCGGTTTTTCAAGGGGATAGCCACATGCCGGGCAGCGCGTTGGGTAATGGATCGCGGTTTCTTTTCCATCTCTTAATTCGGGGAAAGACTTCACCACCTGGGGGATCACATCCCCGGAGCGTTCTATCAACACCGTGTCTCCGAGCATCAGGTTTTTTTCCCGGATATATTCTTCATTATGCAGGGAAATACTGCCAACCGTTACGCCGCCTATCTGCACGGGCTCAATTTTAGCCACCGGTGTAACCGCGCCGGTTCGGCCCACCTGGAACTCCACCGCTCTCAGCCTGCTGGTTCCCTGCCTGGCTTTAAATTTATAGGCAATGGCCCAACGGGGGTGATGGGTGGTCATCCCTAATTGCTCCTGTATCTGTAATTCATTTACCTTGATTACCATGCCGTCAATTTCATACGGCAATTCGTCCCGCTGTTTCTCAAACGTTTCGCAATATTCAATCACCGAGGCAATATCGTTCAATACGCTTTTCTCTTTCTCCGGACTTCTGAAACCCAATTCCCACAACATCTGTAAGGCATCGCTGTGGGTTTTCAGTGTCTCTGAAGCATTGTAATGAGGTAAAAATGTAACATCGCTGATATGGTAGAGAAAGGCCTCCAGGTTTCTGCGCCCTACTTCCCTGGGATCCTTTATTCGCAGGGAACCGGCGGCGGCATTGCGGGGATTGGCCAACCGGTTGGCGCCCTCTTCCTCGAGGCGGTCGTTATAGGCTTTAAAATGATCCTTGTTCATCAGCACTTCTCCCCTGATCTCAATTTGCTGAATGCCGAAAGAAGAAAATGCTGCCGATAAGGGAACAGACCGGATCTGGCGGATATTGGTGGTGATGTCATCGCCCGTTACACCATCGCCCCGGGTAGCGCCCCGCACCAGTAAATCATTTTCATAGATCAATGAGATCCCTGCACCGTCAAACTTAGGCTCCACACAATAGGCTATTTCCTTAAGTCCGCTTAATTCCCTTGCTTTACGGTCGAAGTCTATCAGGTCGGCCGCATTGTAAGAGTTGTCAAGTGAAAGCATGGGCACCAGGTGCTGCACCTTGGGGAAATCCCTGATCAGTCCTTTAGATACCCGTTGAGTGGGAGAATCTGAAGTAATAAGCCCTGGATTTTCCTGTTCCAGCTTTTCCAAAGCCTTGTACAACTGATCGTATTCTGCGTCCGCAATAAGGGGATCATTCATCACATAATAACGGTATTCATGAAAGCGAAGAACGTTTCGAAGTGAATGGATGTCATGGGCTTCAATTCCGCTGCTTTTTAGAAAAGAAAGGGTATGCTGTTGCAGCTGCTTTGTCTGTTCATTGTTGTACATGGCGCCGGTTTTCGGTTGTAAAAATAGGTAAAGCGGGAGATACGGATGGCGATCTGTTTTTAGCCGGCTCAGCCATCGCTAAAATCTCCCCTTGTAAAGGGGCATTGTGCTACTTCTTAAGTACTTTCACTATCAAAACATAATCTTTTTAGACGCAGATGAAAAAACTATCGGATATACCGGATAAGCTGATTGGCTTGAGAGCGTTGCTATAGCGGCTAATTTAATAACCAATTGGCTTCAATCTCCGATTAGTGCTTACTGAAAATCAGGATTTCCTTGGAGCTTTTATCATTACTCATCCCGTATTTCCAGTTAGGCGCAAGGATACGAAAGCCTTCGTACATTTCCCGGATCTGCTCACAATCATTATAAGACAATATCCAGCGCGCTCTTTTTTTTAACACCGCCGCCAGTTCTTCATGATCAAAATCCTTATGGGCATCTCCTTTTCTGCCATACAGGGAACTGGTAATCAGGTAAGGGGGATCAAGGTAGGCAAAAGTATTGGGATGATCCCCAAGCGATTGCCTGAAATCTCCTTTTTTGATGACGATATTGGGATTATAAAAACTCCGGAGCCTTTCTATGGCCGACCGGGTAAAGCGCGGGTGCCCGGGCGACATCCCGCCGGATAGCGTGGAACCAGAGAATGATGACCTGTTTAGTACATAATAAACTGCCGCCCGTTGTATTTTGGTCTGGAAACGGGTTTGCGTTTGCTGCAATGCGTAAAAAGAAGTTTTAGACAAGGGAAAATATCGTTCCACCTCCGCCGCAAGATCCCCGGGGTTTGCAAACACACATTGCCAGAATTCCACCAGCGGCGAAAAGATATCATACCCATAAACCCGGGTTCCTTTTGCCGCCATTGCCAGTTCAATGGAGCCGCCGCCAAAAAAGGGAGACAACAGGTGAGCCAGCGGCTTGGGGAAGAACCGGGTAATAAATTCAACGCCCCTGGTTTTTCCTCCCGGATAACGAAGCAGGGAACGATCGGTATAATTGAGCGCTGTTTCTAAAAACCCATTGTTTAGTGCAGTTGAATCCAAAGTTTCTTCCTGTATCTTTATCCTGTTCATTGCCTACTCAAATATCACACTAATATAAGAAAGTCATTTCAATTCACACGGCCAACACCGGGT
>JAMLHL010000023.1 GCA_023957125.1 Chitinophagaceae bacterium
GTGCATTGGTATGATCGTTTCCAAATCTTCCAATAACGCTTATATGTTCAAGCTCTGGACGCTTGAAATTCCGGATAGTTGTAAAACCGCATAAACCAATAAAACCATGAGATCAAATACAGTATTTCCTATTACTCTGATCGTAATATTATTCAGTTTACCGCTGATCGGAAGAACGCAGAAAATAGTGGCGAAATATGATGATAATGCCGGAACGGTTAAAATAACCCGCGAGCCCCGGGGCGAACCGAAAGAGGCGGTGGACACTTTTACGGTAATTTACCGGGTCAATCAGGAGGAAAAGCAGTTTTCGCTTGATGTTGGTCATACCGATGATTCCACACTGAATAAAACTTATTTGAAAGATCAAAATACTGAATTCAGTTTTGATCCGGATGGAAAGGTGATCTTCAAAAAGGGTAGTTCGCTGGACGTTTATTTCTGTAAGGATAAAAAATGTTTTATAGCCGGTACCTGTGTGGATGCAGTGGTTAAAAAACCGGATACTTCCAAAAAGGGTGGGGCAGGAGTGGTACCTTCCGGCTTTCCCTTCCCGCCGCAATTTTCTCCGCGATCCGATGTCTTATCCAGCCTGCTGCCGCTCGACAGTTTGGCTTATTATCACCTGGTCATTGATGCCAGCCCGGATATCGCGGGCAGAAGAAACAATACGCTTTATGAAAAGAAGATGAGAAAAGGCGATTCGCCCGTCTTCAAAATAACCACATGGTTAAGAGTTAACTCAAGTGTGAGTATATACATCAGTAATTACAATTTTTCCTCGCTGGAAGATATCAATTTATCGGTCAACGGTAAGGATTATCATTATGAACAGGGTATCGGGAATATCTATAATTCTGTATTACCGGAAGCAGAAGAAAAAAAGGTGGATAAAGACAATGTATCAAGTCAAGTAGCTTTAACAGCAGCCGATTCTTCAGAAGTGATCAAAAATCAGTTGGATTGGACGTTAGACTATTTGAATCAATTTACCAGCCTCAATATTAATGACATTGGTTTGCTCAACCAATACAAAACAAACCTCAATGAGTTCTTTGCCGCTCATCCGGGCTTGTTTAACGAGGCGGCTATTGCCTTACTGAACCAGATCTTAACATGGAACCCGCCAATGGTATCATTAAGTCCGGTTGCGGTAACCATACCGGACAGCGACGAAGTGGAATTTGAGTTAAAGATCAAGGATAAGGGTGTTGCGGAAAAGAAATATGCGTTGGGCAGCTATTATGTAAAAGGAAAGGCGTCTGTAATTGCCGTTGCTAAGGGCAGCCTGTTTTTTACTACCTTAAAGAACAATGAAGCATATATTGATTCGGCCGATCATAAAGCCAAACTTGATGATAAGCACCAGATGTCGGTAGGTATCGGCGCCAGCGGCATCCTGTCTTTCCGTACGGGCAGTGCCTGGACGCCTACCATCAATCTGGGGTTCTTTGTACCGCTGGGAGAAGATATTTCCCCCTTTGGGCATTTGGGGCCGGGGATCAATTACGGCACGCAAAAAGTAAGTTTTAATTTGTCTGCCGGACGGGCGTTCGGAAAGGTCAATGCTATTAAAGCCCGGTACAAAGACATTGACATGCGCACCATTCAAAACATAGATGTAAATGGCATCACGGAAAAAGTATGGAAATGGGGATGGTCTTTTAGCCTGGGCCTGAGCTTTAATATCGCGAAATGATGTACCCGTGAGGATTGTGGAAAAAAGAATATATTTATCACGTAATTAATTTTCTGTTTTATGCCCAGCGACAACACTTTCAAAATCGGGCTCTGCATGGCAGGGGCCGTATCTGCCGGCGCCTATACCGCCGGTGTGATGGATTACCTGTTGGAAGCGCTGGAGGAATGGCAGCGGCGAAAAGACAGCGGGGAAGCAAACGTGCCTTCGCATAATGTGGAGATTTCCGCGATGGGGGGCGCCTCAGCCGGGGGGATGACAGGAATCATTTCTGCCGCTGCTTTGTTTGACCCGATTGTGCCGGTAAAAGTAGCTCCGGACGACCTTTTGGCGGAGATCCCCGGAAGTACGTTGTATCACAGTTGGGTGGACCTTGTTTCAGCCAATATGATGGACCTGATGCTGAATACCGACGATATCAGTAAAGACGGTCTTCAGTCGGGACTGAATTCAACATTTATAGATCAGATCGCCGAACGGGCGGTATCGGTCAGAGGTGAGTCTGCCGTAAAAAGAAAATACGTTTCTAAAAACCTTCCGCTTTTCGTTACCCTCTCTAATCTCAACGGGATGGACTTTAGCGTTACCTTCCGTTCGAATACGCCCAAACTTGACAAATATATGGTCACCAGTCATAATGATTACGTTTGTTTCAGACTGGTAGAAGACGAGAACGGGTACAGGGGAGACGGCTTCATTCCCCTGAACTTCGGTAAAAAACTGAATACCGAACTGGCAAAAAATGCGGCAATGGCTACAGGAGCCTTTCCTGTTGGATTGAAGGCAAGAGAAATTGTCAGAGATAGTAAATATCTCAACGACATGGATTGGTTCAAATATATTACGCGTGATGCCGGCCGCTTGTTCCCCAAGGGAGACTATAAAACTGTCAATGTGGATGGGGGACTTATCAACAATGAGCCTTTTGAACAACTGAGAAAAATATTGATCGCGGAAACCGGGCAGGACAAAGCGGAGGAATACCAGCGTTATGATACGTTTAAAAGTACGGTGTTGATGGTGGATCCGTTTCCGAGTGAGCCGGGCGAATTCAAAGGCACTACGGCGCTGAAATCGGTAGTGGGTAACACCCTGAGCGCAATGATTGACCAATCGCGGGTTAAACCATCTACCCTGATTGATACGTTGGATTCCAATAATGCGGGACAGTTTTTGATTGCACCTGTTCGTTATTATGAAGCAGGAGGAAAAGAAGAATCGGTGGAGGGCCCGCTTGCCATTGCCTGCGGTTCCTTGGATGGATTTGGCGGGTTTATCTGCAAGGAATTCCGGATCCATGATTATTTTTTAGGCAGAGCCAATTGTGAAAAATTTTTGATAGATCATTTTACGGTGCCACGAGACACAGTCAACCCAATTTTCACTTCCGGGTATTCAGGGATTGAAAACAACGCGCTGACAAAATTTATTTCCAGATCGGATGGCGGACTGCAGATCATCCCCATCTTTGCCGGACGGAAGGACGAAGCGTATATGCCGGTATTCAGCAACGGCAAAATTTTTCCAGGTATCAGAGAACAGCAGATCCGGAGCTATAGAAAAAAGATGAAGAAGAGAGTGGAGAAGATCATCCTGAATATTTCTGACAACAGTAAGCTGGAAAACGTATTGCTGTGGATAGGAGCGAAGGTGGTATTGAACGGAAAACTTGCAGACGCGGCGATCAGCACGATTCTGAAATCGTTGGAGAAACATAAACTGTTGGAATAGGTTTTTTATTTCCCGCGGATCGCGCCGATTTTCGCAGAGGGATAAATTTTTTATCTCCCGCGGATTGCGCTGATTTTCGCAGGGGATCCGGCCAGCCGTGAGTCGTGTCTCACGACCCACAGGCGCGTGACTCGCTGATTTTGACGGAGGTAAATTTTTATCCTTTGATGGCGCCGTGCCTCATTTTAATCTCCGAACGAATAAGCGGAAAAGCCATCGAATATCCGTTTCATCTCTTTCGTCTTTTCAGGATAGACATCTATTAGATTAACTCTTTCGGAAGGATCTTCATCCAAATTGAAAAGCTCTTTTATTGCCGGTACGAGTTCGTTGTTCGATTGGCGGCGCCAGTCGGGAGATTCCCGGTATTTCCATTTCCCTGCTTTTACCGCTTCGGGCTTCCCGTGGTTTACAATGAAAACCGGCTTGTGTATAAAATCCGCTTCCTTCACCCTGCTTTCCAGCAAAGGGCTGATATCCTGCCCGTCTATATTCCTTCCTGCCGGTAAGGGCGCGTTCGCCCATTTTGCAACGGTGGGCAGTATGTCCACGTTGCTGATGGGGAAGGAAGAATGAACGCCTTTATCTATCTTATTTTTCCAGTAAACGATAAAGGGAACCCGTGCTCCGCCTTCATACGACATGGCTTTAGAGCCCCGGAATATACCGGCTGCCCCGGCATGAAATTTCCGCGTTACCCCGTCGCCCTCCATTCTTGGGGGGTAGTCGCTCCACGGTCCGTTGTCACTCAAAAAGATCAAAACTGTATTGTCTGCCATGCCTTTCTTTTCTATCGCCTGCCAGATGGTGTTTACGCTTTCGTCTATTTCAGCAACCACCTTTCCCAACGGCCCGCCGGGTTTATCGTTTAAAGCAGCCGACTGTGCCGCAAAATAAACCGGCAGATGCGGCATATTATAAGCGATATATAAAAAAAGCGGTTGTCCTGCTTTTTGTTCGCGGATCACCCTTACGGCTTCCCGGGTATATAAACGGGTGAGCATCGAATCTTCGGGTTTATAAATTTCAGGTGTCTCATTCCTGAATATCTTGATCGTTGTGTCTGTCTTTACATAAGGATGCCGGTAATCCTGGCTGTAAAGCATCCCGTAATAAAAATCAAACCCCTGCCCGTTGGGCCGGTTGTAAGGGTGCAGGTCGCCCAGATGCCATTTGCCTACCATCGCCGTATGGTATCCCGCGGGTTTCAGCATTTCCGCGATGGTTATTTCTATGTCGGGCAATCCGCGTTTTGCACCCGGTGGTATAGGATCCGGCAGATCATACCTGGAGGCATAGCGACCGGTGAGCAGGGATGCCCTGGAGGGTGTGCAGGATGGACTGCTTACTACAAAATTTGAGGATAGAAATCCTTTATGCGCGAGCCCGTCTAAAAACGGTGTTTGAATAACGGGGTTGCCAAAACACCCGAGATCGGAATATCCCATATCATCCGCCATGATCAATATGATATTAGGTTTTTTTTGCGCAAAGCCCGGTTGTGTGTACAGGCCAAGAAGAAAGAAAAAAGGAAACAGTTTATTCATCATCTGTGTTTTTAAAGATGGAGCCTATTCCCTTCCCTATCTTTTGCACTGCTTCTATACCGAGGTTCAGCGGCTCTCCGGATACATCGTTGAATCGTTCCATAATATCGGAATCGTATTCCTGTGGATAAATGATGATCCTGCTGTTGGCGCTGAAATACTTTTCCAGTTTGGAAGGAATGGTTTCCAGTATCCTCATATAGGAAGTTGCTCCTTTACGTGCGGAAGCAAGGACCACTAAATCGTCATCGTGAATATTTCTGGACAGCACCAGGAAGTCTTCCCAGTCGGTAAAGCTTATGGTAGTGATAGCGGCGGTGAATCTCGATTGCGCGTATAATTTTTCAACGGCTTTTTTGGTGGTATCATTGCAATACAGCACGATGGTGATACTGAGCTCCTGGGCCAGCAACGCCATCTTGGTAAACCATAATTTAAACCCGTTTTCGAACTCTGCGAGGGGCGGCGCTATGATCACAATCCGTTTGTGCAGGGCTAATGGCTTTTCCAGGTTGCAGATAAAGATGGTTTTATCGGTGCTGCTCAGGAGATTGTCCATTTTATTACCGATCAGTTTATCAATGAAGCCCGAACGTTTTGGCCATTCCAGGACAATGATGTCGGCCATGATCTCTCTTGAGGTGCGGCTTATTCCACTCACGGCATTATGATCAATGGTGGTGATCACATTTATTTTGGTTTCAGAAGCAGAGGCTTGTTTGGCAAATTCTTCCAGCTTATTCCTCGCTTTCAGAATATTGATCTCGGCCTCGTGATCGTTGGACACCACCGACAACACCGATACGGGGTTCACCGACTTCTTATCCTTGATCAACGTAACGAAATCCAGTATCTTTTCCATGGTCGCCACGTTCTCAATAGGTAATAAGATGTGCTCACTTTGCATGCCGTTGGCTTTTGTAAATTGGGAAACATCATCCTCCGCTTCTACAATTATTTGCTTGGCTGCTTTTTCAGTAGCGAAGGAAGCGATGATGCAGGTAATGAGAATGAGAATAATAGTGCCGTTGAGGATATTTTCATCAATGATATCGGCTTTATATCCCACCAGTATAACCGCCAGGGTGGCTGCGGCATGGGCGCTGCTCAATCCGAAAATGAGCTGCCGCTGGGCTTTGGAATATTTAAACACAAGCTGCGTTACCAGGGCCGCCAGCCATTTGCCCAAAACGGCTACTACGGTAAGCGTGCCGGCGATAATCAGGGCCATCGGCCCTTTTAGAATTACACTTACATCTACCAGCATGCCCACGCTTATCAGGAAGAAAGGGATGAACAGGGAATTGCCGATAAACTCTATCCGGTTCATCAGCGCTGAAGAATGGGGGATCAATTTGTTCAGCGCCAGCCCGGCTACGAAGGCCCCGATAATAGCTTCTACCCCTGCCACTTCCGCTAAAAAGGCAGCAAAGAATACCACCGACAAGACGAAAATATAATGGGAATGTTTTTCGCTTTCCAGTTTCCGGAAAAACCATTTGGCTATCCGGGGAATGATAAGGAACATGATGGCGGAAAAGATGGCGAGGGAAATCCCCAGCCGGATCCAGAATTCCTGGTTCAGATTGCCCTGGCTGTTGCCCATAATTACGGCCAGAATGATCAACACGGCGGTATCCGTTAAGATGGTGCCTCCCACCGTAATGGCAACAGCCTGATTTTTCGAAATACCCAGTTTGCTCACGATCGGATAAGCAACCAGGGTATGGGTGGCAAACATGCTGGCAGTAAGAAAACTGGTGTTGAAGTCATATCCAAGCAGATAATGACACACGGGATAGCCGATCGCTAACGGAGTGACGAAGGTGAATAATCCAAACCAGAGGCTTTTGTTACGATTTGCCTTGAATTCATTCAGATCCAGTTCCAAACCGGCGATAAACATGATATAGAGTAGCCCGATCGTGGAAAAAAGATCTATGGCGGAATTTTTTTCAAGAATATACAGCCCGTGAGGGCCAATAATAACGCCCGCTATGATCAATCCTATGATCCCCGGAATATTTAATTTCCTGAGCAGGATCGGAGACAACAGGATGATCAGCAAAATCAGGGAGAAAATGAGTACGGGGTTTTCCAGGGGAAACTTGAATTCCATCAATAGGTGGTGAAAGAAATCTGTCATGGTCTGTTATATTTTTTGGCCATTTTTGATGTAAAATAGTTAATTTCTCTGTTGTGCAAACAGAAATGCCGGTTGGTGTTATTATTTCCTAAAACTAAGCCGTCAAATCCCAAATATCATAAGATGTTCTTATCTTAACGCCAAATTTTATTAACGATGAGCCGAAAATTAAAACCAAATTCCAAAGATTCCCGCAGGAAATTCCTGCGTAACACTTCTCTTGCCGCCGCGGGGTATTTCATTGTGCCGCGCCATGTATTGGGCAGGGGATATGTAGCGCCCAGTGATAAATTGAATATTGCAGGTATAGGCGCCGGCGGAAAGGGGCAGAGCGACCTGAGTTCTTTTGCCAAAAGTCCGAATGTGAATATTGTGGCCCTGGTGGATGTGGACGACCGCCAGGCAGTGAAATCAAGAGAGAATTTCCCCAAAGCAAAGTATTATAAAGATTTCCGGGAAATGCTGGCCAAAGAAAAAAACAATATTGATGCCTGTTCCATCTCCACTCCCGACCATACCCATGCGGTAGCTACGCTTGCAGCGATGCAGTTGGGAAAACATGTTTATACTCAAAAACCATTGACGCACGATATTTATGAAGCCCGTATTCTTGCCCAGGCTGCAAAAAAATACAGGGTGGTAACACAAATGGGCAACCAGGGTGGTTCGGGAGACGGTGTAAGAAGAATGAAAGAATTGTACGATGCCGGCCTGATAGGCGATATAGTGGAAGCGCAGGCCTGGACCAACCGCCCGATTTGGCCCCAGGGAGTTCCCAAACCTACCGGTAACCATGCCATCCCTCCGGAGTTAAACTGGGATCTGTGGCTGGGCACCGCTCCGCAGGAAAACTATAATCCCGCTTATTTGCCGTTTAACTGGAGGGGATGGTGGAACTACGGAACCGGCGCCCTCGGCGATATGGCCTGTCACATCATGGACCCTATTTACCGGATTTTACCGATTGACTACCCTTCCTCGGCAGAATGTAGCATAGCCAATCAATGGACGGGAATGAACCAGGAAGCCAATTATGCCGATAGCTGCCCGGTGGCCTCTATTATTCACCTGGAGTATCCCAGGAAAGATGGAAAAGGAACCCTGAAAGTATCCTGGTACGATGGAGGCTTGTTGCCGAAACGACCGGATGAATTGAAACCGGAAGAAGAATTCGGCAATTGGGATGGCGGTGTGCTGTTTATCGGCACCAAAGGGAAATTATTGGCCGATTGCTATGGCGCTAATCCCCGCCTGCTGCCGCTTTCTAAAAACGACAGCGCCGATGCGGTTAAACAAACCATTCCGAGGGTACCCGATGAAAATCACTACCTGCAATGGGTAAACGCATGTATAGCAGGTTATGGAAAAGGGATAACCAGTTCTCCTTTTGAATATGCCGGACCTTTTACCGAAAGTATTTTGATGGGTAATCTTGCTATCAGGAGCGCATTGTATATTGATCCGAAAGTAAGTGGCTGGGGCAATAACAAATTTACCGGGCGTAAAAAGCTGTTGTGGGACGCCAGGAACATGAAGATCACCAATTTTGATGAAGCCAATCGTTTCGTTAAACGGGAATATCGCGGTAGTTGGAGCCTGAATCTGTAAGTAAACGTATAGATATTTTATTCTTTTGATAAAGGTGGGGCGGCTGATGCTGCTTCACCTTTTATTTCTGACGATTACCCAGGCGGGGTTGGCGAATGTCCTATCTTCCAAAAGCCCACTCTAAAAATTCCGGGAATAGCTGCCTCCAGGTTTTAATATCGTTTTTTTCTCCCTGCTCGAAAACGATATCGCCGCCGGCAATAAAACTTTTCCGCTTCAATACTTCAATCACCTGATTCGTGTAAGGATAAATCTCTTTCGCGTCATCGCCGGCAATATCGGGGCTTCCCGCTTGTCCGGCATAAAACCAGTATTGTAGTTTCGGCCGTTTTCGCGAAGATTTCAACTTGTCGTACATGATCCCGTAGGCGGAAGAATCATCAGGCGCTATGTTTTTTTCCATCCTCGAAAAAGCTCCGGAAAAAACGCCCGCCTTATTGATCTTGTCTGCATGATCCCAGGCAAAATCCAGGGCAGACAAGGCTCCGGCGCCAAAGCCCGCAATGCTTACGGATTTGAATTTTCGTACACCGGCCATCTTCTTCGCATAGGGGTATAATTCATTATTTAAAAAACTGTCGTAATGATTGGCTTTACCACCCTCATTCGCTTTGCCGGCTTTATCGGCTATCCCGAATTCATCCATCCGGTTGCCGGCATGGATGCCTACGATGATCAGGGGTAAAAGTCGCTTTTTTTTATAGAGGCTGTCCGTAACGGCTTGTACGCCCAAACGGTTCAGCAGTTGCCCGTCATTACATATCAGGAGATTGTAATCGGAAATTTCGTCGGGAGGACGGGTGGCGATAATGGTGAGGGTTACATGGCGTTGCAAATGCCGGGAATACAATTCGTCTTCTTTTTGCTTCACGCCTTTCTTGCAGGCGGCAAAAAAAGACAGCACTGTGAGCAATAGCAAAAATCTCATTTGATTATGAATGGGAAACCACCTCATTTCCGGTTATTTAAAGAGACGGATTATGGATATCAAAACTGAAAGAGTAACACGGTTCCGCCTTTATTTCGGGCCACGGAAGAGACGCCGGTTAAGCGCTTACCGCTTTGTTTACCAGGGCAGCGGCCTCGCTCAACAGGATAGCGGATTGCACTTTCAGCCCGCTTTCTTCAATTAATTTTTTAGCTTCTTCCGCGTTGGTTCCCTGCAGCCTTACAATTATAGGCACCTCAATATTGCCAATAGAGTTGTAGGCGTCTATCACTCCCTGGGCCACGCGGTCGCACCGTACTATACCGCCGAAGATATTAATGAGAATAGCCTGCACTTTGGGATCTTTTAAAATAATGCGAAAACCGGCTTCCACGGTTTGGGCATTGGCGGTGCCTCCCACATCCAGGAAGTTAGCCGGCTCTCCACCGCTGAGCTTGATCATATCCATTGTGGCCATTGCTAACCCGGCGCCGTTTACCATACACCCTACATTGCCATCCAGTTTAATGAAATTCAAATTATACTTATGCGCTTCCACTTCCGTGGGATCTTCTTCATTGATATCGCGCAGGGCCTCCAGGTCGGAATGACGGATGAGCGCATTATCATCCAGGTTCATTTTACAATCTACCGCTAATATCTTGTCATCACTTGTTTTGAACAACGGATTAATCTCCAGCATGCTGCAATCCAGTTCTACGTAGGCTTTGTATAAATTGGTAACGAACCGCACGCAATTTTTAAAGGCTTCTCCGCTCAGTCCCAGGTTGAAGGCAATTTTGCGCGCCTGGAAAGGAAGCAGGGCGCCTGCCGGATGGATCCATTCTTTAAATATCTTTTCCGGGCTTTCGTGAGCCACCTGCTCAATATCCATGCCGCCTTCGGTACTGTACATGATCACGTTCTGTCCCTTGCTGCGGTCGAGTAATACAGAGAGGTAAAATTCTTTAACCGGGTTAGGTCCGGTATAATAAACGTCCTGGGCCACCAATACTTTATTTACCGGTTTTCCTGCCGGACCGGTTTGCACCGTCACCAGGATATGACCCAAAATGTTGGCGGCGATATTTTTGATCTCTTCCGCGCTTTTTCCCACGGCTACTCCCCGCTGTTCCGATCCTTTGATCCTTCCCTTGCCTCTTCCACCGGCATGGATCTGCGCTTTCACAACGGCGAAATTATTGCCGTACTGCACCTTCAACTGTTTATAGGCCTCCTCCGCTTTGTCCGCATTGTCAACAGGGATGCCGTCCTGAACAGGTACATTAAATTTCTTCAACAGTTCTTTAGCCTGGTACTCGTGCAGATTCATCGTTTCAAAATTTTAGCGAAAATAACGCAGAATGAGGGAATAGAAAAATCACGCGCGCTTTCATTTGTTTGAACCGGACTGAAATTTCTTATCGTTTCCTCATCGTGTGGCGTTGAAAAGTACAACAGCGGCAACAAAAAATTTCTGGTATTCACTAAAATGCCTTTGCAGGCTGGAAGTGTTCTACCTTATTCTTAACCGGTGGAAGCGTTTTTAAATAAGCATAAATGGCGCGAAGGTCTGTAGTGTCCATACCTGCGTACATGGTCCAAGGCATAAGCGTATTTACCTGTGTGTCGGAAAGTTGATAAATGGAAGAAGAATCCAGGTAAGCTTTAAACCGCGATAAAAAACTCTCTTCCGTCCAATTGCCGATCCCCGTTTCCGGATCGGGTGTAATATTTGCTGAGCGCACCATTCCGTTGGGCATCTGAAATTCCCTGCCGCCGGCGTAAGCAAGCTCCCGGATGGGTTGTCCTTGTTTCACCTGGGTATGGCAATCTATGCAGGCGGAGATAGTAACGAGATAGTTGCCGTATTTTGTGAGATCGGTTTTATCCGGATGTTGCATGGCTACTGCATCTTCGGGGATGGTGTTGAGGATAAAATTCATAGGGAAATCTACGGTATGACCGGGTATTTCGTTGTTGATAGCCGGAAGCTGCCGCAGATAGGCAATAATATCATATACATCTTCCTTATCCATTTTCCCGTAATGCAGATAGGGCATCACGGGAAACAGGGCCTCCCTGTTTTTATTTACCCCGGTAGTAATGGTTCTGAATATTTCCCCGTCCGTCCAGTTGCCAAGGTTTTGGGGAGTGATATTTTTGGAGTAGAAATCTCCCGGGAATCCCATCTCCCTTCCAAAATGTTCTCCGCCTTTCCCCAGAGTTCCGGGTATGACAGGGCCTGAAAAACGATTCCAGTCGCGGGTAGAATGACAATCCATACACACAGTTACATGATTGGCAAGGTATTCGCCATGTTTAATCCGTTCGGGGGTGGAATGGATCGTTATATCCGGAGGAGGAGCTATATCCGGTAATGCAAATTTCAGGTAACCGGCTACACCGGCGATGACGATTACAACGATCAGGGCGGCAATCAAAAGAATCTTTTTCATAAAAAAATAAAATAGTCAGGAAGTTTTTAGGATTGGGTTTTACAAACAGGTAGAAAAATATCCCTTAAAGCTACGTAATTGATCGGCGTTTATATTTTTTATTATGTTAACGATTGGATAACAATCCGGGAAAACGCAGATGGCAGAGCCAGGGAGCTTCCTTTACAGGTATTCGTTTGCCTAAGCCGGTGCAGGATGCAAAATGGTTGTTTTTCAAAACTAATTTGCAGAGAAGGGAAAACACAGGAGAAGGTTTTCGTAACTTCGCGTTTCGCTTTTATAACTTTTAAAATGTATAGCTATGAAATTTCTCGTTTTTAGCCTGCGTTCCGTTGCAAGGTGGTCCGCAATTCCTGCTTTAGCATTATTATTTGCCTGTAATAACCAGGGCACTTCCAATGAGCCGGATGAGGATAATGTAAAAACAGAAGATGCTGCTGCACCTTCGGCAGCCACGCACGCCGAAGCCATTATCACGGGTACTTATCCTGACACAACGGTTAACGGTACCGCAAAATTTGACGTGGAAGAAAATGGGAAAGTGAAGCTGGTGCTGGATTTGGATATACCTGCTAAAGCCGGCAAGTCTGTTGCCGTCCATATTCATGAGCACGGAGATTGTGGTGATAAGGGTAACATGTCGCACGGTCACTGGAATCCAACCAATCAACAACACGGAAAATGGGGCAGCGCCAGTTTTCATTCGGGCGATATTGGTAATGTAGATCTGGATAAAGACGGGAAAGGTTCGCTGACTATGGAAACCGACCTTTGGACGATCGGAGGGGATTCACTGAAAAATATCCTGGACAGAGCCGTTATTGTTCATGGTGGTGTAGATGATTATACTACTCAGCCAACAGGAAATGCCGGAGGCAGAATCGGTTGCGGAGTTATTGAGTAGGGATTACTGTTTAATGACCACGCATATTTTTCCTATATTACTCATTCGGGCGTCCCGCCGGGGGGCGGGATGCTTTACGAATACAATAGGGGATAATCATCAACTGCAAACCTGCTATTTCCTCCTGGTTCGGGGCTGATTAAACTTTTGTGCTGCCTATCGCTTCATCGGTAGAACTTTTTTGATGTGTAGAATGGTCACGAAGGTATTAGTGTGCATTTGCATCTTCATAGCTGGTCTCTTTCTAAAAATTTCACGACAGGAATAGTGTGTTGTACAGGATGCACGAATGCGCTGCGGCAATAATGCTGTCAGAAGTAACACCCATCTCAAATATTAAATTTCAAATTTCAAATCTCAAATTCTCCTATCCTTTTCTCACCAGCCACTTCCACATTTCCTTCCAGGTAACCTTTTTACCGTAGAGCAGGATGCCGGTCCGGTATATTTTTGCGGCGATCCAGGTAAAAAACAAAAACGTCAGCACCAGCAACAGCATGGAAGCGCACAATTGCCACCAGGGTACGCCATAGGTTACCCGGCCCATCATCACAATAGGGGAGGTAAGCGGGAACATACTTCCAAATACCGCGATGGTGCTGTCGGGATCATTGGTTGCTTTGGTCATGATCACGAATCCGAGGATCAGCGGCATCATCACCGGAAAAAGCAATTGCTGGGCCTCCTGGTCTTCACTCACCACGCTACCGATGGCGGCAAAAAGGGCGGCATATAAAAGATAGCCTCCCAGGAAATAAAAAATAAATGAGAAAAGGATCAGGGTCAGCGGCAATGATCTTATACCTTCTATGACCTCTGCTATCTTTCCGGAATTTACATGCTGTGCGGCAGCGCCGGCAAGCGCCGGGTCGGGCATTTGCTGAAATACAGCGGGGAAGAACAGGGAGATCGAAAACTGAAGTAATCCCATCACTACGATCCAAATAGCAAACTGCGTTAACCCAACTGCGCCGATACCGATTATTTTTCCCAGCATAAGCTGAAATGGTTTAGCGGAACTAACGATCACTTCGGCGATGCGATTGGTTTTTTCTTCCATCACACCCCGCATCACCATGGTGCCGTAGATCAGCAGGATCATGTAGATGAGAATACCTCCCAGAAGGGAGATCACGGAAGCCACTTCCGCAATGCTTTTCTTTTCCCCTTTACCGGAATCAACCGCGTTTTCAATATCAATATCGGCCTTTATGTTCCTGTATATTTCGGGGTCAATTTTTGCAGCGATCAATCGTTTCTTTTCGATGGCATTGTTGATTTTTTTTTCCAGGGCCGATTTGGCAAACAGGTTTACGGCAGACTGGCTGTGCAGCCTGATCTGCGGGGCAATGCTGTCGTTGAACGGCGGTATATAAAGAAACAGGTTGAATCCCTCATTTTTGTATTTGGTTTTGAAGGAGGTTTCTGTTTCATTGTGAATGAAAGTGTAGGTAGATCGGTCATTTTTATCCATCTCCATGCGTCCATTGAAAAGACCGGCTTCATCTAAGATGGCAACCCGGTAAGTGGTGCTGGTTTCCCCGCCTACATAAACGGCGATGATAATAGCATAAAAAGCAACGATCACCAATGGAACAACCAGGGTGGTGATCAAAAATGATCGTCTTTTCACCCGGCTCAGGTATTCCCTTTCGATGATCAGGCTGATTTTTTTCATCCATTTGTATTTAAAATTTCCCGCTTTGGATTATCACAAGGTCTCCGGTCCCGATTGAAACGCACGCGCCAGGGGAGTATCTTCCACCAGTTTGATAAAAATATCATTCAAAGAGGGTAGGATCTCGTTAAACGAGATGATCTCGTGGTGTTGAGACAGTAAATATTGTAATACATCGTGCGGTTTGTAGCCCGTTTGTATTTTCAGCACCCATCCCTGTCTCATTTCTCCCGTTACCTCAAAAATGGAATTGTTCTCCAGGCTGTCCGGCCTGTTTTCAAAACCGATGTGAAAAAGATTTTCTTTGAATTCCTGTTTTATATTTTTCACCGTTCCGTCCAGGATCTTATTGCCCTTGTTGATCAGAACGATATGATTGCAGATCTCCTCCACCTGTTCCATGCGATGCGTGCTGAAGATAATGGTGCTCCCGTTTTTGGCCAGTCTGAAAATTTCGTCTTTGATCAGGTTGGCGTTCAGCGGATCGAGTCCGCTAAAGGGTTCATCCAGTATGATCAGATGCGGTTCGTGCAATACAGTGGTTACGAACTGGAGCTTCTGGCTCATGCCTTTACTTAAATCCTGCACCTTCTTGTTCCACCAGCTTTCCATTTCCAGTCTCCGGAACCAGTATTTGATTTTCTCCAGGGCTTCTGTTTTACCAAGTCCCTTAAGGCGGGCCAAATACAACGCCTGTTCCCCGATTTTCATCTTTTTATACAGTCCTCTTTCTTCAGGCATATATCCTATGCGAATGATATCGTTTACCGGATCAAATTTTTTCCCTTCAAAAATGATAGAGCCGCTGTCCGGGAAAAAAATGCCGGTGATCATTCTGAGTAACGTGGTTTTACCAGCGCCATTGGGTCCCAGCATTCCGAATATGGCGCCCTGTTCAATATTGAAGCTCACGTCGTCCACCGCTTTCTGGGTGGCGAAATGTTTTTTTAAATGATCTACCTCTAAAATATTTTGCGGCATATAAAGTTGGGTTGCCCGGAATAGATTTTATAAAAGAAGTATTAAAAGTTTACACTTTGATGACAACAAGGTTAAAAAATTCTGAAATGCTCCGGCGGTTCAACCGTATTTCACATTTCCATGCCGTGAAAGTAAACAAAACACCGCTCTTCCAAAAAAGGTATTTTACCGGCGGCGGATCACCGGACGCCGGCAGTTTCATAAATGGTTGAAAAGCAACCTCTCCTTTAGAAAGGCAGGTCGTTTTCCGGCTCAAGGTCCGGTGTTTCAGGAATGCCGTAGCCGGAACTGTTGTCAGGGGGTTCCTGTTGCAGCAGGTTCACCGATTCCATTCGCCAGGCATCCAGGTTGGTTATGTAATTGATCTGCCCGTTCTTTTCCCATTTGCTGCCCTTTATATTGAAATACACTTTTACCATATCGCCGATATTGAAACGGTCCGGCAAACCGGTTTTGTCCTGCACACATTGAAATTTGGCGTAGTTGGTGATCGTTCGTCCCCCGATATCTTCTGTTTTTTCAATCACAAATTCCCGCGTTCTGAAGGTGGCGGTACGCTGTACGGTTTCTGATCTGGCAATTAATGTGCCGGTTAATTCGTAACTCATTCCTGTATTATTGAAAAGCAAATGTAGGAGTAAAAATGAAGTGAAGTTTTTGAAAATTTGTTTTTGTTTTTGAATAAAAAAACGCTACCTTTCGAATGGCAAGTGAAATGCGGTTTAAACAATGAAAGTGTGTATTTCTTCACGGATATTAATCTTCGTCTCTACTTTATACAGCATGCTTTCTTACCAGCAACATACCAGCGGGCTTTCAGATTGATCCGGTAAAAAAGTGATCGGACCAAACGCAGGTTGTATGTCGTTCTTTAGAACTTTGAATAACGGTGTGCTAAAAGTTGAAACCCATTTATGCAAAACAAATTTTGTTTTAAAAAAAAACGAAGAAAGAAAAAAGTGGCAAGAGAATTGAGATATATAAATCCGGTGTTAGAAAAAATACTAAGTAGTTTTACTAATAATAATGTGATATATAAAGTCCGGATAAATAATGAAATAGAAATTGAATCAACTGCCTGATGACGTGTGATAACATGCAGGCCTGATTTTTTTGTGAAGAAAAAAAAAGACCCGTTGAGCAAAATTTAAATTGTTATTTAGTGAGGAAAATTTCAGTGAATAAAAAATTTTTTTTTCAGTAGGAAAGTTTGATATTCGCTGCCCTACCCTAAATTTTTTTGATGCTGATCAGCATTGAAAAGAGAAAAACCTTTCCTTGATTATTTTACATCATTCAATATAAACTGCTTTACGGATAATGGATAAAAAACATGATAAAGTATGGCAAAATTGTCTTAGTATTATAAAAGATATTGTAGAATGGCAGCACTTTAAAACCTGGTTTGAACCTATTAAACCTGTTGAGTTAAGAGACAAGATTTTGATCATCCAGGTACCCAGCCAGTTTTTTTATGAATACCTCGAAGAGCATTATGTGAATTTACTGGCTAAGACGTTGAAGAGAGAATTGGGGAAAGAAGCGAGACTGGAATATCGCATCATGGTGGACAGTGGCAACGATAAGAACAAGCCGCTTACGATGGATGTTCCGGGACATGGTTTTAAAACTTTTTCAAATAATGAGATGGACTTCCCATTAGTCGTCAACAATCCGGTTAAAAACCCGTTTGTCATTCCGGGATTAAAGAAGATGCAGATTGACTCGCAGCTTAATCCCATTTATACCTTTGATTCTTTCATCGAAGGAGATTGTAACCGGGTAGCCCGCAGGGCAGGTAAAACCGTATCGGAAAAGCCCGGTACCACTTCCTTTAACCCGTTGGTGGTATATGGCGGCGTTGGATTGGGAAAGACCCACCTGGTGCAGGCTATCGGTAATGAGATCAAACGACTTCATTCGCATAAAGTGGTATTGTATGTAAGCTCCGAAAAATTCATCAACCAGTTCCAGGACCATAGCCGTAACAATGCCATCAATGATTTCATTCATTTTTATCAGATGATTGACGTGTTGATCGTTGACGACGTACAGTTTTTTAACCGTGCGGAAAAATCACAGGATGCACTTTTTGCTATTTTTAATCATCTGCACCAGAGCGGGAAACAACTGATCCTCACTTCCGATAAATCGCCTAAAGATCTGGAAGGGGTACAGGAAAGACTGCTGAGCAGGTTTCGCTGGGGATTGAGTGCCGATATACAATTACCTGATTATGAAACCAGGATGGATATCCTGGAAAAGAAGATGAAGAATGACGGTTTGGAAATGCCAAAGGAAGTAGTGAAATATATTGCCTATAATATCCAGAGCAATGTGAGAGAACTGGAAGGCGCTTTGATCTCTCTTTTGGCACAATCTTCGCTTAACAAGAGAGAAATTGATCTTGAGTTGGCAAAGAAAGTATTGCGAAACTTTATCAAAACTTCATCGAGGGAAATTACTATTGAAACCATCCAGAAAATGGTTTGCGATTATTATAATCTTCCTTATGAACGGCTGCTGCAAAAAACACGGAAGAGGGAGATTGTACAAGCCCGGCAAATCACGATGTTTCTTGCTAAACAATTCACTAAAAATTCTTTGAAAACCATCGGCGAACATTTTGGGGGAAGAGATCATACTACCGTCATTCATTCCTGCCAAACGGTGAAGGACCTGATGGATACCGATGGGCTATTTCGTGAAAGCGTTGTGGAGTTGCAGCAAAAAGTGCAGTTGGCCGCGATGTAAAGAAAAATTTTTAATAAAAGAAACCCCGTGAATTGTTCCGGGGTTTTTTATTTGGTATTAGAATCTTTTAAGTCATGAAGATCAACCGCATAATAACAGTAACGGGGAAAGTACAGGGCGTATTTTACCGCGGGAGTGCAAGGGAGCAGGCAGCGCTTCTCGGGGTTTGGGGCGAGGTTATGAATAAGCCGGACGGTTCTGTACTATTGATCGCAGAGGGAGAGGAGGAAGCAGTAAAGGCGTTGATAACCTGGTGCCACTATGGTTCCCCGAGAGCCGAAGTGGAAGAAGTGAGGGTAGAGGAAGGAGAATTGCAGGGATACCGGGATTTTAGCGTGAAACGATTTTAATATTTGGGTTATTTGGTGAATCCTCCTATTTTTGCCCTCCTTTGTAAAAAGGGTGAGGTGGATGAGTGGCTGAAATCAGCAGTTTGCTAAACTGCCGTACGGGTTAAACTGTACCGCGGGTTCGAATCCCGCCCTCACCGCAAATCCGTATAAAGCTCCGCGTTGGCGGAGCATTTTTGTTTTCAGAAGTGTGCAAAACGCGCTATGCGAAGCGTCCTATTCTATGCAGGGGCATCGTGTAAAGAAGTGAAGGGGAAGAAAGTCGCCGGGAGGCGACAAATAAGTAATGCGCGGCGAAGACGCCACGCATAGCGGATGCTTTGGAAGCCTTCTGTTCTATGCAGGGGCATCGTGTAAAGAAGTGAAGGGGAAGAAAGTCGCCGGGAGGCGACAAATAAGTGATGCGCGGCGAAGACGCCACGCATAGCGGAGGTCAGGGCAGGCATTTCCACATTACATCAAACATCCACACGAAGGAAATTCCCGTTTAAATCAAATTCCAGTTCTACGCCATTCGATAATTTGATATCCTGTTTGCTACTGCCTTTCTCCCACTCAAAAATTGATTCTCCGGGATAGTTGTCTTTCACATAACTGACAATAGTTGCCGGCAGCGTGGATTCAGGCAATGCTGATTTACTTTCCATGTCGGTGATGGTGCCACTTTTGTCAAATTCCAGCTTGGTACCGTCGCTTAAATACACTTCGTACGTAACAGTAAGATTATCTATATCCTTAACGACTTTAGTAATTTGTAAGGCGCCAAAATGATTACTGATAAAAGAATTGCTGGTAGCGGGCAGATCATTTACAGCTATATCTTTTTCCTTTTTACAGGAAACAAGAAAAAACAGGGGAAGCATAAAAACGAAGATGCTCTTTTTCATAAAAGGTATAGTTTTAAGTTTACCCTTCAGCATCCGAAAAAACCGGGCCGGAAGTCCCAACCTGATTTAAAATTATTGTTAACCTTTTTTAAAGTCCCCGGATTTTGTATATTTAATCGTTGCAACAGGGTGAAATGGGAACTTCCCGATGTGGCGCATACTTTTTTGAAGAGACCTCGCGTTATGATACAAATACAAAGTTTGTGGTTTCCGCTCGCTGATCGTAATCCGCAAAAATTTGTGGATATATACAAAGCGGATAACACGGACTTTCAAAAAACGGAGATACGCGTCTATCGTGAAGCCGCCGATGCTTCAAAAATTATCTTACCCATATTAAGAAATCCATAATTAAATATTATCATTCAACTCTAAAACGCCAAGAATGGAACAAAACTCTTCCAACAACATGTTTACGTGGTGGAAAAAAGCGGTATTTGAAAACTATGCCAATTTTAAAGGCAGAGCCAGAAGGGCCGAATACTGGTATTTTACCTTAACTAATTTCGTGCTGATCGTGCCTTTTTACTTTCTATTAACAGCAGGCGCGCTGTATCAATCGGAGGCGCTGACAATAACCGGAGGCATCATCTACTTCGTGGTTATCCTTGTCACGTTTATCCCTTCTTTAGCTACCGGGGTAAGAAGGTTACATGACACCGGTAAGAGCGGGTGGAGCCTTTTAGTCAGTCTTATTCCTTTTGTTGGCGGTATCATCTTACTGGTCTGGCTTTTTACAGACGGCAACCGCTTTGCCAATAAATATGGCGAAGACCCCAAAAATCCGGAAGGACCAACCTTCGATTTTGAACAACGGGTAGTAAATCAATAACGCCGGATTTAAAATTCGCCAGGAGACAACCATTGCTGTTTTCTTCGGAATAGATAGATACATTTGCTGTTGAAAACAGACAATATGCATCTTCCGCAATCTCTGACAAAGTTTTTCAGAAAGATTTTTTCCGGCAGGCACTCTGCTTCTCTTTTTATTTTATTCCTGTATATAGCTTTATCCTTTGGGATCAGGGTCGTGTTTTTGATCTGGTCCGCCGCTAACGTTGAACATCATGTTATACCCATCCTGAGAGCTTTTCTTACGGGATTGCTTTTTGACCTGACGGCAGGACTTTGCTTTTTGGCAGGTTATAACATATACCTGCTGTTGTTTCCCCGAAGATGGATCGGCTCTGCGGCCGACAAAATTCTCACCTACACTTGTCTGGCTATTGTACTCTTCATCATGTTTTTCGGGCTGATGGCAGAGATTCCTTTCTGGGACGAATTCGGCGTCAGGTTTAACTTTATCGCCGTTGATTATTTGATTTACACCTACGAAGTAGTGGAAAATATCAACCAGTCCTATCCCCTGCCATTAATCATTGGCGCCCTGTTATTACTGATTATTTTGGTCTTTTATACATTAAGGAGATCGGGGATCCTTGAAAAAACATTTTCAGATAAGAAACCATTGGGTCGCCGTGTGATGTTTACAATCCCGGTATTATCCTTCACCGTACTGCTTTTAATCTTCCTGAAAAACAAAGATGCGGATTTCAGCAATAACCTGACGGTAAATGAATTGGGGAAAAATGGCGTGTTTTCTTTTTTTGCCGCTTTCCGTTCCAATGAACTGGACTACGATATTTTTTACCCCGGATTGCCCGAACAGGAAGCGTACCGGGTACTAAAGAAAAATCTTTTACAGGAAAATCAGTCCTATACGTCCGACCAATGGGATAATATCACAAGAAACACGCGCGACACCGGAATACAAAATCCAAATATCATTTTGATCGCCATTGAAAGTTTCAGTGCCGATTTCCTGGGTGCATTCGGTAACGGAGATCGGCTCACGCCCAATTATGACAGTCTTGCCAACCAGAGTATTTTTTTCACCAACCTGTATGCTACCGGCACCAGGACGGTGAGAGGAATGGAGGCGCTCACTCTCTGCGTTCCGCCCACTCCGGGCAATAGTATTGTAAGGAGGCCCGGCAACCAGAACCTGTTTTCTGTTGCCACCATTCTTAAAGCCAGGAATTATCATTCCTATTTTATATATGGGGGAGACGGCTACTTCGATAATATGAACAATTTCTTTGGAGGTCAGGGATTCGATATTGTAGATCGCGACAGGGGTAATCCTTTGTCTGACCGCATTCATACCACCCGTTACAACATTTCGTCTGAAGAGGTTAGTTTTGAAAATGCATGGGGGATTTGCGATGAAGATCTGTACCGGCAATCCATAAAATACGCAGACAAAAGTTACCTTTCCGGAGAACCGTTTTTTCAGTTTGTGATGACCACTTCCAATCACAAACCCTATACGTTTCCGGAAGGCGCTATTGACCTGCCACAGGGTAATAGAAATGCGGCGGTAAAATATACAGATTATGCACTTGGGAAGTTCGTTGCAGCGGTGAGAGAAAAGCCCTGGTTTGCCAACACCGTTTTTGTGATCGTAGCCGACCATTGTGCAAGCAGTGCGGGAAAGTGGGAGATCAATATAGACAAACATCATATTCCGGCCATTTTTTTCAATCTTCCCGGTGCGCCCGGAAAAATTGACCGGCTTACTTCACAAATTGACCTTATGCCCACCTTATTCGGGTATCTAAACTGGAACTACAACACGGCTTTATACGGAAAAGATATCAATCAAATGAACGCCGGCGAAGAACGGGCCTTTATCGGCAACTACCGAACCCTGGGTTTATTGAAAGATGGTCTGTTTACGCAAATTGACGACCGGAAACGGGTAAAACAGTTCGCCGTCTCAGAAAAAGATGAATCCCTGTCGGAAACCAACAATCCCCAAAAGGAACTGGTTACCGAAACTATTTCCTATTATCAAACCGCCAGTGAAAGATTTGAAAACGGGAAGATGAGGGTGGATTAGTTTGGGAGTTTGGGAGTTTTTAGTTGCGGGGTGCAGGTTTCAAGGCGCAGGTCGCAGGGTGCAAGGTGCAGGTCGCAGGGTGCAAGGTGCACAACGCCCGTGCATCTCACACGAACTCTCCAAACCTCATACCTAAAACCAACCCGAAGGCTGAGAGCTCATGGCTGACGGCTCACATAGCACCGATACCTCACACCTGATACCTGATACCCACCAGGGCAGTCCCCTCTATCCTATTATCTCAGATACAACATTTCATGATATTTAGGTAATAACCAGTACTGATCATCCACCAACAACTCCAGTTTGTCCACGTGATAACGGATCCTTTGGAAGAAGGTGTCTTTTACTTTGGATTGATAAGCGATCGCTCTTTCCCGGGTGTTCTCAATTTTGTTCACCACTTTTCTTGCCTCAATCATTTCTTCCACACCCGCAGCCACCTGGGCAATGTGTTCGGATATTTTACTCAGTATCTGCATCTGATTGATATACGATGATTCAGGCAGTCCCAGGTCTTTTAGGCCTTTTATGTTCTCGATCAGGATGTTCTGGTATTTCACCGCGCTGGGCAGGATATGGCTGGTGCACAATTCACCCATTACCCGGCTTTCTATCTGCACTTTCTTGATGTATTTTTCCAATTCTATCTCATGCCTTGCCTCCAGTTCGGTATGGTTGTAGATGCCCAGCTCTCCGAATAATGCCTTGGACTGCTCTGTAATCAGTGCATCCAACGCCATCGGGGTTGTTTTAAAATTAGGAAGTCCCCGTTTCGCCGCTTCTTTAATCCATTCTTCCCTGTATCCGTCGCCTTCAAACAATACTTTTTCCGAACCGGTAATGTATTCCCGGATTACCTGCATGAGCGCGATCTCTTTCTTATCCCCTTTTTCTATCAGCTGATCTACTTCCTTTTTAAATTCCGACAGGGTTTTGGCTACTATTGCATTTAAGGTAGCCATCGGCACGCCGCAATTGGCTGTAGAGCCCACAGCGCGAAACTCAAATTTATTGCCGGTAAAAGCGAATGGCGAGGTACGATTGCGGTCGGTGTTGTCCACCAACAGTTCGGGGATATTTTTGTGGATATCCAGCTTCAGCAGCATTTCATCCTGCTCGGTAAAGTTATTTCCCACCCGGGTTTTGATTTCAGTTAATACCTGGTTGAGATACCTCCCGATAAATACGGAAATAATGGCCGGAGGCGCCTCGTTGGCTCCCAACCTGTAATCATTACCGGCAGAGGTGATGGAAGCGCGCAACAGGCTGGAATAATCGTGTACGGCTTTTATCACATTTACAAAAAAAGTAAGGAACATCAGGTTCGTTTTCGGCGTTTTGCCGGGGGCCAAAAGGTTTACGCCGGTATCGGTGGACATGCTCCAGTTGTTGTGTTTCCCGCTCCCGTTGATCCCGGCAAAGGGCTTTTCGTGTAATAAGATCGAAAGATTGTGCCGTCTTCCTATCCGGGTCATCAGATCCATCAGCAATATGTTATGATCCACTGCCAGGTTCGCTTCTTCATATATAGGAGCGCACTCAAACTGAGCAGGGGCAGTTTCGTTGTGGCGGGTTCTTAAAGGAATACCCAGCCGGTAGGCTTCATCTTCAAAATCTTTCATGAAAGCATAAATCCGCTCGGGTATAGAACCAAAATAATGATCCTCCAGTTCTTGTCCTTTGGCGGGCGCGTGTCCAAACACCGTTCTGCCGGTCATCAACAAATCAGGACGGGCATTGGCCAGCCCCGCATCCACTACAAAATATTCCTGCTCCCAACCCAGCGTGGCGGTAACTTTCGTAATATTTTTATCAAAGTAATTGCAAACATCCACAGCCGCTTTGTTCAATGCCTCCAGCGAACGCAGAAGGGGAGTTTTGGAATCCAGCGATTCGCCGGTGTAGGATACAAATATGGTGGGAATACAAAGGGTATTGGCATCGCCAATATTCATAATAAAGATCGGAGAAGTAGGATCCCAGGCGGTATAGCCCCTGGCTTCAAAGGTTGCGCGCAATCCTCCCGACGGCAAAGAAGAGGCATCAGGCTCTTGCTGAATGAGCGCTTCTCCGTCAAACTCTTCAATGGGGGTGCCATCACTTTTTAAAGTAAAAAAAGAATCGTGTTTTTCAGCAGTGGCGCCATTCAAAGGCTGAAACCAGTGCGTGAAATGGGTGACTCCTTTTGTTTCGGCCCAATGCCGCAATCCCGTACCGATATAATTGCCCATAGCCCGGTCAATCTTTTTACCGGTTTTAATAGCCGCAACCAGGCTTTTGTAGGCTTCATCGCTCAGGTATTCCCGGGCAGTTTTCAGCGTAAATACATTCTCGCCGAAAATACCGGTTATCTTTCCCCCGCCTTCCACCAATATTTCCTTTCCTAAACCGGACAAATGATTGATTGCGTTAAATCTCAATGACTCCATTAAAGTAATTTTAATTTGTTATTATATATTTATATACATCATATATCGTAACCACCCCGCAAAACTACATTTTATTTTTATTATTCATAAAATAATAGAAAAATTATTGTGATAGTATAGAGATTAATGAAAAATAAGGACTGAAAACAAGATATTAAAATTATGAACTATTTATATTTAATAGCTATGTATCTGGCAAAAGGAAGCAACAACAGTACATCATGCAACGCTTTATACCGAATGATAGCGCCGGGGAAGGGAACGGTATAGCCTATCACCAATAATCCGCTTAACGCAAGGGTTATCACGAAGAGCGAAAAAGGCTGGAGCAGGAATGCAAGCTGCTGCCGGCCCCCTTTCAGCAGGCTGAAAACAAGGATGCCGATAACCAGCAGTCCTTCAAAAAACGCCATCAGGTGGAAAAGGCTCCTGATCTCCGTTATATAAGGACGCAGGAAAACATGATTAACCGCCTCGGGCAAAACGCGGAGATAAGACATCATTCCAGGTTCCAGGGGAGTCAGTGGCAGCACGGTATGCGCTTCCAGCTCCAAAAAACGATGTTGCTTCTCTGACAACTGCAGCGGCAGGTTGAAATGATCCGGTAAGAAAGCGGAACCAAAGAAAAACAAAACGCAAAAACCATATATGAATAAAAAAGGAAGCCAGGAAACCATTTTCCGCTTCGAAGCGATCCACCAGGCAACCAGGCCCGGCAGCAACAATAAGCCGTTGATATTGCGCAGCAGCAGGAGGCATATCATACAAGCCAAACCGATGAACATCCGGAGGATGGTGGCCTTATCGCCAATACAACGATATACCGTAAATATCAACGCCCCTGTAAAGAATACCATGATCCCGTCTTTATCAATTCCGCTGTTCCAAAAAAGACAGGCGGGAAGAAAAAAGATGATCCCAAACAACACCCGGGGATTGGCCGGAATACAATCCTTTGCAACCCTATAAATAAAATACAGGCCCCAAAAGGAAATCGCGTTAAAAAAAATAACATTAATATAATAATTGCCGCCACTTAATATATTGAACAATGCCAGCAGCCTGATCAATAAATTTTCACCGGCATTACTCCAGAAAGCATCATCAGCAGAGGAAAAAGGACTTCCCAAATAGTGCGGCTGCAATCCAAGATCAAAAAAAGAAACGGGATGGCGCAACATTTCCCGGTAAACCTCAAGCGATTCTTTAAAATACGCCCAACTGTCGCTGACCTCAAAATAATGGGCATATATATAGCCATATATCATTCCGGCTGCCACTTTCAGTACAAAAGCGGTAGTCAGCCACCTGCTTCCCGCTACGCCTTCTTTTTTAAGGGATGCCCGGTACACCAGGAAGCTGAAGACCAATATATACAGGATACCAATGGCGATATATAAAAACGAAGACAATGCCAGCGTTGAAATTTCGGTAAATATGCAATACTAAAATAATCTTTTGCACTTTGCAGGAATAAATTTTCCCCTGTTGGGTTGAAGCTTTATTTTTAAACGATATTCACAACTATGCCCAGGATATTATTAGGCGTTTCCAGCTCGTTTTGTGCTAATTTTCTGAGAGGACAGGTTGGTTTTTTGGTCAGCCACGGCTTTGAGGTCATAATAGTAAGCGGCCCGGGCGAAGAGATCAGCATGTTGGCCAAGCGGGAAAGTGCAAAATTGCTGACCATTGATTTCACGAAAAGGATCAGCCCTTTTACTGATTTTTTTCAACTGTTGCGCATTGTCCGTATCCTCCGGCGGGAGCAGCCGGATATCGTCAATGCGGGCAATCCCAAATCAGGCTTCCTGGTCATGCTGGCCTGCAGGCTTACCAAACAGGAAAATACCATTTTCACCCTTCACGGGCTTTTGTCCGATACGCAAAAAGGCGTTTTCCGCCGGCTGATCACTATCACTGAAAAGATATGCTGCCGGATCGCTCAAAAAGTATTTGTGGTAAGTCCTACCCTGAAATCGCACGCAGAAAACAGGAAGATACTCTCTCCGGGCAAAGGGTTCGTCATAGGAAAAGGGAGCGCCAACGGGATTGACCTGCATCTTTTCCCCGGCAGGAAAGCGGTTGCCGCAACCAGCGGGCAACTGTTGCAATCCCTGGGATTGAGCCGGGAAAACATCATCCTTGGCTTTGTAGGGCGCTTAACCAAAGACAAAGGAATTGATCTCCTGTTTGAAGCCTTCAATATATTGACGCAGGAATATCCCTCTCTCAGGATGACAATAGCAGGTCCGATCATTGAGGAAAATCTGTTCTCACGGGAATGGCTACACCAGCTGTATCATGATGAAAAAATTTCTTACCTGGGAAAATTATACGACGTAACTCCTTTTTACGGGATGATGGATATCCTTATCCTGCCCTCACTGCGCGAAGGATTCCCAAGCGTGCTGATTGAAGCCGCGGCAATGGAAATACCCGTGGTAGCGTCCGATATTCCAGGTTGCAGAGACGCCGTAAACCCGGGCATCAACGGAGAATTGTTTGAAAAAGGCAACATCAAAGACCTGGTGAAATCCCTGAAAAAACTCATTGACCAGCCGGCACTAAGACAACAATACGGGATGAACGGGAGAAAATTCGTGAGCGACCACTTTTCAAGTGAAGAAATATGGAAGGAACAACTACAGGTTTATAAAAGTATGCTGTAACTACGCCTATGATCATCTGCGAAATCGGCGGAACCAATCTTTTTGCCGTGATTGGTATCTCCCGGGGCATCGGCCAAAGCAATGACGGGAAAGTTGAAAATTTTTGGTTCAGCAAACCGGCTGCGGAAAAACATCCGGAAACCGGCGACTCAAAAAAGGCAGGATTCCCGACCGTTCCATCTGTTTTTCCCAGGTCCATTCCCTCAGATCGGGACCCCCATAATTAAAGGAACTGACAGCCTCCCAGCGCAGATTAGATAAATCGGGCTCCAAATAAAAATACCGGCCGCCATATTGTTGTTCAAAATCCTGTATCCAGGAATATTTTGAACTGATAACCGGGATACTGCAGGCGGCATAATCCAGGAACTTTGCCGATACCTGCCGGTTAAAAGGATAAACATCCGGCATAAAGTTAATGGCATACCGGCATTGCCGGATATAAGCATATATCTCGCTATAGGGAACCGGTCCTGCAAATTGTATGTTGGGATGTCCCGCCAGCCTTTCCGCAAGACGCTCATATCCTTTGCTCACCACCAGCAGGGAGCGGTCTTTAAGTGATCCATTCACAAAACAATCCAACAACCGATCAAAACCTCTCACAGGGTCTATACTGCCCGTATAAATGAAATCATATCGCTTTTCACTGTCATCCGGGTGGGGGAAAACATAGTTCCACACCCCGTGCCCCCTGAATCCATGTGCAACCCCATCTCGAAAACGAAACTGATCACGAACCGTTTCGTTATAAAAGACCCGGTAATCGGGTACGCAATTCAAATGCCTTTTCAGGGTGTTTTTAAACTTCGCAAAAGGAGGTATGGACGCCGAGGCATACTCATGGATCACTACCGTAGCCCTGTCTCTTTTAAAATGGGCGCCCATGAAATGCCATTCTATCTCCGCAAAATTTCTGACTTTACGCTGGCGCGGTATAACCGCCGTCTCCACACCCGGATATTTTTTAAAAAAAGAAATATAAGCGTCTATCTCCGGCAAAAAAGCGCTTCCCGGATGAAAAAAGGCAACCCTCATGATAGCGTAAAAATATACATGATCGCAAATAAACGGTATATAAAATACAAAAACCGCTCCTATCCTCCCAAAGTCTCCAAATAATCCGATATGCTATCGAAATCGGGTAAACATTGTACCATTATTCCTAATAAGTGGTAAATTGCAGCAAGCAACAACCCCTTCGCGATATCCCAAACGTAAAGAAAATTAAAACGAATGTAAAATGGGTTCAATAGAACAGACAGCAATTAATACCGTTCGCATACTATGTGCAGACGCAGTACAAAAAGCCAACTCAGGTCATCCGGGCACACCGATGGCGCTTGCGCCAATGGGACATGTGCTTTGGACGCAGGCAATGAATTACAATCCTGAAAATCCCGACTGGCCCAATCGCGACCGTTTTATCCTGTCCTGCGGACATGCCTGCATGCTTCAATACAGCTACCTGCATTTAACAGGTTATGACTTAACCATGGACGATATTAAAAACTTCCGCCAAATGCATAGCAAAACCGCGGGTCACCCGGAATATGGATTATGCCCCGGCGTGGAAGTTACCACCGGTCCCTTAGGACAGGGATTTGCCAATGGCGTGGGAATGGCTATCGGGCAGCAATATCTCGCCGCACGTTACAACAAACCGGGACTCAATCTCTTCGATTATCATATCTATGCCATCTGCAGCGATGGCGACCTCATGGAAGGTGTGGCTTCGGAAGCGGCTTCTGTGGCGGGTCACCTGAAATTGGGACAGCTTATCTATTTGTACGACGATAATCATATTACCATAGAAGGCGATACCGCGCTTGCCTTTGATGAAGATGTGGCGGAACGTTTTGAGGCTTATGGCTGGCATGTGCAATCTGTTGACGATGGAAATGATATACAATCCATCGCAGCCGCCATTGAAAATGCGAAAAAGGAAAAGTCGCGCCCGTCGCTTATCAGGGTACGAACGCATATCGGCTTCGGCAGTCCCAATAAAGTAAATACGGCGGCGGCCCACGGCGCTCCGTTGGGAAAGGAAGAAGTGCGGCTGGTGAAAGAGAACTTTGGATTTGATCCCGGTCAAAGTTTCGTTGTACCACCGGAAGTACGGGCCTATTACCATGAAAAGGGAGAAGCCGGCATACAGAAAGAAAACGAATGGAATCAGAAGTTTCAACAATTCCAACAGGAATATCCTGCTGAAGCGGCGGAATACGAAGCTTTCAGTAAAGGAGATCTGCCTGCAGGCTGGAAAGAAAAACTGCCTGTTTTTAAACCCGGTGAAAAAGGAATGGCCACCAGGAAAGCTTCCGGGGCAACCCTCAATGCCATCGCGGAAAAACTCCCCCTGCTGATCGGCGGATCGGCCGATCTGGCGCCCTCCACCGATACCCTTCTCAAAGGATTTCAATCCTTCAGCAGCGAAAACAGGAGCGGCAGAAATTTTCATTTTGGTATCCGCGAACATGGAATGGGTGCTATATTAAACGGCATGGCGCTCACCAAAGGGATCATTCCGTATGGCGCTACTTTCCTCATTTTTTATGATTACATGCGACCACCTGTGCGATTGGCGGCTATCATGAAAATAAGACCTGTTTTCATTTACACCCACGACAGCATCGGCCTGGGCGAAGACGGCACTACCCATCAGCCGGTGGAACAGCTCATCGGCTTAAGATCGGTGCCTGGTCTCACCACTATCCGTCCTGCAGACGCCAATGAGACGGCGCAGGCCTGGCGTGTGGCGCTGGAACATAAGGATGGCCCGGTTGCCATCATTCTTACCCGGCAGGATCTGCCCATTATTGACCAGGAGAAATATAACCAAGCCGGGGAACTTGAAAAAGGCGCTTATATTTTATCCGATTGTGAGGGAGAACCCCGGCTCATTTTAATGGGATCGGGCAGCGAAGTACAACTGTTGTTGGCCGCCCAAAAGGAGCTGAAAGCAGCGTCTATCCCTGCCCGTGTGGTCAGTTTTCCAAGCTGGGAATTATTCGACCGGCAAAATGACGCATATAAAGAAAAAGTGTTTCCCGCCGCCATTCGTAAAAGACTGGCTGTGGAAGCCGGATCGCCCCTGGGCTGGAGCAAATACATTACGGATGACGGAGCGGTCATTGGGGTAACCAAATTCGGAGAATCGGCTCCCGGGAACGAAATCATGGCCGCCTACGGTTTTTCGGTGGAGCATATTTTATCCAAAGCAAACGAACTGTTAAACAAACACCCCTGATCTGAAAAACAATAAATTTTGTAGCAATGAAAAAAGTATTGATAGCGCTTGATTATGGTCCTACCGCCCGGAAGATTGCGGAAACCGGGTATGCCATGGCAAAATCCATGAACGCGGAGATCACGCTGATCCACGTTACTACCGATGCCATATATTATTCTTCCCGTAGTTATTCACCGGTACTGGGGCTGGATGCTTTCAACAACGCAGGCATTTTAGAAACCACACCTATTGAGGTGGTAAAAAAAGCTGCGCAGGATTACCTTGAACAAATGAAACAACACCTGGGCGATACCGCTATCAGTTCGGTAGTGGAAGAAGGCGATACCGGCGATGGCATCCTGGAGGCGGCAAAAGCGTTGAAGGCGGATGTAATTGTTATGGGTACGCACAGCAGGCGCGGACTCAGTAAAATACTGCTTGGCAGCGTTGCCGAAAAGGTGCTCCGGCACAGTACAACCCCGTTATTCATTATTCCCGTAAAAACTACCGAAAACCAGTAATTATATCCATCATATATTTCATTAAATTATAAAACCATGGCAGACTATCCGGACGAAGAGCATATCGTCAAAATATTATCTACTGAATTTGTAACGCATAATGTAAAACGTTTTAAACTAACGCGGCCCGATAACTATATATTTGAACCCGGGCAGGCCACCGATATTATGATCAACAATCCCGGCAATAAAGAAAGAGGCCCCTTTACCTTTACCGGTTTAAATGATTGGGATCATTTGGAATTCACCATCAAAATATACGACGACCATAGAGGATTAACCCATAAATTAGGAGCCCTGAAACCTGGCGCCGAACTGATCCTGCACGATATATGGGGCGCTATTCATTATAAAGGGGAGGGTACTTTTATCGCCGGCGGGGCCGGAATCACGCCCTTCATTGCAATCTTCCGCCAACTATATAAAGACCATGCTATCGGGCAAAACCAATTATTTTTTTCCAATAAAACCACAGAAGATATTATTCTAAAAGAAGAAATGGAGAAAATGCTGGGGAAAGGTTTTCACAATACGCTCACCCGGGAAAAAACCGATCGTTATGAAAACAGGAAAATTGACAAGGCGTATTTAAAAGAAAAGATCACCAACCTGTCGCAGTTTTTTTATGTATGTGGTCCGGACGCGATGGTAACCGGTATTGCAAACGACCTGCGGGAGCTGGGAGTGGATAACAGCAGGATAATTGTAGAGGATCTGTAATCCGGCCCAGTACCCATCAATGGTGGAAATTCCTGTATATTTAAAAGCAATCATCATGAACAGTGAACAATTGTATGTTAAAGCAACAAGAGAAAATGCAGAAAAGAGAGCAGCGCTTGCTCCGCAAAACATAGAAGCCTGGCGTAATTTCAGCAGAACGGTTTTTAGAGCCGGCGCTTTACCGGAGAAAACCAAACAGTTGATTGCGGTAGCCGTAGCGCATGTTACGCAGTGTCCTTATTGTATCCATTCACACACGGCACAAGCCTTACAAAAAGGAGCCACCCGTGAGGAGGTCATGGAAGCGGTTTGGGTAGCTGCGGAAATGCGTGCAGGCGCTGCTTACGCGCATTCGGCACTTGCAATGGATGAAATGGAAGCAATGGAAAAAGTACAGTAGCTTCAATTCTGATATTACATGGCAGAGGCGTATCCTGTTGTAAAAGAATGACGATGCAACGCAATCGAAAGCCGTACCGGTAGGCTGTATTTGCCGTAACTTTGTAACTGACTTTTTTTCAAAGAACATGAACGCAACTGAGAACATTGAGTCTCCATTTCACGCTCCGTTTTTTTCCGTGGTTGTTACTTCCTACAACAGGGAAAAACTGATTCCAAGAGCGTTGCAATCCCTGATTCAGCAATCCGAAAAAGACTGGGAGGCGATTATTGTGGATGATGGCAGTACAGACAACACTTCCGCGGTAATAGAACCCTTTCTGCAAAAGGGATATAAAATAACCTATTTCCGACAGGAAAGTAAAGGCTGTGCAGAAGCGAAAAATACCGGGATTTTTCTGTCGCAGGGCAAGTATATCACTTTTCTGGATTCCGATGATGAATATACGCCTGATCATTTGGCCAAACGAAAAGCTATCCTCTCCGAAAACACTCATATTGATTTATTGCACGGTGGCGTGAAGATAATCGGGAGCGCCTACGTGCCTGACCGCTTCAATACGGAGAAAATGATTCATCTAAAAGATTGCGTCATTGGCGGCACTTTCTTCGTCGAAAGAAACCTGGCTTTGCAATTGAAGGGCTTTGGTCCCATCCCGCTCGGACACGATGCCGATTTTTTTGAGAAAGCCCGGCAACTGGGAGTGCTGATCATTAAAACAGAATATCCGACTTATATTTATCACCGGGAAGCGCCGGATTCTCTCACCCATGCATACACCGTGAAAAACAAAGTTTCCTAATTTTGCTGCAGATGCTTCCGGTACAACAATATGGAACCCGTTAATACGATCTGGACCATCGGACATTCCACTCATCCCCTGGAAGAAATAATAGCAATGTTGTACTCTTTTGGGATTGAATACCTGGCTGACATCAGGCATTACCCGGGATCGCGGAAATTCCCGCAGTTCAACAAAGATGCCCTACAGGTGAGCCTGCCGCAGCACGGCATACAATATGTTCATATTAAAACCCTGGGTGGCCGAAGAAAAGTGAAGCCGGATTCTAAGAATACCGCCTGGCGGCATCCTGCCTTCCGGGGTTATGCAGATTATATGGAAACACAGGAATTCGAAAAAGGGATCGCTGAACTGGAAAAGCTGGCAAGACAATATCATACAGCCTATATGTGTTCGGAAGCCCTGTGGTGGCGTTGTCACCGTTCCTTGGTATCCGATTTCCTGAAGATAAAAGGTTGGACCGTCATACATATTATGGGTGTGGGAAAATCTGAAGAACATCCGTACACCTCTGCGGCATCCATCGTTGATGGCGCTCTGAGTTATGCAGGGAAAACGGATTAAGCGATCGCGAAATTAAATTTGAAAAATAAAACAGAATGTCTGCATCAAATCATATCCCGTCCCGGAAAGGAGAACTGTTAAAACAATTACACCATAACGGAAAGATACTGGTACTGCCAAATGTATGGGATCCTTTAAGCGCTATTTTACTGGAGAGCCTCGGTTATAGCGCCGTTGCAACCGCCAGCGCTGCCGTAGCCTACAGCAACGGCTATAATGACGGCGAAAAAATTCCTTTTGAAACTGTAACCGATACATTGAAAAAAATATCCGCTGGAGTCAACATTCCGGTTACAGCAGATATTGAAAGTGGTTATACGACCGATCTCAAAAAGTTGTCTGAAAATATAAAGCGGCTTTTAGACACCGGTATAGCCGGCATAAATTTAGAGGATACACGCCACGATGATCACAGCCTGTTTAGCGCTGAAGTGCAGGCCGAAAGAATAGCCTTATTCAGAAAGATAGCCACAGAGCAGGGAATATCTTTGTTCATTAACGCCAGGACAGATGTTTACTTAAAGCCGGATTTATTTCCCGGAGAAAAAAGCCTTGAAGAAGCTGTTCGCAGGGGGAAACGCTATAAAGAAGCCGGAGCAGATGGATTTTATCCGATCATCTTACGAGACAAAGCCGCAATGGAAACGCTTATCAAAGAGGTGGCGCTGCCGCTTAATATCCTGTTGCTTCCCGATACCCCGGATTTTGAAACGCTGCAAAAAACAGGCGTTGCAAGAGTCAGTCTTGGCCCGGGCTTATTAAAAGTGGCGGTAAACGCCATAAAAAATGTTTCTGAAAAACTGCTTCGTTATGAAGGGATGGAAGAGATAAAACAAAACCCTGTTACCGGTGCTTATCTAAACGGGTTGGTTGCCAAAAAATAAATTTCTATAAACAACAATACATTACCATGTCACTGATCATTACCGCAATTGAAACAAGAGATGTCAGATTTCCCACCAGCAAAACCCTGGATGGTTCGGATGCCATGAATCCCGATCCCGATTATTCCGCGGCCTATGTCATCATTAAAACCAATGACCCGGCGCTGGAAGGGCATGGTCTTACTTTTACATTAGGCAGAGGGAATGAATTGTGCGTAGCCGCCATTGAATCACTTTCCTATCTTTTAAAGGGTAAACCCGTTGGTCAGCTTACCTCCGACATGGCAGGTTTTTGGCGGATGGTCACCGGCGACAGCCAGTTGCGCTGGTTGGGGCCGGAAAAGGGCGTGATCCACATGGCTACCGGCGCGGTGGTGAATGCCGTATGGGACTTGTACGCCAAAGTGGAAAAGAAACCGCTATGGAAATTATTGGCGGATATGACACCGGAACAACTGGTGGGGTGCATAGACTTCAAATACATCACGGACGCCATTACACCGCAGGAAGCCGTGAGTATATTGAAAAAACTGGAGAGCGGCAAACAGGAAAGAATTGACCAACTGTTGAAAAACGGCTATCCTGCCTACACCACTTCTGCCGGCTGGCTGGGCTATTCGGAAGAAAAGATCCGGCGGTTAAGCCGGCAGGCGAAAGCCGAAGGCTGGACACATATGAAAATGAAAGTAGGCGCCAATGTGCAGGAGGATATCAAAAGAGCGGGAATCATAAGGGAAGAAATAGGCAATGATCTTAAACTGATGATGGATGCCAACCAGAAATGGGATGTGAATGAAGCTATTGAAAATATGAAACTGCTGGCAAAATTTAACCCCTGGTGGATTGAAGAACCGACCAGTCCGGATGATGTATTAGGACATGGTGCAATCAGAAAAGCGGTATCGCCTATCAAAGTAGCCACGGGAGAACATTGCCAGAACAGGGTCATCTTCAAACAATTTTTGCAAAGCGGCGCTATTGATATCTGCCAGATAGATAGCTGTCGCGTGGGAGGAGTGAACGAGATCCTGGGCATCATGCTGATGGCGGCAAAATTCGGCGTTCCGGTTTGTCCGCATGCCGGCGGGGTTGGGCTTTGCGAATACGTACAGCACCTTTCCATGATAGACTACATTGCCATCAGCGGATCGTTGGAAAACAGGATCACCGAATACGTGGATCATCTCCATGAACATTTTATGTATCCCGTGGTGATCAAAAACGGGAACTATATGCCGCCGATGGATCCGGGCTACAGCATAACGATGAAGAAAGAATCCATAGCCGATTTCACCTATCCTTCGGGGAAGGAGTGGAAAGAATAGGGAGTTGAGCGGTTTTAGTTTGGGGTGTGGAGTTAGCCGTGAGCCATCAGCTTTCAGCAATGAGCTAATACCTGATACCCATCAACTCCTTTGCGTCTTTGCGTCTCTGCGTGAAATTTCTAGCGATGAGGTTTGAGGCTGAGGTTTCAGGGCTGAGGGTGTACCCTTGTACCTTGCAACATGAGACCTGGGACCTGGGACAGGTTGCAGGGGGCAAGTTACAGGGAGTGGGGAGGTTTTAATTTGGGGTTTGGAGTTAGCCGTGAGCCATCAGCCATCAGCCATGAGTTCACCTTCATTAACTCCTTTGCGTCTTTGCGTCTCTGCGTGAAATTAATTCTAACTAAGAGGTCGCAGGATGCAAGTTACAGGGAGCGGGGGAAGTTAGGCGTTAGAACCACTCAATTAATGCTGAAAACTGAATGCTCATAGCTCACACCTGACACCTTACACCTCACCTCCTTTTAATCAGATGGTTTGGAAAATCGCTTACTTTTTCACAGCAGATCTGCTCCATCACCTGCTGCAACTGGGTTTTTAAAATAGAGATGGTATGGTTACCGCCTTCTTTGCCCAGGGCGCCAACGCCATACATGAAGGTTCTTCCCATAAAAGTGAATTGCGCACCGGTAGCAAGGGCCCGGGCAATATCCGGCCCGGTTCTGATGCCACTGTCCATCATCACCTTGATTTTGTCGCCGTATTTAGCCGCGATCCCTGAAAGCACTTTAATGGAGGAAGGGCCTGCATCCAGTTGCCTGCCTCCGTGGTTGGATACAATAATGCCATCCATCCCTAACCGGATTGCTTTCTCCGCATCGGCTTCACTGGCAATACCCTTAATGACCAGCTTTCCTTTCCACATATCGCGGATGGCTTTTACCTTTTCTTCATTTAACCGGCCGTTAAATGTTTTGTTCATAAACAATCCAAGGTGATGCATATTCATACCTTTTGGCATATAGGGTTTCAACACCTGGAATGAAGGTTGCCCATGAACCAGTGTTTTTATTGCCCAATCCGGCCTACCCATGATCTGAATGATATTTTTAAGCGTCATTCGCGGAGGCATAGCAAGACCATTTTTGATCTCTTTATTCCGGTAACCAAAAGTTGGGACATCACTCAGGATCACCAGAACCGGGCAATGTTCCGCTGCCCGTTGGATAATTTTATCTCTCAATGTATTATCAGCCGGATGATACAACTGGAACCAGGCACGGCCTTCCGTCAATTCGCTGACCTTTTCAATACTACTTGTACTTACCGTGCTTAATATAAACGGGATATTCTGTTTGAAGGCCGCCCGGGCTAAAATTTCAGGAGCATTCGGCCATATCAGGCCTTGTAAACCAACAGGCGCAATCCCGAAGGGTGCATCGTAAACATGCCCGAACAGTTCCGTTTTCATGTCAATTTTATCAAAGACATTAAGGTATTGGGGCATCAGTTCAATTTCCCTTATTTCAGCCGTGTTTTTGCGAAGGTTAATTTCTTCATTGCAACCGCCATCTAAATAATCAAAGGCAAAGCCTGGTACTTTACTTTTTGCTCTATTTCTCAAATCATCTACCGAAGGATAACGGGGATTATACTTTAATTTCATCTCAGGGAGCCATTTATTAAATGATACGGTAAAGAGGTACCAAACAAAATTAATCAAACCTGAGGATAAAAAATACAGGCAGGAATTTTAAATTCAAATCAACTGACAGAATCCTTACAACCTGACAGGTTAGAGTCCTTAAAATCTCAAAGTAAAGGATCAGCGGATGAAAAATAAAACCAGTGAAACCTGTCAGGTTGAGTTCAAGACAAATCAACTGACAGAATCCTTACAACCTGACAGTTAGAGTCTTTAAAATCTCAAAGTAAAGGATGAGCGGATGAAAAATAAAACCAGTGAAACCTGTCAGGTAGGTTGAGTTCACCTTAATTTATAAGCCCGTTAAGCGTAAATCTTTTTCCTGCGATCGTTTCCAAGCGTATTTCCTTAACACCATATCTTACCCTGCAGGTTCCGCCTTTTTTCGAAAGCAGGGAAGCCTGAATCAACCTCCCCTCCTTCCATTTAAAATCCAGTTCGAATCCGCCCCTGGCGCACAAACCTTTTATCTCTCCGTCTTTCCATAGAGACGGCAGCGCCGGTAGCAATTCGATAAAGTCTTCATGGCTCTGCAACAACATTTCGGCTATCCCGGCCGTGGCGCCGAAATTACCGTCAATCTGAAACGGCGGATGCGCACAAAACAAATTATTGTAGGTTCCTCCGCTGTTGGTCATTTCCACTCCCGAAGAATGAACCGGATTTAACAACCGGTTCAGTAACTTCAATGCATGGTCGCCATCGTGCAACCGCGTCCAGAAACATACCTTCATGGCCAGCGACCAGCCGGTGCCGCCGTCGCCTCTCAGCTCCAGCGATTTCCGGGCAGCCTGCGCGAGCTCCGGTGTTTTATAGAAAGATATCTGATTGCCGGGATACAACGCAAACAAATGCGATACATGCCTGTGTTGGGGTTCTGCTTCTTTAAACTCATGTGCCCATTCCATCAGACGCCCATCATGCCCGATAGCGGGATCAGGAATTTGTGTGATGGCCGTTTTGATTTGCTCAACCGTTTCATTTTTGATGTTCAATATCTCAGCGGCAGCCAACACGTGGGTAAACAAATCGTGTATCACCTGGTGATCGTGCGAAGGCCCCATACTGATGCCGGTATGACTGCCATCGGGTGCAATGAACACATTTTCGGGAGACGCGGCCGGACCGGATACCAGTTTGCCCGTTGCCGGATCCTGCACCAGCCAGTCTAAATAGAAAGCGGCGGCCGATTGCAATACCGGGTACACTTTTTGCAGATAGTCCTTGTCTTTGGTAAAAGCATAGTGCCACCACAGGTGCTGGCTCATCCAGGCGCTGGCGCCCACGTGCAAACCCCAACCGGGATGTTCTCCGGGTGCGGTAAAACCCCAGACGTTGGTGATAGGATGCATCACCCATCCCTGCGCATGGTATTGAACGGCTGCCGTTCGGCTACCAGGCTGCTGCAGGGATTCAATGAGATCAATCAACTGCTCCTGGGTTTCCGGAAGATTCGCCACTTCCGCCGGCCAATAGTTCATCTGCACATTTACATCGGTATGGTAATCGCCATTCCAGGGCGTTTGAATTTTATTGGCCCAAAGCCCCTGCAGGTTGGCCGGCAAACTGCCCCGCCGCGAAGACGACAACAACAGGTACCTGCCGTATTGGAAATAAAGCGCATACAAGCCCTGCTCATTACGGGTTTGCTTATTCTTTTGCAACAACAGATCGGCAGGCAGCTTATTGGTTTCATTTCCCAAACGAAAGGATACCCTTTTCATATAAGAAGAAAAATCAGCCACATGCTCCTCCCGTAAGGTCCTGTATGGCATGCCGGCCGCTCTGCCGGTTATCTTTTGCAGTTCCGATTCATAATCCTTATTGATATAATCAGGGTAGTGCAAACGGTAATCGGTAGCCGAAGTGATTACCAGCATTACTTCTGTTGCGTTTTTAATTTCCAGGTTATTTCCGGCGCGGGTTAATGTACCTCCCTTCAACACAGGCGTTACTATTACGCTGTATTTCATTCCTTCGCCCCCGGCGCCGTTATCCATTACGCCAGACATCACCAGATTTTTTGGGTTAGCCGTAGTTCGAAATCTTTCAGGGCGGTCAATAGCTACGGAAAAAGATAAAGACCCGGGTTTGGAGGCAGAAAGATGTATGACCAGCGCCTTTGCCGGATAACTGGCAAAAATTTCCCTTTTATATTGTACATGATCCTGCTCATACTGTACGGATGCGATCCCGTTGATCAGATCCAGATCGCGGCGATAGTGTTCATATTTTTCCTGCTTACCAAAATCTAACCACAGGTCTCCCAGGGTTTGGAAACAGCCATAAGGAACGGTGGCGCCATTGCCATTGCCGGACCCCAGCCCTTTACAAACCTGCGTTTGATTGGTCAATTCGGTAGCTTCCTTATATTTTCCCGCAAACAACAATTCCCGGATCTTATTGAGTGAAGCAAATGCGTCGGGATTATCATTATCCGCCACACTCCCGCTCCACAGGGTTTTATCATTGAGCTGCAACCGCTCCTTGTTAACGCCTCCGAAAATCATAGCGCCGATAAAGCCATTCCCAATCGGCAACGCTTTCAGCCATTCTTCATCATTTTTCCAGCCATCGTTCACATCTTTCACCGTTGCGTCGGCCGGCGTTGTGTACCACAGCATGGGGTTGTGCTGCGCAAAACTCAGCATTGCAAAACAGCAACCTACAAAAACAAACAATGTCCTTTTCATACAAGAAGTTTAATATGTCGCAGCCGTGAAGTTAATTATTTCTTTTATGTCGCCTATTTTTGCAGTATGGCAGTTCCATTAGCAGAACGGTTAAGACCCAGGTCGTTGAGCGAACTGGTTGGACAGGAACATCTTACCGGTGAGGGAAGTGTATTGCAAAAAGCCATACAACAGGGAAAAATACCTTCCATGATCTTATGGGGTCCGCCGGGAGTGGGCAAAACCACCATTGCACATATTATTGCCAACACGTTGCATGTTCCGTTTTTTACCCTCAGCGCCATTAGTTCGGGTGTTAAAGAAGTAAGGGAAGTGATTGAAAAAGCGAAGCATCAGCCCGGGAGCATCTTGTTTATTGATGAAATCCATCGTTTTAATAAAGGTCAGCAGGATGCGCTGTTAGGCGCTGTAGAAAAAGGTACTGTTACCCTCATCGGCGCCACTACGGAAAACCCTTCTTTTGAGGTAAACGCCGCACTGTTGAGCCGCTGCCTGGTATATGTATTAAAACCCCTGGATGAAACGGCAATGAAAAAGCTGTTGACCCTGGCGCTTGTCAAAGATGAATTTCTGAGCCGACGCAACATCACCCTGGAGGAAACTTCCGCTTTGTTGAACATCTCCGGCGGAGACGCCCGGAAACTGTTGAATCTATTAGAAATTGTAACGGATGCGGTTTCGGAACACGAACTAACGATCACGGATAACCTGGTGATGGAGATAGCACAGAAACGTATAGCCCTGTACGATAAAAGCGGTGAACAGCATTATGATATCATTTCGGCCTTTATTAAATCCATCCGCGGCAGCGACCCTAACGGCGCCGTGTACTGGCTGGCAAGGATGATCGAAGGCGGCGAAGACGTGAAATTCATCGCACGCAGATTGGTGATCCTCGCAAGTGAGGATATAGGCAATGCCAATCCCAATGCTTTATTACTCGCTAATGCCACTTTTGAAGCCGTCAACAAAATAGGCTACCCGGAATCACGGATCATACTGTCCCAATGCACTACCTACCTGGCCTCATCTCCCAAAAGCAATGCCGCTTACATCGCTATTGACGAAGCCATAGCCGCCGTAAAACAACATGGCGATTTACCGGTGCCGCTGCATTTGCGTAACGCCCCTACGAGGATGATGAAAAATATGGATTACGGAAAAGGATATCAATACGCGCATAGCTATGAACGCAATTTCGCAACACAGGAATATTTACCCGACAAAATAAAAGGAACTCCATTTTATAAGCCGGGTCATAATGCAAGAGAAGAGGAATTGCGGAAATGGCTGAAAGCACTATGGAAGGAAAAGTATGGGTATTGAAATTTGAGATCTGAGATTTAATATTTGAGATTATTGGGACTGTGAAGTTTGGACGTTTTTAGCTTGGGGTTGACCAATGATGGCTGATAGCTCATACCTCAATCTATCCTCACTTCCAGTAATCTGGGCCAAAGCTTGCCGGTTACAAACATGCGATTAGTAGCGGAGTCCCAGGCAATGCCGTTGAGTACTGCGCCTTCTGTAATCGCTTTCCTGTCGTAATTGATATTGGCAAACTTTTTAAGTGCATTCGTGAAATCAAGGATCCCGGTTACCCTTCCCGACCCGGGATCTATTTTCAGGATGTAATTTGTTTCCCACTGGTTGGCATAAATGAAGCCATTGATATACTCCAGTTCATTCAGGTTGTTCACTGGTCCCAATTGGTTATATACCGAAACCGTTTTTATCAATTTAAAATCTCCCGGATGCACAAAATACAGTTTATCGGTGCCATCGCTGACGATCAGGTTTTCGTTATCATGGGTAATTCCCCATCCCTCCCGGTTCCAGTATATTTTTCGTACAAGCTTCATATCCTTTATTGAATACACCAGCACAATATGGTCTTCCCAGGTAAGTTGATATAAGGTATCATTCATGATGGTGATCCCTTCACCAAATAATTCCGGATCCAAATCCACCTTCTTTTCCACCTTCCCTGTTTCATAATCCACCATTCGCAGGGTGGAAGCTTTTTTCTGACCGGTACCTTCATACATCCTGTTCTGATAAAAAACCAATCCCTGCGTGAAAGCCAGCGTATCATGCGGAAAAACGTTCAGTACGGAATAACTCACGGGAGAAGGCGCCGGGATTCTGTTGGTGGTTGCTTCGTTACCGGAAGATGCTTCATTATTGCTGTTGCAGGCCCCCATCCATATTATTAAGACGCCTATGATCCATATTCTTTTTATCATATCTCAACGAGTTGCCGCAAAAATAAAGTTTTGAACAGGATGTATCATATATATCCGCTATTTTTAACCGTCATTTACCAACCAATCATCGAAAACCAATTCAGTTAGTTGCAGATGCCACTGATTTTAAATTACTTTGTTCTCATCCTGCTGTATTGATAATGCAAACAGCCGACCGATATCTTCGTGAATTACCAACTTTCCATTCTCCTCTGTAAAATCAGGAAGCTAAAGTCCCGCACAGACGGATCGTTTCCGTTTTAAATTTAATATCATCCTGAAAAGCTGATCCTAAAAATCAGCCGATGAAATATCTTATTACCTCCATATGGCTTTGCAGCCAGGTTCTATTTTTAAATGCCCAGCGCCATTGCGGAACCGGCGTGTACTGGGAGGAGCAGCTCAGCCGGGATCCGGCGATGAAATTGCGGTATGCCCACATAGATGCGACAGGCTCGTTGCGTTCTGAAATCGCCCGGCGGAAATATACCACATCGGTGGCCGACCTGCCGGTGATTACCATCCCTGTGGTGGTGCATGTTTTATACAACACCCCGGAACAAAATATAAGCGACGCGCAGATACAATCGCAGCTTGATGTGCTGAACCGGGATTTTCGCAAACAGAATGAAGACCTCTCAAAAATACCTTCCGTATTCGCTTCTTTTGCCGCCGACTGTGGGATCCGGTTTGCACTGGCAAAATCGGATCCGCAGGGAAAAGCTACCGCCGGTATCATCAGGAAGAAAACAAATCAAACCTCCTGGCAACAGGATGATAAAATGAAATTTGCGGCATCAGGTGGCAGCGAACCATGGGACAGCCGGTATTACCTGAATATATGGGTTTGTAACCTTTCGGAAGGTCTCCTGGGGTATTCCACGTTTCCGGGCGCCGTTCCCGAAAAAGATGGCGTGGTGATCCGTACCGACGTATTCGGAACGATCGGAAAAAACGGAACGGTTTATAATAAAGGCAGAACCACCACGCACGAAATAGGGCACTGGCTTAATCTCAAACACCTTTGGGGCGACGCCGACTGTGGGGATGACGGGGTGGACGACACGCCTCCCCAAAAAACGTACAATAGCGGATGTCCCTCCTTCCCGAGGATCAGCTCTAACAGTTGTAACCCCGCACCCTCGGGCGATATGTTCATGAATTTCATGGACTTCTCCGACGATGCCTGCCTCCAGATGTTTACAGAGGGTCAGAAACAAAAAATGTGGCGCTTATTTGACGAAGATGGAGCCAGGAAAACCCTGCTTTATTCCCCCGGTTTAAACGATCCCCGAAATCCGGGCGAATCGCCAACAGAAACCTCAACCCGTTTAACCGTATTTCCCAATCCGGCTACTTCGGTTATTACCCTCAACATCAATAACGACAACCCGGCTGTAGATTATATTTATACCGTCTATGACCTTTGGGGGAAACCGGTGCTGCAAGGACAAAATGCAGGAAATACCCTGTCTGTCAAAACTCTTTCCAAAGGAATATATTTTTTGCGTTTGCTTAACGGCAAAGAGACCCGGGTTACAAAATTCATTAAAGAGTGATCTGATGTAGGGCAGCGGCAGGAAAGTAAGATCAGGTTTTACAAAATAATTGGATTTACTCAAACAGACGAACGCTCATGGGAACGAATGATGGATTAAGCCGTTTGGTTAATGTGGCCATTTTTTTTAACGTAGATGTCCGGAGGCGACAACAAAGGGATGCGAGGCGAAGACGCTTCGCATAGCGCAGTGGCCGACAACAGGTTTTTTCGTTTCCCGGGTAATATTCTAAATTGATCCTCCTCGTACCAATACCGATTCAATTATTTTATCGTGTATAAATGTACTGCCTGATAATGTTGACATCATACTTTCAAAGGCCAACTTCCCAAGCTTTTCGCCACTGGTTTCTATATAGGTTATCTGAGGGTAATACAAGGTGGGAAGAAATCCATTACTGATGGTGATAACAGCGATATCATCCGGTATCTTTAATTTTCTTTTCTGGGTTGCCCTCATCACCCCGGCAAGTATCTCATCCGTCATACAAAAAACAACATCCGGCTTTTCAGGTAAATAATCATTTGCGATTTGCCTGGCATGAGTTCCATCTGTTGCATAGGCAGTGATACATTCTATATTGTATTGATGCAGTATTGAAGTAAATGCCTGATATCTTTTTTTTGTGATCAGGAACTTACTGTTGCCGAAGATGGCCAATACTTTCTTTTTGCTATTCTCTGCAATGAGGTTGGCGGCTATGGTTGCAGAATCAATATCGGCCACACATATTTTATGGCAATCGGAACGGTCGGGTACCCTGTCAAAAAAAATAACCGGTATATCTATTTCTGCAAGCTTTAAAAAAGGCTCAATATTTATTGTTTCGGGTGTTATAGATGCAAATAAACCGTTAACCCTGTTTTGTCTGCATAATTTTATATTGGCCGCTTCGATATCCGGGTCATCAACAGACTGAAGTATAATGAGCGAGTAATCATTTTTTCTGGCTTCTTCCTCAAGAGAGGCAATTACCGAATTATAAAAACAGTTTGATAAAGATGGCACTATTACACCAAAGAGCCGGCTGTCCCTGGTACGCAGGTGCACAGCATTAATATTGGGCTCATAATCGAGCATGCTGGCCAATTCTGTCACCAGCAATTTTGTCTTTTCAGATATGTCAGGATGATTCTTAAGTGCTCTTGATACTGTAGAAATACTTAAACCAGATATTTCAGAGAGCTTTTTGAGCGTGGTAGTAATCATACATAAGCAATTTAAGGAGCAGTAAATATAGGAAAAATATCAACCGCAAACGTTTGCAATGCAGTTTGCGTATTCATTTGCAGCAGCTTATCGCATTGCATTGATGTCTATACGTTAAATAAAACAATAGTTTTACTTTTCATTGAGAAAACAAATTTTTAATCTTTAACTCCAAAACAAACAAACATGATGATTGCTTTGCGATATACCGCGATGCTATGCCTCACGGTATGTGCTTTATTCTCTTTTGCACAGGCACAAACTGTAACGGGTACTGTTATGGATAATACGGGTGCCGGTATTCCGGGTATCTCCGTTATTATTGAAGGTACCGGTAAAGGAACTGCAACCAATGCAGACGGTGTATTTACATTAAATGATGTAAAAGCGGGAGCGAAACTGGTTTTTTCCGGTACCGGGTATATTACACAGACAGCGAGCGCTACACCAGGTACAGAGATAAATATTGTTTTAGAAAGTACGGTGGCTGATTTAAATGAAATAGTTGTAATTGGCTATGGTACTGCCCGCAAAAAAGATGTAACGGGATCAATGGTTACAATCAATGAGAAAAACTTTAATAAGGGGATCGTAACCAATCCCGACCAACTGATACAGGGAAAAACACCCGGGGTAATGGTGATCAATAATACCGGGCAACCGGGTGGCTCGGTTACAGTGCGGATACGCGGTAACTCGTCTATCCGTGCCAGTAACAATCCTTTGTTTGTGTTAGACGGAGTACCGATGTCCGGTAATTCACCGTTACCTACCGGAAGGGGTGGTTTTTCGTCGGACAGGGGCAATCCGCTTACCTATCTCAATCCCGGGGATATTGCGAGTATGGACATTCTAAAAGATGCTTCTGCTACGGCTATATATGGTTCACGAGGTGCCAATGGTGTTGTAATCATTACCACAAAAAAAGGTAAAACAGGAGAGCCTGTCGTATCCGCAGGCGCATCTGTAGGCGTATCCAACTTGCGGGAACATCCCCAGGTTTTAAATGCTGCCGAGTTCCGCGAAGCACTTAAGTATTATACGCCTAACGATGCAGCAACCTCAGATTTCGGCAGTAATGTAGACGCTTTTAAAGAAATTACCAGGAGTGCCATTACGCAAAACTATTATGTGGATGTATCGGGAGGTACAGATAATGGAAAATACCGTCTTTCTGCCGGTATGCTGAACCAGGAGGGGATTATGAAGAACTCCCAGCTTAAAAAATATACCTTGAATTTTACCGGGAATTACCGTTTTCTTCCCAGTAAAAAATTAGGGCTTGACTTCTCTGCCTTTATAACTCAAATGAATAATCAATACGCTCCTATAGATGTAGGTGTTGGGGCAGAAGGCAATATTATATCGCAGGCTTTGGCATGGAATCCCACACGGCCACTGAAAGATGACCAGGGTAACCTGACTTATGTAAATACGAATATACGTAACCCGCTGGCAAGCCTGCAGGCATTTAAAGATAACGCCGTAACAAATACCCTGGTAGCAACACTTTCACCTTATTACAAAATAACCGATGACCTTGAATACAGGTTCACCTATAGTGCCATGCGGTTAACCGGCAACAGGCTTGGTATGTATCGTGCCGGTATTATAGATCCTGCAGCAGTTAATGATGAACAGGCATTTGTTTCTAATAATGGCGAAACCAATCAGCAAATGACACATACACTGTCTTTCAACAAGCAGGTTTCTGACGATTGGAATATTAATGCAGTGGCAGGATATGAATTTTTAAATTATGACTATAATAACAGCGTTGAATTTGGAGGAGGCTTTAAGTATTTCGGATTGGATTATTATAATTATTTGCAGTATTCAAATATCAGCTCCCGTGACATTTCGTCTTACAGGAGCCCCACCAACCAGTTGCAATCGGTTTTTTTACGTGGCGGATTTAATTATCAAAACAGGTATTTGCTGACTGCTACCGTAAGAAGAGACGGTTCTACCAAGTTTGGTTCTAATAACAAGTATGCAACATTTCCTTCATTAGCGTTTGCATGGAATGTTGCTGAAGAAGCATTCGTAAAAGACAATACCAATATCAACCAGCTAAAATTAAGATTGGGCTGGGGGAAAACGGGTAACCAGGAGTTTCCGTCAGGTGCTTCATTAAATCGCCTGACTTTTGGAACGCAAAGCATAAGCCAGGCCAACTATGGTAACCCCAACCTTAAGTGGGAAACTTCCACCACTTATAATGCAGGTATTGATTTTGCAATATTGAACAACAGGATTTATGGCTCTGTTGACTATTTTCATAAAACAACAACAGATGCATTATTTGAACAAACCCTTGCGCAACCCGCACCTTCAGGACGTATTTGGGTAAATCTTGATGGAGAAGTTGTAAATAAAGGTGTTGAAATTGCATTGACCGGAAATATAGTAAAAGGAAAAGACTGGAACTGGGATGTTACCGGTAATGTTACCTTTCTCAGGAATAGTGTAAGCGGCTTATTAGGTTATTATGAAACTGCCGCCTTAAGAGGACAGGGTTTTTCCGGCGTAACAGGCCAGCGAATGGTAAACGGACAACCGCTTAACGTATGGTATCTGGCGATTTTTGAAGGTATAGATCCTCAAACCGGTACAAGTATGTATCGCGGACAGGATGATAGCAAAAGCATAAATAACGACCCGGCATTGAATAAGTTTTACACACATAGCCCTAATCCTACCACACTTTTAGGTATTTCTACCAATGTGTCATACAAGAAATTTACATTGGGCGCCAATATGAACGGAGCTATGGGGCACTACTTATTTAATAATACAGCAGCCACCACTTTGGGCATAAGCAACTTATCTTTAAGAAATATTGGTTCCTCGTTCTTTAATACCAGTGTGAAAGAGTCCACTTCAAATTCTGCGGCGGCTTCTACAAGGTACCTGGAAAAAGGGAACTATCTGAAAATGGCCAATCTTACGTTAAGCTATAAAGTAGGTGACATCGGAAACGTAATCAGGAACCTGAATGTATCGCTTACCGGGCAAAACCTGTTTATCATTACCAAATACACAGGCTTTGATCCGGAAGTTAACACCGACGGTTCATCGAATGGCATTCCTTCTTTGGGTATTGAATACCTGCCTTACCCTCCGGCAAGGAATATTTTACTTGGAATCAACTTTTCTCTTTAAACAATTTATTATTATGAAATCGAATTTCTTATTATATCTGTTAACGTCGGGCTTGTTGATGTCAGGACTATTCTCCTGTACCAAGCTTAATGAAGAATTTAAAGGTGAGCTTCAGGAGGGTACTTCTTCCAATGTAGATCCTGCCGGTTTGCTTGTAACAGCCTATACCTCTTTAAACACCCCCTATCAGCAAGATCAGAAATGGGTATTACAGGAAGTATCTACGGATGCTGCCATTGCGCCTACCCGTGGCGGAGACTGGGATGATAACGGTATCTACCGCGCTATTCACCAGCATGCCTGGAATGCAGACAACGGATTTATGAACAGTACATTTGTAAGCCTTGGGACAGCTATATACAATGCAACAAACGTTTTGAAATTCAGCCCCAGCGCACAGCAGTCTGCCGAAGCAAGATTTATCCGCGCTATAGCCATATTTGATATGCTGGATATTTATGGTATCGCTTCTATAAGGGAAGGAGACGCCCTGGAAGATTTCAGAATAGCACCTAAAATTTTGCAACCACAGGAGGCAATAGATTATATAGTTAATGAGTTGAACGAAATAATAAATGATTTGCCCGAGAACGGCCCTGCTACTGCTTATGTGGCGAACCGAAATGCGGCAAAAGTGTTGTTGATGAAAACTTACCTGAACAAAGGCGCATTTTTAAACAGGCAAACCCCATCGTTTGAAGCTGCCGACATGAACCAGGTGATCACCCTTGCAAAAGAGATCACAGCATCTGGTTTATACCATGTTTCTGCCCCGGGCAAATATTTTGACAATTTTGCACCAGATAATGATGCGAAATCAACAGAAAATATTTATACCCTGTTGAATAAAAATGGCGAAAGGGGCGGTTCGGTTGACAGGACCTGGAATACAATTGCACACTACAATATGCTTCCCGGAGGATGGAACGGTTGGTGTACTTTATCTGATTACTATGATAAGTTTGAGGAAGATGATGAGAGAAGAGGCATTTATTATAACTACGAGGCTGACACCACATCCAACAGAACAAAAGGCTATAAAAGGCAAAATGTTGGTTTTTTCGCAGGTCAGCAGTATAACTGGGTAACCAATCAACCATTAATGGCAAGAAACCCTGCAAATGAACCTTTGGTATTTACCGGCGAGGTAACAATACGTACATCCGGCGCCACACTTGAAACAGCGGGCATACGCCCCATGAAATATGCTTTTGATTATTCCGTTACCGGGCAAAGGAATAACGACTGGGTAGTATATCGCTACTCCGACGTATTACTTATGCAGGCGGAAGCTATACTTCGGGGTGGTACAGGCGGCACGGAGGCGGAGGCGTTGGAATTAGTAAACAGCATCAGGGCTAACCGTGGTGTTGCGGATTTCACTTCCTTAACACCGGATAACCTGTTAGATGAACGCGGACGTGAACTTTATTGGGAAGGATGGAGACGAGAAGATCTTATTCGCTTTGGAAAATTCCTGCAACCTTTCCAGGAAAAACCGCAGACGTCTGATGCTAAATACCTGGTGTTTGCTATCCCAAGTCAACAGATTGCAGTGAATCCTAACCTTGCTCAAAATCCAGGCTATTAATACCAACGGGTAATTTATAATTTTCGCTCCCTATAGCTTCCGGCGGGTGTCGCCAACCGGGAGCGGGACCTGCCAGCCTGCGGGCGGTGGGACATCCACCGGCGAAAATTTGAAATAGCCCTTATTACACAGAAAAGACTTATAGCTTTCTTTGTGTAGAATAACAATCGCTCGTTTTATAGAGGGATTTCCTGATGAAGACTCTCTCAGCGGAGAGACAGGGATTACAGTCGAACACCTGATACCGTTTTTAACGTTTTTGGATGGGGTTAGTGATTGATGGTATTACATATAAAAAGCGTATGATTCCTTCGGATGTTCATTATCACCGAGATACTTCATGATTTCTCCTACTCGTCTTGCACAACCAATGGTAATTGGATATTTATTGTCAAACTGGGTATTGTTCCAGTTCATTTTCGTTAATCCTAATATCTCTTTACAAACTGTCTTTGGCGATGATACCGCATCTACAATTCTTATTTCCAAAGGAGCAGGAATATACATTCCGGGATAAGTTTGATATTGATGAACAGATCCTCTTGTATAAAGAATATGCCTATCTTCTGTCAAAGAAAACAATGAACCTCTTACAGTTCAATGTTCAATCTCGAAAATACCGATTTTGGTATATTCGTTAATTTCGTAATTACCCAAACTAAGACATTGCTTGCTGATGGTTTTATCAGATAAAGCGATCGTTCTATCTTCGGCATTCAGTTTGTTGTTGGTAAACTGTGTTTGCAGGAAGTTTTTCCAAACTTTTCTGTCGTATGGGCTTTCAAGGATGTGTCGTATTTCTGATCTTGTCATTGTTCAATGTCTTTATTGTCCAGTTTTTCAATTTCTTTTTTTACCTCGTCAATCAATTGTTGCTCTGTGGGTAGGTAGAGTTGGTATTTACTGGCTATGATGGTGTTGTTATTTTTTGGCAATGTGATTTTTACCATTGCGTCATTTTTGTCGGTACAGAGCAAAATGCCTATGGTCGGGTTTTCATACGATTGTTTTTCGTACCGGTCATAATAGTTTACATACATCTGCAACTGTCCTATATCCTGATGAGTAAGCTTTTGGGTCTTGATTTCGATGACAACAAAGCTTTGCAATAAGCGGTTGTAAAATACCAAATCCACAAAATATTCGTCGCCCTCAATATGTATTCTTTTTTGCCGTGCCACAAATGCAAAGCCGTTACCCAATTCCAGAATAAAATCCTGCAGATGTGTAATGATTGCATTTTCCAAGTCCTTTTCATAATAGGAAGCTTCTCTCTTCAACCCCAAAAACTCTAACACCATAGGGTCTTTGATGATTTCCTTGGCTTCCGTTGGCAACTTTTCTGCTCGGGCTACTGCCAAAACAGACTCTACGTCATTGCTCATCAGCAAACGTTCGTACAACTGGCTGTTTACCTGTCGTTCTAATTGTCTTGCCGTCCAGTTGTTTTTTCCATTTCTGCGATGTAAAACTCCCTTTTATCCCGATTATCAATACGTATAAGTGTTCTGTAATGTGTCCAGTTGAATTGCGAACGCAGTGCGTTCGTATTTGGGAACGTGCGATAAAACTGCCTGTTCAACTCTAATTGACGTACAGTAAAACCGGTTCCAAATTGTGGCTGAAACTCATCAGAGATTGATTTAATCAGAAATTTACCATAATCCGCACGTTCTTTACCATCCTGTTCTTCTTCAAAGATGACCTTTCCGATTTGCCAATACATCAGCACCCGCTCCGTATCAACAGACCGGATAGCCCTATCCCTTGCGGTAGCAATGATGGACTGGATTTGTTGTATGAGTTCCTTTTTGATTTTCATTACACAAATGTTTCTGATATAATTATCTTGGGCTGTATCGGCTCTAAATCTGCTTTTTCCGGTCGCTTTACTTTTGACGTATATTTTCGTTCCAGACGGATAATTTGATTTTCAAGCTTTATCGGGTCGGTTTCGTTCCTTAATTTATATACCTCATTGGTTAAATTGGTATACGTGCCGTTCTTAAGCAAGGGCATCAAATTCTTACCTGCTTCTATGGCTTGTGGGGTAGAAATAATCTGATTGGCCAACCAATTATTCAAATCATTCAATGCCTTATTCGACCTTACATCCATTTTGTCTTCAACACCCCCAATCATTTCGGGCGTTGTAATATCGCTTTCAAACTGTCTTAATATACGATTGATTTGTTGATAATGTAATTCAGGTATCTCTTTTATACTCTCTTCGGAAAGAGGTGCCTCAAATACTTTTACCGCTTGTTCGAATGGCATAGATTTCGAAATACCGTCCGAATAGAGGTAAATATTCTTATGCTCTCCATTCTTCACGAAAGCAATGCTTTGTTGTTTGTCTGTGATACTCCGGATGCAACGAATTTTCAAAGGCATTTTGCGGATTGCATTAAAATGTTCAGGATGCTGTTCCCTGAATTTTCTCAGCCATTCCAAATACTGTGTTCTCAAATCCTTATCCTCCTCTTTCTCCTCAAACATCCTGAACTGGTCGATAATTTCTTCCAACGTGTATATCTTGTTATCTTCTCCAAATGTGCTGTGGCTACTTTGCAGTTTAGCCAACGATTTTTGACGAAGATTAATCCTGTTATCTCCCTGCTCTGACGGATAGAAATTGTAATTGTAAATAAACTGTGCCTTGGTTCCGATACGGTTGATACGGCCCAAGCGTTGGATTAATTTGGTAGGATTCCAAGGGGTGTCATAATTGACAATCACATTAGCCCTATGCAGGTTGATACCTTCTGCCAATACATCGGTTGTAAGAATGATGTCGTAGTCATTCCTGAATGTACCCTCATAATTGGCATCGAAGTTTTCCCGAATGGCCTCGAACATTTTGCTTCTGTTATCCGAGGTAATGCTGAGAACTTTATAGGATGTTTCGTTAGAAAGTCTCTGGGTCAAATACGTTAACGTGTCTGCCGACTCCGTGAAGATAACCAGCTTACCCAATTCGTTTTTCGCTGTGTTGAAGTATTCATTTTCCAGCAATCCAATAAACACATTCCATTTCGGGTCGTTACTTTCGTCAACTCGCTGCCAGCGTTCATTCAATTCAAGCAAATGTTCATAATCCCGTCTCAGTCCTTCAATAAACCCGGGCTTGAAATCGGATTGTTTAAATTTTTTGTTTTTTGGCTTATCGTCGTCAATTTTCAGAATTTCCAATTCGATTTCTTCATCTGTATAGCCCTTGTTAAGCAAGTCTGTAATATCCAGGTCTGGTGCAATAAAAACGCTATCCCGTTCATACATTTCAATCATCTGCTTTGTCGATGTGGTGATTTTGTTCAACGATTTCCTGAACGCATAGAAACTGCTTTCCAAACGTTTAATCAGCTGTGTCTGCATAATCGATGCCAACGAACGTGAAATAGTTTTAGCACTCTGATATAGCCCATCGTTTGCTTCATCAGTTAAATAGGCTATAGCCTGATAACGGAAAAAGTCTATTTTGTTTCTATCAATAATGCTGTTTGCCGTATCTAAAAACAGGTCAGCTAAATGGTGTGTCAGTTCATATTCATTCGCAAAAGGTTCTACCACCGTAGGGAAGACAATTCCCTGTTCTTTCAAGTCCTTTGCATATCGCTCGTTTTTATTTAAATCCGTACGGGTTCTGCGAATGGTGATATCTTTGACGACTTTATCCCTTATATCATTGAAAATATCCTGAATGCCCTGTAAGTCAAGTGGTGTTTGTTGTATCAGGGCTTTGTATCGAACAATATGCGGATAAAAGAATTTTTGGAGATTCGGTTCATTCAAATTGCTGTTCCTCACATCCTGAAACAAAGAAATCAAATAATAAATATCTTCCGGTCTGTTGTTTAATGGAGTAGCCGAAATCAATACGACTTTCTTTTCAAAGCCATCAATATTACCTACATTTTCCCTTCCGGATTTACAAATGATTTGTAGGTTCTGGAATTGTCGGCTACTATGATTTCTGAATTTGTGGGCTTCATCCACCAACACCAAATCGTATTTTTCCTTGTATTTTAAGGGGTCAACTTCATTGATGATTTTGTCTAGGCTTCCATTGGAAACAAAATCACATTTCTCATCAATTCTGAATTCCTTAAATGTAGTCTTCCAGTTTTTTTCCAACGCAGGCGGATATACAATGAGTATTTTAGTTTTAGCCCCATTATTAATAATAAACTTCTTGGCTAATAAAGCAGCCATTACGGTTTTGCCCGTACCCACCACATCCGCTAAAAAGAAACCATTATGTTTCAATAGTAACTCATATCCCTGATTAACGGCATCTATCTGATAACTTAGTTTCTTGAACTTCTTCAACGGAATATCGCTGATGCTATCCGGGTCGTACTCTATATTTTTTCCGAAAAATTCGATTAGAAACTTAACATATAACTCGAAAGATGTTGGATTTACATCCAAATAGGTTTTCTTGAGCAACGACGGGGCATCTACAGGTAATATTGGCGTACTTTGAGACCAAAGCATTTCAAATTCCGTATCTGCAAACCTGACATTTTCGTAATCCCTCAGTTCGACATTCATTTCATAGTTGTGCTCCACATTCTCTAAACCTAATCCCTGAGCCGAAAGATTGGAAGATCCCATGATGACCAATCCATTTGGATTATGCTCATTAAAATTCGGAGATAGAAAAATGTAAAACTTAGAATGTAGCTTTTTAGAATTATGAGCCCTGATTTCTATTCTGTTATCAGCAATATCGTTGATCAGTTGTAAAATTCCCTCTTCTATTTCCTGACCATACCTTGCATTGATAATATCTTCCTGTATCCATTCAATAAATGATTGTTTAGTATCCTTCACATTCGCATTAAAGAGTAAGCCTTGTTTCTGAGCAAGAGCAATAAAGGGGTCTACATTAATACCCGCAATAATCTTCACCTTTAATGTTTCAGGAAAGTGTTTACGAATGGCGAAATAACCCGACGCCCTAAAATAGCCGATAACAGACTTGAAATATTCAATATTTTGCATATGCTCAAATACCCCTACAAATTTTTTGTAGAGTGTATTGGAGCTTTGATTTGTAAAAAAATTAGATGCCATTTAATTATTTTTCCTATTCTTTGAAACTGTTTTTAAAACCTCATCGGCCATTGGCTCTCCCTCAATAAGATTTGAAACTTGGTCTGCCAACCACAGTGTAAGTAGTTCCTCTTTATTGGTCTCGAGCACTTCAGCTAATATGGCTATTTGCTCTTTTTTAATCTGTCGGATACCTTTTTCAATCTTACTAAGCTGAGCTGTATCCATGTCTAATGAAGGAGCTACCTGTCGTAAAAATAATTCTTGCTTTTCCCTCAATTGTCTTATCCGTTCACCAAATTGATTTGCCATCTGAATGCTGCTTTAATTGGATTTGCCTTTGTTTAGTTTTCACTATTTGCTATTAGACTTGTCAAATAATGACAAATATAATGAATAGTTTTATCATTACTACCTATCATTATGCAACCATTTAAAAGAAAAAGTAGAAAAAGAATACAAAACCGATATATACAAAAAGCTATAATCCCTTCGGCCTTTTTTCATTCGTTTGACAAACTGTGTTTGTTTAATAACTATATCCATTTAAAATTCACAAAAAAGAGGAAGATATGTTTACAAGAACGCTCCGTTCGGGTACAGGAAACAGGGGGAACGCAAGGAACGGCGGTTGGTAATCGAAGAAACCGAAGCGTTCAGCATATTGGAAGATAATCTAAACCTATTGACCGATATGCGCCACGTATATACCGTGTCTGATACCTTGCAAAAGAGGGAATTTGTGAACAGGGTGTTCGACAACAATCTGTACTATGAAAACGGCATTTATCGAACACCCACCATGCTCGGTATCCTATCGCATAACCATTTGAAAATGAAAAAAAAAGGATTGCTGATATACCAAAAAAAGAGGGGCTTCATCAAGAAGCCCCTCTCAGCGGAGAGACAGGGATTCGAACCCTGGGTACAGTTGCCCGTACAACGGTTTTCGAGACCGTCCCATTCAACCGCTCTGGCATCTCTCCTTTACAGGAAACCGCAAATGTATTTATTAAAACTCAAAATATATCCTTTAGTTTTCTTAGAATAAATAACGTTAATTTAGTTTGATAGAATTATTTCAACCTAAAAACAAATTATTCAAATGGAACAGGATATAGAAAAGCGGCTGCGATCGCAGGATTTTATTGATCCTGAAATGATAAAAGCCGCCTTTGATTTCTGGTATTCCGATAACAACCATCTTCGCTCTCCATTCCCGTTTTATATCCGGAATGACCTGAAGATAGCCGCGACCAATAAATTCCTGGATTGGTCTCAGTCAATATCCGGTAAAACAAAAGAAGAATTGAACGATGAAATCCTTGCTGAAAGGTTTGAAGAGATCATTTTTGAATTGGCTTTGAATATGGTGATCACGGAAGATGAAAAGCTGACTGTCCGGTATCCATTTATGCCGCGCATAGGCGATGTTACAGACGCCAATGATCCCCCGGCCAAACCATTTAAAAGCAGGGTAATAGACAGGCGATATATTAAAAGAGGAGACCAGGCTTTTCTGAGGGTAAAAATGAAAAGCGATGAATCGCGGGAGGAGTGGGAGACAGAGTTTGAACTGCCGGAATGACCGGTGAGATATTCCACCCGGCATCTATAGCATGCTATTTGAAGGGGACTTGCCGGGTAAAGCCTATTCGGCAGTGTTTACTTCGATACTGCTCAGCCAGCGAACGTGGCGGGGACCCGTAACCCGGTCGCTTGTGCTGATAAGCACCATTTCCCCCTCCGATGTGATCGGCTGCTTGTTTTCTTCAAAAAGAATGTACACATTGTCCCCGGTTGCACTGTTGAAGATCTCTTCCCTCGAAAATATGGCCTTGTAATTATCCGTAGCCCGGGCTATGATATAAAAGCTCCGGTTTTTGTGCTGAGCCTGTTGTATTTTAGCCTTTTGAAGAATATCTTTCAACAACACTCCTTTACAGGTTCGATCCGTTTTGGCAATAGTTCCGTTTTTACACACTACTTTAATATCTTCTAAAGTGGCAACAGGCATGGTTTTTAAATCAGCAACGGTTAAAGTAAGTGACTGCTCCACCGCTCCTTTTACTACCACCTGTTTGCTGATATATTGCGCACTGTTGCCCGGTTCTGCAACGGACGAAGCGCCGGTTCGGCTATTGCTTTTTGATGCTTCAGATGTAGAAGGGGGTTGAGATGCTCCTTCTCTATTAATGGAAGATGGGCTGCCACCGGGAGTGGTATTGCACGCGCTTATGGCAAATAAAACTAACAATGCCGCTATCCCCGGGTTGATTTGTTTCATACACATTGTTTGGAAGGTTGATTTGAATTTTGTTTTAGTGTATTGTTGTTCCGCTTTGTTATTCCGGTTTGCCGCCATCCGGTGAATAGTGGACTATGTTTAATAACCGGTCGTTTTGATAAACGCCTTCACTCTCTTTTTTTCCATTAGAATGCCAGCGGATAAACGAGCCGTTTAGCTTATCGTCCTTATAATGGCTCTCGCTGAGTTTATTCCCTGAAGAATCCCAGATGATCCAGGTTCCAATCCTTTTTCCGTTTTGAAATTCCCCCTGCATTTGTTTCTTGCCATTAGGGTAAAACCAGGTCCACACACCCTGGTCTTTTCCGTTGACATGCTGGCCGCTTATTTTAGGCTGACCGTTGCTATAACTCCGGTTGCCGGAACCGAATTCGTATTGGACCCAGATATAGCAAAGAATAAGCCCGTACATAATGAGCCGGAAATGACGGAAGTTTTTTTTCCAATAAGAAGGATCTGCCATTGCTGTAGGGATTTACTCAACGGTCGTATATTTTTATGTCTTTCGATTTATCCATTTCCAACACATAAATTCTCTGCGGATTCAATACATGGATGTCCATACCGAAATTGATGATCTTCCTGTCCTGCAGATTCTTTAATTCATTATGGTGCGGATCGTTATAAGAAAAAACAAAAAATTGTTTGTCTCCAAAATGATCCAGCAGTTTTGAAATGATCATGATATCCGTATCTCTGAAATCGGTTTGCTTATGTAGTTCGCCATAAGGAAAACCGTATTCCACTTCAAATATTTCGGCTAAACTTTCCTGGGCTTTAAAAAAATCCCGAATGGATTTTATCTCCCATATAGACATGTTTTCATACATCAGGTAATTGTCTGTGAAATTGCTTACTATCATATCTGTGTTTTTAATCGTGTCTGTTGCCGCCTGTTATTTTAAAAACGTGAAGAATAGACGGGAATAAGGCCTGCATGGATTCCTTCGCGCCTTTGGTGGAACCGGGGAGCGCCAATATCAGCGTGTTTCCCCTCATCCCGGCAAGACCTCTCGAAAGCATCGAATAAGGCGTTCGTTCCTGCCCGTAGTTTCTGGCAGCTTCCATTACGCCCGGCATTTCCCTGTCTATTAAATGCCGGATGGCTTCGGGTGTAATATCTCTGGGGGAAACGCCTGTGCCCCCGGTGAGGATAACCATATCGTTCCCGGCATCGCACAGGGAGATCACCTTTTCCTGTATCCGTTCTTTTTCATCCGGAATGATGGAATAGTCAGACACGGCTACCTGGCAAAGGTTCAACTTTTCAATAATGGCTTTCCCCGCTTTATCTTCTTTCCTGCCGGAAGAAATGCTGTCCGAACAGACAATAACGGCTGCTTTAAGTTCTCTGTTGATCCGGTCTGTGAAGTCAGATTTCCCACCCTTCTTTTTTACTAATTTCACCGTTTTTATTTCAAGTTCTTTATCAATGGGTTTCAGCATATCATACATGGTGAGCGCCGTTATCATGGCCCCGTGCATGGCTTCTACCTCCACCCCGGTTTTATAGATGGTGTGCACTTCGGCAGTGATATGGATTTGCAGTCCTTCAATTTCGGAATGAATGGAAGCATATTCGACAGGGAGGGGGTGGCAATCGGGAATGGCATTACTGGTGTTTTTGATGGCCAGCAGGCCGGCTGCACGTGAAAACTCAAATACATCGCCTTTAGGAACGGTTTTATTTTTAACAGCATCAATCGTTTCCTGCCTGCCGGCAGAAAGCGTGGCTTGGGCTACGGCTATGCGGAGTGTATAATTTTTATAGGTAATATCAACCATAAACGAGCATTTAATGTCATTTTTTCCCGGCAATTTGCCGTATCATTTTTCTGAAAATAAAAAAGTGGAAAGGGAGCATGGCATACCAGTAATTTCTTCCTGCTATCCCGTGCGGGCGAAAAGTGGCTTCCTGTTTGAGAATACAACGTTGACTATTCCGGATGATGGAAAATTCCAGCCACGCTTCTCCGGGTAGTTTCATTTCAGCGAACAGGAGCAGGCGGTGATCTTTTCGGTCTGCCAGAAGCACCCGCCAGAAATCAACCGATTCCCCGGTTTGTAAATCGTGGGCGCTTCTTCTTCCCCTGGACAATCCCACTCCTCCAACCGCTTTATCAATAATGCCGCGCATGTGCCAGAGCAGATCTGCACTGTACCACCCGTTTTCTCCCCCGATGCTGAAGATGCGACCGGATACTTCCTCGATTTTACTTTCGTCTATTTCCATCCACTTCCGGTCTTTGAAACAACCGTGCCTTGGCACCTGCACATAATCGTTGAGATCAAGCTCCACCAGGCTGCTCGACTGGGCGTCTTTCCAGCTGGATATTACCATGTTTTCACTGATAGCGGTAAAAGCAAGTTGTATCGCCTCACGGTAGGGGATCATGCGCTGGGGCATGATGTCCCGCACGGAGAAATCCTTAACCACCACGTCGTTTTTCATGCTTTCCACCAGCTTCCAGGCAATGGTTAGATTGGCGGAGGTGATGAGATTGATCCAATAGGCAGAAAGTTTCTTTAATGGCACCGGAAAAGTATAGATCCATCTTCGGTACCCCCGTTCTTCGGCAAACTCCAGCAACATTTGTTTATACGTAAGCACCTCCGGCCCGCCGATTTCAAAAATCCGGTTGAAAGTTTTTTCGTTCAGTAAACATTCTTTAAGATAAAAGATAACATTGCGGATGCAAATGGGCTGGCACTTTGTATTCAGCCATTCCGGAGCGACCATTACCGGCAATTTTTCAACGAGATCCCGGATGATTTCAAATGAAGCGCTGCCGGAGCCCACCACTATACCGGCTTCAAAAATAGTATAGGGAATCCCGGATTGCACCAGGATGTCCCGCACATATTTCCGTCCTTGCAGATGAGGTGATAACGCATCTACATTGCTGATCCCTCCCAGGTAAACAGTCTGTTTTACCTTAGTGAGATGAGCTATATTCACGAAACAACTGGCACAGGTTTTTTCAAACTGGAAAAAACTTTTCCGGGTGTCGGCAAGAGAATGGATAAAGTAATAGGCTGCGTCAAATTCTTTTCCCGAAAAAGTTTTTCCGGCCTCTTCGGGTTTTAAAAAATCAAATTCGAGTACCTGTATTTTTTTCAATAATTTTTCCGAGGGCTGGAAGCGGTTACGGTCGCGTACCACGCAGGTTACATCGTGACCTTCTTCCACCAACAGCGGAAGCAAACGCATTGCGATATAACCATTGGCCCCGGTTAGTAAAATCTTCATTGTTACAATTTATTCTCTTTCCATTTAAAATCGCCGCCATCAATGATTTCCCTGCCCCAGACCGGCAGCTCTTTTTTGATTTTTTCTACCACTTCTGCGCAGGCGTCTATTGCGGTTTTCCGGTGCTTAGACGAGGTGAAAACAAAAAGACATATCTCTCCTGTCTTTACGACTCCCAGGCTGTGATAAATATGCATACAGGTGAGCGGATATTTTGCAAAAATTTCTTCCCTAATCTCATGCGCTTTTTCCAATGCCATTTCTTTGTAGGCAGTATATTCGATGGCGGTTACCTTTCCGGTTTCCATTTCATCAGCACGTACCTGTCCCAAAAAAATGCTATGCCCCCCGATCCCGGTTTTGGTACCGTGTTCGCTGATGCTGTTGGCTATTTTTTGCGTACTGATGGCGCCATCAATAAAAATATTTTTATAGGTAGAACTCATCGGTATGTTTTTAATATTTTCATTCTTCTGTTCTGTATTGCTCTTGTATTGGTTTTATAACGGCTAAAATCAAACGGGGGTTTCAACAGATAATGCCCGCACCGGGGAGTGCGGATCCGTTATCCCTCCTTTAATAGAATAGATATTCTTTCCCGGAAAAATCTTTTTCAGCGTTTTGGCTGCTTTTACACTTCTGACTCCGGCCTGGCAGAAGATCAACAGGTTTTGTTTTTCAACGGCTTTATATACTTCCTCCGGAAAAAGAGATAAGGGTAGATGCAACAAAGGCAAATTCTCCGCTCTGGGAAGTTCATTCCATTCTCTTACGTCAATAAAGATCGTTTCTTCGGGATTTTCACTGAAAAGGGCATAGGCCTGGTTCCAGTCTATAGTCCGTACGGAAGAGCAGGTAAGTGAATAATCAAAATTCCGGAATGCGGTTGGGGTCAGGGGCATGTATTGAAAAATATCCGGATTTTGTGTCAGTTCCATTTCATAAAACTGTGGCCGCAGCAGGTTGTAAAACAGGATCTTCCCGGATAATACAGTACCGGTTTCTGAAAGGTATTTGATGGCTTCGGTGGCCTGAAGCGTCCCGATAATTCCAGGCAATACGCCTAAAACCCCCGTTTCATCGCAGTTGGGGATTTGAGAAGATTCCGGCGGTACGGCAAACAGATCGCGATAATTGAAACGTTCTCCACGTTCGTTACTGAGGTTAAAAAAACTTACCTGCCCTTCATAGGCAAAGATACCTCCGTAAACCAGTGGCTTGTTCAATAATACACAGGCGTCACTGATCATATACCGCGCAGAGAAATTGTCGGTGCAATCGAGAATAACATCGTATTTGGAAAGAAGCCCGAGACTGTTCTCCGTGTTGAGATAATCGGGAAAAATTTCTATTTCAATATCACTGTATTTTTCTCTTAATACCGAACCGGCAACCGCCGCTTTCTTTTTTCCTTCGTCTTTTTCGCCATAGAGTACCTGGCGATTAAGGTTGGAGATGCTGATCGTGTCGCCGTCTGCAATACCAATTTTTCCAACGCCTGCCGCCGCCAGGTAAATCAGCGCGGGGCAGCCTAAACCGCCTGCTCCTATCACCAAGGCTGAAGACCGGCTCAATTTATATTGGCCTTCTGTACCAAAACCCTGCAGGTTGATCTGTCGTTCAAAGCGATGCATAACACAAATTTTATCCTCCTGAAAACGGCGGTAACAAGGCTACTTCTGCGCCGTCAGGAAGGAGTGTTTCTGAATGTATGATTTTCTTATTTACGGCAATGGAGAGCTTCAGTCCTTTCAGTTCCGGATAGTGTTCCTCCAGCCAGGTTTTGAGCAGCGTAGAATTAGGTATATTCTCTACCGAAATACCGGGGCACTTCATCTTTTCAGCGGCTATACCAAAAGCCAATATCCTGATATGATTTTTTACCGGATTGTTTGCCATCTCAACAGATCTTTTGGTTCATTAAAGTTAATAAAACCCTCAGGGAAAGTCAAGGCCAGATCGTCTGTTTCCACTTTCCTGTGTGGTGATTCAAGGATCAGCGATTTCATTTTCAGCCGATCGTTTCGGATACATTCATCCACCTTGTTTTTCAGCGATACCGGGTATATGGCCTGAAGCGGATGAATAGAATTGCCGAAATGGGTTACGGTAATTATGTTTTCTTCTGCACTCGCCAACAGGCGGGTGATTACTGTTTCAGGCAAAAAAGGATGGTCGCACCCCAGCAATAAAATGAAGCTCCGTTCGGCGTAGTGGATTGCTGTAAACAGGGCGCCCATCGGTCCTTTACCGGGGATCAGATCGCCTGTCACTTTAAACCCCGTTTTATGATAGGCCTGATCATTGGCTATGACTGTGAAAGGATAATGATTTCTTTCCAGCATTTCCGCCAGGTGCAGGATCATAGGTTTCCCGGCAATTTTCATCAACCCCTTATCCTGCCCCATCCGTGAGCTTTTTCCTCCGGCGGTAATAAAGACGTCTATATCGTTAACAGAGATCATTATAATATGTTACCAATCATAAACTTCTACCAATGCTCCTTTGCGTTTAACCATGTCGTCTTCGTAAAGTAATACAAATGCATTGGCATCGGCAAATGGCAGCAGGTTAAAAGAATCCTGTCCGCCTAAAATTGTTACTTCCCCGTTTTTTACCCGGGCTTTTAAAATGTTTGCTAAGGGTGTTTTTTTCTTCCAGTCGTGGGCCAGAGGGAGCAGGGCGGAACAGGAAAAACTGCCGGCGTCTCCTGAAAAAAGTTGCAGACAGGGCTTTACATATTGGTTAAAGCAGGTAAGTACCGCCGCGGGATTTCCGGGTAAGCCAAAAATTAACCGATCTCCTTTTTTGCCTGCGAATAACGGCTTCCCGGGTTTCTGCCTGATCTTGTAAAAAAGCGTTTGTACGCCTTCGTCTGCCAGTGCTTTGTGTACAAAGTCATATTCCCCCACAGAAATTCCTCCGGATAAGATCAACATATCGCTCTCCTTCAAAGCGCAGGAAATCCGGGTTTTTAATTCAGCGGGATCGTCTTTAACGTGCACTGATCGGATAGGGTTAATACCGGCTTGCCCGAGATAGGAAGAAATAGCAGCCTGGTTGGCGTTATAAACTTCTCCGTTTTGCAGCGGCCTCCCCGGATCCACCAATTCGTTTCCTGTGACGATCACTGCAACTTTTGGTTTTTGATAAACCCTGACGTTTACGGCGCCTACCGAATGCAATAACGCTATGACGCCCGGAGTGATTGGTGTGCCGGACGGTATAATGGTTTCCCCGGCTTTGCACTGAGCGCCCTGCAGACGCACATTTTTCCCTTTTGAGATATCTGCGGGGTTAAACGAAACCAGGCCTTCCTTCACGGTTGTCAATTCCTGCTGTATAACCGTATCCGCACCTTCAGGCACAGGAGCGCCGGTGAAGATCCGTGCCGCTTCATCTTTTTGTAAAGTATAAGCCGCAGGATCGCCGGCCTGAATCCGGGCGCTCACCCGGTAATC
>JAMLHL010000024.1 GCA_023957125.1 Chitinophagaceae bacterium
GGCGGGAAGACTGTTTTCGGCGCGGGCGCTGTCCACCACTCCGCCACGGTGGGCAATCAAAAAATATTGCCGGCCCCGGGGTACAACCGATTGTGCTGAACCTTCATAACACAATCCCGAGATCGCCATAAGAATTACTAAAATTCACTTCATACTCAAATATTATAAGTTAAAAATAATATCCTATCCGGCTTTTCAAACATGCATATTAAATTAAAAAATAAAAAGGTTATTATCCATTTTCAGCCCTGCCCTCCTTCCCGTTCCGCAGGCTCCCCGGAATATTGGTTATTAATCAGCCATGCAGCCTCCAGCAACATCTCGGTATGGGTATAAAAAAAGATCATCACTGCTGCCATCTCATGAGCGGCCTCTTCCCTTGCAAAATTCATGACCCAGCCTTCATACATATCCCACAAATAAAGCCTGCAATCTTCCAGCGTAAAACAACTGAAATAAGCATCAAGCGCTTCCGCAGGCGTGTCTGTCTTATTTAATCGCATTCTCGACAGCCGGCTGGTCAACAGGATGTGTTCTTCATTAGTCATATAGAAAAAATAATGGTTGAATAATGTTCAATATAATTCCTGCCCCGATTTTCCTATATTTGGATACAGGTTTCTATATTAGAATCGGATACAAGATATATCAATATTATTGATTTTTCAAAATATTTTTGTAGTTTATTTATTATTATTCGCATGGCAGATAGTTATTTACACAAAAATCTTAGATTTTTACGCAGGAAAAACAGGTGGAAACAGTCTGACATGAAGGATAAATGTGGAATATCGTCCAACACCTGGTCCAATTATGAGAATAATGTCAGCCGGCCGGATCTTGATAAAATCATAGAATTGTCTAAAATATTTGGAGTTAATCTTGATGATCTCCTGTTGAAAGACCTGGAACAAAACAGAAATAATGCTGCCCCGGACGAAAACAGGCCGCCGATGTTACAGGAAGAAGATAATACGCTGACAGTTTGGATATTACTGGGTCAGCTAAAGCAGATGGACGCTAAACTCGACCGGTTGCTTCTGTTGAAAGATGAGCCCGAAAAAAAGTAAACCCCGGATTAAGTACGACCGGCTCCTGAAAACCGGTATCATGTTACCCTGTCATGAGAGCCAACTATCGGATTCGAACCGACGACCCTTTCATTACGAATGAAATGCTCTACCAGCTGAGCTAAGTTGGCTTAAAAAATAAGGATCCAACCATCACGGTTGAATGGGCGCATTTAAAATTGTCGCACCTTTGCTTCATATGGGCGGTGAAGACACCGCCCCGGTTGAATCTCACCGGTTCTCAACACCTCCATATCCATTATATTTGCCTGCCAAAAGCCATCCCTCCCACTGCCGCCACTAATCCCAGCAATACACTGGATCCGCTGTATAATGCAAACTGCAAATAATGGGATTGCTTCAGCAACTCCAAATTTTCGTACGAAAAACTGGAAAACGTGGTATATCCCCCACACAGCCCGGTTATCAGAAAAAAGCGCATCTCCGTACTCAGCATATTACCCCTGGACGCAAAGGCATAAAACAAACCGATCAGAAAACAACCGGTGACGTTTACAATAAAAGTACCCAAAGGAAATAAGATTTGGGTATTCCGGCTGATGAACCATTGCGCCAAATAACGCAACACACTCCCCAATCCGCCACCCAATCCTACCAGGAGTATATGTTTGAGCATATCTTTTCTTCTGTCCCTCCGTTAAAGGAGTGCAAAGTAAAAATAATTCCTGCTTTTTACCCGAAGTATTTAAGGATTATTTGCGGTACCTTTCTCATATTCCTTCGCAGCCGCTGCAGCCTTTTCAAAATCCAATACCACGCCATTGATGCAATAGCGCAAACCCGTTGGCTTGGGGCCATCTTCAAATACATGTCCCAAATGCGATTTACAACGACCGCACATCACTTCGGTTCTTTCCATTCCAAGAGTGTGATCCGGTGCATAAATAATACTGCCACGGCTAACCGGTTCGTAAAAACTGGGCCACCCGCACCCGCTTTCAAATTTGGTGTCGCTTCTAAAAAGCGGGTTACCACAAGCCGCGCAATAATAAACGCCCGTTTCATCAAATTTTTCAAATTTACTGCTCCAGGGGCGCTCTGTTCCTTTTTTCCGGGCTACATAAAATACATCCGCCGGCAAAATCTTTTCCCATTCCGCTTCACTTAAATTGACCTTCGATTTATCCGAGCGGGAATACACGCTGTTAAGATCATTAGACGAGTTCATATAAGTCGTTGATTTTTTTTGAGAAAGTTGAGAATAACCGCACTGGCAAAAAATAATGGGTATCATCATCCATACAAAACAAGATCTGAAAATCATGATCTGCAATTTTCGGTAAGTAAAGTTACGAAAACATTCCAAAATTGCCTTCCTTTGCGTTCTATCCATTTGATAAACCAATAAGCCGATTCAGATGAAATTCCCGCTTCTTTTATTAATCACTGTTTTTTCTTTTCTTTTTTGCCGGGCCCAGCCCAAATACGAATTTCGGGCGGCCTGGATAGCAACCGTTGCCAATATTGACTGGCCCACCAGGGGCAATTACAATTCTGAAAGTCAAAAAGCGGAATATATCAAACTGCTCGATATGCTGGCACAAAACGGGATGAATGCCGTGATCGTACAGATACGGCCGGCAAGCGACGCCTTCTATCCCTCCCCCTATGAACCCTGGAGCGAATGGCTTACCGGCAAACAGGGCCGGGCGCCGGTACCTTATTACGATCCGTTGAAATTTATGATAGCCGAAGCCCATAAGCGCGGGCTGGAATTTCATGCATGGTGTAATCCATATCGCGCGGAGTTTCATATTGGAAAATCCTCTATTGCCCCCACCCATATCACGCGCACCCATCCCGGCTGGTTTGTACCCTATGGCGATAAACGGTATTTTGATCCGGGCAACAAAGACGCCCAGGAATTTGTGGTGCGGGTGATCCGGGATATCGTGAGCCGCTACGATGTAGATGCTATCCATTTCGATGACTACTTTTATCCCTACCGGATAGCCGGGAAAGAGTTCCCGGACTACAACACGTTTGTAAAATACGGTAAAGGGATGGACCGGGAAGACTGGCGGCGAAGCAATGTGGATTCCATCATCGTTAAGCTGCATCGCGCCATCCGGGAAGAGAATCCTCACTGCAAATTTGGGATCAGTCCGTTTGGCGTTTGGCGGAATATTGACAAAGACAGCCTGGGAAGCGATACCCGGGCCGGTCAAACCAATTACGACGACCTGTATGCCGATGTGCTGCTTTGGCTGAAAGAAGGATATATTGATTATGTGGTGCCCCAGCTCTATTGGGAACACGGCCATAAAGCCGCCCCTTATGAAGTGCTGGTAGAATGGTGGAGCAGGCATACTTACGGAAAACAATGTTATATAGGATTGGGAATTTTCAAGGCGGGTACCAGCGCAAGATGGCGGGACAGAACCATCATCCCCATGCAGATACAGGACGCCAGGTCGTATGCCACCCTCGGGGGACAGGTGTATTTCAGCAGTAAAACGTTTTTCAGGAACCCCAACGGCTGGAACGACAGCCTGCAACAGCATTACTACAAAACCCCGGCCCTCATTCCCCCCATGCCCTGGATTGACAGCATTCCGCCCCTGCCGCCTATTATCAACGATATTAGTCTCAAAGGGAAGACTTCGGAACAACAGCTAAGGATCAACGCTACCTATATAGACAAAGACAAGCGGCTGCGCCAGTTTGCGGTATATGCGTTCCCGTCTCTGGAGGATACAGATATTTCAGATAAACCCCCGGTGAAACTGATCCCCGCCTCTTCCGATTCCCTCGATTATGTGTTATCGTTGTCCCTGCTGCCGCAATCGGGGAAGGAATTATATCTCGGCCTCACCGCGGTAGATATAAACAATGTGGAAAGCGAGCCGGGCATCCTGCAAAAACTGCAGCGGGAAAATGAAAATGCAAGATGGGAAATTGCAAGATGAGATCATTTTTCCCTTCGCCCCGAATTCCCATTAACATCTATATTTGCAGAATGAAATTATCAAAATCGGTTATATAAGTTATTGAATCTCTGAACGTTTTTAAAATCGTCAGAATAGCTATATTGATTTTTTATACTATGTAGGCAGTCAGGTTGAAAGCCATGTAAAAACACCCGGGAAATGACAGTTACAAAAATCGGCAATGTAACTGAGAGGGCGAAGCTGTGGAAATACAGGAGTTGGGAAGTTTGGAGTTTTTGGTTTGAAGTCGGGTGATTTTCAGATGCGAGCTTAATAACTTTCTTTTAAAAATGAGCAATAATAACGATAAACGCTGGTATGCGGTATATACCAGGCCCAGGTGGGAAAAGAAAGTATATGCCCTGTTTCAGCAACAGGATATTACCGCCTATTGCCCGCTGAATAAAGTAAGGAAGAAATGGAGTGACCGGTATAAGATCGTGCACGAACCCTTGTTTAAATCTTACGTTTTCGTTCAGATAGCAGAAACCGAAATGACCCGGGTAAGGATGGTAGGCGGGGTCGTGAATTTTGTGTATTGGAACGGGAAACCTGCCGTAATAAGAGAAGAAGAGATCAACACCATCAGGCGGTTTCTCAATGAATATGAACATGTGGAAGCCGAACCCTTACAGTTGATGCCCAATCAGCGGGTGCGGATAATGAGCGGGGTACTGATGGATAAAGAAGGCGTGGTGATCCATTCCGACAAGAATAAGGTACAGATCATCCTCGAAAACCTGGGCTTCAAACTAACCGCCCGGCTCAACAGGAATGAGATCCGTCCGGTATAAGATAGTTTTAGGACGGGTTGGGAAATTTTTGGTTTTCCAATCTAATCGGCAACATAACCTTTCAGTTATTACTAAATGATCAGTCTGGAAGGATAATACAATCTGGCAGGTTGTTAGGTTGTTGTCTAACGGCACACTATACATGGGAATAAAACACTTATATATTGTTGTAGGAACGCGGCCCAATTTTATTAAAATCACTCAATTTAAAAAAGCTGCCGAAGCTTTTAAAAATATTCAGATCAAAATTATACATACCGGTCAGCACTACGATGCAAAAATGGCAGATGTGTTTTTTGATCAGTTTGAGCTGGTTCCGGATCATTTCCTGAATATACCTCCCGGCTCTCCCAACAGCCAGACAGCCGAAATCATGCTTCGTCTCGAAAAACTGGTAAAAGAGAACGGTGCCCCCGATCTGCTGATGGTAGTGGGGGATGTGAACTCAACGCTGGCAGCAGCGCTTGCCGGTTATAAATTAAACATACCGGTTGCCCATTTGGAAAGCGGGCTGAGGAGCTTCGACAGAACCATGCCGGAAGAGATCAACAGGATACTCACAGATGAGATCAGCAACTATTTTTTCGTTACGGAACAAAGCGGGCTAGATAATCTTGCGAAAGAAGGCAAACCGGAGCAGGCCGTATTTTTTGTTGGAAATACAATGATTGATACCCTGGTGGCCTTCAAAAGCAAGATACACCAAAGCACCATAACGGAGCAACTTGGTATCGTCGGCGAAAACTTTGCCCTGATGACCATGCATCGTCCGGCTACCGTGGACAATAAGGAAGGATTGACACACCTGATGGCCATTATTGAAAACATAACCCGGCACTACAAGCTGGTGTTTCCCATTCACCCCAGGACATTGAAAAACCTGTCAGATCTCGAACTGATAAAGGCGTTTAATACCAATAAAAATATTATTACTACGCCTCCATTGGATTATTTTTCCTTTCAAAAGCTTATTGCTACTGCCGAATTTGTAATAACCGACAGTGGCGGCATACAGGAGGAAACCACTTTTATTCAGAAACCATGCCTGACGCTGCGTCCCAATACAGAGCGTCCGGTTACCTGTACCAAAGGCACTAACACCCTGGTACCCTTTGATGCCGCAGCCATTGCGGCCTATACTGCCGCTATCCATAATGGGCAATACAAATCCGGAAAGATCCCTGATCTGTGGGACGGAAGATCATCAGAACGGATTATAAAAATATTATCAGAGATCCTGTAGAAAAGACTACCAAAATCTCATGCGGTCGGCACGCGACGAAGGAGGGTCAGACCGCAGTGTATTTGAAAACGAGAGCCAAATTTTAATTTTTGATTGGCCGGCCCGATCAGCAATACAACCTGACAGGTTATACCCATAGGTTACACCCATAAACCACATGAATTACTTTGCCCATCCTACTGCGGTTATTGACGAGGGCTGCACCATCGGCAAGGGCACTCAAATCTGGTGCTTCACTCACCTGAGAACAGGTTGTATAATCGGCGAGGATTGTATTTTAGGACAAAATGTATTTATTGACTCAGGAGTGGTAATAGGCAACCGCATAAAAGTGCAAAACAATGTATCCGTTTACGCGGGGGTAATCTGTGAAGACGAGGTTTTCCTGGGTCCCTCCGTAGTCTTTACCAATGTCATCAATCCGCGCAGCGCAATCAACCGCAAACATGAAATCCGTGAAACAGTGATCAGGAGAGGCGCAACCGTAGGCGCCAACGCTACCGTGATCTGCGGAAATGAAATAGGCGCCTATGCATTTGTAGGCGCCGGGGCTGTGGTAACCAAACCGGTACCGCCCTATGCTTTAATAGCGGGCAATCCCGCCCGGCAAACCGGCTGGATGAGTGAAGAAGGGCATAAATTGCATTTCGATAAAACAGGCCTTGCCGTTTGTTCCGGCTCTGGACAAAAATACCGGCTGAGCGATGGCTTGGTGAGGCGGGTGGAATAAAGGGCCCGTTATAACACCGTCATTGCGATCCGCCGCGGTGGAAAAGCAAGCCCATAGAAGCGAAGCGGAACAGGAAGCCGGGCAGGAAGAAATGCCTTTCAGTCTTTTTCGTAACTTTACGTTTTAAGTAGTATGGCAACATCATTAAACGTAGACGATATACTATCTCAGGTAAAACGCTTGATAAGGAGGATCAATTAACCCTTCTTCAACGTGTTGCGTATTTGCTAAAGAGAAGCGAAGGGAAAAAAGATTCTTCGGTCCGTCTGGTTTCGCTTTCGGGCCTGGGTAGAGAAATTTGGAAAAATACGGACCATATTGACAAATACATTGATGAAGAAAGAAAATGGTAATCAATGATTTTGCTTCGAAAACAGTTTTTTTGGACACAGCGCCACTGATCTATTTTATTGAGGGGCACAGCATTTTCCAACCCATACTTTTTCATCTTTTCGACTTCAATGACAAAGGTGGTTTTTCTTTTGTCATGTCTTCTGTCACATTGCTTGAAGTATTGGTAAAGCCGCTTCGAAACGGACAGACTGCAATTGCTAAACAATACAGGGACATTTTAAGTTCAGCAGAAAATATAGTAATATCTGATGTCACGTCTGCTATTGCTGAACGAGCGGCACAGTTAAGAGCGAAATATAATTTGAGGACGCCTGACGCTATTCAACTTGCCACAGATATTCATCAATATTATACCTGTATGAAAGCTTATCTGCCCGGATCTTCCGTTCACGGTTTCGCAATGACACTCGTATAATATCCCCGGTTAACATACGTTAATGATCCAAACAACCGGTTCAAGCGCCTCATAAAGCCTGATAATGAAAATATCTTTGCCAATCAATAAATACTTTGTACCCGGCCTGGGGTTATTGTTCCTGCTGTTTTCGTGCCGCACCACCAAGCCGGTACAGTACCTGCAAGGACCCATTGATACCGCCGCCCTCAGCCGGATCAACCTGCCCGAACCCCGGATCCGGATAGGCGACCTTATCGGGATTACCGTTTACAGCGACAACCCCGATGCCACCGCTATTTTTAACCAGCAAATGAACACCTCGCTGTCCACCACCGCCACTTCCGGCACAGCCACTTCGGGCGCCGGCGCACAGAGCATGCCGGGTTACCTGGTAGATGACCGGGGGAATATCCGCTTCCAGTTGCTGGGACAACTGCATGTGGAAGGATTGACCAAGGCCGACCTCGAAGCTCTGCTGACGGAAAAATTAAGCGGGAAATACCTGTCGAATCCCTATTTTAATATCCGTTTCCTGAATTACCGGTTTACGGTTTTGGGCGAAGTGGCAAAACAGGGGGTATATACCATCCCGGGGGAAAGGATCAGTATTTTAGAAGCCCTGGGAATGGCGGGCGATATAGGACTTTACGGACTTAAAGACAGTATAATGGTGGTGCGTGAAACGGAGGGGAGCCGCAGTATCGGCTATTTGGATGTGAGTAAGCCGGAGGTTTTTGAATCTCCCTATTTCTACCTGCAGCAAAATGATGTGGTAATCGTGAAAACCAATCCTAAAAAGCCGGATATCTCGGAAGCTACAGCCTCCCGTAACCTGGCAAGGGCGGCTACCATTACCTCCATCCTGGCCTCCATCAGCATCATCTTATTAAGGCTTTTCCCGTAATCCGGAACTAACTTCAAACCCATTGAGTCGCCATTATGCAGGATAACTTTGAAACAGGATTTGAGTCGGCACAACCGCAAAAAGAGTTCAGCCTAAAGGAGTTTATCTTTAAGTACCTGCGCTATTGGCCCCTGCTAACAGCCTTTGTCTTAATAACGCTGACCATCGCCTTTATAAAAGTGCGGTATGCTACGCCTATTTATAAAGTAAACGGCCGGTTGTTTGTCAATAAAGAAGAGAACCGGGGCGGCAGCGCAGGCAATCTCGATAATATGCTGCTGTTTTCCAACAACCTCAACCTCAAAAATGAGCTGGAGATCCTGAAATCAAAACCCCTGTTGGTCAGGGTGGTGAACGCATTGGGGTTACAGGTAAGCTATTACAACAAAGGTAATGTCCGGTCATCCAATGTGTATGGTTCTTCCCCGGTTAAATTGGAGATTCTGTCGTTAAAAGATTCGGCTGCTTCTTTTACCTTCGACATAGAAGCCTCCGAAAAAGGATTCCGGTTTTTAAATAACAACACCCCGCTTGAATATGGCAAAATCTTCGAAACCCAGGCGGGTACCTTCAGGATCCTGAAAGCGGGAACCGCTTCCTTTTCTTATTACAACAGCGATAATTTTATTATTAGTTACCGGCCTGCCGCCGCCGTTGCTGCCGGGTTGGCCGGCAATATCACCACCGCCCAAACCATTGACCAGGCTACCATTCTCGACCTCTCGATTGAAACGGATAATACTGCACTCGGTAAAGATGTGATCAATACCCTGATGGAGGAATATGGGAAGATGAACATCGAAGATCAACGGCGGATATCCCGGGTGACGGTGCAATTCATAGATGAGCGGATAGACACCCTGAAAAATGAACTCAGCGGGGTGGAGGGTGGCATCCTTCAGTTCCGGGAGAAGAACGACGTAATAGACCTGAACCAGCAATCCGCGCGACAATTCGATATTTTATCGGAGAGTAACAAACAATTAGCCGCCCGGCAGGTGCAATCCGGGGTGCTGGGCTACTTGCAGCAATACATGGAAAACCCATCCAACCGCAACAGCCTGGTACCGGCCAGCCTCGGGATTGAAGAACCGGTGCTGTCGCCCATGTTTAGCCAGTACAATACCCTGCAGTTGCAGCGCAACAACCTCTTACAAACCACCGGCAGGGAAAACCCCGCCTTAATAACCCTCGACCGGAGTATTGAAAAACTGCGGGAGCAGATTTTAGAGGCGCTCAAAAACGTGCAGCAGTCTTATACAATTGCTTCCAATAAGATCAAAGAAGAAATAATCCGTTCCCGTGCGGCCATTCGGAAAGTGCCGTCCAAAACCATGGCATTGTTAGACATTGAACGGCAGCAGAAGATCAAGCAGGACCTGTATTTGTTCTTATTACAAAAAAGAGAAGAAGCCGCTATTTCTGCAGCGGCTACGGTTGCCAATTCCAATCCCCTTGAAGAGGCCACGGGTAGTAGCCAACCGGTAAAGCCCAACCAGAAGAATATCTACCTCATCGCTTTCCTGGCCGGTTTAACGATCCCCCTTGCCATCATCGCCCTGTTGGAGATGCTCAATGACAAGATCAGGGAGCGGGAAGAGATCACCCGGCAAACCGATGCGCCGATCATAGGAGAAATCGGTCATGCCGGGGAGGACACCCCGACCCTGATCGTAGTGGCCGGTAATCGCACCATCGTGGCGGAGCAATTCCGCATCATGCGCACCAATGTACAATACATGGTGAACAAAATCAGCCACCCCGTCATGCTCGTTACCTCCTCCGTAAGCGGGGAAGGCAAATCCTTTGTGGCCACTAATTACGGCGCCGCCCTGGCGCTGACGGGCAAAAAAACGGCAGTGCTTGAATTTGACATCCGGAAGCCCCGGCTGCTCAAGGGGCTGAATATGCAGGCGGCAAAAGGACTCACGAATTATATTTTAGGCAATGCCACCCTGGAAGAGATCATCCAGCCGGTGCCGGAGTTTGACAACCTCTATATCATCGGTTGTGGCCCGGTGCCGCCCAATCCTTCTGAATTATTACTGGATCCGCAGGTAAGTCGTTTGTTTGAGGAGCTGAAGATCCGTTTCGATTATATCATCATAGACAGCGCCCCGGTGGGCCTGGTAAGCGATGCCTTCACCCTCAGCGCTTATGCCAATGCCTGTTTGTACCTGGTACGCCAGGGCTATACCCTCAGACGACAATTGAGCATGGTGAATGACCTGTACCTCCAGAAACGACTACCCAATATGGGCCTGGTGGTAAATGATATCCAGACCAGGGGGCGCTACAAGGGATATTATGGGTACGGAGGAGGGAGTTATTACGGATACGGGTATGGATACGGGTATGGGTATGGGGGGGATTATTTTCAACCGGAAAAGAAAAAAAAGAAAAGCTTTCGGAAGGCTTTGTTATTCCGGAAATAACTCAATGGCATGATTTCTCAATATACTTTTGAGTAATTGATATCCAAAAGATCATTCACGTTTACAACAACCGCAGCTGTTATCAGCAATGGAAAAGAAAAATAAATTCTTAATATTAACCACAATACGTTTGATCCTCAAGGTGCTGCCCCGCAACCTAAGAATCAGAGCCACGTTGAATTTATTATATATTTTTCTGAATTCCCTGATTGAACTGGCAGGGATCGCCTTCCTGGTACCCTTACTACTCATCATTCTCGATGAAGACAAGATAAAAAGCAATGTCTGGCTGCATCGGCTATTTACCTCTTTTGGCTTTGAATCGAATGCTTCTTTCATTGTTTTTCTTTGTGTTCTTGTACTATTCTTTACCATCTGTAAAAACTTAGCCAGTTTGCTTTTACTCCGAATGCAATACCGGTTTTCTTTCTCAGTTTACCAGCACATTTCACTTGCTCTTTTTCAACAATACTACGGATTAGGCTTGCAACAGTTGAAAGCACATAATTCTAACCGATTGGTGAATCATGTTACGTCTGTAACCCTGATGTTCTCCCAGAACGTCATAAATGCTGTTTTAGGGATCATCAACGAATCACTTGTCTTTCTCCTCTTTGCTATCGGGTTATTTATCTACAACCCATTGGCGATATTACTACTTACGGTAACGATCCTCCCTTTTGTCCTGATCTTCTTCAAACTGATCAGACGTCGGGTACAATCTCTTGGAAAGGAAAAAAATAAGATTGCTGTAGAGCAGAATAAATTATTATATGAATCCTTTCAAGGATACGTGGATATTGAAATAAGGAATAAAAGGAATTGGATATACAAAAAGTTCCTATTCTTGTTACAGAAAATGAATTTTCTGCAGGTACGAAATGCACTGTATTTACAATTGCCTTTGAAATTTATAGAGGTGGTGATTGTTTTTGCACTGGTGGCTATTGTTTGTTTTGGCATATTATCAGGGAAAACTATGGACGATATTGGCGTGCTTTTAGGAGTCATTGCCGTCGCCGCCTACCGGTTGCTGCCGGGAATCAACCGGTTGATGAATTTTTCCATGACGCTGAGAAACCATGTCTATACTTTTGAAATCATTAATAAAATAGGATCAAATCCTAAAAGAAAGAAGTTGTTAAAAGAAGCGGATGATAGTATAAGAATCAGGTTCAACCGCAAGATCAAGGTTGATCAGCTCAGTTTCTCTTTTGACGATAATACACCGGTTTTGAATGACATAAACTTTACTATACAAAAAGGAGAAATCATCGGTATCATTGGGGCATCGGGTGCCGGTAAGACCACTTTATTAAATATACTGCTGCGATTTTATAAGGAAACAACAGGCGCAATACGAGTGGATGATGCAACGCTTGATGATACTAATCTCGTTGCCTGGCGGCAGTTAGTCGGTTACGTACCCCAGGAGGTTTTTGTTTTTGACGGTTCTTTAAAGGAAAACATTGCCCTGGGCGAAAAACCGGAAGAGGTTGATCCGGCTAAGCTGGATCGTGCAATCGAAAGCGCAAACCTTAGCGAACTGGTTAGTACCTGGGAGAAAGGCGTGGAAACCCCTCTGGGCGAGAGAGGAGGAAAACTTTCCGGGGGACAGAAACAAAGACTTGGCATTGCGAGGGCCTTGTATAAAGGAGCTGAGATTCTATTTTTCGATGAAGCAACCTCTGCATTGGATGTGCAAACGGAGGAGGAGATCAATCACGCTATCAAATCTTTAAGTGAAGCAAATCACCAACTTACCATCATCATTATCGCTCACCGCTATACCAGCCTTAAACACTGTACAAAGATACTGGAGTTGCAGAGAGGAAAATTAACAAAAGAGTGGCGATACGATGAATTAATAGAAAAGAATAATGTCTATTAAACCAAAGTCTACCACGGAAAGCCACAGAGTCGGGTTAGCTAAATGATGAAATTTTAAATAATACGCAGATTTGAATCGGTTGAAATATGCGAACGAAAATTATAGCAGAAATAGCCCAAGCACATGATGGCAGTTTAGGAATTTTGCACTCCTACATTGAAGCATTATCAGAAACAGGAATTGATGCGATCAAATTCCAAACTCACATTGCAGAAGCCGAAAGTAGCATTTTTGAACCATTTAGAGTGAATTTCTCATATGAGGACAAAACCCGATTCGATTATTGGAAAAGGATGGAATTCACCCTCAACCAATGGAAAACGATTAAAGCACATTGCGTTGAAAAAAACCTAGAGTTTATGTCCTCTCCGTTTTCCCTTAAGTCCGTAGATTGGTTAGAGGAAGTAGGTGTAAATCGTTACAAAATAGGAAGCGGCGAGGTGAGTAATCTACTACTTTTAGATAGGATCTCTAAGACGAGCAAACCAGTTATTTTGAGCTCGGGTCTTAGTGATTGGTCAGAACTGGATTTGGCGGTTAATTTTCTAAAAAATAGGGGGACATCCTACAGTATATTACAATGTACGACAGCTTATCCAACACCACCTGAAAAATGGGGATTAAACATAATAGAAGAAATTAAAAATAGATACGGAGTTTCTGCTGGTTTTTCTGACCATTCAGGGGGGACAACTGCCTGCTTAGCTGCGGTGGTAATGGGCGCGGAAATAGTGGAGTTCCATACCGTTTTTGACCGAAGAATGTTTGGGCCAGATGCTTCAAGTTCATTACATATAGATGAAGTCAAATCTTTGGTTAAATCAATCAGACAGTTTGAAATTGCCAAAGCCAATCCGATAAAAAAAGAAATAAGCAGTACTTTAAGTCAATTGAAAGTAATGTTTGGCAAATCATTGGCTGTAAATGTTGATTTGAAAGCTGGAGAAACAATCCTGTTAAAATATTTGGAAAGCAAAAAGCCCGCAGATCAAGGGATTTTAGCCTCACAATTTGAGGAGGTTCTAGGAAGAAAACTGAAAGTTAGTAAATCTAAATGGGATTTTTTAAAAGAAGAGGATTTGGAATAATATGAGTAAGAGAAAAATCTGTGTGGTTGTAACCGCTCGGCCAAGTTATAGTAGAGTAAAAACAGTACTGCAGGCAGTTAAAGAACACCCGCAATTAGAACTACAATTAGTAGTTGCTGCTTCTGCCCTGTTAGACAGATATGGTTCGGCTGTAAATTATATGGAAGAAGATGGTTTTGAGATAAAGGCAAAAGTTTTCAATGTTTTGGAAGGTGAAAATTTGACTGCGGCTGCAAAAACAACAGGAATTGGAATTTTAGAATTATCGACTGTCCTTGATAATTTGAGGCCTGATATAGTAGTTACAATTGCTGACAGATTTGAAACTATGGCAACCGCAATTGCTGCGTCTTACATGAACATTCCTCTAGCACATTTGCAAGGGGGAGAGGTTACCGGAAATATTGACGAAAAAGTACGTCATGCAATCACCAAACTGGCAGATTATCACTTTGCCGCATCTGAAAAAGCGAAGGAGCGTGTAATTAAATTGGGAGAAAATCCCGCTTTTGTTTTTAATACAGGCTGCCCTTCGATAGATCTGGCGGAACGAATCAAAGACAGCAGTTTAGACTTTGATCCTTACTTGAAATATGGCGGGGTGGGAGAAAGGCCTGGGTTGTCCGATGGTTATATCGTTGTAATGCAGCATCCTGTTACTACAGAATATCAAATGTCACGAAAGCACATTGAAGAAACTTTAAATGCCATCAGTGAAATAAATATTACGACATTGTGGTTTTGGCCTAATGTCGATGCCGGCGCCGATGGAACATCAACAGGCATAAGGGCTTTTAGAGAGAACCATAAATTACCTAATCTCCATTTTTTCAAAAATATGGAAGGAATGGATTTCCTTAAACTACTAAATCACGCCAGCGTTTTAGTTGGAAATTCCAGTGTAGGAATACGTGAGTGCGCGTATCTAGGAATTCCTGTTGTAAATATTGGTAGCCGTCAAACTGGAAGAGATCGGGGGAACAATGTTGTGGACGTTGACTATGTTAAGGAGCAAATTATAGATGCGGTAAATTATCAAATAGAAAGAGGACGAGCCGAAAAGTCAAACGTTTATGGCGGAGGTAAAGCGGGAGAACAAATAGCAGAGCTATTGTGGAAATTGCCTCTGGTATATCAAAAAAGAATTACGTTTTGAAGGTGTTAGGTGTTATACCGGCCCGCGGAGGCTCTAAAGGGGTGCCAAGAAAGAATATTAAATTACTCGGAGGGAAGCCGCTTATAGCCTATACAATAGAGGCTGCGAAAAGATCAAAGTTGAATAAAATAGTTGTTTCGACTGAAGACTTAGAAATCGCAGAAATTGCAAAACAGTTAGGTGCGGAAGTCCCTTTTATGAGGCCTGATAGCTTGTCACAGGATTCAACACCTACCATTGATGTCGTCATTCATGTTATAAACGAATTAGAAAAGATTGGAGAAGAGTTTGACTATATTTGTTTACTACAACCAACGGTGCCTTTTCGGACAAAAAGTGAAATAGATGAAAGTATTAAAAAAATAATCTCTGAAAAAGCAGATTCTCTCATATCTGTAAGAAAAGTTCCACATCAGTTTAATCCCCATTGGACCTTTATAAAGAAGGGAAGCGGGTTTCTAAAAATCGCAACTAATGATAAAAGTGTAATTACTCAAAGGCAGTTACTGCCTGAAGCGTTTTATAGAGATGGCTCCGTTTATATTACCAGCACTAATATATTGATTGAAAGGCATTCGTTGTTTGGAGACAAACTAGCCTACCTGCTAAATGAAAGTCAGCGTTTTGTTAATATTGACACACTGTCGGACTGGAACGAGGCAGAAAAAATAGTTGAGGGCTAAACGAAAATGATTCTAGCAAATCGTGTCCTTACAAAAGCGAAATTAGAATCTGCTACGATTAAAGGAGTCACTATTTTCTTATATAACGAAATCGAATTCACTCCATTGCATAGTGGAGACGTTAGGCTTATAAATTGTACTATTGAACGTACTCCAAGTACCTGGTTTACATGGAAAGAGAATGATAAAATTATTCAACTCTTCAAAAGAAAATTTCCTTTTGTTTTTCAATGGGGCTTATATGATATGTCTCTTGCATTCCAAAAAGCGATTTATTGGGCAAATCAAAAAACCGGATTTCTTCATTACGTAATAGAAACCAAATTCCCGAATGAATCTATCTTTGAAATAGAGCCGCTACATCCTTATACTCCTTGGAAAATCTTAGTTAAGTATCTCATAGAAACGATTCACAGGAATAAAAAAACAACCAAGAAAGGCAAGTACAACTTTAGAGGTAAGAAAGGTGTTTTTATTGGGAATGAATTTCAGTTAACGATTTATAAATATATATTGAATTATGCTTTAGAGTGTGATGACTTCGTAATATTAACAACTAAAAAGACATTAGCGAAAAGATTAAGTGAACTAGGATTTGAAAAAACTAGAATTGGACTGTTTCAGGCGAAAGGAATTCATAAAGTTCCTTTTATAAATCCCCTAAGACTTAAAGAGAATGACTGGTTTGTACTTAATCAATTATTGATTCACTGGACGAATATTTCAGAATGGTTCTCTGTAGCAGAACAGATCGCAGAGACTGGAATTACTTCATTTCTTATGAACGAAGGAGAGAATGGAATATTTGGTGCAGTAATGGGTGAGATAATGGGCAAAAACGGAATAACGACCTATAACACCATGAATGGCATGAAAGCCGGTCAGGCTCAGGATGCCTTTATCAATTTCGATTATTGGTTTGTATGGGACGAAGACATGAAAAAACTCTTAATGAATAAATGCTATTTACCTGAACAAAAACTTCTGGTATCCGGGCATTTGATGGAGGATGAAGTGAATGGCTACCAATATTCGGGAAGCTTAGATCTAAGTGAAAAAGAAATAGAAAATAGAACAGTTATTTCCCTCTTTTCAGTCAGAGGTAAGAGAGAAGAGAAGATATCTACTTTTCAATATCTATATCAGCTTGCATCAAACAGATCTGATATACTTTTACTCGTAAGACCACATCCTTCAGAAACCATTGGCGACAACATTCCTCCCCCGAAGGGATTAGACAATGTGAAATGGATAAATTTTAATCAAAATAATTCCAAGCAAACACTATATGACCAATTGTCAATCAGTAAGCTAAGCATTTGTTTCGGCTCAACAGTGGCATTAGAAAGCAAATGGTTTGGCATACCATGTATTACCGTTGAAATGAGAAAGGAAAGTTCGATTTATGCTGTGGATGGGGAAACAATTGTGAAGACTGAAAAACTCACCGATTCATTATTCAACGAACTGCTAAACCACGCCCCAAAGGTTAAAGGTAAAAAAACAGCCACCGCTGATTTTATCATCAATGCTTTAAAAAACTGATCAGGAAATTATCAGCAATGGATCAGTAACAATGTAATATAATGTATGGAAAGAACGCTTTCACTGGATAAAACACTTACTCCTGTTTTATTTATAGCATATCAATTTCCCCCGAGGGGCGGACCGGGTGTTCATCGGTCAGTTAACTTTGTAAGATATTTATCCCAGTATGGATTCAACCCCATCGTACTTACCGTGAGGAAAGAGGATTACAAAAATGCAGATGAACAAACAGACGAATCTCTCCTTGCAACAATTCCGGAAAACATCCGTGTTATTCGCACTAAGAGTTATCAACCCCTAACATTTATTAACCGAATGAATCAGTTAAGGATTTTCAGGTTATTCTGGTATTTCCTTTATCCGATCTTTTGGGAAAGAACGGCAAGATGGCCTTTTAAAGTTACAAAAATTGCTGAGGAAGAAATTAAAGCCAATAATATTCCCATAGTTTACACCAGCTCGGGTCCTTTTTCAACCCTATTTTTAGGAAGGAGGCTTAAACGCCGGCAAAACGTTTGTTGGGTTGCCGATTTAAGAGATCCATTTACTGATGCTTATGCCTGGCACTTCCCTTCAAAATTACACTGGCTCCTCGCCCGGAGAGTGGAGAAAAGAATTTTGGCAAAAGCAGATATCATAATTGTAAACACTCCTGAAGTAAAAAAGCTCTTTTTGCAGCGGGGCATCGGCACTGAAAACAGAATACAGGTGATCACAAATGGCTACTGATCTATGGTTACAATCGCTTATTCGGGCTCTTTAGATGGCTTTGACCCCAAAACTAGAAAAAGAAACAGGAATTTCCTGTGTAGATGGTTCTGGACATTTAATAATGACACTGTAGATGCGAGTACTCGTTCAGGCTATTACCTTATCCAGGCAATAAAAATCCTGAGAGACAAATACCAGGTAAAACCCAATGATATACAGGTTGACTGGTGGGGAAAAATTGACGTTTTAAATATGAAACAGGTAGCAGAAGAAAACCTGGAAGCATATTTCATTTATGGAGGATACCTTCCTAAGCAGGAATCTTTGAACAGAATAGCGAAAGCCGACCTGCTCTTGCTACCCCTCGAACGATCAAAAATCCCGAATCGGGGTACTCTCTTTATTCCCGGTAAACTATATGAATATCTGAACACGGGCAAGCCGGTACTCGCGCTATGTGAGACATCGGACTGTAAAACGATTCTTGAAAAATCAGGGTTAGGCATTTTTGCCCCACCCGACAACCCAATGGAAATTGCTACGGTATTACTAAAAATCCTAAGTAAAGAAATGGAATTGAGTTCTTTTAAAGCAAATAAAAAATTTATTCAACAATATTCGTTCATAAATAAAACCAGGGAACTTGCGGATATATTCAGTTATTGCCTTTCACATAATCCCGATAAAAGTGATAAATGAATACGATGTCGTCTGTTTATTTCTTTCAAGATGGGAATGGTATTACTCCTGAATCGCTTTAGCTTTTTATCATTATCTCCATCATTCCCTACCGAACGATAGAATAATTTTAAATATAAACTGCAATGAATGGTATAAAGACGCTAATCAGGAAACTACTTCCCCCCAACACATCACAACGCATATCAACCATTTGGCGCGTAGGAAGATTAACCGCGAACGCAACCAAAAATCAGGAGATTGATAGTGTAATTCAGATGATCAGTCTTCCCGACTCTTATCTTGTGGCTACTGGATACATGCAATCTAAAATCAGTGGAATTCCTCAGGATCAACAGCAAAACGCATTGCCATGGATGAATTACGCTATCATAGATTTCCTGAAGGAAAGGTTGGATGGTACGCAAAGCGTATTTGAATATGGATCAGGGTACTCTACTCTTTTCTTTTCTGGCCGCGTAAAAGAAGTGGTTTCAGTAGAATACAACCAGGAGTGGCTTAAAAAGGTAACCGAACTTGTAAATGGCATGACCAATGTGAACATTATTTACAAAACCCTGGAAGACAACTATGTTACGTGCATTAATGAACAGAAAAAACGTTTTGATATAATCATTATAGATGGTAGAAAACGGGGGGAATGCGCGAGAAATACTTTAAACTGTTTGTCGGAACGAGGTGTTATAGTATTAGACGACTCTGAGCGGGAGCGCTACGCTGCTATATTCCCGTTTTATGATTTAAGCGGTTTTAAGCATTTAACATTTACAGGACTTAAGGCCACCGGGTTTCGAATATCCAGCACAACCATCTTTTACAAGTCGGATAACTGTTTAGGAATCTAACCGTTCTAAAATTGATTCAAAAAGAAAACTATAATATTAGCTTTAATAAAGGAACGGATCTGCCTGAAGCCTATCCTTCCGACTCTGTTCAATAAAGAATTACACGTACCGGAGATAATCCAAATTATACAGGTTACAGGCTTGGCCAACGGTGAGTTGATCATTGTGAATAAACCTTTAGTGAGTGAACCGATAAGGATATTGAAGGGTCGTATTTTTTAGTGCCTGCAAATAAATAAACTTTTTATTATTAGCTGCTTAGTATTAAAATGCTCATTAAATCAACTCCAATTATTTCGGTTGTTATTCCAAGTTATAATAAGGCCAGATACCTCCCGAGTACGGTTCAGACTGTACTCTCCCAAACATTGAAAGACTGGGAGCTTATTATCGTTGACGATAATTCTACCGATGGATCTGTTGAGCTGATAAAAGAATTTGCTTTAACAGATACTCGCATAAAATTTGTTGTCAGCGAGGAAAATAAAGGGGCAAACTATTGCCGGAATGTGGGCATAAAGATGGCAAGAGGGGCGTTTCTGATGTTCCTGGATGCCGATGATCTATTAACACATTTCTGTTTGTTTCAGCGGTTTTCGGAAATGCAAAAGAATGATCAATATGATTTCATAGTTTTCCCCACCGGCACGTTTTATAAAGAAATTGGAGATAGTGACCGGGATTGGAAAACGCCGGAACATGTCAATCACCTTCATCTATTCCTCCAACACCGGCTTCCCTGGAATATATCTTCTCCATTTTGGAAAACGGCGTTTGTACTTAAAGAAGGAGGTTTCGATGAAAATATGAATTGGCTGCAGGACGTAGAATTCCACACACGAATGCTACTGGTAAAGGGAGTACGTTATAAGGTGGTAAATAACATTCCTCCTGATTTCTTCTATCGCATAGACCAGAATCGTCTAATCAAGGGGCATTTTTTTTATACAAAAAATTACGTTCAGGGACAGCTTCAATATATTAAAAAGATGTTAGACGTCATCTCAAATTCTGATCCTCTATTCAGAATGGATCCCCGCTACCTGAAAGGCTCACTGGCTTCAGCGCTTCGAATGGTATTCTATAGCGCTTCATTGAGCAAAATTTCATCGGATGAACAGGCTGAACTTTACGATGTAATAATGTCTGATGAATCTGTATTAAAACTATTAGGGAGAAAAGATAGATTGTTGATAAGAATCTATAGGCTCGTTTATGCAGTAAAAATGCAAGGCATTAAAGGGACAGATACTATATTTAAATATTTGCTTACACGTTAGCCTTTCCAGCACTAAAGAAATAAAGAGTAAATTCAAAAAATGACATACGAGTAGTCCTAAATACGATGAAAAAGATTTTTATAACCGGCGGCGCAGGTTTTATAGGCTCGGCGCTCATTCAACAGTTAGAAAAGAAAGCTTATGAGATTTTCGTTATGGACAATTTGTCTTTCGGAAACAGATCATTCATAAATGTTCCGGAGGCTCGTTTTTTTAAAGCAGATATTCGTGAGCCAAATGTGATCACAGGCATTTTAAAATCGGTTCAGCCTGATACGGTCATTCATTTAGCCGCCATTCATTTTATTCCTTATTGCAACCAGCATCCGTTCGAAGCGTCAGATATCAATATTCGGGGTACCATGAATATACTGGATGCAGTGAAAAAGATAGACTCGGTAAAAAAACTATTTTTTGCTTCTACCGCAGCAGTTTATCCAATTGCTGATACAGCAGTCCGGGAAACGCATGAACTTCTACCGCTCGATATTTATGGCTTGTCAAAACATACAGGAGAAAGACTATGCAATGAATTCCATAAAGAAACCGGTATCCCAACGATCATCTGCAGATTTTTTAACGCATTTGGACCAAATGAAACCAATCCCCACCTCATTCCGGAGATACAGGCACAGATTAACAACGGCATACGAAAAATAAGGTTGGGTAATCTTACACCCAAGCGAGATTTTATACATACCTATGATATGGCGCTTGCGATCGAAATGCTTTTGGAAAAATTTGAACACGGTATTGACGTATTCAACCTGGGCAGAGGCATTGAATATGCAGTAACGGAAGTAGTGGAGGCATTTGAAAAACACCTTGAAGAAAAGGTCGAAATTGAGATTGACCCACAAAAAGTTAGAAAAGTGGAGAGAATGCATCTGCTGGCTGATATTACAAAAATAAAGGATTTTACAGGTTGGGTACCTCGTATAACGCTTGAGGAAGGAATTAAAACGTTGATCTCACAAAAACCGACAATAAATGGCTAAATCGAAGATCGTTTTTTGCACTGACGGGATATATCCGATGGCCACCGGAGGAATGCAAAAACACTCCCGGTTGTTGATTGAAGAACTGGCAAAGGACCCTGAACTGGATATTACCGTTATTCACCCTCATCCGGGAGGCGTATTTAATAATCCGGTTATTAAGGAGATTGGAGTAGAAGGTATTCAGCAAAAGAACAACTACCTGTTGGAGTGTTACCGTTATTCTGCCAGGGTGGCGGCGGCACTTAAAACACTTAGTTTTGACGTTGTTTATTCTCAGGGGTTATGTGTGTGGGCAGAGATTAACCTGTTTCGTGAAAAGCTGATCATTAACCCACACGGACTTGAGCCTTATCAAGCCATAGGTGTTAAAAACAAACTGATTGCCATCCCGTTCAAAATTATTTTTAACTACCTGTTTAATAAAGCAACTGCAGTCGTGTCATTGGGCGGCAAACTTACTTATATTCTTTCCTCCCGGATTCAACAAAAAAGTAAAATATATGTCCTGCCCAACGGGGTGCATCCAGTTACTGAGGTTTTTACAAAAAAAGTTCACAAAAAGATCGTTGTACTATTCTTTGCAAGATTTGCTCATAATAAAGGGATCAATATACTATTTGACGCGTTGGAAGAACTGGACAAAAGAGGGGAGTTGAAGCATTTTGATTTTGTTCTGGGCGGAAAGGGTCCCCTTTTTGAGCATTACAAGAAGCAGAACCGCTTTGAAAATGTACAGATCTCCGGGTTTATTCCGGATGAAGCGGTCCCCGTATTTTACAGACAAGGCGACGTCTTTATACTGCCTACGTTGTTTGAAGGGATGCCAACGGTGGTTTTAGAAGCGATGACAAATAGGCTTCCAGTAATAGTGTCAGATGTGGGTGCTACAGCCGAATTAGTTAACGGAGAAAACGGTTTCCTTATCAGGAAGAATTCTGCTATGGATCTTGCAGATGCGTTAGCTAAATTTAAGAACCTGGATAGTAATACCAAGGAGATAATGGGTTTGGCCTCACAAAGAATGATAATGAATAAGTTTACCTGGCAAAAAGTTGCTGAAAAACATAAGCAACTATTTTATACAATTGGCCAAGGAAGACCAACGATTTAAAATGAAGCATTTTTTGGGGTTATTGGTTCTGGTAATGAACTCCTTTAGTACTCTGGTGGCCCAAAGTATTTCCCCGTTTTATTATTGGTCATTTAACAACAAAGAAACAGGTAGGGAACAAATAAAAGGAAAGGTCTTGGATACGCGCTACTACAAATGCGATTTTTCAGAGGTGGAAGGTATAGTAGGGAAAGCGGTAAACCTGAATAATACTAACTGCACGGTTGTAACAGGTGCCATGAAATCTAACGTTAAGGATGAGTTTTCTATTGAATTTTTTTTCAAAGGAAACAGTCTCACGTTTCTCAGTTTCAGCGAACAATTTCTCCTGATCCGTTTCAATTATAACGGATTTTTATTCAGAACCACTACACTAACCTCACAGGGTAAATCAGAAGCCCATAATTTTCAAATTGCTTTAAAGGGAGCCGGGAAACAGTCTTACAATTATTATACAGACAATAACTGGCATCACCTTGTTTTTACTGCCTGTTTGAAAACCGGAGAAAAGAAAATATATGTGGACGGAGAATGCCCCGAAGGATTTTCAACCTCTATTCCTAAAGGAAAAGAGTTCGAATTTGGAACCAGTGACGGTTTCCGGAATACGGATCAGATAGATGAACTGGCGTTCTATAACCGCTCTCTTCCCGAGGCGCTTATTCAACAACACTCTGCGGAAGTAAATAATGGAAAATCTTACTCCTTTTCCATTAGTAAAAAGAAGGCTACGCCTATAGCATTGAGGAAAGCTAAAGAGCCCGAATCTGCTACGGTTGACCCAAGAGAATACGCTCCCGGTTATCCGGATTATACCATCCAGGCTACCGATCAGTTGAAGACCTTCCCTTTGCCACAATATAACGCTTCGGTCCCTGTAAAAAGAAATATGTCCTGGATGGATATCAGCTATCTGCACCGTGAACTTCCGGGCAAGGGCGGCAAAGGATTTGGGAAAATCAATCCTGCTAAGGCGGTTGAGTTAACGGAAGAAATGGTGAAGTACTGGAATTATTATATTGATCTTCCTACCCTTAGAACCACCGCAGATGCTGCACAGAAAAACTATATGAACACCAAAAACATTTATGGCGCTCTTATAAACTATGCCAACCAAAATCCACAATATCCTGTTGCTACCATCCTGATTGAAGCACAGGGCAAACCGGCACATGCAGGGTTTGCATCTTCCAATGCCTATGTGAGTTCTCAGAACCTTTCTGAAAAATATTACCTGAAAAATGAGAAAGGCGTACCGGTAATCCAGAATCAACGAAAATGGCTCTCGCCGCTGATGCCCCTGGACATTATAAAAAAAGACGGGCAAACCAGCCGCTTCTATCTCAATCAATTGATGAAACACCTGAAAAAAGCGCCCGCTTTGATCAATGAAAACGGGGAAGTATTCGGACATATCCGAAAAGAAGCGCTATTGAAGCAGGACCCCCGGGTATGGAAAGATTATACTGCCTCGGGGCTGACAGAATCGCAATACAGCGGCAGGTTTCAATACCTGATAGACTCCACTTACCGTGCAACGATAATGCAGGGACTGAAGCCCGGAGAGACCCATTTTTCATTCTATAATCTGTCGGCATTCAATCCCTCTTATTGGCCGGATTATGCCATGCGGCGGGAACTCAACCGGTGGGACAGCCAAACAGTGTATCCTACACCCGACTTCTATCCCCGCTGGCCCGATAACTGGCAAAATGCTAAAGGAGCTTATAACGGGTATGGTACCGTAGCTGCCGGCAGGGTTACAGAAGTTGGATTGGGGGATCGTTTTTTCAGCCCTTTCGTGTCTGCGGGGTGGGGAGAAGAAGAAAACAATATCCGCCCAGCGCAATGGCTGGCCTTGCTTAAATCTATGGTAATGCTCGGAGCCGACTTTTTTTACACGGGCTATTTCAATGTTACCGGCGCTGGAGGTAAATGGCCGAATGGCGTTGGCCCATACGACCCGCGGGGCTATGCCTACCAGATTGCCATGCCAGCGTACGCGCAGGCAGTCCGTACCTGGGCGCCGGAGTTTTTTGGTAAGGGGGAATTACTAAACCCTGCCAACCCCAACGACAAAATCAACCAGTTCAGATTTAAGGGTAAGGCTGAAAATGAACTGATCCTGGTCAGAAAACTGGGCAAGCGATACCTTATTTATGGCAGCATCCAGCCCAACAGCAATATTAAAGGCAATATTCCTTTAAAGAAAGAAACCTCTATTGATCTGGAAGGACAAAAGGTTTCTTTTGAAATCAGGAAACAGGGCAGCATGTATATCCTGGACCTGTCTGGTACCGACCCCGTTTTTTACCAGTTAGACGGCTGGCATCAGTATGAACATCCCTGGTATTGGAACAAATCCATTGTGCAGGAAGCGGAAATGACATCAAGTCACGATGGTGATATTAAAATTATTACGGAAAGAAACGAAAGAGAACTGAATTTTAATTCTTTCACTACTTATTGTGAATTGACACCGACCACTGAATTAAATTACGCTCTATGGGCTCTCCCGGGTGAGTATGTTGTTGAAATAATTGCGAGGTTGAAGGCTTATAGTCGCCCTTCAATTTTGAAATGTGAAAACGATACCAATTCCACGAGTATCACCGTTGACAGCGATATGTGGGAAAAATACAATTTGGTTTTGCCATTTGACGAGAATAAAGAGAACCGTTTGAGGATTATAAATACGGAAGGCGTTGTACAAATTGATAAACTCATTCTCAAAAAGATAAGATAAAGTGAAACGGAAGTTCTTTGTTATAGCAGGTATCCTTATTTTTTTATTATTAATAACTGAAATCATTCTACGAACTTATTTCGGGTTTTGTGATGCGGTGTTGATAACAGAGGATCCTGACTACGAATACATAGCTCAGCCAGGTCAAAATAGATTCAGATTCAGAAACCACATTTATTATAATAAAGAATCTATGAGGAGTGAAGAAGTGGATACTGCCGCTATCCGGGTACTGTTTTTCGGAGACTCCGTGCTGAATGGAGGTACTCAAACTGATCAGGACTCTCTTGCCACGAGTATTTTAACAGACACTCTATCTAAATATTTTGGCACCAAAATCCAATTTTTAAACATCTCCGCTGGAAGTTGGGGTCCCGATAACTGTTTTGCCTACCTTATGAAACATGGCGATTTTGGCGCGAAAGAAATTTTTCTTTTCGTCAGCTCCCATGATGCATACGATAATATGAATTTCGAAAAAATTGTAGGGGTCAATGAAAGCTTTCCGGATAAGCAATATAAAATAGCCTTATTTGAACTGATTGACAGATATCTGTTACCCAGATTGAATCTTAGATCTAAATCACCCTCCAAAAATACAGATCAGTTAGGAATTAATAAAAAGGACAAACACAGTAAATTTAATACTGGTTTTGAATCCTTCCTATCATACTCCCGCACGCACAATCTTCCTCTTACTGTCTATTTACACGCTGACTCAAGAGAGTTGAAAAAAGGAGTTTATAATGAACAAGGCCAAGAGATTATCAACTTTTCAAAGGAAAATAAGCTTCCACTTGTAAAAGACTTAGAAAGCGGCTTAACCGGAGCTGATTATAGGGATGAGATTCATTTAAATAATAAAGGCCAGAAAAAATGGCTCTGATAGTAATGGATTATATTCTCAAAAATTCATATTTCTGAAACGAAACCGTTGCTTCTATTTTTACGTTCTTAATTTGAATTACTAAAAAACACGTATCAATATTCTGGACATCCGGGTGTATGAAAATAATGTTCCTTTATACTGAATTGGCTGAATATACGCTTACTTGTCTAAAGACCTTGAAAAATATAGAGGGAGTTTCTCAAATTGCCACTATCCATTATCCGATTAATGCTGAAGCTCCTTTTGAATTCGATTTTCACGAAATAGGTGTTTTTAGAAATATACAGTCGTTTTTGAGCTTTGCTGAATTAAAAAATTATGTAGAAGACTTTCAACCGGATAAAATTGTGGTTAGCGGCTGGGCCAATAAATGGTATTTACGTATTTGTCTCGCCTTTCGCAAGAGATCAGTCTGCATACTGACAATGGATAATCACTGGACAGGCAGTGTAAAACAGCAAATGTTTGCCCGGGTTTTTCGGATATCTCTTATTCGGGTATTCCAAAAAATTTGGATACCGGGTGAACCTCAACTATCCTACGCCAGAAAATTAGGATTCAAAAAGCACCAGATATTAAAAGGGTTTTATAGTTGTAACACGGATCTTTATTTTAGCATGGGTAGTAAATACTTATCCGGAAAGGAACTGAAGTTTCCAAAAAGGATCTTGTGTGTAGCCCGGTATATTCCACAAAAAAACTATGAGTCACTATGGAAAGCTTTTGTTGCGTGGAAGGAAAGCACCGATAACGATTGGGAATTATGGTGTGCCGGTAGCGGCACTGATTTCGACAAACGCGTTCGGCATCCGGCAATCCGCCATCTGGGTTTTGTGCAAAAAGAACAATGGAATGAAATCATTGCTCATACCGGTATATTTGTGTTACCCAGCATTTTTGAACCCTGGGCAGTAGCCGTGCACGAGTTTGCTGCTGCAGGATATCCTTTGATCCTCAGTTCAAAAGTTGGAGCAGCCACGGCTTTTTTAGAAAAGGACAATGGCTGGCTTTTCGACCCCTTCGATATCAGTAGATTAATAGACATATTTACTCAAATGGGAACGCTATCTACTAATGAATTAATTGAAATGGGATGTCGCAGCAGGAAACTGGCAGAAAAGATTACGCCTGCGTCATGGTCGCATGCTTTACTTGAGATTTAAATTTAGGTTTATTATAGATTACTTTATGCCACGTGAGGTAATAAAGGAAAAAGAAAAGAAAGAAGCCTATATTGATGTAATTTCCATTTCGTATTAAACAAAGCATTATATACACAAATATGCTATAATTAATAGCGCCCATTTCCTTCAAAACAGGACTGGTCATCTTTCTTTTTGGTGCAAAAAACTGAATAAAAGCATAAAAAAATAATATAAGCCCTAACAGTCCCGTTTCAGACATTAGCCGGAAAAACTTAGAGTTGGCGTCCTGTTGATTTTGACTGCCATACATTACCATGTAATCAGATGGGAAATACTTTAAGAAGGTTTCCTTATATATCAGGGGATGGGACCCCAGGCCGGAACCGAATAACGGACTCTCAACAAAAGAATCCCTGGCAATGGCATAGTTGGAATATAATGCAAAAGTACTGGAATTGGATTTCCCGGCTTCCTTTACCTGAATCTCTTTTGATAGAAAAAGAGAAGTGGTATCATAGAAACGGACATTGATCAGACTTATATTGTCCACCAAAAAAACAGTTGCAAATACTATGGGTATAACCAGCACAGGCAATAAAATGGCTCTACCTCTCCGGGTACTGAAAAAATCATTAAAATAGAGTGAAAAGAATACGCCCATAACAAAGCCAAGTACTGCAATTGAGGAATAAGTAACCAGGTAACACAGGGCTATTATCAAAAAACGAAATTTTGCTTTTCTCCATGTGGTATTAAAATAACAGAGATGATAGACAATCGCCGGCGTAAGAGCAATAGCCAGAAAAAAAGGCTCTCCCATAATGCCATACTCACGGTAAAGTCCGGGTTCTGCTAAAGTGGTTGTTGTGAAATGAATACCAGCATAGTGAAGAAGGTTATCAATAACGCCGTGTAAAGAAACCCAAAATGCAAAAAACAAATAATAGCCGAAAATCTTTCTTATATCAAACCGAAGTATATACAAAGCGTTATAATAGACATACGACGTGAATAAAATACCAAATACCTGTTTAACAAACTCAGACCCAGAATTCCTTTATACCAGGTAATGAAGAGGCTGGAACCAAAAACTATCAACACACCTGTCATAAACCACCGGGGTGGTGATAATATCTTACCTTGCGTAAGAAATTGAGAAATCACTAAGAATAATAAAAAAATAGGGTAATAATAGTAAAAATCAAAAGGCAGCACACCCCGGATTGCTTTATCCAGAAAAACTGAAAAAATGCAGGCGATAGCAAGCCACTCCGTAAAAGTCTTTCTTGTGCTCATTTCTACTACTTAAACTGCAAATTAATGGATTTGATTGTTTAAGAATAGCAATTTCTAATGAATATAATATGTGTGGCATAGCCGGTATCCTATATTTTAATCAACCGCTGGCGGAGGAACGGTCCATCTTGAGTATGACAGACGCTTTGGCCCACCGTGGCCCCGATGCGAAAGGAATATATATGGATGGTGGGTTGGCCCTCGGGCACCGGCGCTTATCTATCATTGACCTTTCGGCTGCTGCCAATCAACCTTTTACCGATGTTTCCGGCAGGTATACCATCGTGTTCAATGGCGAAATGTATAATTACCGAGAGATCAAATCCCAAATTGCCGGTTATCCGTTTCAAACCACCAGCGATACAGAAGTTATCCTGGCTGCTTACAGCCAATGGGGGATGGACGGAATACAACGCTTCAAGGGGATGTTTGCCTTTGCCATATGGGACAAGCAGGAAAAGGAACTTTTGCTCGTGCGCGACAGGATGGGAGTAAAGCCGCTTTACTATTATACAGATAACGAAAAAATCATTTTTGCTTCTGAAAGCCGGGCGATACTGAAAAGTGGGTGCGTGCCAAAGCGGATCAGCATCCGGGGTTTATATGAATACCTTTCCTGCCAGTCGGTAAGCTATCCGCTCACGATGATAGAAGGCATCCGGCAACTGGAAGCCGGCGCCTGCCTGAAAATCAAAAACGGTAAGCTTGAAAAAATAAAATACTGGCAATTCCTCCAGCTTACAAATCAATCCGACTATAGTGAAGCGTCCGCTATCCAACGCAACATCAAACAACTATTAATGCAATCTATTCAACGGCGTTTGGTTAGTGATGTGCCGGTGGGTGCGTTTTTGTCTGGGGGAATTGATTCCAGTATTGTGGTGGGGCTAATGGCAGAAATGGGCAGCAGCAAACCCGCCACCTTCAATATTTCTTTTTCAGAAAAAGAGTTTGATGAATCGGAATATGCAGAGATCATCTCCCGTAAATTTAATACCGACCACACCAAAATCCAATTATCGCCCGATATCATGCTCCAGGAACTGGAAGAAGCACTATCGGCCATGGATACCCCCAGTGGGGATGGTGTAAACAGTTACGTAGTATCAAGGGCCATTCGCAACGCGGGTATCAAAGTAGCATTATCGGGTGTTGGAGGTGATGAATTGTTTGCCGGATATCCTGTCTTCCATCAATTTCAAAAACTATATGCAAGGAAGCCGCTATGGCCTTATACAGGCTTAATAAGGAAAACAGTCGCAAAAGCGCTTTTTCCATCAGCTTTTTCAAATAAAAAATACCGGCTGCAACAGCTTCTCAGAACGCCATCGCCCGACATCGAATACCTGTATCCGGTATTCAGACAAATGCATTCTCCTCAACTGATTAAGAAGCTTATCTCCGCATCGCTGCCTGAAGCCACAGCATTACAGTCCATCTTATTACAGAATAAAGAAGCGTTGCACCGGTTACCCTTGCTGAGCCAGGTTTCTGCCGCCGAATACCTGGGCTATACCCAACATACGCTAATGAAAGATACCGACCAGATGAGTATGGCTGTAGCATTGGAAGTAAGGGAGCCTTTTTTTGACAGCGATCTCGTAGAATATGTAATGGGCATACCCGACAGATTCAAACAGCCCGTTTATCCCAAAAGTCTGTTGGTAGAATCGGTGAAACCCCTGCTGCCGGAGGAAATCGTGTTCAGGAAAAAACAGGGGTTCGTATTTCCCTGGGCGCTTTGGCTCAGGCAGGAGTTGCGTTCCTTCTGTGAAACGCATATTTCACGACTGAGCGAACGTGGTTTTGTACACGGCAATGCAGTACAGCAATACTGGAGAAGTTTTTTGAAAAATAGCCCGGCTATTCGCTGGATGGATATCTGGTTATTGGTGGTGTTGGAATACTGGTTAGAAAAAAACGGAATTGATGAACAATAAAATTAAAATCCTGCTCTTTACTGACTGGTACGAACCAGGTTTTAAAGCCGGCGGCCCCATCCGCTCCTGTGTGAATTTTGCCGATCAGATGAAAGGAGACTATGAGCTCTATATCTTCACCGGCGACAGGGATTTGAGAGATGCAGATCCTTATCCGGAAATTGAAGTAAATACCTGGATGGAGAAAGACGGGCTGCAAGTATTTTATGCCTCTCCGGCAGCGCTCAACTGGGAGAATATAATCGTACTTATACGGCGGGTAAAGCCTGATTATCTCTACCTCAATAGTATGTACTCCCGCTATTTTACCATTTATCCATTGCTGATGAAACGGCTGGGAATGATAAAAGCACAGGTAGTGCTGGCGCCGAGGGGGATGTTGAAATCAACAGCCGTGCAATACAAAACGGGTAAGAAAAAAATATTCTTCCGCCTGCTGAAATGGCTCCGTGTAGCCCGGGAAATTACTTTCCATGCAACCGATGCAACGGAAGTTAACGACACAAAAAGGCTGTTTGGCAATAACATCAATGTAACGCAGATCGCCAACTTCTCCCCACAACAACAAGCTTTGCAACCTATATCTAAAATGCCGGGGATCGTAAGGATGATTTTTTCCGGCAGGGTACACCCTATAAAAAATCTTTTATTTTTATTACGCTGCCTGCAATCTGTCAGTGGTGAAATAACACTTACCATAGTGGCTTCCGTAGAAGACGAAGGATACTGGAAGAAGTGTAAGGCGCTGATAAAAACATTTCCTAAAGCGGTAACTGTCGAATTACAGCAGGATGTTCCCCATCACCAGGTGGCGCAGTTGATCAATGAACATCATTTATTTGTATTACCCAGTCGCGGCGAAAATTTCGGACATGCTATTTTTGAGGCTTTAGCTGCCGGTCGGCCGGTATTGATCAGCGATCAAACGCCCTGGCGCAACCTGCAGGAACAGCATGCCGGCTGGGATCTGCCGCTCGACGACCCTTCGGCTTTCGTACAGGTGTTGCAGCAGGTGGCGGACATGAACAACGATGAATTCCAGCAATGGAGTACCGGTGCCTGGCAGTATGCAAAAGATTTTGCAGCAAGTTCCGGTCTGAAGGAAAAATATAGGGAAATGTTCAGTTAAAGCCCCGACTTGTTCAACAGGCGGCTAAGCCCTTATCAGCAACGTCTTCGCGAGATGTCAAATAATCTGTGGTCTTTTGAAAAATTATTACACATCGAAGCGAGCCCCCGGTAAGCGAAGCGATTACGAAGATGCTCATCACCAAACCAATTACAACTCGTTGCGCCATATGGAGATTACTTCGCCCTGCAAAATGATTACTTACCTCCCAGAATTATCTGAAGGCTCGTAATGGCGGTGGGGGCGGGTTAGCCCCCGGTAAGCGAAGCGACCACGAAGATGCTTATCACCAAACCAATTACAACTCGTTGCACCATATGGAGATTACTTCGCCCCGGAGAACGATTACTCAGTTCCCGGAATTATCTGAGGGCTCGTAATGGCGGTGGGGGCGGGTTAGCCCCCAATGAGCGAAGCGATTACGAAGATGCTTATCACCAAACCAATTACAACTGGTTGCGCCATATGGAGATTACTTCGCCCCGGAGAACGATTACTCAGCTCCCGGAATTATCTGAAGGCTCGTAATGGCGGTGGGGGCAACGAGATTACCTGGAACTGCGGCAGGTGAGCTTCGACCTGAACTCTTAACCCGACAGCTTATCATTGCACCATGAGCCTATTGTTAACCTATAAACACCAAGAACATGAGATTAGCCAAAGGAGGACACGTTTACATCATCACCAACAAGTACCATACCGTACTGTACACCGGGGTAACCAGTGATTTGCACAGGCGTACCTGGCAGCATCGGGAAAAATATTACCGGGGTAGCTTCTCGGCAAGATATAACGCCAATAAGCTGGTTTATTTTGCTTTCTTCGAAACCATAGAAGCAGCGATAGAAGAAGAGAAACGTATAAAGGCCGGCAGTCGGGCAAAGAAAATTTGGCTGATCGAAAGTATGAATCCTGAATGGAAGGATCTATGGGAAGAGGTGAAATTGTGGTAGATCATCCCGACTTGCGAAGCGTAAACGGATGCCGGGAACTTGAACAAATAATACACGCCGAAGCCCTTATCAGCAACGTCTTCGCGAGATGTCAAATAATCTGTGGTCTTTTGAAAAATTATTACACATCGAAGCGAGCCCCAATGAGCGAAGCGATTACGAAGATGCTTATCACCAAACCAGTTACACCCGGTTGCGCCATATGGAGATTACTTCGCCCTATGAAATGATTACTCAGCTCCCGGAATTATCTGAAGGCTCGTAATGGCGGGGGCGGGTAAGCCCCAATGAGCGAAGCGATTACGAAGATGCTATCACCAAACCAACTGGTTGCGCCATATGGTATTCGCCCTATGAAATGATTACTCAGCTCCCGAAATTATACGGGGCTCGTATGGCGGTGTGGGTAAGCCCCCGGTGATGAAGCGACCACAAAGATGCTTATCACCAAACCAGTTACCTCGGTGCCATAAGGAGATTACTTGCCTATGAAATGATTACTCAGCTCCGGAATTATCTAGCTCGTAATGGCGGTGGGGCGGTAACCCCCAATGAGCGAAGCGACCACGAAGATGCTTATCACCAAATCAATTACAACTGGTTACGCCATATGGAGATTACTTCGCCCTGTGAAATGATTACTCAACTCCCAGAATTATCTGAAGGCTCATAATGGCAGTGGGGCGGGTAAGCCCCCAATGAGCGAAGCGATTACGAAGATGCTTATCACCAAACCAGTTACACCCGGTTGCGCCATATGGAATTACTTCGCCCTATGAAATGATTACTCAGCTCCCGGAATTATCTGAAGCTCGTAATGGCGGGGGCGGGTAAGCCCCAATGAGCGAAGATTACGAAGATGTTATCACCAAACCAATTACTTTGCGCCATATGGAGATTACTTCGCCCTGAAATGATTACTCAGATCCCAAATTATCTGAAGGCTCGTAATGGCGGTGGGGCGGGTAAGCACCGGTGAGGAAGCGACCACAAAGATGCTTATCACCAAACCAGTTACACTCGGTTGCGCCATATGGAGATTACTTCGCCCCGGAGAATGATTACTCAGCTCCCGGAATTATCTGAAGGCTCGTAATGGCGGGGGGGCGGGTAAGCCCCCAATGAGCGAAGCGATTACGAAGATGCTTATCACCAAACCAATTACTGGTTGCGCCATATGGAGATTACTTCGCCCTATGAAATGATTACTCAGATCCCAAAATTATCTGAAGGCTCGTAATGGCGGTGGGGCGGGTAAGCACCCGGTGAGCGAAGCGACCACAAAGATGCTTATCACCAAACCAGTTACACTCGGTTGCGCCATATGGAGATTACTTCGCCCCGGAGAATGATTACTCAGTTCCCGGAATTATACGGGGGCTCGTAATGGCGGTGGGGCGGGTTAGCCCCCGGTAAGCGAAGCGACCACGAAGATGCTCATTACCAAGCCAATTACAACTGGTTGCGCCATATGGAGATTACTTCGCCCCGGAGAACGATTACTCAGCTCCCGGAATTATCTGAAGGCTCGTAATGGCGGTGGGGGCGGGTTAGCCCCCGGTAAGCGAAGCGACCACGAAGATGCTTATCACCAAACCAGTTACACCCGATTGCGCCATAAGGAGATTACTTCGCCCTATGAAATGATTATTCAGTTCCCAAAATTATCCGGGGGCTCGTAATGGCGGTGGGGGCTGCTTCGTAAAGCAATTGTGAAGGAAAAACCGTTAGTCCTTAATTTTGCAGCGGTTGTTTGAAAACTAAAACACAATATAATAAGCCGATACCGATATCATGTCTCAAACCAGGCTCAATACATATAACAACGATTGGTATAAAGGCGCTATAGGTGCAGGAAAATTGAAACAGGTTTTGTGGTACTTTACGAATGTCTTGTTTTTTATCAACCCTTTCAATCCTTTCTCAGGCCTGAAATGCCTGTTGCTTAAATGGTTCGGCGCCCAACTAGGCGAAGGCGTGGTTATTAAACCCGGAGTTAATATCAAATACCCCTGGAAACTGGTTATTGGAGATTATTGCTGGATTGGAGAATCAGTTTGGATAGATAACCTCGATACCATAACCCTGGGCAATCACGTTTGTATCTCCCAGGGGGCTCTGTTGCTGACCGGTAATCACAATTATAAGAAACCGGGCTTTGATTTAATCGTCAGGAAGGTTTTACTGGAAGATGGCGTTTGGATTGGTGCCAAAGCCGTGGTTTGCCCCGGCGTTACCGCCTGCTCACATTCGATGTTAAACGTAGGTTCCGTGGCTACCCGAAACATGGAGCGATATACCATCTATTCGGGCAATCCGGCAACCGCTCAAAAACAGAGAATAATTACAGATAGTTGACCAACGAACCGACCCATGAAAATCTCTCTTATCACTGCCACCTTTAACAGTGCCGCTACCCTCAGGGATACCCTGCAGAGCGTCCAACAACAGGATCATCCGGATATTGAGCACCTTATAATAGACGGGGGATCGGAGGACGAAACCCTGCAGATTGTCAGTAGCTTCGCCCATATTTCAAAGGTTGTGTCCGAAAAAGACAACGGCATTTACGATGCCATGAACAAGGGGATCGCCTTAGCTACCGGAGACGTGATCGGTATGCTTAACTCGGATGATGTCTATGCCCGTCCCAACGTCCTTTCTACCGTAGCAAAAGCCTTTGAAAATCCGGCAACACAATGCAGCTATGCCAACCTGCAATTTGTACAACGGGACGATCTCAACACGGTATTCCGCACCTGGCAGGCAGGTCCCTACAATAGGAGAAGCTTTTATTTTGGCTGGATGCCCCCTCATCCTACCTTTTTTGTGCGAAGGGAAGTGTATAACAAGGTGGGGCTTTTTAACCTCCAATTAGGCTCCGCCGCCGATTACGAACTGATGTTGCGTATCCTGCTCAAACATGAGTTCCCGGCGGTATATATCAACGAGGTGATCACCAAAATGAGAATGGGCGGGGTAAGCACGGCATCGCTGAAAAACAGGCTGAAGGCCAACCAGGGCGACCGGCTGGCCTGGAAAGTCAACGATCTTGAACCTTATTTCTTTACTTTGTACCTGAAACCACTGAGAAAACTGGGGCAGTTTTTGAAACGAGGCTGATGGAAAGAGAAAATGTGGTAATTGCAAATGTGCGTGCCGACCGGGTTTTGCGGTCGGTACCGAAGGGCAGAACGAAAAACCAAAAAACACCCTCAAAGCAAACCGGTCTGACGCTGGGGCGTGCCGACCGGTTTGCGGTCGGTACCGAAGGTCAGACCGCAAAACCAAAAAACATTCGGCCCGGTGCGCAATCTCAAATCTTAAATTTCAAATCTCAAATTTATACATGAGCAAAACGGCATTAATTACCGGCATTACGGGGCAGGACGGAGCGTACCTGGCGGAGTTATTACTATCGAAGGGTTATTTTGTACATGGTATCAAACGGCGCAGTTCCCTGTTCAATACCGACCGGATTGATCACCTGTACCAGGACCCGCACGAGCCGGGCGTTAAGATGAAGCTGCATTATGGCGATCTCACCGATTCGAGCAACCTGATCCGCATCATCCAGGAAACGCAACCCGATGAAATCTACAACCTGGCGGCCATGAGCCATGTATATGTAAGTTTTGAAACCCCCGAATATACTGCTAATGCCGATGGATTGGGCGCATTGCGACTGCTTGAAGCCATCCGGTTCCTGGGCCTGATCAATAAAACAAAACTCTACCAGGCTTCTACCTCCGAACTGTACGGGCTGGTGCAGGCTGTACCCCAGTCGGAAACCACGCCCTTCTACCCTCGTTCGCCATATGCGGTGGCCAAACTTTACGCCTACTGGATTACGGTAAACTACCGCGAAGCCTATAATATGTTTGCCGTCAATGGTATCCTGTTCAACCACGAGTCGCCGCTGCGGGGAGAAACCTTTGTTACCAGGAAGATTACCCGCGGTGTAGCCAAAATTGCCCTGGGAATGCAGCAGAAAATTTACCTGGGCAACCTGAATGCCCAACGCGACTGGGGACATGCGAAAGACTACGTGCAGGCCATGTGGCTGATATTGCAACAGGAGAAGCCGGAAGACTATGTAATAGCCACCGGGATAACCACACCGGTACGGGAATTTGTACGGATGGCTTTTGCCGAAGTGGGTATAAATATTGATTTCCTGGGCAAAGATGAAAAAGAAGTGGGCGTGGTGCAATCCTGCAGCAATCCGCTATACCGGTTGCCGGCAGGTACCGAAGTAGTAGCTGTTGACCCCAACTACTATCGCCCTACCGAAGTGGATCTGCTGATAGGCGACGCTACCAAAGCCCATACTCAATTGGGCTGGAAACCCCGCTATGATCTGCCTGCATTGGTGAAAGAAATGGTGGCGGCTGACGTGGAGCTCTTTAAAAAAGAAAAACTGTTAAAAGACAGCGGCTTTACTGTTAAGAATCAATATGAATAAATTCGAGATTTCAAATTTGAAATCTCAAATTAAACCATCTGTTTTGAATAGGAACGATAAAATATATGTAGCCGGGCACCGTGGCATGGTGGGTTCGGCGATGGTCAGGAAATTACAACAGGAAGGTTTTCATAACCTGGCAGTACGCAGTTCTGCAGAGCTGGATTTACGCGATCAGAAAGCAGTGAACGAATTTTTTGCCGGGGAAAAACCGGATTATGTTTTCCTGTCGGCGGCTAAAGTGGGCGGCATTCTCGCCAACAACAGCTACCGGGCCGATTTCCTGTACGACAACCTGGCGATACAAAACAACATCATCCATGCCGCGTACGAAAACAAGGTAAAAAAACTGATGTTCTTTGGCTCTTCCTGTATCTATCCCAAAATGGCGCCGCAACCGTTGAAAGAAGAATACCTGCTTACCGGACTGCTGGAGCCAACCAATGAACCGTATGCCATCGCCAAAATTGCGGGTATCAAGCTCTGCGATGCATACCGCGATCAATATGGCTGCAATTTTATTTCTGTAATGCCAACCAATCTTTACGGGCCCAACGACCATTACGATCTTAATAATTCGCATGTATTACCCGCACTCATCAGGAAATTCCATGAGGCAAAAATAAACGGTCAACAAAGCGTAACCATCTGGGGTACGGGAATGCCTCTCCGGGAATTCATGCATGTAGATGACCTTGCCGACGCCTGCTATTTCCTGATGCAGCAATACAATGAGCCGGGGCATATCAACGTGGGGGTGGGAGAAGATATTACGATAAAGGATCTTGCATTGCTGATAAAAGAGATAGTAGCCTATACCGGTTCTATTGTTCAAGATACCTCAAAGCCCGACGGCACGCCGCGGAAACTGATGGATGTCACCCGCTTGCACGCACTCGGGTGGAAAGCAAAGATCCATTTAAGGGAAGGGATAACGGAGGTGTATAGGGAGTTCGCCCGCGACTTATGAGAAAATGTGAGAAATATAAAATTCGAAAAAGAAATTTCGAAATCCGAGGTGGGCAGCCGGCGATGAACTATCATGGCTGAAACCTGATACCTTGCCGACAATTGACAGATCAAAGCTGACTGCCATCTAAAATCAGAAATCTCAAATCTTCCATGTTTTCATTCTTCAAGAAAAAGCAACCGCCATTTGAGGGTAACCTCAGCATCCTGAAATGCGATATGCATTCGCATCTCATACCGGGCATTGACGACGGCTCTCCGGATATGGAAACCTCTGTTCAACTGATAGAAGGATTGCGGGACGCGGGCTATCAGAAACTGATCACCACGCCGCACCTCATGATTGACCTGTATCCCAACAACCGGCAAACCATTACGCAGGGCTGTGAGCGACTGAAAGCGGAATTGGAGAAAAGAGAAATTAATATCGAACTGAGGGCAGCGGCAGAATATTTGCTGGACGATCATTTTGATCAGCTTCTGCAGATGGACGAACCGCTGCTGACCATCAAAGATAACCTGGTATTGGTGGAATTTTCATTTGCCAGCGCCCCGTTTGACTATAAAGAAAAAATATTCAACCTGCAGCTGAAAGGATATAAGCCGGTGTTGGCCCACCCCGAAAGATATATATATTTTCATCAGAAGCCCGAAAAATATGAGGAACTGAGAACGTTGGGTTGCTTGTTTCAAACCAACATCCTGTCGTTAAGCGGCTATTACGGCAAGCGGGTAGCCCAAATGGCCGAAGACCTCGTCAAACTAAAGTATATTGAATTATTGGGCACCGACCTCCACCACCACCGCCATCTCACTTTTTTACAAACTCCCGAAATTTACCAGAAAGTGAATGAAATTGCCGCTGCGATCCCACTCCTGAACAGTCAGCTTTAGCATCGTTTCCTAAAAAATATGTCGAAGGTCTATTAAAGCGTTTACCATATAGGTAGGTTCCAAAACCGCCGGGATATTATTGTGGTTTACATATACCTGGTCAATACCGGCATTCTTCGCTCCTCCAATATCGGCTTCCATATCATCTCCTAACATTATACTTTCTTTTTGAGAGGCCCCTGTTTTCTTCAATGCATAATCGAAAATCTCTTTCTGCGGTTTCAGGCTGTTACTGCCTTCCGAAGTAATTACCACTTCAAAGAACCCGGTCAATCCGGAATGTTTCAGCTTACTGTGTTGCACCGATTCGAAACCATTGGTTATTAAATGCAGGGCATAACCTTTGTTGCGCAGGTATTCCAGTATTTCAATGGTATGCGGAAACAAAACGGTTCTCGTTGGCAACCGGTCCAGGAAACAGGTGTCCATCGTTTGGGCTAACGGTTCATTGGCGATTTTGAAGTCGAGCAGGGTATTCCGCATTCGTTTTATACGAAGCTCACTGCGTTTTATAAACCCTTTCCGGTAACGATCCCACAAACGGTTATTGTGATAGGTATATCTTTCAAAAAAACTGCTGAAATCCCCTATGCCATAACCCGCCAGGTCAAGCTCCTGGTATAACGCTTTCAGGGTTTCCAGGGCGTTGGTTTCAAAGTCCCACAAGGTATGATCCAGATCAAAGAATAAATGCCGGTATGTCATTTTTCAGGATGAAGAGGCAAAGGTACGGGTTTGCGGTCGGTACCGAAGGTCAGACCGCAAAACAGAAAAACATCTTCAAGCAAACCGGTCTGACGCTGGTGCGTGCCGACCGGGTTTGCGGTCGGTACCGAAGGTCAGAACGCAAAACCAAAGAACATCCTCAAAACAAACCGGTCTGACGCCGATGCGTGCCGACCGGTTTGCGGTCGGTACCGAAGGTCAGAACGCAAAACAGAAAACATCTTCAAGCAAACCGGTCTGACGCTGATGCGTACCGACTGAGTTTGCGGTCGGTACCGAAGGTCAGAACGCAAAACAGAAAAACATCCTCAAGCAAACCGGTCTGACGCCGATGCGTACCGACCGGGTTTGCGGTCGGTACCGAAGGTCAGACCGCAAAACCAAAAAACATCCTCAAAGCAAACCGGTCTGACGCCGATGCGTGCCGACCGGTTTGCGGTCGGTACCGAAGGTCAGACCGCAAAACCAAAAAACATCCTCAAAAGGCAAACCGGTCTGACGCTGGTGCGTGCCGACCGGTTTCGCGGTCGGATCCGAAAAAACCTGGTCTACGTAATTTCTTGGGGACCGAAAAACCAAAGAACATCCTCAAGCAAACCGGTCTGACGCCGATGCGTGCCGACCGGTTTGCGGTCGGTACCGAAGGTCAGACCGAAAAACCAAAGAACATCCTCAAGCAAACCGGTCTGACGCCGATGCGTACCGACCGGTTTAGGAGGAACAGCCTCAGGTACCTTCCAGGCTGTTCACCAACCCTGCTCTCAAAGGGTTTTGATGAATATAATGAAATACGGTTTGCGCATATTGGGTACGCCCATTATCTAAACATTTGCCTTTGGCTTTTTGACGGAATAAAGATCCGGTTCTGGATTGCTGCAAATTGAAATGTTGCGCATAAATACTTTGTAGTTTTCGGAAGGAATTTGATAATTGGGTGGAAAAAATATTGCCTATTTTTACCGGTTTGGCGGATGCTTCTGTGGCATAAATCAGGAAATGAAAATGATTGGGCATCAAGCACCAGGCTAAGGTTTCACCGAAAGAATAAACATTTCTTTTGAAAAAGTCCATGAACACATAATAATCTGTTTCCCTGTAAAATATCCTTTCCCCGTTGTTGCCCTGGTTGTAAATGTGGTATATCTGGTTAGCGTTGATAATCATGTTATCGAAAATACAAAATATCCTGAAGAACCTTATCAAAGCAATCCGGACGCCGATGCATGCAGACCGGTCATACGCTCCGGGTTAAATCACAACGAGAAACTTATATTTGATTCCATTCGTATTAAATTCGCCTTCATTATGAATATCATCATCACCGGCGCATCGAGAGGCTTTGGCAAAGCCATTGCCGAACTGTTTGCCGCCAACGGATACGATCTCTACCTGACCTCCAGAAATGAAGTGACCTTGTACAAAGCGATGGAGGACCTTACTACCCGGTTCCCGGAAATTAAAATCAAGGCCCGGGCGTTTGATTTGAGTAAAAGAGAACAGGTCAATTCCCTGGGCAACTGGCTTTTAGGATTGGACATTTCCATAGATATCCTCGTTAATAACGCCGGTTCTTTTGAACCCGGCAGTGTTTACAATGAACCCGAAGGCACGATGGAAAACATGATGAACACTAATTTCTACAGCGCTTACCACCTTACCAGGGCGCTGGTGCCGGCGATGATGGAGCAGCGGAGCGGCCATATTTTTAATATGTGTTCCATTGCTTCCTTCCAAGCCTACAAAAACGGCGGGGCTTACAGCATCAGCAAATTTGCCTTAGCCGGATTTTCAAAAAACCTGAGAGAAGAAATGAAACCCTTTGCTGTCAAAGTTACGACAGTATATTCCGGCGCGGCCTATACCGATTCCTGGGCCGGCAGCGGTATTGAAGCCCAACGTTTCATGAAAGCGGAAGATGTGGCCCAGATGATCTTTGCCGCTTCACAACTTTCCGCCCGGGCCTGTGTGGAAGATATTATTTTACGGCCACAGTTAGGTGATATATAATTAGCGTGTAATTTAAAATTGATAGGGACAATTTTCCCGGGCTGAAGAGTACATCGCCAGCACAATCTCCACTGCCTTCCTGGCTTCTTTCCCATCAATTTCAAATGGCTTGCCGCTCTCAACGGAGGTTATAAAAGCAGCAATATTAGCGGCATGTAGCTCGAAGGGAATGGCTGCAGGATCGGACGCGCCGGCAGCATTTCCGGTAGCCGCATATCGAAGACGTATCGCCGCATCTTCGGAACTTTCTTCGCTGAATTGCCAGTATTTTATATTGCTGTCTTCCAGGATGGCCGTTCCGTGGGTTCCGGTTATTTCAATCCTGCGTGGCTGCCCAGGGAATGACGCGGTGGTGCCATAGATTGACCCCAGCGCCTTATTTTTGAACTTTACAATAGCCGTTGCGGTATCTTCTGCTTCAATTTTGTGCCCAAGGGTGGCGATATAAGCCTGTAAGGATTCGATAGGCCCCATGATATACTGCAACAGATCTACCATGTGGATAGCCTGGTTCATCATTGCTCCGCCGCCGTCCAGTTCCAGGGTACCGCGCCATTTATGCTGATAGTATTCATCGCTTCGCCACCAGGGTACATGTATGGAGGCAAAACTAAGTGTGCCAAATCGCCCTTCAGCCAGCGCCTGTTTCAGCAGGTGAGTCGTTTCCGTAAACCGGTAATTGAAAAATCCGCCCAGTTTTGTTCCCGCTTCTTCGTGAGCCGCGATCATGGCGTCAATTCTCTCTAACTTAATTTCCATAGGCTTCTCACACAACACATGCTTCCCCCGTTTTGCCGCTTCGATAGTAGGTTCCATGTGCAACCCGCTGGGTGTGGCAATGGTCACAATTTCTATCTCGGGATCTTCAAGCAGGGCATGATAATCGGCAAAAGCCCGGCAATCATATTTTTTCGCCAATGCTTCTGCCCTTCCCGAGCCGGCTCCACAAACACCCACCAACCGGGCGTTATTTAAATGCTGAATAGATTTAGCATGAAATTCGGCCACCGCACCGGCGCCGACAATTCCAAAATTCCAGGTTTTCATTCTTAATACATTAGTCTTTACAAAAAGTATAAATATACTGAAAACGGAGGCATTGGAAATTATCCCGGGATGTATTATTACATTTTATTATGAAGGGAACTATTTGCGGCTGTTCATTTTGGCCAGCAATCTCAATATTTCAAGATAGAGCCATACAATGGTTACCAGCAATCCGAAAGCGCCGTACCATTCCATGTATTTGGGCGCCCTGGCGGCAGCGCCCTTTTCAATCATATCATAATCCAGGATCAGGTTCAATGCGGCAACAGCTACCACTACCAGGGAAAAAATAATCCCGAAGGTGGTGCCCTGGTGGATAAACGCCATCTCAATATTGAAAAAACGAAGCACGATGGAGATCAGATAAAAAATGGCAATTCCTGCCGTAGCGGTGATGATCACCGAACGAAAAGTTTCCGTAGCGCGAATGATCTGCATATTGAACAAAACATACATAGCTATAGCCACTCCAAAGGTTAATCCCACTGCCTGCATAATAATATTAGGTGCGGTTTCCGCGAAGGCATGATTATAATAAGCGGAAATAGCGCCTACAAACAGCCCTTCAAGTAGCGCATAGGCAGGAGCCAGGAAGGGCGCCCAGGTTTTCTTAAAAACGATCACCAGCGCCACGATAAAGCCGCCGATGGCGCCGCCCCACATATAGGAAGTGACATCCACCCCTTTATTGAAATTATACCAACTGAAAAACGCCGTGGCCATCACCATTAAGAAAAGAAAGCCAAACTTATTTAAAGCGCCCCTTACCGTCATCACCTGATCACTATCCACCGGTATAGCCTGATCAAACATTTTTTCGCTGAGTGTAGGATTGCCCGATTTCATTAATTCCATAAAACTATGTTTAGGTTTGGCGGTAAAGATAAATCTTTTTTGAAGTACCTATCTTTGCCGCATGTTAAAATCGGTTTTATTACAGGCGGTGACATCGGCCGGCGCTATTATGAAAGAGTCTTTCCAGGGCTCGTTTAAGATATCCAACAAGGAAGGGATCAATAATCTGGTAACGGAAGTAGATCATGCCTCAGAAAAGGCTATCATTGAAATTATTAAAAACAGCTATCCGGACCACTTTATCCTGAGCGAGGAAGCCGGGGAAATAGTGATGGATTCGGATTATAAATGGATCGTTGACCCGATAGACGGCACGGTAAACTTTGCCAACGGTATCCCCATATGCTGTGTAAGCATTGCCGTGGAACGCAAGGGAACGATCATTTTAGGCGCTGTGTTTAATCCTTTTTTTGATGAACTTTTTGTAGCCGAAAAAGGGAAGGGCGCCTTTCTGAACAACAAGCCGCTGCAGGTGAGTGAAAAGGCGGAGTTGGATAGTGCCTGCCTGGTAACGGGTTTCCCGTATCAGCTTTTGGATGAACCGAATGGCCCGCTGGTTATTTTTGAAAAACTGATCCGGAAAGGAATTCCCCTGCGGCGCCTGGGCTCGGCAGCCATTGATCTTTGCTGGGTAGCTGCCGGCAGGTTCGATGGATTTTATGAACACAAGTTAGAAGCATGGGACAGCGCGGCGGGTTTTTTGATAGTAGAAGAAGCCGGGGGAAAAATAACCGATTTCAGCGGGAACTATTATTCCCCCTATCAACCCAGCCTTTTGGCAACCAATGGAAAAATCCATGAGGAACTAAGGGCGTTTATCAACGGAGCAAATTAATGTGGAGCAATTTTGTTACAGAAAGCGGGGCTATGCTTTCAAACATTCCTTTAAACACTAAATATTTTCCATGTCCACCCGTACGGAAATAGCATCTCTTGGCGAATTCGGATTAATAGAGCATCTCACGCGAAACAACGAAACGCTACATGCTTCTACTATTGTAAGTGTGGGCGATGACGCGGCCGTGCTGGATCATTTTGGCAGGCAGGTGGTCGTTACTTCCGATCTTTTGATCGAGGGGGTTCATTTCGACCTGGTTTATACCCCGTTGACGCACTTAGGTTATAAAAGTGTAATCGTAAACCTGAGCGATATTTATGCCATGAATGCCAGCCCCACGCAGATCATCCTGGGCATCGGCATCAGTAACCGGTTTAGTGTGGAAGCGATGGAAGAATTTTATGAAGGTGTATATGCGGCCTGTCAGAAATACAATGTAGATCTGGTTGGGGGAGATACCAGCACTTCCAACAAAGGTTTTATCATAAGTGTAACCGCCATCGGGGAAGTGGCGCCGGATCAGTTTGTGAAGAGAGATGGCGCACAAAAAGGCGACCTGGTTTGCGTAAGCGGCGATTTGGGAGCGGCCTACCTGGGGTTGCTGCTGATGGAAAGAGAGAAAAAAATATTCCTGGAAAGTCCTGCAGTTCAGCCCGATATGGAAGGACAGGATTATATCCTGCGCCGCCTGTTGAAACCGGAAGCCCGGAGAGATATCATTTCTTTTTTGGAGGAAAGCAACATTATCCCTACCAGCATGATGGATATCAGCGACGGATTGAGCAGCGACCTGTTGCATATCTGTAAACAAAGCAATAAGGGTTGTGTGCTGTATGAAGATAAAATTCCGGTTGCCGAACCCACCAGGGAATTTGCTTTTAAGCTGGATATGGATCCTACGGCCTGCGCTTTAAGCGGCGGGGAAGATTATGAACTGCTTTTTACTATTAAACAGGAGGATTATGATAAACTGGTATTTAACGAACAGATCAGTGTTATCGGTTATATCACGGAGCCGGAAGAAGGCTGCCATATTATCACACGGTCTAATAACAAACATCCTCTAACCGCACAAGGCTGGAATGCATTTGGGTAGCAGGATGCAGGGTACAGGTTGCAAGTTGCAAGTTGCAGGTGCTTGAAGTTTGGAGTTTTTAGTTTGGATTGTCATGTTGCAGGGCGCAGGATGCAAGTTTCAGGGTGGTGCTGCAACCTGAGACCCGCACCCTGAGACACTCATACCTCATACCTGAGACCTGTGCAACCTGCACCCTGAGACCTCCTTCCGCGTTCAAATTTCTTCCACAGTTTGGATTTTGGGGTCTATTTTTACCGCTTATGGCAAACAGGTCTAAGTATGGTTTATTATTATCTGTGCTGATAATACTGGCAGGTAGCTGTAAAACCACCAGAAAAGCAATGGACCCCGGTAAAAAGTTTTCTGCAGAGGCTTTGCGCAAGGACTATACCTTATTGCGTGAGATCATGGAGCGGTTTCACCCGGCATTGTACTGGTACACGTCCAAAGACAGTATGGACCACTGTTTCGATAAATATTACCGGGCGATCACCGATTCCATGACGAGGCAGGAGTTCGGTTTTTCCATCCTTGCCCCCGTTACCACCCAGGTCCGTTGCGGCCATACCAGCTTCAATTTTCCACGCGGCTATAATAAGCGGTTACAGGAGCATCTGCAACCTTCTTTTCCTTTGTTTATGAAGATTTGGCCCGATACGATGGTGCTCACTTTTAACCTCAATAAAAACGACAGTATCTTAAAACGAGGAACCATCATCACCCGGATCAACGGTTATAAAGAGCCGCAACTCGCAGATACCCTGTTTCAATTCATGCCTACCGACGGATATTCCGAAAACGTAAATTATGTGAGGCTCAGCGCTGCCTTTCCTTATTATTTGCGCAACATCATGGGATTGGAAAAAAGCTATGAAGTGGGGTATATAGACAGTGCAGGGGTGGAAAAGACAACGCCGGTACCATTATTTGACCCTTCTACAGACAGCCTGGCCAGTACCTACATCCGCAGCAGGAACAAAAGAATAGAGCCGAAGGAAAAACATGCCAGGCGGGAAAACATCCGGTCGTTTGAGATAGACACTACCCACACCCTGGCGGAAATGACCGTCAACAGTTTTGGCGGCGGCGGCAGACTGCCTTCTTTTTACCGGAGATCTTTCCGGAAATTACGCAAAGCGGGGGTCCCCAACCTGGTCATTGATCTCCGGCTTAACGGAGGCGGGAGGGTAAACAACTATACATCTTTAGTGCGGTATATCCGCAACACGCCGTTTAAAGTAGCCGATACAGCCGTGGCTATGCACAACGGGCTGGGTCGCTACAAACGTTATTTCACCGATGGATGGCTCAATTCCCTGATCCTGTTTTTCACTACCGGTAAAAAGAACGATGGTAATTATCATTTCAGGTACTGGGAAAAACATTTCTTTTCCCCGCATAAAAAAAATCTTTATACCGGCCAGGTGTTCGTGCTGATCAGTGGTCCCACTTTTTCCGCCGGCACCTTATTTGCCCACACGGTAAAAGGCCAGCAGAATGTATTGCTTATTGGAGAGGAAGCGGGTGGAGGCGCTTATGGCAACAGCGGCATACTGATCCCCAATGTGGTGCTGCCCGAAACCAAAATGAAAGTGAGGATGCCATTATTCAGGCTGGTACAATACCAGGCCGGAGCTAAGGATGGCAGAGGGGTAATGCCTGATATATATGTGCCGCCTACGGTTGATAATATCAGGAATGATCGGGACGGGAAAATGGACAAAGTGTGGGAGATCATAAATAATTCTTCTAAAAACCGATAAATAGTTCTAATTTGGTATCCGGTTTTCGCGAGGAAGATTTCGTATCCCAATAGCTTACCGCTGATTTTCAGCAAGGGATTACGAGGATTGATGTTGTTTTTCGGGACGCCGGATTCTATTAAAAACCGATTATACCTTTAATTATCACCATTTTATTCTGATCATGGCTCTAAAATGGTTATCATGCGCGTGTTTCTCCCCTTAATGCTCTTTTGTTTACCGACAACTTTTTCGCTGTCTGCACAGGAAAAACCAGGCTGTATGGACCCACAGGCAACCAACTACGAGTCCTCAGCCAATGTTAACGATGGCTCCTGTATTTACCCCACTACTAACGGTAGTCTGGAAATAAAGGGAACGCTCCCCGGCGAGTTGAACGAGATCAGCGGGATGATCCATATCAATGGTAAATTGTACGCGTTGAATGACGGGGGTAATTCCAATGAACTTTTTGTCGTAGATACCCTAACGCGTAATATTGAAAAAACCATCACCCTCGAGGGCGCCACGAATGTTGACTGGGAAGACCTTACCACCGATGGTACTTATATCTACATAGGCGATTTCGGGAACAATGCCCACGGCAACAGAACGGATCTTAAAATTTACCGGGTGCCGGTACAAAGCATTGCGGCAATTGAAGGAACCACAGGCACCGTTCCTGCCGGTGATATTGATGTGATCCATTTCAGTTATGAAGATCAAACCGATTTTACTTCGCAACCAGGTAACCACACCGCTTTTGACTGCGAAGCGGTACTATACGACAATGGAAAGCTTCATCTCTTCACCAAAAACTGGATAGGCAACACCACCAGCCATTATACCGTACCCGCGGAGCCGGGAGATTATGTGGCGGAAAAACGGGGAAGCTTTGACACCGGAGGGGTTCTGGTCACCAGCGCTACCAAGGCCAACAATAAGATTGTGATATTGCTGGGCTATATCGTTGGTGGAGCTTATCCCTGTAGTATTTGGATGATTTCGGGATTTTCGGAAATGGATCAATTGTTTACAGACGGTAATAAAAGGAAGATTGATATCGGCAGCGCCGGTTCAATCGGACAGGTGGAGAGTATTACAGCGGTTAAACCAACCCGGGTGCTGATCTCTAATGAATATACCTATAGAGAAGTTGAAATTCCCCCTTTAGCCCCTTTTGTTTTTGAGGTGCAACAAAGCCTCTACGGGCTCAACACCGATGCATGGACGCCGCAGTACGTGCTTCCCTTAGGCATTGCCAATTTCAATTCCCGGCTCAGCAATAGCCAGGTGGTGCTGACCTGGGAGTACAGCGACCAGGAATTTGCTTACTTTGAGGTGGAAGCTGCCGGCCGGGTGGATGGAACCTACCGGTCAATCGGTAAAATATATAGAACCGGTAATACGTCCATATTCAGCTTCACCGATCCGGAACCACTGGTATCTGATCAACGATTTTACCGGATCCGGATCGTTTCGCCGGAAGGAAAATACGTTTACAGCAAAACGCTTGCCGTCAGAGACAGCAGCAGCACACAATTCAACCTTACCGTGGCGCCCAATCCGTTTAAGGATAAGTTAGACATCAGTTTCTACAGTGATAAGCGTCAAACCGTCCGGTTCAGCATCAGCGATCTGCAGGGCAGAACGGTGGCGCTGAAGCAATTGCAATGTACCCCCGGCAGGTACAGCTATATCATAGACGGGTTGCAGGGTTTGAGCCAGGGGGTGTACTTTCTGAAAACCCAGACTGCCGAAAATACCTTTGTACGCAAACTGGTACGTTGATACCGGGCGGAAGAAACTAAACCGGGATCAGTTAGTTTCATGCATTTTTTACCCGGTCAATATCAAACGAGATCAACCGGTGATGGTTCCCCCCAGTTCCAGCGCGTCATCAAACAATACAAATTCGGCCGCATATCCCGGCGCTATTCTTCCCAGGGGAACGGGCAGTTGCAATAACCGGGCGGGATAAGTGGAGGCCATACGCAAAGCTTCCTCAAGCGGGATATCTGCACGATGCACGCCATTTCTCACCGACTGCATCATGGTTAAAGCCGAGCCCGAAAGCGTACCATTGGGCAGGGCATAATGATCGCCTTTAAACACATGCTGATAACCCCCTTTGGAGCTTTCCGTAACCGCGTCCGTTATAAAAAACAAACGTTCTCCCATCAGTTTTTTACTGATCCGCACCGATACAAAATCCACATGAATGCCATCGGCCACAATACTGCTTTTTACCGTTTCATTATTATAGATAGCGCCCACCATCCCCGGCTCGCGGCTTTGAAAGGCCGACATCGCATTGAACAGATGCGTTGCTGTGGGGATCCCGGCAGCGAAGCCTCCGGCCGCTTCGGCGTAAGTAGCATTGCTGTGTCCGGCAGATACGATAATACCCTCCTCCATCAACATCCGGATGATCTCTTCATCGCAAACCTCCGGCGCCAGGGTCATCATTTTGAGGATACCCTTTCCTCTTTCCAATAATATTTTTACTTCGTCAACTGTGGGCTTTTTGATATATTCCGGAATATGGGCGCCCTTTTTTGCAGGATTGATATAGGGTCCCTCCATGTGCAATCCAAGCAGGCCCTTACCTCCCTGCTGCCAGTAATCATTTACCAGCTCCATCCCTTTCAGAAAATCTTCTATGCTGCTGGTAGCCATGGTCAGCATAAACCGGGTACACCCACCCCTCAGACAATACTGATAGGTTGCAGCAATAGCTTCCGTACTCAGCTCTGCGGAAAACAATTTCCCATCGCCACCGTAGATCTGCAGGTCAATCAATGCCGGCGCCACATTCATGCCGCCAAGATCTTTGATATTGTATCCTTCGGGGATGTTCTTTATATCTGCCAGCCCTTCAATGATGCTGTTGTTTACCAGGATGGTCTTACCGGTTTCTTTATGGCTGCCGGTAAACAGCTTGCAATTTGTGTAAGCGGTTTTCATGAATTATTTAAAGTGTTCAGGGATGAATTAAAAAACGATCGGCGTCTTTCAGAAAGGGAAATTGTTTTCTCACTGTCTCCAATCCTTCTTTCTGCAAAATGCAGGTATATACCTCTTCCTCATCTGTTTTTTTGTATAAAACCTTACCCAAAGGATCTACAATCATGGAATTACCACAATGATATATCCCATTCCCGTCGTCTCCCACACGGTTTACCCCGGCCACGTAGCATTGATTTTCTATGGCCCTGGCCTGAAGAAGGGTTTCCCAGGCATGATTCCGGCTTTCCGGCCAGTTGGCCACATAAATAATGAGATCGTATTCCGGCTGCCCGGCAGCGTCGGGAGGTCCGGCAGCGGATTTCTGTCTTACCCATACCGGGAAACGAAGATCATAACAGATCTGCAGATTTATTCTCCAGCCCTTCACAGAGGCAATAAGCCTTTTGCTGCCCGCCGTATATCGCTTATCTTCCGAAGTGTAAGCAAACAGGTGTCGTTTATCGTAATACCCGTAATTTCCGTCGGGCAACATCCATATCATCCGGTTGAAATATTGCCCGTTCTCCTCAATAATAACGCTGCCCGTTAAAATGATCCTTTTCTCAGCCGCCATCGCCCTCATCCAGTTAACGGTATTGCCGTCCATTTTTTCCGCCAGCGGCTGTGGATGCATGCTAAATCCCGTGCTGAACATTTCCGGCAGAATTACAATTTCTGTTTGCCCGGGAATGGCCAATATCTTCTCTTCCAGCATCTGCAGGTTGGCAGGCTGATCTTCCCAGAATAAACGGGTTTGAACAATCGTAACTGAAAGCCCCTGCATAGTAATTACATATTAGATAGGGCAGCCGTCAAATCCCTGCAAAAAACGCGGAAACATTCAAACGGGTAAAGCAATTGCGCTTTACACGATCCCGGCATTATTAATAAAATTCACCAGGGCTGCCGTATTTTTAAGATTCAGCTTTTTCAGGATATTATGGCGATGAACTTCTACTGTTTTGAGCGTGATCTCTAATTCCTGCGCTATTTCCTTTGAAGACTGTCCTTGCTTTATAAGCCCGATGATCTCTACTTCCCGCTGCGATAAAAGGTTAATATCCGGTTTTTCGGTATCTTCCAGAATTTGCTCGGAGAGTATGGTTTTTACTTCATTGCAAATGTACTTATTACCTTTCGACACTTCGCTGATAGCGGAGATCATCTCCTCCCTCGAGGAATTTTTGGTGATATATCCCACAGCGCCGATCTGAAGCATCTTTTTTGCATAAGCCGGCTGCGAATGCATGGATACACCAATTATCCTGGATTCGGGAGCAACCTTCCGGATCTCTTTGGTGGCGTCAAAACCATTCATCGGGCTCATGTTAATATCCATCAAAACAATCTGGGGATTGTGCAACATCGCAAGCTCGATGGATCGCTGTCCCGAATCTGTCTCAGCTATTACCTGAAATCTCGGGTCACTGTTTAGGATAAAAGACCAGGTATCTCTGATCAATTTGTGATCATCAACAATTAAGATCGTAATCTTATTTGCCGGAGAATTTCCATACGCAAACATAAAAGGATAAGGTTTTTAAAAGACGGTTTTAATAACCAAATTTACAGATATTTATCCCCTTTTGCCAATTTTATTTGGGCTACATATTCTTTTATGTCCTGTTCTTTATCCCTCGGGCAGATCAGCAATACATCATCCGTATCAATTACGATATAATTTTCCAGCCCCTGCAATACTACCAGCTTCTCATTTTTAATACTTATCATATTCTTTGAGGCGCCCATAAGCATGATCTGAGGCGCGGAAACGGCATTGCCGTCCTTATCTTTTTCCATGACCTCGTAAGCGGAATTCCAGGTGCCCAGATCACTCCAGCCAAAGCTGGAAGGAATGAGATATACATTATCGGCCTTCTCCATTATTCCATAGTCAATGGAAATATTGGTACACTGGGGATAGATCCTTCCAATGGCCTCTTTTTCCGATTCAGTATTGAGGCTGCTTTCTTCGGCTGTAAACAGCTCATGTATTTCGGGCAGGTATTTTTCAAAGGCTTTCACAATATTGGTCACCTTCCATACGAAGATGCCCGCATTCCACAGGAAATCACCACTGGCAAAAAAGGTTTTGGCTATTTCAAGACTGGGTTTTTCGGTGAAGGTTTTAACCTTGTACACATTATCGCTCACTTCATATTGCTCAAACTGTATATAACCGTATCCCGTATTGGGATAGGCGGGCTTTATACCGAGGGTCAGCAATGCATTGTTTTCGCGCACAAAATTCAGCGCTTCATAACACACTTTTTTAAACGCTATATGCTCCAGAACCAGGTGGTCCGAGGGAGCGCAAATCAAACAGGCTTTTGGATTTATCTTCCTGAGCTTATAAGAGATGTAAGCGATACACGGCGCCGTATTTTTACGGAAAGGCTCGCCCAATATATTTTCGTGCAACACCTCCGGCAATTGCTCTTTTACAATGGGAATATACTCATCGGAAGTGATGATAAATATATTTTCTTTGGGAATGAAGTCTGCAAAACGATCAAAAGTTTGCTGTATAAGCGTTTTGCCGGTATTCAGGATATCAAGGAATTGTTTTGGAAAAGCCGTTCTGCTCATCGGCCAAAAACGACTGCCGATACCGCCAGCCATAATGGCTACATAATGATTTCTATTCATGTCCTGCTCTGAAAAATTAGTTTGATTATTACGCTATTAAAAACACGCTACGGGATCAACCCCCGGTTCTCTATATGATCCCCTCCCTAACCAGATCATGCAAATGTAATACTCCTGCATATAGTCCGTTGCGGGTTACCAGCAACTGATTTATATTATTCTTCCTCATCCTGTTCAATGCTGCTACGGCAAGCTGGTCTTCCTCAATACATTTAGGGTTTTTGCTCATGATATCTTCCGCCCTTATATGCAACAGATCTGCTTCCTTCTGTAACATACGCCGCAGGTCTCCATCTGTTATAATTCCCGTAATGGCCCCGTCTTTGATAACGGCGGTAGCCCCCATCCTGTTTTGGGTTATCGCTACGATCACTTCCTTCAGATCGCTTCCGGGACTTACCCCGGGTTGCGTATTTTTATCAAACAAATCACTTACTTTAAGATACAGTCTCTTTCCCAACGTTCCACCGGGATGAAAACGGCCGAAATTTTCGCTGGTGAAGCCTTTATATTCCATCAGGCAAATGGCTAAGGCATCTCCCATCACCATCTGTGCAGTGGTGCTGGTAGTGGGGGCCAGGTTATTGGGGCAGGCTTCATTGGAAACCGTAGTGTTTAGTATATGGTCCGCCTCTGCTGCCAGAAAAGAACCTGTATTGCCGGTAATGGCGATCACCGTGTTGCCGAAATTTTTTATCAGTGGCAGCAGCAACCTGATTTCCGGGCTTTCCCCGCTTTTACTCAGGATCATTATGATATCCTCTTTTTGCACCAGCCCCAGATCGCCATGAACAGCATCGGCGGCGTGCATGAATGCAGCCTGGGTTCCCGTTGAATTAAAAGTGGCCACAATTTTTTGAGCCACGGCGGCGCTCTTTCCGACCCCGCTGAAAATCATTTTTCCCCTGCAGGCGGCTATTTTCTTCACTATTTCTTCAAATTCCTCATTAATGAATGCCGCCAACTGCCTTACCGCCTCCGCTTCCTGAGCAATCGTTTGCCTGGCAATTACTTGTATATCAATCGGTCTCATATTTCGTTCCCACAAACCTAATTAAAATTATCGGGTAGCAAATCGCCGGCCCAAAACGCTGCCTTAATCCACAGACCGGAAAAATAAGAATTTGCAAATTTTTTTATATTCAATATTTTCTGTAACTTATGATATTTATTTGAATTCAAATTCTATCTGAAACTTTATATAAGTACATATTAACTTTCATGATAGCGGTTAATATAGTAACTTCGCTCGCTTTTTAAAATTCAAGAGATAGCGTTATATAAGGTGAGAAGGAAAACAGAAAGACATGCCATCAGTAACAAAAAGAACATCTGCAAAAGCAGCATCTCCGGTCAAAAAAAAACAGGGAAACAGCAAAGCCAGGACAACAGCAAAAAGCATAGACCTCAAAGCCAGCCTCCAGGAATATTTTGGATTTAGCGCTTTCAAGGGCAACCAGGAGACGATCATTGAAAGCCTGCTTGCGGGCAACGATACCTTCGTAATTAAACCTACCGGCGGAGGCAAAAGTCTTTGTTACCAGCTACCGGCTATCATAAGCCCCGGTTGCGCCATCATCGTGTCGCCCCTTATTGCCCTGATGAAAAACCAGGTGGACCTGGTCCGGGGCTACAGCAGTAAAGATAATGTAGCTCATTTTTTGAACTCCACACTGAACAAGAAAGAAATTAAAGAGGTGCACGACGACCTGCTGAGTGGCGACACCAAATTGTTATACGTGGCGCCTGAAACCCTGACCAAACAGGAAAACCTTGATTTTTTCCGCGATCTGCAGGTGTCTTTCTTTGCCGTGGATGAGGCCCATTGTATTTCTGAATGGGGACACGATTTCAGACCGGAGTACCGCCGGCTGCGCGATATGATGGAAGAAATTCATCCCGATATCCCGGTAATAGCGCTCACTGCAACCGCTACGCCCAAGGTACAAAGCGACATCATAAAGAACCTGCAACTGAAAAAACCTAAAATCTTCATCTCCTCGTTTAACCGGGATAACCTGTACTACGAAATACAACCCAAGATCAGCAAAGACCAGACGATCAAAAGCATGGTCCGTTTTATTGTTAATATGAAAGGAAAAAGCGGGATCATATATACCCTCAACCGTAAAACAACGGAGGAGCTCGCCGATATCCTGGTAGCCAATGGTATTAAAGCAGTAGCCTATCATGCCGGCTTTGACAGCAAGCTGAGAGCGGAAAGGCAGGACCTTTTTATGAATGAAGACGTACAGGTGATCGTGGCTACCATTGCCTTTGGGATGGGAATAGATAAACCCGATATCCGTTTTGTGATCCACTTCAACATTCCTAAATCCATTGAAAATTATTACCAGGAAACCGGGCGCGCCGGGCGCGACGGACTGGAAGGGAAATGCATTTTATATTATTCGCATAAAGATGTGGCCAAACTGGAACACCTGATGCGTGATAAGCCACTGAGTGAAAGAGAAATAGGAGCTCAACTGATCAATGAAACAGTGGCCTTTGCCGAAACCGGCGTTTGCCGCCGTAAAGTGCTGATGAGTTATTTCGGCGAGGAATACACCGATGAAAATTGCGGGCACTGCGACAACTGCCTGCATCCCAAAGAAAGGGTGGAAGCGAAGAATGACGCAGTGAAAGTGCTGAAAGTGATAAAAAAATTAGACGAATGTTTTGCCACGGATTACGTGGTGAACATCCTGATCGGCCGCCTTACCCCACAGATAAACATGTATCGTCACGGGGCTTTAAGCGAGTTTGCCTCCGGCAACGATCAGCCGGAACATTATTGGAACTCCCTTATCCGGCAAATGCTTTTGGAAGGATTGCTGGAAAAAGATATCGAAGAATACGGAGTTTTGAAAATCAGCGCCAGGGGAGATAAATTCCTTAAAAAGCCTTCCTCCTTTAAAATTGTTCTTAACAACCTGTACGAGGAGGCCAACCAGGATGACGAAGAAGGCGTTGATGCCGTGTCATCCGGAAGCACCGACGACCGGTTATTCGAAATGTTGAAAGAACTGCGCCAGAAAGAAGCTAAGAAAAAAGGGTTGCCTCCCTTTGTAATTTTCCTTGAATCTTCCCTGCAGGATATGGCTACTTTGTATCCTACCACCACTACGGAACTGGAACGGTGTCAGGGAGTAAGTAAAGGCAAAGCCCTGCGCTACGGGAAGCCTTTTGTTGAACTGATCGCCCGCTATGTGGAGGAAAATAACATTGAGCGGCCGGATGATTTCGTGATGAAAAGCGTGGTCAACAAAAGCGGGTTGAAGGTTTATATCATCCAGCAAACCGATAAAAAGATCCCGCTGGAAACGATTGCTAAAAACAAAGACCTGCGCCTGGATGCTTTGCTGGAAGAGATTGAAGCGATTGCCGCCAGCGGCACCAAGCTCAACCTGGATTATGCGATAGACGAAATGGTGGACGAATACGACCAGGAAGAGATACTGGAATATTTTAAGAGTTGTGAAACCTCTTCTTTGCAGGTAGCCCAGCAGGAGCTCAGCGAGGAGAATTATACCTGGGAACAACTTAAGATCATGCGGATCAAGTTTCTGAATCAATACGGGATGTAGGGGTGAATGCGGGAATATGGAAATGTGGAAAATAGAGAAAATGGAACTTTTAGGGTTTATTTTTCGCTGTTAAACCGGAAAGCCCTATTTTTGCTGCCCCTTTTGAAAGAAAGGATAAATAACGGTGCGGTAGCTCAGTCGGTCGTAGTTTTTCAAAGCGACGAAGGAGTTTTAGAAAAACAAGATCCCGCTGAACGGTAGTGATAGCGGGATAGAATTACAATACGGTGCGGTAGCTCAGTCGGTAGAGCAAAGGACTGAAAATCCTTG